>DATEUJ010000074.1:0-49331 GCA_035283185.1 Anaerolineae bacterium | reverse complement strand
AGCCGCCGAGGTTGCCCGCGCCCGCGCTGCGCCAGTTGTGCGACGCCAGTTTTCCGCCGCAGTTCGCGACGTCTTCGGCGATGCCCTTGAGGATGCGCGCCTCGACGCCCGACTCCTGCGCCGCGAATTCGAACGTGTATTGGGCGTAGTGATCTTTGAGAGCAGCCTCGAATCGTTCGAATGTAATTAGGGATTGGTTATTGGGAGTTTGGGGTTTGAAGTTTGAAGTTTTCAGAAACTCTTCCCAGTTGACCCACTTGCGCACAAACTCCCGATCGTACTTTCCGGTTGTGATCAGGTAATTGGCGATGGCGAGCAGGATCGCCGCTTCCGAGCCGGGCCACGGCGCAATCCACGTGTCGGCCATCGACGCGGTATTCGAGAGGCGCGTGTCGAACACGATCAGCTTCGCTCCGGCCATCTTGCCTTCGATGATGCGCTGGGCGTGTGGATTGAAGTAGTGCCCTGTTTCGAGGTGACTGCTGATGAGCAGGATGACGTTGGCGTGGGCATGATCCGGGCTGGGGCGGTCGAAGCCCATCCAGAAGGCGTAGCCCGCGCGCGCGCCGGCCGAGCAGATGTTGGTGTGCGAGTTATGGCCGTCCACGCCCCACGCCGGGAGAATCCACTCCATCACGCCGTCGTGGCCGGGCCGGCCGACATGGTACATCACCTCGTCGTGACGATTTTCCAGAAAAGCCGTGCGGATGCGCCCGCCGATGTCCTTGAGCGCCTCGTCCCACGTCACACGCACCCACTTTCCTTCGCCGCGCCTGCCCGCGCGCTTGAGAGGGTACAGGATGCGATCGGGATCGTTGACCTGGTTGATCGTCGCCGGGCCTTTGGCGCAGTTGCGGCCGCGGCTGCCGGGATGCGCGGGGTTCCCCTCGAACTTGCGAACCTGCATCGTCGCCTTGTCTACCCAGCCGAGCAATCCGCACGCCGACTCGCAGTTGAAGCACACCGTCGGCACGAGCATGTATTCGCGGGCAATCTTCTTCGGCCACGCCTTGTGGTCGTATTCCACCCAGTTGTCCCAGCGCTCGGGCGGGGGATACTGCTGCATGCGCTCGCCGGCGTCGGTGAGTTGAGGGGGGAGGCGGGTAATACTCGGCGTGTCGGTCATCGTAAGTCCTTTGGATCGCTGAGGCGCTGAGGACGCTGATTTCGCTGAAATCGTTTCAGTGTCCTCAGAGCAATCAGCGACTCAGTGTTCAGCGTTTGGTGTTGATCAGTCTCCTCACTTCCAGTCTTGCACCGCCGAAGTTGATGAGCAGGCCGACTTCGTAGCCCGAAGCCTTGAGATAGGAAAGCGTCTGCACGTAGTGCGCGTCTTCCAGCGCGGATTTGGCTTTCGTCTCGACCATACACGCCTCCACGACGAAGTCCACCCGCTTGCGGCCGAGTTTCTCGCCCTTGTAATAGACGGTCATCCATACTTCACGCTCATGCTCAAGATTCGCAGCCTGCAATTCCTTCGACAGCGCTCGTTGGTAGAAGACTTCTTCGAAGCCCGGCCCCAGTGTCCGGTGCACTTCCTGAGCGGCGGCGATGATACGGGACGTGAGTTCGGAATGTGGATACTCCGGCTTAACGTGTTGTCTGTCCATGGTGGCCTCCTAAATCGCTGAAACGCTGAAAGTACTGAAGACGCTGAATGAGAGGTTGTTGGATTCCAGTCGTTGCCTCGTCTCCTTTGTATCGCTGAGGCGCTGACTGAACTTAGGACGCTGAGGGGTGTTTTCAGCGAAATCAGCCGCTTCGCGTCAGCGCTTCAGTGATTAATTGTTCGGCACCTCCTGCGGCGCCATCACAAACGCCCACTCGTACGCAAACAATCCGGCGATGGATAGCGCCCCGGCGACAGCCAGCCCGACCGGCGATTCGCTCGCGAAGGCGACCAGCGCGAGTGGAGCCAACAGGCCAACCAGCAAGCTGAACCAATAGTGTCGCCTGTACTCGCCGTGCTTGATCATGTGCGCCGCCATCGCCGCAACCTGGCTGGCGTGCGGTACGGCGAACTCGCCGCCCACGGTGATCAACAGATTGATCAGCACGCTGAGGCCGAAGGTCACGACCAGCGCGCGCTGCGCGTCGGGCGTTGCGCCGACGAGCGACGCGGCAATCAACAGCGCGGCCGAGCCGGCCATGATCGACTGCACGAAGAAGTGCCATGGCAGCAGCGTGCTCTGCCACAGATCGCGGCCCTCCGATTGAGCGAAGAGGAAGGCCGTATAGACCGCCGAGAGCACGGCCAGGACGACGCCGGGCCAGGCCAGCAGGTTGGCCAGGCTGCCCAGGCCGAACAGGTGACCCAGGAAAAACAAGCCGCCGACGATCGAGAAGCCGACCAGGATGAATGCGCCGCGCGCCAGCCAGGACTTCCACTGCGGGCGAATCAAGATTGTCCAGAAACGGTCGGGGCGATCGAGATCCCACACCAGCAAACCGGTATTGATGCCGATGAACAGCAGCGCGATGAACGCGGCGATCGTCGTGAAAAGCGGCGCGGCGGGCAGAAGGCCCAGCGCGACTCCGGCCACGGCGACGACGAACGACCCCGCGCCGATGGATTTGGCGACGAGATAAGCCGGGACTTGCCAGTGCCACGGGATCCTGTGCGGCGCATTGTACGTCTCGCGCGGCGCGGCGGCCGAGCGCAGGAGCGCGCTTGCCATGTTGCCGTCGCCGATGTGGATCGGCCCGCGCCAGTCGCCCGGCCCATGGTCGGGCCACGTCGCCCACAACATGCTCCTATCCTGCCTGGCCAGCGCCGGGACGATGGACACTTCCTCGGCATCAATGTAAAACAGTTTAGGCCCGGTGCCTTGTTCCGGCTTGCGGACGCGCACTTGCTGCGTGGCGATCGTCCGCGCGATTTCGGAGTTGAGATCATCCAGATCGCCGGCAATGATCGCGTGTTCCGGGCACACGATCACGCATGCCGGCTCGAGACCCACCTCGACGCGATGGGCGCAGAAATGGCATTTGGCCGCCGTGTGGGTTTCGGGATCGATGTAGATGGCGTCGTACGGACATGCCTGCAGGCAGGCTTTGCAGCCGATGCAGCGCGACGCATCGAACTCGACAATGCCATCCGGGCGCTGAAGCATCGCCGTGACGGGGCAAATGTGGACGCAGGGCGGGTTGGCGCAGTGGTTACAGCGCGTCACCTGAAAGTATCGGCGCGTGTCCGGGAAGACGCCTTTCTCGGTGTACTTGACCCACGTGCGATTGACGCCAAGCGGCACTTCGTTCTCGGACTTGCAGGCCGTCGAGCAGGCGTGGCAGCCGATACACTTGCGGTTGTCGATCAGGAAGCCGTATTGTGTCATAGGACGAGAAATACCTGTGTGCCCTGGATCTCAACCCGATACGTTTTGATTTCCACGTCCGCCGGGCCGCGCAGCCGCTCGCCGGTGCGCACGTCGAACTGGCTGCCGTGCAGCGGGCAGGTGATGACTGTGCCCTCGAGCGCGCCCTCCGAAAGCCGCGCTCCGGCGTGTGGGCAGACATCGGCGGCTGCGTACACTTTGCCGCTGAAATGATAAACGGCTACCGGTCCAACAAGCAGGTCGCCCAGGCGTGCCACGACGCCTAAACGCCCGGCCAGGTCGGCCATGTCACACACGCGCACTTGCCGTTTGCCCGAGGCGGCCTGCCAATCCTTGAGTTTCTTATTCAGTTGCGCAGCCAACGCGCCTCGCGAGGCGACAAGGTCGAAGCCTGCTGCTTCGGCCTGTTCCCATAGCGTGCGGCTTGGATTGGAAACAAAACCCGCCACTAACGTCTGCGGCCACCTGGATTTCAACTCGCCAACGGTTTCCCGCGCCCTGGCTACCTCCGCATCCAAAACGATGGCGGACGGAGCGTCATCGAAGGTCGCTGCTGCGAGGGATTTAAAGCAGTCCAGAGCCGCGCCGAGGGTCTCGCCCACGCGCTCGATACCTCTCAGCACGACTGGATCATCGGTGATGACGACGATCCGCAAATCTCCAACCTCCAACCCTAATTCAACAGCGGTATGTCTGTAATCAGGCCTTCCGCCTGCTGCTCCATGTTCAGCGAGACCAGGTCACGGTGGAGTTCGGGTTCCTGCACCCGCGAGAGGGCCTGCAGGACTTCATCCGCGGACGGCATGCCGTATCTCCTCGCTTAATATGCCATGAATGAGATGCTCCGGCTTCCCTACCTTCATTCCTCTTAACTTCGCTTCCACCTCGCTCCAGTGATGCCCCGGCTCACTCTCTAACACCGCCTGCTCGATCACGTCGTCGCGAACCCAAAACGCGGCGCGCACTTGGTAAGCGCCAATTTCTGCTTTGGCGGCGCGAATGAAGATGCCGTGAGAGATCTTGAGCGCCGTCATGGGTCTTGCGCCGTTGCTGTGAAGATTCAGCCATTTGTATGAAACGAGGCGCTTTTCAACTTCCGCGATCTTTTGTGCTTCATTGGCCGTCAATTCACCCTGCTCGACGGGGCGGTTGAGCGCGCGGGCGAATTCGCCAATGAGCATGAGCTGAACTTCGTCGGGCGAAACGGCGCGCGGCAGTTCGGCCCACAGCGTCGTGACGCAGTCGCGCAGCGCTTCGGACGCTAAACGGCGAAATGACTCCGACGGAACACGCCACGCACGAGTCATCGCGTTGTAGTTGAAGTCAAACAGAACGTTGCCGACGACGACAGCGGCTTCCCCGATTCGCCCCCCGCCGATTCCGGCGATACGCTGGGGATGCGGGGTGGCAGCTCCCGACACCTCGATTTCATTCTCGCCGCGCAGTTCCGCCTTCAAGCCCAATGCTTTTAGAGTCGCAACCGGCGCGGCCAGCAGTTTCGCATACACGGCGCTGACGGTAGCGGGCACGCGCGAATGATGAAAGATGCACTGGTAAAAGAGTTGATTGACGTCGAGATACGTCGCGCCGCCGCCGACTCTGCGTCGAACGATAGGCAAGCCCATTCGTGCGCACGTCTGGCGATCCAGCACCGAGGCTAATTCCTGGTGATAGCCAATGCACAAATACGGTTGCAGTGGCTGCGCGAGGACGATAGTGTCAGGCGACTCCGCCGTCATCGTCTCGGCCAGGGCGTGATAGACCGACTGGGTGCGGAGCCAGCGGGTTGGGCCGAGATTCAAGAGACGAATGGGAGTTGGCATATGGCTTATCGCCTATCGCCTATCGCTGATCGCGGATGGAATAGGCGATACGCCATACGCGATATGCGATACGCTGTCATTGCCAGATTTCTTCCAGCCGCATGTGTTGCCGGATAATGATCAAGTC
Source organism: Anaerolineae bacterium (assembly GCA_035283185.1). Taxonomy (GTDB): domain Bacteria; phylum Chloroflexota; class Anaerolineae; order Fen-1058; family Fen-1058; genus DASSFZ01. Next base: position 44,046 of record DATEUJ010000074.1, on the reverse strand, counting down.
GTCAGTCTCCGGCTTGAACGGATAATCGCGGAATTCCTCGCCGGGGCGATACGAGCCGTAGGGCCGGTTGCAGGCCATCACGCCGTTTTGGTCGGGGCAGCCATTGGTCATAAATGGCATGCCCGTGTTCACTGCCACTTCGACCATCAGACCGGGCGCGTTTAGCCGGACGATGTTGCACTCGGCATCGAACTCGATCGCCTCGCGCGGCAGCTCGTAGCTTTCGATAAGGTACTTGACCAGTTGAATGCGCCGCCAGCGGTGGATCGGCGCGCGTGGCACGTGCTGCATGGCCGTGCCTGGCTCGGGATTGAACGAGAACAGGTATCCCGCGATTTGCTCGGACTTGAGTTGATAGAAGAGATCGACCAGGTCACGATCGGTCTCGCCGAGGCCGACGATGATGTGGCAGTTGACTTTCATAGGGCCGAACAGGCGGCGCGCGGCGCGCACGATGTGCCAGTGGTAGTGCCAGTCGTGCGGCCCCTTCGCGCCACGTCCGCGCGTGCGCCGGAATACCTCCTCGCTGGCCGCGTCCAATCCGACGCCGATGATGTCCGCGCCGGCGTCTTTGATGTGTGCCAGCCGCTCTTCGTCGAGCGTCGTCGCCGAGACGAGCGCGGAAATGGGCACGTCGCTCAGGCGGCGCACGCGCTGAGTCATGTCGATCAAGTCGTCATAGGCGCGGTGATCTTGCACCTGTGCGATGCACACTCGCCCGACATGCTCCTGGTGCTCGGCGATTTTCTCCGCGACGAGGTCGGTGGAGAACAGGGGCCACGCGACGCGGATGAACGTGTTGTCCTCCGGCACGCCAGGCCGCTCGCGGGCCAGCCCGCAGTACGTGCAGTTGGCGTAGCAGCCTTCCGGGTAGCTCTGGAGCAGGTTGATGCACCCGCAGTGAACGTCGCGGAACATGCGCCCGGGCTTAAGGCCGAGTTCAATCGCCGCCGCCATGCTGATGCGCACGTAGTCTGGGCTAATCTGCAACTGTTCGGCTTGCTCTTTGGACGACAAGGTGACTTTCGCCATAGGCTCCTTTGGCTGATAGCCGATAGCGTATGGCTGATGGCGTGTGGCTATCCGCTATTCACCATCTGCTATCTGCCATCTGCTACCACTGTACCCCACAACAGGCGTCCACGAATTTCGGCGTCAGGCCGCACGATTGGGCATAGGCGACGACGCCTTCGGCCGGATAGGCGATGCCGTTCAGACCCGCATCCACCGCCGCGAGGTCAATTTCGGCTTTGACTTTTCCCAGCGGGCGTGCGCAGCCGAGCATGACGGGCGTGGTTAGCAGTGTACGACGGGCCAGCGCGAAGAAGCCGGCGATTTCCGACACGGGCGGCGGAGTCACGTCGACCATGGGCGTGCCGGTGAGCGGCATGAGGATCACCAGCACGAGAAATTTCCTGGCGTGTCGCGCGATCATATCGAGCGCCGTCCACTCGCCGCGCATCTGGCCGAAGTGCAGGCCGAGGATGATGTGCGGCACGGCGGGCACATGGTATCGCTCCAGGCACTCAAGCACCGCTTCGTATTCGGCAATGGTCGTATCGAGGTGATAGACCTGGTGGATCGTCGCGTCGTCCCCGATGATGTCGACCAACGCGCCGTCAACCCCGACTTCAGCCAGGCCGGCGACGGTGTCCTCGTCGGGCAGGCCGGGGTGGACACGGATGGTGAGGTTGAGTTCGCGCCGGACGCGGATCAGATCGGGGATATGGCGCAGCAGCGGTACCCGCCCGTGCTGGTCGCATCCGCCGGAAATCAGCACGCCGCGCGCGCCGCGTTCCGCAAGTTCGCCGCACAAGTCAAATAGTGAGCCGCCGAACTTGGGCAGCGCGGTCATGCCTTCGAGAATGTGCATCTTGCAGTGCTCGCAAGCGAGCGCACAGGCTGTGCCGGTCACGCTGACCGAAACGAACCGCGCCGCGTCCTGCTTGCCGTATTCGGAGGTCTTGAAGCGCTTGAGTCCGGGCGTGTGGAATACGATCTCGTCCGGGAAGTGCGTGCGACGCAGGGCAAAAGAGGAAGCGGTAATTGGTAATTGGAGATCGGAGATTGCGGTGTCAGGCATGGGCGGCTTCTGCCTCAATTACGTTTTACGCTTCACGTTTTACGCTTCAGACTGGATTCACGAAGCACCCGTACGGGTCGGCGCGAGCAGCCGATTCGGCCAGCCGCGCGCGGCGAATCGCCTGCTGCACCGCCGTCACGAGCGCGTCAAGCGGCAGGGCAGTCAGGTCATCAGCCCGGCCAGCGCAAGCGTGGGCCAGCGTCGCGGCGACCGCGTCCGGATCGGCCGAGTGCCAGCGCAGGCTGGATTCCAGGTCGGCGATCGCAGCTTCGGCGGCGAAGAAGTCGCCGCCGATGAACACGGCTTTCAGAATGTTACCGGCCAGCGTGGCGCGTATATCCAGCAGGCCGCCGGGAGTTTTGACTTTCGCCGAGCCGAGCGCGTCCGGCACAGCCGTCGTCTGGCTCACCCACTCGGCGGTGAGATATTTGCTGCGTTCGAGCGCGGCAATCGCGCGGCGCTCGTCGGCGGTGAAATCGCCGGGCAGGAGCGAGACGCCGAACGCGGCGGCGTAGCCCTCGGCGATGCGCGCGCGAGCTTCGCTCAATTCAATCTCGCGCCCGATTTCGCGGCGCACGGTCGTGACGCGGTCGGCGACGGTGGCGATTTCCTTATCGGAGATTTTTTCAAAGGGCGTCTTGAGCACGCGCAGCATGAGCGGGATGTCGAGGCCGACCAGCAGTGAAGCGTGAAAGAGCAAGCCGGTTCGCTGAAGCGCTGATGACACTGAGAACGCCGACTCGGGCCGAGTCTGGCTGTGCGCCCTGTAAATTCCCAGGCCGACGATTTTCCTTCCATTTACTTCGATGTCATTCTTGCGCCGGAAATTGGCTCGCACGCCAAGTGATTGGAGGGCATTGACGATACCTTGCGAGAACTGCGCCATGCGTTCGCGTGCGTGGCTGTACGAGTCGTCGCCGCGCCCGGGTATCGTCAGCGCGACGCCGAGCTGGTCTGCGCCCATGATGATGGCGCCTCCGCCCGTCGGCCGACGATTGAGCGCAATGCCATGCGCCTCGCAGTAGTCGCGGTAGATTTCATTCTCCAGATTCTGAAAACGGCCGACGAGCGCGCAGTGGGAGCGATACGTGTACAACCGGAGTGTGGACGAAGACCCTCCCTGTCCGACCCACTGCGCGAGGCATTCGTCGGCGGCCAGGCCGAAGGAGGCGGAGACGTCTTCGTCAGTGATGAGTCGCCAAGTTGAGTGATCGGTCATCAGTGATCAGTAATCCGTAATCAGTTATTAGTCATCAGTAATCAGTCAATCCAACCTTGGGACCGGTATCGCTCCATCTCCGCTTCCACCCATGCCGTCAGGCCGTCTCCGTGGACGAGTTCGGTGGATTCGCGCGCCCAATCGGAAGGCGTGAGTTGGAGAAGCCAGCCGATGCCGTAGGGATCGCGGTTGACGTGGGTCGGATCGCGCAGGACTTCCTCGTTGCGGGCGGCGATCGTGCCGCTCACCGGCGCGCTGAGGTCACCGACCATTTTCGCGGCTTCGAGCGTGCCAATCGGCTCGCCGCGCCGCACCCGAATGCCGACCGCCTGCAGAGAGATGTACGCCATGTCGCCGAGCGATTCGAGGCTGAGGGCATCGAGACCGATAGTCACCACTTCGCCGTCATTCCGAACCCAGATATGAGTGGCGCGATCGTAATAGAGATCGGGAGGGAAAGAGTAGTGTCCGTGAATGGGCATATAGGCTCCGCTCAAAATGGAACTCAGGGAATTGAAAGAACTGATGTGAGTTCCTTCAGTTCCGGGTTTCCCTCAGTTCCCGTCTTCGTCAATGCAGCGAAAGCACTTCACGTCTAACTCGACGATCTTCTTTTTATAGGTTTCCACCGCCGCCGCGCTAGTCAGGAGATGCCCGCGCTCATGGTCAAGATGGGTTGGTCGCACCTTCACCAGCCAGCCCGCGCCGTACGGGTCCTTATTGGCGAGCAGAATGTCGCGCCGGAAACCGGCTTCGTTGGTCTCGATGATCTCGCCGCTGAAGGGCATGGGGAACGGCCCTACCCATTTGGCCGACTCGATGGTGGCGGCGCTTTTGCCCTGAGCGACGACCTTGCCCGGCTTCTTGAAGGTGATGTTCACCAGCTTTCCGCCGCGCGTCTGGGCGACGTCTGTCATGCCCAGCACCGCGATGTCACCCTCGAACCGGATCCACACATCGCGGTCAATATCGAAGTACAGGTCGTCGGGAATATCGCAGCCGTAGTAGACCGTCATAAATTTCAAACTCCAAACTTCAAACTCCAAAACCCACAACAGCCTTTTGAGTTCGATCCTTTGAAGTTTGGCTCTTTGGAGTTTGGCCCTTTGGAGTTTGCTCCTTTGGAGTTTGGAGTTGCTTTAAGCCTGGCCGCCCGCACCCGGTTGCAGCGCGCCCGCCCGCCCGGTGCAGTCGATACCCTGCTCGGTGAGGAAGGTTTGATACTTTTCGATGCCCGCCGCGCCAGTCGCCAAGTCGGCCTTGTCAGCATCCCAATTGTCCGGCTGCACTCTGACGTACCAACCCGCGCCGTACGGATCGGAGTTGAGCAGGCCGGGTTTGGACTTCAGCTCGGCGTTTACCGCGACGATGGCGCCCGTCACGGGTGCGGTCACCGGCCCGACCCACTTCCCACTCTCGACCGTGCCGCTGCTCTTGCCTTTCTTGATCGGCTTGCCCGCCTCTTTGGGCGTGGCGGCGATAATGGATCCGGCCAGATGCTGCGCCACATCGGTAATGCCGATAGTTACGGTGCCGTCGGCTTCCGGCCGAAGCCATACGTGTTTTTCAGGCCAGTAGTACAGATCGTCGGGAATGTTACAGTTGTTTACAGAGGCCATAGCTGTCTCCAGAAAAATCCAAACTCCAAACTTCAAATCTCAAACTGCAAAGGGAGTCGGGTGTTTGGAGTTTGTCATTTTGAAGTTTGAAGTTCCGCGCTCTCCGGGTGTTTCTCCTCAAGGTGATAAAGCAACTGGTCGAACGCGACCAGCGCGATTTCGGCCTTGTATTCCTCCAGGAAGCGCGGATCCCTGTATCGCGGCTTCACGGCATGCTGATACCTCAGCCCGCACATCGGGCAGCCGACGGTGTACCTCATCTTCCCCGTCGCGTCGTCGTGTTCCGTCAGCACCTGGTCGAGATGCGCCTCGCCCAGATGGCGATGCAGCTTCATGCGCGTATCTTCAAAGTCGCAGTGTGGGCATTTCATACGGGTAATTCGTAATTGGTAATTCAACACACGCACCGTCATTGCGAGCGCAGTTAGCGAAGCAATCTCCTTTTACCGAGTAACCCGTTGCAGCGCCTCCGCCAGTTTCTTCGCCGTCGCCTGGCGCACGCCCTCGATCAGCCCGACGAGTGCCGCGCCAGCGGCCGTGCCCTGCACCTGATCCGTATCGATGTTCCGCCCGGCGAGGCCGACTTGCACCAGGTCGTTCACTCGCTCGGAGAGCGCGAGACGCCCAAGTCCGGACGCTTTTTCGAGTTCGGCAATCGGCGCGGCGGTGCGTGTCGAGAGGAATGCGAGGATGACGAAGTTCGCCGGATCAGCGGCAATTCGAAACGCGCGCAGCGTCATCTCTCGCGCCGCTTCCGCCAGCGCGCCCTCCCCCTGTGAGAGCAGCCACTCGCCCGTGCCTGATTCCAGGCGATCGAGCCGGTCGAGCATGCGCGCGATATCGCGCAGCCGAAGGGCAAGGGCAAGAGCGAGGTCGTTGGGTCCAGTGGACATCAGGAAGATCCAAACTCCAAAGGTTCAAACTTCAAAGTTCAAACTCCAAACTCCAGAAGCACATTTCAGGCCGGGACGATCGTTTGAGATTCGGCTTTTGAAGTTTGGCCTTGGGATTTTGAAGTTTGAAGTCGTTCCTCTCCGATCGCCTCGGCCACCAGTTGAATCACGTCGCGCACTTCGATCTTTCCCTCGTTGCCCGTCGTCTTCACCGCGTCGGTGTACATGACGACGTCTTTCGGGCAGGCGACGACGAACAGCAGCAGCCTGTCCGGATTCGCCCCGTCGCCTGAGCGCCCGTCGAGTACGGAGAGCGCCTCGCGGATACGGCTCTCGGCCGGGCGCTCGCCGGGCGGAGTCGCGCCCATCCAGATTTGCCCGCCGCCCGCGCCGCAGCAGTACGAGTTTTCCTTGTTGCGCGGCATTTCGATCAGCTCGCAGCCTGTCGCTCGAATCAGCGCTCGCGGTGGGTTGAAGCCCTGGTTGTAGCGACCGAGGTAGCACGGATCGTGGAACGTGACGCGGTAGTCGAGCTTCTGGGCCAGCTTGATCCTGCCCTCGTCGATCAACTGCACGAGCAGGCGCGTGTAGTGAATCGTGTCCCACTTGCCGCCGTATTCCGGATATTCGTTCTTCAGCACGTTGAGCGTGTGCGGATCGGTGGTGATGACGCGCTCGAACGTGCACTTGCTCATCGCCGCGACGTTCTGCTCGGCGAGCTGCTCGAACAACCCCTCCTCGCCGACGCGCCGCACGTCGTTGCCGGAGTTCTTCTCGGCATCGTACAGGATGCCGAAGTCCATGCCCGCGTGGTGGAGTACGCGCGCGACAGTGCGCGTGATCTCCTGCACCCGTGCGTCGAACGAAGCAGTGTCGCCGACGAACCACAGGTATTCAGCCGGCTCTTTGCGAATGTCCTTGATCTTGAAATCGAGGCCGGTTTGCGCCCATTTGGCTCGATTGCGCGCCGACTGGCCGAACGAGTTGCCTGTCTTGCCGATCTTCTCCAGCGTCGATTGGATGCCGCCGTCCAGCTCCGCCCCGTCGTTCACCATGCGGCGGCGGATGTCGATGATGTCGGACATTGGCTCGTTGCCGACCGGGCAGATGCGCACGCAGGCGAAGCAGGTCGTGCACGACCACACCGCTTCGGGGCTGATGGCGAACTCGGTGAGCGGCGGCGACGACGCGCCGTCGGCGAATGCACTGAAGTTCGAATTGATCCAGTAGCGCTTGTTGATTTCCAGCGCGGCCGGACTGAGCGGGCGCATCGAATTGTGCGCCGGGCAGACGTCCTGGCAGCGATTGCACATGATGCAGGCGTAGGCGTCGAGCAGCCTCGGCCAGGGGAGATCGGCCAGCGTCTGCGCACCCGGCGCAAGACCGGGCGGCGGCTCCGATCCGGGGAAGACGCGATCGAGATGGCCGCGCGCGGTCTGCTTAGCGAGCGCCAGGTTGAGCGGCGCGATCATCAAATGGATGTGCTTGCTAATGACGAAGTACGGCAGAAACACGACGACCAGCCCGATCGCCACCCACCAGGTGACATGAATGAGCAGGTTAATCGTGTCCGGCGGAAGGTCGGCGAGAGCCCGCGACACGAGCGAGGCGAACGGCTGCATCGGGTTGGTCACGCCTATCTCGGCCAGCCGCAGCGCCTGCCCCAAGAAGCGCGACCCCACATGCAGCAGGATGAACGCGCCGACGATCGCCGAATCGCGTCGCACGCCGCCGGCCGCCACGCGCGGATGCAGGAGGACGTTCGGGTTGAAGTTGAGTCGCTTGTCTTTCGCTACGAAGCGGCGCACGAGGAAGGCGACCATGCCCACGAGGGTGAGCACGCTGAGCACGTCTGCGACGATGTTGAACACACCGATCAGGCCGGTCGAAACTTCGGCCGTCGAGTAGCCGACGACGAAGCCTTCCAGCACGTCGTTGACGTTGACGAGAAAATAGAAGCTGAATCCGAAGAAGATGAAAGCGTGAAAAACGCTGAGCACCGGGCGCGAACGGAAGACCGTCTGCTGCAGGCCGACTTGAATCAGCGTAACGACGAAGCGCGGAAACAGATTCTTGAGCCGAGGCGTCGCTCGCCCTCGTCGAATGACCGAATAAATGCCGAGGAAGCCGGAGATTGTGAGTGTCGTGCTGACGATCACCAGCAGGCTGAACGCGATGATCTCAGACGTGGTCAACATAGATCTCTCCATGGAAACTGCGTTTATGTGCTATACTCTACGGTGATGAGGAAAAACCCATGGCGACTCGATCGACTGACATTACCAAACTTCAAAGGCGTGTGGCCGCGCTTGAGCGGAAAATCGCGGCATTGGAAGCCGAACTTGCGCACAGGCGTGTTTTTTCACAATCTACCTCGACGGCTGCACCTTCCGATGCCGATGAGAGGCTCTGGGCTGATTTGCTGGCAAGCGGCATTGTTCGGCTTCCAACTTCCGCCGAGTTGACGCTTGCCGCCGAATGGCAGGCACTACCAGCAGCCGAGAAAAAAGCCACACGCGATAAATTGCGGAAACTGAAAGTCAAACCCTCGCTTTCGGAGATCATTCACAAAATGCGTGCAGGCTGGTATCCCGACGAATCTGAGTGGGCCTCACAGCCGTGACTCTGTACTACTTCGATGCTGACGCACAGGTGAAGTACTTCGTCAATGAAACCGGAAGCGCCTGGATAAGGCGGCAGGTCGATGAAACCGATGCCAACAACCGATTTCTGCACGGTATAGCTACTGTCGAGATCAGTCAGGTTGAAGTTTCCGCAGCACTTTCCATCCTTCAGCGTCTGAACCGCATCGGTCGGCAATTGCGCGACAGAGCTTTCAGAGATTACTTGAATCTTGTGAATGGACGTTTTCGTCTGCTTGTCGTAGACGCGACTCTCGTTAGTGAGGCCTCGGCCCTACCGCAGAAGTATCCCCTCAAAGCTCTCGACGCGCTTCATCTTGCGGCAGCCACACGGCTCTACCGCGAACTCGCCGCGCGTCAGTTGACTCTCACCTGCGTGTCAAGCGATCGGCAACTCCTCGCTGCCGCACGAGCTGAAGGTCTGCTAGCAGAGAATCCGCACGATCACATCCAATCCGGCGAATAACTCACCCCTTCACCTTTTCCGTTAACGCCGGAACTAGATCCAGCATATCGCACGTCGCGCCGTAGTGGGCGACGTCGAAAATTGGCGCCTTGGGATCGGTGTTGACGGCGATGATCAGCTCCGCGCCGCGCATGCCTTCGAGGTGCTCGGGTGCACCAGAGATGCCAAGCGCCAGGTATACCTTGGGCTTGACCGTCAGGCCGCTCTTGCCCACCTGCCGCGTCTTAGGCAGCCAGCCTGCGTCGGTGATGGGGCGCGAGGCCGACACGGCGCAGCCCAGCGCGTCGGCCAGCTCCTGCGCCAGCTCGATGTTCTCCTGCCCGCCGATGCCCCGCCCGATCGACACCAGCATCGCCTGCTGGGTGATGTCCACGTCGCCACCTTCAGGCTCGATCAGCCTGACGAACTTCACCTTCAGGCCGTCGAGCGGCGCCGGCGACGCGATGTGCTCGACGGGAGCAGCGCCTCTGCCTTCATCGGCGGGGAATGCTCCAGCCAGACACGACACGATGCACGCCTCGCCGTCGGGCATGGCCTCGGCCTGGATCTTGCCGCCGTAGATTTGCGAGGTGGCGACGAGGCTCCCGTCGTCGGCAGCCAGGCTGTTGACATAGGCGATGAGGGGCAGCCCTGCCGTCACTGACAGCCCGGCCGCGACATCCATCCCCATGGACGTGTTCCCGATCATGACCAACCGAGGGCCGCGCTCTTTAATTAGCGCAGCCAGCACGCGACTGTAAGCTTCCGGGTTGAAGTCGGCGAGCGCCGCATCGTCCACGTACAAGACCGCGTCCGCGCCGAAAGACCCGGCGAGCGATCCGACGTCGCTTCCCAATACGACACCGACAGCCTTGCCCCCAAAGGCAGCGGCCAGTTGCTTGGCCTTGCCCGTCATCTCAAAAGTGATGTCGGCAAGTCTGCCATTGAGATGCTCTGCAAGAATGAGAATGTCTTGCGCCATGGACTCTCTCCGTGCAGCGTAAACGCGATACGCAAAATCACCATTTACGCTTCACGTTTTACGCTTCACGCTTCACGTTTCAGAAGCCCCTTCTCCGCAATCAACGCCACAATCTTCTCCGCGATTTCTTCCGGGCTTCCATCCCACATCTCGGCGTGGCCGGCCGATTCGGGCTTGAACATGCGACGCACGGTAGAGCCTGCGCCGGATGGGACATTGCCGGCAATCTCCTCGATCTGCATCGTCTTGGCGATCTGTCGAATCTTGCTTACTGGCGCGTAGCGCGGCGGCTGGTGCGCGGCCTGCACGCCGACGACCGTCGGCAAGGTCACTTCGAACTCGGCCATCACGCCGCCCGCGTACTCCTTGTGAACGACGGCCTTGCCTTCTTTGACCTCGACGCCGGTCACGACGCCGACATAGGGCAGTCCCAGGTGCGCGGCGATCATGGGCCCGATCTGGCCGTCACGGTCGTCGGCCGCCTGCACGCCGGTGAGCACGATGTCAGGCGACATACCTTTGATCGCGTCGGCAAGCAATCTCGCCTGCGTGTGCGAGTCGACACCGCGCCCATATTCGCCGGTGACCTTCGCCGCCTTGTCCGCGCCTTTGGCGAGCGCCGTGTGCAGCGCGCTGTCAAGCTCACCCGTCGTATCCACGCCGATTACGGTCACCGCGCCGCCGGCCGCTTCCTTGGCCAACACCGCCTCTTCTATCGCGTGCTCGTCAAACTCGTTGAGCACGTATTGCAGTGCGCCGTGATCCAGATCGTCGCCTTCACTATTGATTTCGAGCTCGTCGGTGAGATTGGGGACTTGTTTAACGGGAACGATGATATTCATGGTGATCAGTGGTCAGTGGTCAGTGATCAGTAATCAGTCGCCGGTACGCCCTGACTGCACACTGATAACTGATAACCGATGACTGATCACTGACTACTCCTTCATGGATTCGTCCAGTAGCTCGAGAATGTCCCGCACGATCAGCTTGTCGTTGCCGGTGCTCTTCGCCGCATCTTCGAAGCGCGAGACTTCGAATGGGCAGCACACGGCCAGCACGTCCGCGCCGTACTCCACGGCCTCGCGCACGCGCCGCTCGGACAGGCGCATCTTGGTGTGGTCCTTGCTGAAGGAGTCCAGCCACATGCCGCCTCCCCCGCCGCCGCAGCAGTAGCCATTCTCGCGGCAGCGGCCCATCTCGACGAGCTCGAGGCCGGGGATCGCACGCAGGAGCTGGCGCGGCGCATCGTACTCGCCGTTGTGGCGGCCCAGGTAGCAGGGATCGTGGAAGGTAACCTTCCGGTCGATCTGTTTCTTCAACATCGGCTTGAGCCGGTCGAGGTGCTCGACCAGAAACTGCGTGTAATGCAGGATTTTGAAGTCGCCGCCGAATTTCGGGTACTCATTCTTGAACGCGTTAAACTCGTGCGGGCCGGTCACGACCATGCGCTCGAACTCGTACTTGCTGAACGTGGCGATGTTGTGTTCCGCCAGCATTTCGAACAAGCCCTTCTCGCCGGCCAGCCGCTGCGAGTCGCCGTCGTCCTTCTCTTCGACGCCGAGGATGCCGAAGTCGATGCCCAGCGCGTTGAAGATGCGCGCGGCGGCGCGCGCCGCGTCTATGCCGCGCGGATGGTACGAGGGATACGAGCCGACGTACCACAGGATGTCCACCGGGCGGTTGAGGTCCTTCATAATGGGGACGGGCGCGCCCGCCTTCTTCGCCCAGTCGGCCCGCTTGCGCTGCGGCTGGCCGAGAGGGTTGCCGTGCTTGGCGGTGTCCTCGAACGCCTTCTGCAGCTCGGGCGGCACGCTGCCTTCGAGGACGGCCTGCTCGCGCACGGCGGGCATGATCTGGATCATGTCCACTTCTTTGGGGCACACGCGCAGGCAGTTCATGCACGTCGTGCACAGCCACAAATCGGGCGAGGTGAACAGGTCGATGCCCATCTGCGTCTTGCGGTGAATCTTGCGCGGCGAATAATCGCCGACGATATCCACGGGACAGACGGCCGTGCACTTGCCGCAGCCATAGCACCACGCCAGGCTCTCGCCGCCCGGCAGCGACGCGACCTTTTCGAGCTGCTCGACGTCGTAATCCCAGATCACGCGCTGCTCGAACATCCGGTTCCAGTGACCGGAGATGTCCATGCCCTCGACGACGAGATGCTTTTCTTCGATGATTTTGTCGGGTTCAACCTTATCGAGACCGACGGCCATAGCGCCTCCGAAAAAGATCAAAGTTCAAAGCTCAAACTCCAAATTGCTCCGCTGACCAGTTTTGGTTTTTGAAGTTTGGAGTTTGCAGTTACACCTCAAGTTTCCACACGCCCAACAGTCTGCGCGAGAGTTCGGGCAATTGCGGGACAACTCGATTGAACTCTTGCGTCATCCGCAACCGGAGTGTGGTGTACATGTACACGGCGTAGACGCACGAGAGAAAGACGTCGATGCCGAAGGGGCTGTTGCTCATGCCGAATTTGGCGAATCCCGCCGCCTCGCCGGTCGCACGCACGAAAGCGACCGCCACGCCCACCTTGATATACGTCTCGCCGGCATCCCGCCCATGCAGGTCGTACTCGTCCATCGTGACGAGCGGCAGCGCGCCCGTGCCGGCGCGCGGATCCCACATCCAGCGTGTCCACAGCCAGCGTGTATCCGGTTCGGTGAAATGCAGCAGCTCTGCGGCAAGGTCGCACAGCACGTTTTCTGGCAGATCGGCTTCTTCTTTGCCGGGTAACGGCTTGCGCGCCAGTCGCACATCGCCCCAAAAGCCGGCAAGAGCGTCTACAAACGATTGATACCGTTCCTGCACGGAGTTCGGACCGTACAGCAACTGCCGGGCCGCCTCGCGCAGCCCATCCGCGCTCACCACGTCGAGGATCGCATCGGCCTTGCGGCGAGTGGCGAAGACCGAGCGCAGCACGCCGCGCAGATGCTGCCGATCGAGGCGCTCTAGCGCCTCCGGCGCCAGGAGCGCCCGAAAGCGCGCGCTCTTGTGCTCGAGTTCCGAGACGATGTCCCCCAGCTCCGCCCGGCTCGCCTTCTCCAGCGTCTGGACCATGAATTCCTGGGCGGTTTCGGTGTCGACAACCTGTCCCGTCAAACTTCAAACTCCAAACATCAAATCTCAAAATCGGGCCGGCGCCTCATCCAGCGTCACTCGCCGGACTTGCTGAGGTTGTTGATCATACTGCTCAGTATCTTGACGATCTCAAGGCTTTCGCCGATCAGGTAGTCGAGTTCATCAGAGGCTACGATTTCGGCTTCCTTGATTGTCCGTAGCCAGTGGCGGGCTTCCTTCGCTTCCTTGCGTGCAACGCTGAGCTTGTGGATCTTATCCTTCCTGGATTCGGCTGCGTCTGCTTCCTCGACGTTGGCCCCGACCGATGTACCTGCTCTCAGTAACTGCCTTGCTAACTCGACGCTGGCGACGTCCCTCGGCATGGTGCGAACGAACTTGACAATCCGAACTCCGAACAAAAACGTTCGCTCGCGGATATCGAAGGGCACATCTTTGCCTTGAGCCAATGCCACCCCTCCAGAAGGAACTTCAAATTCCAAATCTCAAACTTCAAATTGGAAGTTCGCAGTTTGTAGTTTGAAGTTTGTAGTTTGAAGTTTGTAGTTTATGCCGTCACCCGCGTCCTCACCAGCGCCACCGCCTTGGCCGCGGCCGCGCCCGCCATCGCCATCGTGTCGTCCAGGTCTTTGGGTCCGGCGGCCGCGCCCGCCACGAAGATCCCTGGCGCCGAAGTCGCAGTCGGGTCGAGGCTCTCCTGCGGCACGTCGACGAACTTGTACTTGTTTTGCTTAAGCCCGAAGACCCTGGCGACATCCTTCGTGCCGCGACTCGGCTCCATGCCCACCGCCAGCACGACCACGTCCATTGGCACTTCCATCGGGCGGCCCATCGTCGTGTCCTCGCCGCGCACCAGCAGGCGATCGCCCTTGCGGATGATCTCGGTGATGATGCCTTTGACGTACTGAACGTGATACTTTTCCTGCGCCGGCCAGTAGATTTCGTTCTCCCAATAGCCGTACATGCGCATGTCGATGTAAAATATGAAAACCTTGGCGTTGGGCACCTGCTGCCGCACCTCGATGGCCTGCTTGGACGCAATGCCGCAGCACACCTTCGAGCAGTATTCGTTGCCGATCTGGCGGTCGCGCGAGCCGACGCACTGGATGAAGCACACGCGCTCGGGTGGCTGGCCGTTGGAGGGCTTGACGAACCGGTGATGCTTGAGCATGGCCTCGGCGTCGGCCAGCGTGATCACGTCGTCGTATTCGTAGTAGCCGTACATCTGCGTCTCGCGGCCGGGGTCGAAGTGCTGGAAGCCGGTGGCGACGATCACCGCGCCGGCTTCGACGACCTGGCTCGCCCCATTCCCCGCCTTGGCGATGGTGACTTTGAAGCTGCCCGCACTCCCCTCCGCCGCGACGACTTCTGAGCTGAGATGCACGTCCGTGTTGGGGTTGTGCGTGACGCCCCGGATCAATTCGTCCACGGCCTCTTCCGCATCGCGGAAACCGTGCGTGAGCGCGGCATAGTTCTCGGCAATCGGCGTGCCGCCGAGGTGATCTCGCTTTTCGACCAAGATCGCCTTGTGGCCGAGATCGCCGACCAGGCGCGCCGCCTCCAGACCCGCCGGGCCGCCGCCGATGATGAGGATGGTGTCTGATGCCATGTTCCCTCCGAGAACTCTCAAACTCCAAATCTCAAACTTCAAAGATCAAAGAGGCGCTTCAGGCTTTGAGATTTGGATTTTGAAGTTTGAAGTTTCTAGGCGTCAATATCTTCCCAGGTGAGGTACTCTTTCTTCCCGCTCTTGAGGTCCTTCAGGTCATCCTGAAACTCTGCCCACGCTTTCTCGTGGTCGATATCCATCTTCTCGAGCAGCGGGCGGTATTCGGTCGAGTGCCAGTGCAACTGGCAGACGCGGTAGGGATGCGCGCCCATCGCCAGCGCGGCGAACTGCGCGTCAGACATGACCGGCACGCCGACGTTCAGGCCGTGCGCCTGCCCCACGAACTGGCTCTTGTCGAGCGTCGTTACGCAGCCCGTGTCGTGCGTGATGACCACGTCGGGATCGGCCTCTTCCTTCATAACCTGAATTTTGCGCCGCGTGGCGAACGATCGGGTGAAGTCGCGCTGCACCAGAATGTGCCGGAAGCCGAAGCCGCAGCAGTCATACCACGTCGAGTAGTCGCGCACCTGCGCGCCGAGCGCCGCGATCAGCGACGACACGGTCGCCGTGCGCTGGCCGCCGTAGATGTCCGGATCGTAGATCGCGTCCTCCTGCACCAGCTTGTAGTAGTGACAGGCCGGATGCACGGTGACGGCGAGCTTGGAGAAGTCGCGCTTCTGGTCGGCGGCGATGCGATCGCGCACGGCGTGCACCCATTCGGAATAGTGGACGATCTCCTCGGGCATGACCATCGGCTTGCCGAGCTTCCGCATCACGTCGCGCGTCTGATGCCGGATCTCGGCGTGATGCATCAGCTCCTCGCGCACTTCTTTGTAATGGCCGTAGGAAGTGCCGCAGTGAATGATGGGGAAGTAACCGGTCTCGTAGGCCGCTGCGAAGTTGCGCATCGCGACGCTGGCCTGCGCCGGGGCGTTCGAGGTGGCCGAGGCGTAGTAGTTCCATGCCGTGCACGAGGTCTGATCGGTCGGGTCGATGTACTTGAAATTCAGCTTCCGGTTGAGCCAGAAGATCGACGTCGAGTAGCCGGGGATGTGGCCGCACTGCCCGCACGATTTGTGGTGCCAGGTCAATTCGAGCGGGATCTTCTTCTTGCGGCCGTACTTCGTCATCACTTCGACGTAAGGCTCCGGCACACGCTGGACGATCCACTCACCCTCGGCTTCCAGTTCGAAGACTTTCTCGTGGAAGTCCTCAGGCGCGTATTCGGCCTCACGCTCGAACTTTCGCGACGATTTGGTATTCACGGCGTCGAAGGGGATAAAACCGGCTGTCATGATGAACTCCTCCTTGGCGAATTGCTCGGCAACTCCAAACTCCAAAGATCAAACCTCAAACACACCAGACACATTTGGGAGTTTGAGATTTGGAATTTGAAGTTTGGACTTTATACCTCGTACCCCGCTTCCTCCAGCTTCTCTTCCATCACGTCGTTCAAGATCATGTGCAGGCCCTCGTCGACCTCGGCGATCATGTCCATCACGCCCGTGTTGTGCCAGATGAGATACAGCTCGATGATGGTCTTGTCGTCCACCTGCCAGCCGGTGGAGACCGTGTGATGGGTTTCGGGAGGGAGGGCGCGGCGCCACACGTCCAGCTCGGCGGAGACGTCGCGCACCTGCGGACCCCAGTCGGGGAAGGCGTCGGGCTGGAGCATGTCGGGCGACACCTGCGTGCCGGTGCCCATGATCTTGTAGATGACGCGCCCGTAGCCCTCGAGCGCCTGCTTCGCCGACTTGAGGCCGTTCTTCACGGCCACTTCGCGCAGGATGGTGATCAGGCCGCCCGGCGAGTTCTGGCGTGGGCAGCGATTGCACGAAAAGCACTGCGAGCAGTTCCACACGTCGTCGTTCATCTGCTCGTAGATCATCTCGATGTCCTCGCGACCGGCCGCCTGCGCGATCTTGCGCGGCGAGAAGTCGTAGAACCGCGCCGAGGGACAGGCCGCTACGCAGATGCCGCATTCGTAGCAGCCGTACATATACGAGGGGAAGCGCGCGTCGGCCTTCACCTCTTCCCAGAGACGCAGTTTGGTCTCGTACGGAACGTCGGGGTAATTGTCTGCGAATAGGCCCATTGTGGAAACTCCAAAGTTCAAAATCCAAAGATCAAACTTCAAAACTCCAAAATATCGACTGGCACAGGTTTTGAGGTTTGAGATTTGAAGTTTGGATTTTAGAAGGCGATGACCGCATCTGCATTCAGCGCCATGTCGTTGAAGGCCGCCCCGCCGATCATCTCCACACCGTCGATCAAGTCTTCGAGCTTGAGGGCGTGCAGGTCGAGCGATGGCTGGCACACGTACAGCCGGACGCCGCACTCGAGCGCCTGCCGGATGAAGTACATGAGCTCCTTGCCGCCGCCGCCTTTCTTTGGGACGATGAGCGTTTCGGGCACTCCCTTTTGCAGCAGTGTCGGGCCGTTCATCGTGAAATAGATGCCGACGTCGGCGTCCATCGCCGCGCCGGCCGCGGCCAAATAGAACGGCGTAGCCGAACGTTCGGGCATATCCACGCCGTGTGTTTGAACGTACAGAATTTTCTTGGTCTCGTCGTCCACGAACGACTCTCCGAGATTCTTCGCGCTTAGATAAGGGGAACTAAGGGAACTCCCCTTAGTTCCCTGAATTCCTTTAGTTCACTCCACGGGAACTCAAAGGACGAATGCAATCCGGGATTAGGATCGCGTCAAGCGGCCCGCTAGATGAAGAGCTGCACGTCGGCGTCTTTGGCGTATTCAAGGAAGGTGGCTGCGCCGCCGAACGTCGCCTCCGGGATGAAATCCTCGCGCTTGAAGCCGAATACGTCCAGCGTCAGCGTGCAGGCGATCATGTTCACGCCGGCTTCGGCGCACACGGCGCGCAGCTCGGGGATGGACGCGACGCCTTTATTCTTGAAAGTCTGCTTCATCAGGCCCGTGCTGAGCGCGCCAAAGCCGGGCAATCCCTGCATCATCACCGGTATCGGCCAGTCGATCTTCTGGAAACCCTGCGGGCCGAACGGCATCTTCATCGGCATCGCCGGGTTGCCCAGCGGCGATACGGCGGGACCGAGGTCTTTCAAGAGCAGAGTCAGGCCGTAGAACGTGAAGAACACGCCCACGTCCCAACCCATGCTGACGGCGGCGCTGGCCAGGATAAAGGGCGGGTAAGCCCAGTCCAGCGTGCCCTTGCTGGCAATGAGCGCCAGGCGGTGCGGTGCATTCGGATCCGACTTGGACATGGTTTCCTCCTGTTAGCTGATGGCTTATCGCATATCGCTTATCGCTTATCGCCAATCGTCGTTGAACGCACCAGCGATACGCGATATGCGATACGCGATTCGCTATTTCACGCGGCGAAAGTAAAAGATGAACTTGTCATCTTCCTGGTGCGAATCCAGGAGTTCGTTGCCGGTCTGCCGACTCCAGGCCTCCATGTCGGGCGGCGCGCCGGGGTCGGTGGCGATCATCTTGAGCACCTGTCCGATCGCGAGCTCCTTGATGGCTTTGGAGGTCTTTATGACCGGAAGGGGACACAGCGTGCCCGTGCAATCGAGAACTTTGTCGGCTTGAAGTGTGGTCATATGTCTTCTCCTTAGGTGGCAATCTCCTCGATCAGCGCCTGTCGCTGCTCGATTGACCCGGCGAGAACTTCGCGAAGCAAGTCCAGCGCCCTGACGACGCGCGAGTCCGCCAGAGAGTAGTACATGCTGGTCCCGCTTCGTTCGGCGAGCACCACGCGGCGATCGCGCAGGATTTTCAGATGGCGCGAGATAGTCGGCTGCGGAGCGTCGAGCGACTCGGCCAGCTCGCTCACGTTGCGCGGCCCGTCGCGCAGCTCGTAGAGGATCAGGATGCGCGTCGGGTCGGAGAGCGCCTGGCAGATTTCGGCATGCAGTTGGTTGATTTCGCGCCGAAGTGACGTTTGCATGGCCGGGGCCTACGAGAGAATATCTGCTTTGCCGAATAAACGAATAGATGCGCGCATTATAACCGCAATCGCAGGCGACTTTCATCCCCCTCGGCGGGGATAACATCTCCCCCGCAGGGGGGATTTTGGAAAGACTTCGGAAGTCTTCAGGGCACTTCCGCGGTCGCAAGACCTGCGCAGACTTCCGAAGTCTCGAAATGTAGGCGTCAGTCGAGCGCGATCAGGCCCATCTTGACAGCCGCCACCACCGCCTGCGTTCGATTGGGCTGATCAAGCTTGGCGAGGATGTTCTTGACGTGAGAGCGGACTGTTTCCTCGGAGATCGAGAGCTTGCGCCCAATCTCACGATAGGTCGCCGGGGTGGGCAGCAGGCGCAGCACTTCCATTTCGCGCTGCGAAAGCAGCACGGCCGGAGGCGGCGTGGCGCGCAGCGGTGCGGCGGCCATGCGCTTGAGCAGCATACGGGTCACGTCGGCGTGGATGTACGTTTTGCCTTCGGCCACGGTGCGAATGGCGCGCGCCAGCTCGGCTGGGCTGACGTCCTTCGGCAGGTAACCGTCGACGCCCGCCTCCAGCACGTCGAGCACGTTCTCATCCAGGTCGGCGCCCGACAGAATCAGGATGCGCGCGCCGGGACACTGCCGGCGGATTTCCCGCGCGGCAGCTTCGCCGTTCATCCTCGGCATCTTCAAGTCCAGTAAGACGACGTCGGGGCAAGCCTCCCGCGCGAACGCCACGGCCTCGACCCCGTCCCGCGCTTCACCCTGCACCTCGAAGTCCGGCTCTTGCCTGAGGACGAGCGTCAGCCCTTTGCGCACGATGTCATGATCGTCGGCGAGCAAAATCCGAATTTTGGTTTTTGAATCTTGGATTTGTGCTTGAGGTATGTCAGCCGACACGTGCCACCTGCCGCGCGCCGGTTACGGCCGGTAGCCTCACATTGATCGTCGTGCCGTGACCGGGCGTGCTGTCGATGGTGCACGACCCTCCCAGCGCCTCGATCCGCTCGCGCATCCCTTTCAAGCCGAAGTGCTCGCGGTCGCGCTCGCGCGACAGCGCAGCCTCCGGGTCGAACCCGCGCCCGTCGTCGCGAATGCTCAAAGTCACGCGCCCGTCAATCACCTGGAGAGAGATCTCGGCGCGCATCGCGCCGGCGTGTTTGACGACGTTGGTGAGCGCCTCTTGGGCGACGCGATACAGGCTGCGCTGGAGGCGCGGCGAAAGCGTCGCGAAATCGCCGCGCACGCTGACGTCGAGCTGCAATTCGTTCGGGCGGCAGAAGTGGCCGACGAAGCGGCGCAGGTCGCGCTCGAACACGTCGGCCGTCAACGCCGAAGGCCACACGTCGAGGATGGACTGGCGCACTTCGACCCGCGTGCCCTCGGCGACTTGCCGGATCTGCTCCAGCTCAGCCTTGACTGTTTCAGGCTCATCGGGCAGCAGCCGGCCCAGGCCGTCGAGCGCGTAGACGATGCCGAACAGGCTTTGCGCGACTGTGTCGTGAACCTCGCGGGCGAAGCGGATGCGCTCCTCTTGCACGGCCAGGCGCTGCGCGCGATCGATGCACAGCATCGTCGTGCCCACGGCGACAGCCGCCTGGCTGGCGATGGCCTGCAGCGACTGAAGGCGTGCCGCATCTTCGCCCTCGGAGGCATCCACCAGCAGCACACCCACCGGGTGCTCGCGCAGCAGCATTGGGAAAATGTAGTAGGGCGTCGTACCCAAGTGTCTGTTGATGAACTCGTCCGGCGTGCGAACGTCCCGCGCCGGCAGTCGCGCCTCGCCGTCGAGCAGGGTATAGGCGATCACACCTCCTTCCGGCGCAAGCGGTACGCGGGCCGGGTGTGGCAGCCCGCCGGCCAACAGAGCATTTCCATCGCGCGCCTTTCCCAACCAGGCGGTGATGACGCGCTCGTTCTGATCGACCAGCGCGACGATCGCGCGCGGGAAGCCCAGGTCGCCGGTCACGGCTTCCAGCACCCGTTCCTCGACCTCGTTGACGTCGGCTGCGCTTTGCAGCGAGAGCGTGAGCTCGTGGATCACCTCCAGGTCGCGGTGCGCCTGATTGACGCCGTCGTGCGCCTGGCGCACGCGCGCCAGCAGGGTCGCGGCGTAGCCGAAGAGGCCCGCGACGAGGAAGAAGCCGACGACGGCCAGGCTGAGCACCAGCCCATCGGGTGGTGGCCCGCCGAGCGCCGTCGCCGCCCACACGGCCAGGCCATACATGGGCACGAAGACCAGTGTGGCAATCAGCGCGCCGCGAAGCCGAAAGAAGAAAGCGGCAGCGAGCAGCGGGCTGAGCACGAACAGGTAGTACGGGCTGCGCCAGCCGCCGCTGACCGCCAGCAGGGTCGCACCGAATGCCAGATCGAGCGCGAGCAGCGCCGGCCACCGGCGGAGGAGCCGGTTGAGCTGTGTGGGGAGGAGCGTGATGAGCAGGTTGCTGAGAGCGGCGATCGCCAGCACGGCGACCTCGCGCCAGGGCGCGGCCGAGCCGACAAGAAACAACAGCGGCGGGAGGAGGCTCAGCCAGCGATAGAGAACGAGCAGGCTGAAGACACGCCGGAGGTGTGCGGCCTCGTCCCAGGCGCGAAATGAATGCGACAGCGGTGTGTGGCTCGTCGTTCAGGCTCCTTGCGATGCTCGGACTGCTGCCTAATTATACTGCGATCCGAGTCTCGGTAGATCCAAAGATGGCGTAAGCATCCTGTGGTCAAATGGTCAAGTGGTCAAATGGTCAAGTGGTCAAATGGTCAAATGGTCAAGTGGTCAAGGTCAGTGGCGTCTCTGCTCCTTAGGACTGCAGCCTCCAGGTGCTTGCTGATGTTTCCGATCCAGAATACGTGCAGCACGTGCAATGCCCGGGTAACCGCCACGTACAACAGCCGGGCGTCGAACTCCGCCGCGTCGTAGGTCGTCTCGTCCACGCCGACGACGAGCGCCGCCTCGAACTCCATGCCTTTCGCCAGATGCACAGGCAGCAGCACCAGCCCGCCCCGGTATTCCACCTCGGCCGATTCGATCATCTCGAACGCGTCCAGATGGTCGTAGAGCGCGACGGCCAAAGCGATACCCGCGTCGACGGTCTTCGTGATGATGGCGATGTTCTCGTAGCCTTGACTTCGGATGTGTGTCACGCTGCCGGCGATGGCCTGGGGCAATTCGGATTCGTCGCGCAGGTGATGCAGTTGAGGCGCTTCGCCGCGGCGCTCGAACGGCTGGGCCAGCCCCCGAAAGACCCTATCGGGGGCCAGGCTGATGCCGCGCGTCGAGGCGGCGAGCGACTGCAGCACCGTATTGGCGAACGTCGTGATCTCGCGCGTGGCCCGATAGCTCACATTGATCTCGTGAAAGCTGTAGCGCCATCCGTCGAATGCCTGGCGCACTTCGTCCCACCTGGCGATGCCACGGTGCGCATGGATGCTTTGCGGCAGATCGCCTAAGATCGTGAGCGAGCCGTTGCGCGAGAAGCGGCGCACGGCTTCCAATTGCAGTCGCGACACGTCTTGCGCCTCGTCGACGACGATGTGATCGTAGCGCGGCTCGACGCCCTCGACCAGGATGTGGAGGAAGTGCAGGGCGGGCAGATCGTTCAGATCGATTCGGTCTCCGGCCTCAGGTCGCGCCCGGCGCAGCACGGCGATCTCGTCGGGGCTGAACAGGTCGCGCCCAAGCTCTGAGAGCAGGTTCCCATCTGCCAGCAACGCGTAGTATTCCGTCACCGCACTCAGGGGCGGCCAGTATCGGTCGACGTCGGTGGCGAGCTGAGCAGCCAGTTGCTCCACCGCTTGCCGCCAAACGTTCGCCTCGTAGACCTCGTCTCGCGTTCGCTGGATTTGCATCACGGCTGCGTCGGCCTGGCGCTCGTAGTAGGTCGCCAGCTCCAGCAAGCCAGCCGCGCCCCGATCGAGCGACTGCGCCGTGTTTCGCTCCTTCAACGCCACGTCGTCCAGGCTGCGCGTGAGGATCGCCAGCCGCTGCAACTGGGCCGCTTCCTCGCGGAGGCGCGCGGCCTGGGCGGCGAACTGCTTGCTGGTCTCGGGCGTCTCGTCGAGCCGGCGCGCGATCGTCTCATCGTACGCGCGCGTCAGGCGCGCCTTCAGCGTCTCGACGAATCGCTCGCGGTGGCGGTTGAGCGGCAACTCTGCGAATCGGGCGTGCGCCTCTACGATCTGCTCAGGCGGCAGGCGCACGGTCAGCGTCAAGGGACCTATTCCTGTGTAGGTCAGCCCGTTTTCGGGAATCGCGACTCGCCGCCGCAGTTCGACGTACCGCTCCAGGAGCCGGCCCATGTTGTGTGAATTGCGCAACACGCTGCGGCGGTATTCTGCGTCGCGCTCGCGGGCGCCTGCGGCGGGAGAAAGAATCGCCTCGAGCGCCACGTCGTCGACTGTGCGCGGATCGAGGCCCAGTTGCTCGCAGGCCCACTCGGCGAAAGTCGTCTGCGTGACCTGGCCGATGTCCAGCTCGGGCAGCACCGACGCAATGTAGCTCAGGAACAGGCGGTTCGGCCCGAAGACGATGCAACGTCTGGCTTCGATGCCGTCGGCGTTGCCTGGATGCAGCAGGTAGGCGAGCCGGTGCAGCGCGACGGACGTTTTGCCGCTGCCGGCCACGCCCTGCGTGACCAGCACCTGGCTCGCGTCCGCCTGGATGAGGTCGTATTGCTGGGCCTGGATCGTGGCGATGATTTCCTGCAGGAACGGATCGCGCCGGGCATCCAGCTTCTGGCGAAGGAACTCGCCCGGCTCGGCGACCCCCTGGCCCATTTCGCGAACGTCGAAGTCATCGGCGATAGTGACGAGTTCTCTTGCCTGAATGTCGAGGTTGCGCTTGAGCTGCAGCCGGCCGCGCACGGCGCCGGCCGGGCTGGTATAGCTCGCCTCGCCGGGCTTGCCCCTGTAAAACAGCGCCGCAAGCGGGGCGCGCCAGTCGATCACTGCATCGTCGCCGTGCTCGAATCCTTTCTTGCCGACGTAGCAGGTCAGCGTCCGCCCCGCGCCTGCCCTGCGAAGTCCCCGACCGGAGGGAGTGGGAAGCGTAGTCGAAGGGTCGTGCGGCGCGAAGTCGACCCGCGCGAAGTACGGCGAGTCCAACACGCTTTTCAAGGCTCTGTACTCGGCGCGGTACTGCATGAGCAGGGCTTCGGCGGCGTTGTCGTAGGCCGTCATGAGGTTGGCCTGCGCCAGCGACTCGATGCGTGCGGCGAGCGCTTCGAGTGTGTGCTCCAGGTTAGTCCATTCCGGGTGATATTCGGGGTGATGCTGTGCTTTCATATCGTGGTGTAGACCGCGGAAGGGCAGGTTAACCGTTCAAACGGCAAAACACAAGTCTATCATGCACCGAATCACCTAGCAAATCAAGAAGGGATACCCTGATCGGCTTCTTGTTAGAATCACATCACAAATTTCCTTGCCCTCACGGTGTTTAGCGCCAGATGGAGTCAGTTCGCATTGCCTTAGTACGCAAGTACATCTTCCTAATCAACAGCCAGCATATAGAATAAGGTTAATGATGAACCCATCCGTTGACATTGCCCCAGAGTTTGATATGGCAGTGTCGCATGACGACGACAGATCATTTGTGTATATGCCCGATTCGCCGTGCACCTACCCTGCTCATCAAGGGATCGAAGACCGGATGCGCCAGCTCGAAGCCCGCCTCGAGCAGTGCACTCGCCAGCTCGCGGCGCTCAACGAGATCGGGCGCACACTGGCGACGACGCTGGATTTGCGCGAGATCTACTGGGTCCTGTTTCGCGAGATCGCACAGGGACTCCTGGGCACACCTCATCTGGCGGTGGCGCTATTCGATCAGCATACGGAAACGATCCATTACGGTTTTGCGATCGTGGATGGCGAGGAGATCGATCCGACGCGGCTTCCGCGCATCCCGTTGGGCAAGGGGCCGGTCAGCGACACGATTCGCACGCGCCAGGCGCGAATCGTCGACCTGCGCGAAATCGGACAGCAGTTGACAGCCGGCGGGCGCGCCATTCCGGTCGGCGATGAGCGACACCTGCTGTCGGCTCTCTATGTGCCCATGATCAGCGGCGACACGGTCATTGGCGTGATGAATGTGCAGCACGATGAAGCAGATGCCTTTCGCGGCGTCGATATGACGCTTCTGTCGGCCTTCGCCAGCCAGGCCGCCATTGCCATTGAAAATGCCCGGTTGTTCGACGCCGAGCGTGAACAGTGGGCGCTCGCCGAGGCGTTGCGCGACACGGCTGCTGCGCTCACCAGTACCCTTAATCTCGACGAGGTGCTCGATCGTATTCTCGCCAATGTTGGCCGCGTCGTGCCACACGATTCGGCGGACATCATGCTGGTCGTGGGTGGCCTCGCCCACATCGCGCGATGGCGTGGGAACACCGGCTCACAGCCGGAACCCAAGCCGCAGGCTATCCGTTTGGCGGTGGCCGAAGTGCCTTACCTGCGCCAGATGATGCGGACCGGCCAATCGCTGGCCATCTCCGACACACAGGGCCACCCCAAGTGGATAGACATCGTGGAAAACCTCCACGCCCGGTCGTACGCCGGCACACCGATTCGCTTGAAGGGCCTGGTGATTGGTTTTCTTAACCTTTACAGCGCCACGCCGGGGTTCTTCACAGCTTCACGGGCCGAACGACTACAAGTCCTCGCCGATCAGGCCGCGGTGGCTGTCGAGAACGCCAATCTGTACGGCGAGCTGGAGCGCCATGCCGACGAACTCGAGCAACGAGTGGCTGAACGCACGCGTGAATTGGCAGAGGCCAACGAGCGCCTCAAGGAAGTTGATCGCCTGAAGGATCAGTTTATCTCGAATGTGAGCCACGAGCTGCGGACACCTTTGACCAATACCAAGCTTTATTTGAGTTTGTTGGAGCATGGCCGGCCCGACAGGCGTGACGCGTATCTCCAGACCCTGCACCGCGAAACGGGCCGGCTCCATAACCTCATCGAAGACCTGCTCGAACTTTCGCGCCTTGATCTGGGCGCGGCGCAGATTCATCTCGAGCCGACCAACATCAACCATCTTGCCGCCGAGTTGATCGGTGATCGATCGGCTATGGCCTCCGATCGCGGCCAGTTGCTCGATTGCCATCTCGATCCCGACTTGCCCCTGGCCGCCGGTGATCCCAAGCGGATTGTTCAGGTGATGTCGAATCTGATGGCCAACGCGATCAACTATACGCCGCGCGGCGGCTCGATCGTCTTGTCGACCGCCATTCGCCCATGGGACGAGAGAGACTGGATCACATTCACGGTGCGCGATACGGGCCGAGGTATTCCTGCCGAGGAGTTGCCCAATCTGTTTAAGCGCTTCTTCAGAGGTGAAGCAGGCCTGGCATCTGGAGCGCCAGGCACCGGACTGGGATTGGCGATCTGCAAGGAAATCGTCGACAAGATGGGGGGGCGTATCTCTGTCGAAAGCCAACCCGGCCAGGGAACGGCTTTCACGGTCTGGCTCAAACCTGCTCATCCATAGTGCGACGACCCTTTTGATTGACACGCGACAGTAGACCGCGCCCGCTGGCAGAACATCCCTCTGCCTGCCGGGCGCGGTTTGTCCTGGTCAGCCATCAGGGCGCAGCGGCTTCGATGGGTTGTGACATTCGTAATGCGGCAATAGGACACATATCACTGTAAGAAGTGACGATTGTCAGGTTATTATTGTTAAAATTTTCACAATTCTCTTTCGGAATTGGCATGCTCATTTTCCGTATGTTCTTTCGTGTGTGTCTTGAAGGAGGCGCCCCTTGACCCCGCACGCAGAACCTTCGTTGGACCCGACCAATCCCAATCTCCGATTTCTCGAAGAAGTGAGCGCGGCCACGGCAGGCGTGTCGCGCCTGGAGATGTGCATTCAGTGCGGCACGTGCGGCGGATCGTGCCCGCCAGCGGCTGACATGGATCATACGCCCCGCATGCTGTTCGCCATGATCCGCGCCGGCATGCGCGAGGCAGCGCTGCGCAGCAACACGCCGTGGATCTGCGTGTCGTGCTACCACTGCGTGGTGCGCTGCCCGCAGGACGTGCACATCGCGGACGTCATGTACACGCTCAAGAGCATGGCGATTCGCGCCGGTCTGTACAAGGACAAGGCCGCAACGGAGACGGCGGCCGACTTCTCTCAGACCTTCGTGGACATGGTCGAGAAGTACGGGCGCAGTTTCGAGTTCGGCCTGGCGACGCGGCATTACCTGAAGCACTTCCCGCTGCGCCTGCCCGGCATGGCGCCCATGGGCTTCGGCATGCTCAGCAAGAAACGCATGGACTTCACGCCGCGCCGCATCGAAAACATCGATCAGCTCAAGGCGATCCTGGCGCGCGCCAAGGAAGTGGAGGCGGCAGCATGAACGACCACTATTTGTTCTATCCCGGCTGCTCGATGGAAAGCAGCGCCCGGGCCTACTACGATTCGCTGATGGCGATCAGCGAGCCGCTGGGCCTGAACCTCGAGGAGATACGCGACTGGAATTGCTGCGGCGCGACAGAGTACCTGGGCATCAGCCTGACGCCCGCCTACGCGCTGATCGGCCGCAATCTCGCGCTCGCGGCGGGACAGGCGGACGGCACGCGCACCGTCGTCGCACCGTGCAGCGCCTGCTACCTGAACCTGGCGAAGGCCGATCACTACATGCTCGAGAGTCCGGTACTCAGCGAGAAGGTCAACGTGGCGCTGGCGGCGGGAGGACTGCACTACGATCCCGGCTCTCTGGAGATACGCCACCTGCTTGACGTGATTATCAACGACATCGGGCTGGACGAGGTGAAGCGCAGGGTCGTGCGGCCGCTCACCGGCCTGCGCGTCGCGCCGTACCTGGGCTGCATGGTGCCGCGTCCCGATTACAAGAAACGCTGGTCCGATCACGAGCATCCGGACGAGCTGGATCGACTCTTGAAAGCCTTGGGCGCGGAGGTGATCGATTTCCCGCTCAAGACGCATTGCTGCGGCGGCCACATGACGCAAATCGGCCCGGAGACCGCCTTCGAGCTGATCCGGCGCTTGATCTCCGCCGCCGATCAGTACGAGGCCGATCTCATGGCGACCGTCTGCCCGATGTGCCAACTGAACATCGACGCGTATCAGAACGAGACCAACCGGCATTTCCATACGAACTACCACATGCCGATCGTGTTCTTCACCCAATTGATGGGCCTTGCCTTCGGCAAGGATCCGGGCGAGCTGGGCTTCGGCAAGGAGCTGGTGAGCGTCGGCGAAGTGCTGAACCATCGTATCGGCGTCGAGATGCCGGCACCGGAAGCAGCCGCTCCGCCGCGCAAGCCCAGCCGCAAAGACAAGAGCCTGCCCATGCCGCAGCCACTGCACGGGGCGAGTGGCGATGAGGAGGTGAGCTGATGAGTGACAAATCGACTTCGCCAGTCAAGACTTCGGAAGTCTTTGAGAGACTTCCGAAGTCTGAAGGAGAGCGCATCGGCGTCTACATATGCCACTGCGGCAGCAACATCGCCGGCGTGGTCGACGTGGCGGAAGTGCGCGACTGGGCCGAGAAGCGCTTGAAGCATCGCGGCGTGGTCGTGTCGCGCGATTACAAGTTCATGTGCTCCAGCCTGGGGCAGGAGCTGATCGAGAAAGACATTAAAGACCACGATCTGACTCGCGTCGTGGTCGCCGCCTGCTCGCCGCACTTGCACGAAGGGACGTTCCGTACCGCCTGCCGGCGCGCCGGTCTCAACCCGTACCTGTGCGAGCTGGTCTCGATCCGCGAGCAGGTCTCGTGGGTGCACACCGACAAAGAGGCCGCGACCGACAAGTCCAAAGCCGTTTTATCGGGCGGCGTGGAGCGCGTGATCCACCACGAGCCGCTGGAGCCGCTGCACGTCCCGATCCACGAGGCGACCCTCGTCGTCGGCGGCGGCATCGCGGGCATTCAGGCGGCGCTGGAAATCGCCGACGCCGGCTTCCCGGTGTATCTGGTCGAGCGCGAGCCGTCGATCGGCGGGCACATGGCCCAGTTCGACAAGACCTTCCCCACGCTCGATTGCTCGGCTTGCATCCTTACGCCGCGCATGGTCTCGGCGGGATCGCACCCCCACATCACGCTCCTCACCTGGAGCGAGGTGGAGCGCGTCGACGGCTACGTAGGCAACTTCACGGTGACGATCCGCAAGAAGGCGCGCTACGTCAACACCGAGCTGTGCACGGGCTGCGGCATCTGCCAGGAGAAATGCCCCAAGCGCATCATCGACAACGTGTACGAGGCTGGCCTCGGCTACCGCAAGGCCATTTACACGCCGTTCCCGCAGGCGGTGCCGAAGTATCCGGTTATCGACCGGCCGAACTGCACGTACTTTTCGAAGGGGACGTGCAAAGCCTGCGAGAAGTTCTGCCCGACGAACGCGATCGACTTCGAGCAGCAGGATGAGCACGTCACGCTGCAGGTCGGCAACATCATCCTGACCACGGGCTACGACATCTTCGACGCGCGCAAGGTGTCGCAGTACGGCCACGGGCGGCTGGCCAACGTGTTCACCAGCCTGGAGTTCGAGCGCCTCAGCAACTCGGCCGGGCCGACCAACGGCAACATCGTGCTGCGCGACGGGGTGACGACGCCCAAGTCGGTCGGCATCATCCACTGCGTCGGCAGCCGCGATCGGAACTTCAACAATTACTGCTCGGCGATCTGCTGCATGCAGAGCCTGAAGTTCGCCCACCTGGTGCACGAACGCACAGGCGCGACGGTTTATAACTTCTACATTGACATGCGCACGCCGGCCAAAGCCTACGACGAGTTCTACCAGCGGGTGCTGGAGGAAGGCACGCTGTTCGTGCGCGGCAAGGTCGCCGAAGTCACGGATGCGGCGCGCCTGCCCGGCGAGGAAGGCCGCCTGATCATTCAGGTCGAGGATACGCTCGCCGGCAAGCAGCGGCGCATTCCCGTCGACATGGTCATTCTCTCGGTTGGCCTCGAGCCGCGCCACGACGCCGACGACGTGGCCAAGCTGTTCGGCATCTCGTGCAGCGCCGACGGCTGGTTCATCGAGAAACATCCGAAGCTCGACCCGGTCGCCACGATGACCGAAGGCATCTTCATCGCCGGATGCTCCACCGGCCCGAAAGACATCCCGGCCAGCGTCGCGCAGGGATCGGCCGCCTCCGCGCGCGTTCTGGGCCGCATCCAGCAGGGCGAGATCGCGCTCGAGCCGGTGCGCGCGAGCGTCGATCAGGACAAATGCTCCGGCTGCCGCATCTGCAACGATCTGTGCCCGTTCAACGCGATCACCTTCCTGGAGGATCGCATGGTGACCGAGATCAACCCGGCGCTGTGCCAGGGGTGCGGCACGTGCGTGGCCGCCTGCCCGGCCGGCGCGATCAGCGGCACCGGCTTCAGCAACGAGCAGGTTATAGCCCAGATCGAAGGGTTGCTGATGCTGAATCTGGAGCGCGCGTCTGAGCTTGTGCCGGCGTGAAGTAATCAGTGATCAGTGAACAGTGATCAGTGAACAGTCAGCAGTTAGCAGTGGCCTGTGTGTTGAACGTGTCCACTGGTCGACACTGACTGATGACTGATAACTGATTACTGATAACTGAATGGGAGACAGACCATGACCAATGAATTCGAGCCTGTGATCATCGGCTTCACCTGCAACTGGTGCAGTTACCGCGCCGCCGATCTGGCCGGCACCGCGCGTGTGAAGTATCCGCCCAACGTGCGCCTGATCCGCCTGATGTGCTCGGGGCGGTTGGATCCCACTTTCGTGCTCAAGGCGCTGGCCAGTGGGGCGGACGGCGTGCTGATCACCGGCTGCCATCCCGGCGAGTGCCACTACATCGAGCAGAACTACAAGGCGCTGCGCCGCTACTTGCTGCTTCGCAGGACCCTGGCGCAGATGGGCGTCGAGCCGGAACGGGTCAAGCTGGTGTGGGCCAGCGCCGCCGAAGGCGTCAAGCTCGCCGAGGAGATCACCCGGATGGTCGAAGAAATACGCGCGCTTGGCCCGTTACAGTGGTCCAGTCATCAGTCATCAGTAATCAGTTATCAGTCATCAGCCGTCGGTGGCCAGTCTACTGATCACTGGTCACTGATTACTGATCACTCTCCAGAGGGGGTGACGGCATGAGCGCGAACGGAGCCAAACCCAAGTTCGCCATGTATTGGGCGGCGGCGTGCGGCGGGTGCGAAATCGCCGTCCTGAACATCCACGAGAAGATCCTCGATGTCGATGCGAACTTCGACGTTGTGTTCTGGCCGGTGGCGATGGACGCCAAGTACAAAGACGTCGAGGCGATGCCGGATGGCTCGATCACGTTGACGCTCTTCAACGGCGGCATCCGCAACGAGGAGAACGAGGAGCTCGCTCACCTCCTGCGGCGTAAGTCGAAGATCCTGGTCGCGTTCGGCTCGTGCGCGTGCGAGGGCTGTATCCCCGCGCTGGCGAACCTGAGCAGCTCGAAGGAGATCTTCGATACGGTGTACGGCACGATCTCGACCGACAACCCGAACGGCGTTCGACCGCAATACACCTATCCCGCGCCCGAGGGTGACATTCACATCCCGGCGTTCTACCCGGTGCTGCGGACGCTTGACCAGGTGGTGCCCGTCGATTACTACATGCCTGGCTGCCCGCCCGAGTCGCATCAGATCGCGGCCGTCGTCGACCTGATCGTCAAGGCGCTGCACGGCGAGGCGACGCTGCCGCCGCCGGGATCGACGATCGGCGCTGGCGGCTCGACGGTGTGCGACGAGTGCCCACGCGCCCGCAATGTCAAGACGATCAAGAAGTTCGTGCGCATCCAGGATATGCGGGCCGACCCGTCACTGTGCCTGCTGGAGCAGGGCATCCCGTGCAACGGGCTGGCTACGCGCAGCGGCTGCGGCGCGCTGTGCCCGCAAGCGGGCGCGCAGTGCATCGGCTGCTACGGCCCGGCCGAGGGCGTGATCGACTACGGCGCGCGGCTGATGACCGCGTTCGCGTCGGTGATCGACAGCAAAGACCCGGTCGAGATCGAGCGCATTCTCGACGGCATCCCCGATCCGGCGGGGCAGTTCTATCGGTTCAACCTGGCGAAGTCGCTGTTGCGAGCGGCGAAGCCGGCCTGGGCAGTGAACAGTGATCAGTGAACAGTGATCAGTGAACAGTAATCAGTGAACAGTAATCAGTGAACAGTGAACAGTGAGCAGTGAACACTGACGACCGATTACTGATAACTGATTACTGACAACTGATCACTGACAACTGATTACTGACCGACGGAGGACACAATGCAGCGAATCACGATCGACCCTATCACGCGCCTCGAAGGCCACGGCAAGATCGAGATCTTCCTGAATGAAGCGGGCGACGTCGCCAATACGTACTTCCAGATTCCGGAGCTGCGCGGGTTCGAGCGCTTCTGCGTCGGCCGGCCGGTCGAAGAGATGCCGCTGCTCACCAACCGCATCTGCGGCGTGTGCCCCGAGGCGCACCACATGGCCGCCGCCAAGGCCTGCGACGCGGTGTACCACGTCGATCCGCCGCGCGCGGCGAAGATGCTGCGCGAGCTGCTGTACAGCGGCTTCTACTTCACCGACCACACGACGCACTTCTACGCGCTGGCCGGTCCCGACTTCGTCATGGGGCCGGATGCGCCGGTCGCCGAGCGCAACATCCTGGGCGTGATCCACAAGGTGGGGCTGGAGATCGGCGGCCAGGTCATCCAGGCGCGCAAGCATGGGCATCACATCGTCGAGATCATCGGCGGGCGCAAGGTGCACCCTTGCACGTCGATCCCCGGCGGACTGACCAAAGGCATCACGAAGGAGCAGGCCGCCGAGATGGCGGACATCGGTCGCTGGGCCATCGACTTCGCCCAGTTCAGCCTGAAGCTATTCAACGACATCGTGCTGGGCAACAAGGCGTACGTGGATTTGATTCTTGGCGAGACCTATCTTCATCGCACCTACTACATCGGCATGGTCGACGAGAACAATAAAGTCAACTTCTACGACGGCAAGGTCAGCGTCGTCGCGCCGGATGGCGAGCGCATCGGCAAGTACGCGCCTCACGAGTACACCGACTGGATCGCCGAGCACGTCGAGCCGTGGACGTATCTCAAGTTCCCGTACCTCAAGAAGGTCGGCTGGAAAGGTTTCGTCGACGGCAAAGACTCGGGTGTGTATTGCGCCACGCCGCTCTCGCGCCTGAACGCCTCCGACGGCATGGCGGCGCCGCGCGCGCAGGCGGAATACGAGAAGTTCTACGCGACACTCGTGCAGGCGGAAGGCGAGCGCTACACCAGCACCGGCACGACCAAAGTCGTGCATCATCGCCTGGCGACACACTGGGCGCGCCTGATCGAGCTGCTGTACGCCGCCGAGCGCATCGTCGAGCTGGCCGCCGATCCGGAGATAACCTCTGATAACTTCCGGGCCATCCCGACCGAGAAGCCGACCGAAGGCGTGGGCATCGTGGAAGCGCCGCGCGGCACGCTGACGCATCACTACTGGACGGACGAGCGCGGCGTGCTGACGAGGGTCAACCTGATCGTCGGCACGACGAACAACTACGCGCCGATCAGCATGTCGATCAAGAAGGCGGCGCAGACACTCATCAAGAACGGCACCCTCGTCACGGAAGGCATGCTCAACATGGTCGAGATGGCCTTCCGCGCCTACGATCCGTGCTTTGGATGCGCGACGCACTCGCTGCCCGGGCAGATGCCGCTGGAGGTGACGATCCGAGATGCGAAAGGGGAGCCGATCCAGGTGCTGAGGCAATACTGCTGAAGAGTGTTCAGTGGTCAGTGATCGGGGTTAATCGTCGAGATTGACAATCCCATTTTGAAGTTTGGAGTTTGAAATTTGGAATTTGAAGGTGGTCGGTGGTTAATCGGCGGGTTTGATAATCCCATTTTGAAGTTTGGAGTTTGAAATTTGGAATTTGAAGGTGGTCGGTGGTTGGTTGTCGGGCTGGGCAATCCGATTCTCGGCGACGACGGCGTCGGATGGCGCGTCGCGGAGGAAGTGCAGCGGCGCATAGCAGATAGCGAATGGCAGATAGTGAGTAGCGAGCCGGTGATTAGCCACGCGAAGCGGCCATCCGCCATCGAGGTCGATTGCGTTTCACTCGGCGGCCTCAGTCTCATGGAGCGGCTCGTCGGCTACGAGCGCGCGATCCTGATCGACGCGATCTCGACCGGGCAGTGGCCGGTCGGCAGCGTGAACCGCTTTCCGCTCGACGCGCTGCCCGACTCGGCAGCCGGTCACAGCGCCTCCGCGCACGACGCGTCGCTGCAAACCGCGCTGAAACTGGGGCGCGCCATGGGCGCGCCGCTGCCCCCTATCGGGGAAATCGTCGTGATTGCCGTCGAAGCCCGAAGTGTGTACGACTTCGGCGAAGATCTCACCCCGCCGGTCGCCGCCGCCGTGCCGCGCATGGTGGAGATGGTCATCGAAACGCTGTCTGAATGGAAACAAATGCCGATCGTAACTACTTAGCCGTCACTGTGACCCCGCTGAGAAGCGCGGGGCAGGTGAGCGTCGTTTGCGACGAAGCAGTCTCCTACACTGGTGGGAATCTTCGCTCATCAGAACGGAGATTGCTTCGCAAACGACGCTCGCAATGACGCAGGCTGAGTAGTTACTACTGATCGAACAAAAGGAGATGTGAGCCATGGTATCCCCCGAGCTGCTGCGCCGCTATCCGTTCTTCAGCCCTCTCAACGGCGATCACCTGAAGGCCGTTGCTATGCTGGCCGACGAAGTGTGGTACGAAAAAGACGAGACGCTCTTCGACGCTAACCAGCCGGCAAGCGCGCTGTATCTCTTGATCGAGGGGTGCGTCGATCTGCATTACGTCGTGAAGGACGAGATTCACCCCGAGCTGTGGAAAGACTTCTTTATCAGCGAGATCAACCCCGGCGAGCCTTTCGGTATTTCGGCGCTCATCGAGCCGTACGTCTACACGGGGACCGTGCGCACGACTTGCGCCAGCCGCGTCCTCAAGATCGATGCCATCGGCCTGCGCGCGCTGTGCGAAGTCGACGCGAAAATCGCCTCCCTCTTGATGCGCCAGCTTGCAAAGGCGGCCATGTCGCGGCTGTACGACACGCGTGTCCAGCTCGCGGCTGCAAGGGCGTGAGGGAGAACTCTTCAAACTTCCAACTTCAAATTTCAAACTCCAAACTTCGGCATCCAGCCATTCGACCTCTCGCTGGGAGCGCCACGTTCGCCGGCGGTGCAGGTGGCCGTCGACGAGCTTGTGCCTACGCTGAGCCGATCCCTGGGGATGCGGGATGCAAGATGAGTGCGAGCTGCGTGGTGAAAGGAAACCGGCCGAGAGGCCGGTTCTTTTTTGCGAAGAAGGGGAAGTGTTGTTAAGGTTCACGGAGCGCGACAGGCGCAAATCGCCTCTTGACAACGCAACTCATCGGTAGGCAGCTCCGTCCACCTGTGGTTATTCCTTCTCTCCAGGGTAGAGAACGTGTCCTCCGCCAAGGTCGATGCCTCCATCGGGGCGTTTCCTGTCCTCGACCGGAACGGCATTTGGCGGAATCGCATCCACCTTCTCAAGGATCAAGTCGCCCTGCTGGTAGATCATCCTGCCGGAAATTGGCACGACCTTACGAGGCGCAGGCTGGTCGTTCAGGATCTCGGTCCGAACGAATCGGCACAGACGGAACAACGCAAGTGGGCCTCCGTAATGGCGCCAGTCGAAGGCCGTTTGGTGCAATCCAGTCGTGCGGAGCTCGATCACGCCGGGAATGGCGAACACCTTATCCTGAAGTTCGGCATGAATCATCCAAGTCGGTGCGAACGGAGCATGCGAGTAGGCGTTTCTGATTAGGCGTGCGATGTGATACGCCGTGACTACATCGTTATCAGACGACTTCCATGGCTTCGGTTCGACGGCCTGGATCACGTCCCGTATGGCGCGGTCAACGTCGTTTTTGGCTTTTCTGACGGCCTTGGGGAGCCCTGGTGCGACCGCTTCGATCGCATCCTTGATGGCTACGGCCATCGTTAATGTCGCGGACCGCTGAAGGAGAAACGCCGCGTAGTCGGCTTGGTCCTGGCGCAGGGCGATCTCCTCGTACCGAACGCGATGCTGACCGTGGGTCCACTCGATCGGTAGGTCCAGCGGCTGTCGGTTCCCGGTCACGGCAAGCCGCACCGCGGACGCCAAGCGAAATTGGAGCTCCGCCGCGAATAGGTGCTGAATGTGGCTCTCACGCTCCGACATCGTAGTCACCCTTGCCTGCCATCGCGGTAGGACGGCCAGTTGCCCGACCGCCCCCGCACAGATCCTGGCGTGCAGCCGCAGGTCCCGCACCAGGCTCTTCAGGGATACTCGCTTCCGCAAGCAAGCCTGAGCCGTCGAGGCTGCCGTTCTCGTCCCTTCGTGCCTCAGGGCAGGCTTCGGTCGTCCGACGATCCGTGGTCGCTCGATCTGGAAGTGTCGCAGTAACTCTTTGAAGCTTGTGCAGTTGTATGCTCGTCGCTGGCTACACCGGTTGAGCCACTTCATCGAGCGGCTCTATTGTTGCTTGACGATCCCTCGGTCGTCCAAGAACTCGACAGGCTCTTTATTCTTTCCGTGTTCCCACATGAGCGAATAGAACCAGATGCCACTCTCGCCAATCCAGAAATCTGCGGGTGTGAATCGCATCTTTGAAGCGGCGGGCTTCTTGCGGCTCTCAGGCGTGTATTCCGCTTGCCAGCCAAATAGCTCGCCCTGCCAGTGCTTCCCCGTGGCGTGGAGGTGGTTTGCAAAAGCCTTCACTTCGCTTAAATCCGGGATGACCACGGGCAGGACGCGTGAATAGTTAGCTCGTCGTGGGATCCTTGCTTTAACGGTTAGCACGCTTGCTCTGCTCCCTTTCCCATACGTTCAAAAGAAAGTCATGGTTATCATGGATGATACGTTCGATCTCCCGTAGTGCCACCGGCTTGAATCTACCCGCGCGCGCCACTTTTACAGGTTGTAGCCAAAATTTTGCTTCTCTGCCTTCCTTGCTAACATGCATGTGAGGCGGCTCACCAAGGTCAGCCTCATAAAACCAGAACTTGTAGCCTTTGACGCGTAGGACAACAGGCATGTGGCTTCCTCGCAAGGTATTTTAGCATGATTGCAATGACTATGACATACGGCGAGCCGCACCACTGCCTAAAAGCCTGTCCTGAGCATAGCGAGGGATGTGCTGCGTGATCAACGCCCTAACAGGGACACCGTCTACCCGCTATTCGTGCCCTCGGCCTGCCCGCTCTGGGAGCGGAGGACCCGAGTAACGACAGTGTACAACTGTAAAGGCGGTCGCGTGAACGAATTAGGCGAATTCGGCAACCGATACGCGACGTGGGGTTGCGAAACTCTTGCGCAGACTCCCACTCCGCTTGAGGGGGCGAGTTGGAACGGATGCCTGTAGCTGAACTGCGACGTACTCGGCATAGGAACGAGACTTGGGAATCGGCAACTTATCCTCGCGCAAGCCCCAGATGTGCATCTCAATCGCTTCATAACATATTGCGCGCGACTTGCTCGCGAGTCTTGCCCGTTGCGACACAACCGGGCAAGTCCGGTGAATACGCCGAATAGTTCCCGTTCGCCTTTTCGATCACGATAAGAAAGCGGTGCATAGCCTACTTGCTCTCCTTCCTGCCCGATGGCTTCTGTACGTGTGCCTGCTTGAAGATGCTGTTGAGAGTGCCGGGGGCCAAATCATCACTACGGACTTTCATCTGAGTCTCCGGCGCGTCGTACTTCGCGTAGCATCAAGTGTGATTGTAGCACACGAGCCGCAGAAGACCCAATAACAGTGCACATCGGAATCGACTGGAGTCAAGCCCAACCTGGCGTGTGTTTTCTGGACACGGTTCTGAAACGGCGGCGGGGTTGGTGACGCGCTCCGCCGATCGTAACTGAGCGGCGTGCTTTTTGGCGACAAGTCCTGTGCTTATCGTCTCTATTCATTGGCGCGTTGGGGTCAATATTACGATGGGTATCTGTCGTCCGCGAACGCGACGCTGGTAGGCGGCATAGCCTGAGTAACATGCGATGGCTTTTTGCCAACAAGCTTCGCGTTCTGCATCTGTGGCCTCGCGGGCCACATACACCGCCGCACGACCACGCATCGATACCGTGACTTTGGGATGAGCGCGCAGGTTTCGATACCAATTACATCGTTGCTATTGCGCTTTTCGGTTTCGATGTTAATGAACGCCGCCCATTCCCGTAGCGGCGTGATAAAAAGCGCACCTCGTACTTGCTAAACTCCGCGGTTGCGACGAGCCGCACCGACGGCAGAGTTCAGCCTGTTACGGCACACTGGACAAAGGGAGGCTAAATCAGCCACTCACTTTCAGGCCCGGTTTCCGCGAGATAGGCTGGGCCGGACGGGCCGCCCGCGTCCAGGTTGATGACCAGCCCGACATCTTTAGCCCAGGGATGCTCGTTCGCAAAAGCAATGGAGCCTTGCAGACCAATCTCAAGCGTGGTGAACAGGACATGGTATCCTCTATCAAAGGTCGGCGAGTTGCTTGAGCGCCCTCTCGGCCGCCTGCACGGTGAGCCCCATCTCTTCGTCACCGTGCGCGGCCGACATGAACCCAGCCTCGAACTGCGACGGCGCTAAGTACACGCCGCGCTCCAGCATGGCGCGGAAGAACGCTGCGTACTGCTTCGTGTCGGCAGTTTTGGCTGTCGCCCAGTTGACGACCGGGCGATCGGTGAAGAAGGCCGTGAACATCGTCCCGACGCGCTGAAGCACGACCTGCGCTTTCGCTTCTTCGGCAGCAGCGGTGAGGCCGGAGGCTAGTTGCGCCGAAAGTGCTTCGAGCGTCTCCCACACGCCAGGCTTCTGCAGCTCATTCAGTGTCTCGATGCCCGCCGTCATCGCCAGCGGGTTGCCTGCGAGCGTGCCCGCCTGATACATTGGCCCAGCGGGCGCGACCATCTGCATCACGGCGCGCCGACCGCCGTACGCGCCGACCGGCAGACCGCCGCCGATCACTTTGCCCAATGTC
The DNA here is from genome assembly GCA_035283185.1 of Anaerolineae bacterium. Classification (GTDB taxonomy): domain Bacteria; phylum Chloroflexota; class Anaerolineae; order Fen-1058; family Fen-1058; genus DASSFZ01. The sequence goes on along the minus strand of DATEUJ010000074.1, from coordinate 5,594 downwards.
GTCAAATCCGGCTTGATGCCGTACAGCGCCTGCGCCCCGCCTGGATGCACGCGGAAGCCGGTCATCACCTCGTCGAAGATGAGCAATGCGCCATAAGCCGATGTGACTTCTCGAAGCCCTGGCAAGAATCCTTCGACCGGCGGCACGACGCCCATGTTGCCTGCCACCGGCTCGATGATCACCGCCGCGATGTCTGTGCGGAACTGCTCGAACAGCCGCCGCGCGGCTTCGATGTCGTTGTACGGCGCGACGAGCGTATCGGCAACGCTCGCCAGCGGCACGCCGGGCGAATCGGGCAGACCGAGCGTCGCCACGCCTGAGCCGGCCTGCACCAGCAGCATATCGGCGTGGCCGTGATAGCAGCCTTCGAACTTGACGATCTTGTTCCGCCCGGTGAATGCGCGCGCCAGCCGCAGCGCGGTCATCGTCGCCTCGGTGCCGGAGTTGACGAAGCGGATCATCTCGATGCTAGGCACGAACTGCATGATCAACTTTGCCAGGTCGAGTTCGAGCGGGCTGGGTGCGCCGTAACTCGTGCCGCGCGCGGCGGCTTCGGCGATGGCTTGCACGACGTGCGGATGGGCATGGCCCAGAATCAGCGGCCCCCACGACAGCACGTAGTCGATATAGCGGTTGCCATCGACGTCAATGAGATACGCGCCCTCAGCTCGGTCGATGAACAGCGGCTGACCACCCACTGCGCGGAAGGCGCGCACGGGTGAATCCACACCGCCGGGGAGAAGCGTCTGCGCCTCGGCGAAAAGTTGTTGCGAGCGTACGATGTTCATCTGACTCCTTGTTCACCATCAAGACACCAAGGCGCCAAGTCTCAGACCAACCCTTGCGAAGGTTTCAAATGCGCTCCTTCGCGCAAATCGTCTGGCTTGCCACGCTCGCTTCGTCGGTAAATCCACTCCCAACCTTCACAAGGGTGAGTAGTGGTTCGTATGGCGTCATGCAGATTAGAGCGGATTCCGATTGCGTGTACGCCAATCCGGAGTCGAGCCTCACTTGCCCCCGTAGCGAAGCGGAGCGGGGTTAGGCGGTTTCCGGCTGAAGCCTCGACTCCGCCGTAAATCAAAGTGGAATCCGCTCTAGCGACTGGATGTAAGCGAGTGCCTCTTGTGCCGCCTGCTCGCCCGACGCGATGCAATCGGGGATGCCGATGCCACGATAGCCGTTGCCCGCGACGAACAGGCCGGGGTGGTGCGCGAGGCGCTGTTCAATTCCCCTCAGGCGATCCAAATGTCCGAGCGTGTACTGGGGCATGGCCTTCGGCCAGCGGAAGATGCGCAGCAGCATTGGCGGCGCGGTGATGCTCAGCACGGCGCGCAGCTCGTCGCGCACCCGCATCAGCAGCTCGTCGTCGCTTCGATCGAGTATGTCCTCCTGTCCGGCTCGACCGATGAAGGCGCGGATCAGCCCGTAGCCATCCGGCGCGCGATGCGGGAATTTAGTCGAGGTCCAGGTGCAGGCGAGAATCGGTCGACCCTCGGCGCGTGGGACGATGTAGCCGTAGCCATCGAGCGGGCGCGGGATATCGGACAGCGGATAAGCGACGGAGACAGTCGCAGTTGAAACGTACGGAATGCTTTTCAGGGTATTGGAGAGTTGTGAATCGAGATTAGAGATGAGATCGGCGGTGACGAAGGCGGGCGTGGCCAGAATGACCGCGTCGGCGTGCAGGGACGTGCCGTCTGCCAGCGCCACGACGTAACCGGACGCATTCGCTTCGAGGTGAGTCACGCGCGCACCCGGCCGGATCTCCACGCCGGCCAGTTTCGCTTCGAGGGCTTCGACGATTTCGGCCAGGCCGGTCGTCGGAGTGAGAAAGGCCGATCGTATTTTGCTGTCTGGCTTGCGGCCATTAGATGACACGTCATTGCGCCTGGCCGCCAGCATGCCTTTGATCAGACAACCCTGTTCGAGTTCGATCTGGCGCAACTGCGGAAACGTCGCGCTCAGGCTCAACTGCTCGCCGTCACCCGCGTAGATGCCGCTTAACAGCGGCTCGATCAGCCGGTCGTATAGTTCGCGGCCCAAGCGCCGCTCGACGAACGACGCCAGCGTCTCATCGCCGTCGTCGGGTCGCGGCGGAATGAAGAAATCAAGCCCCATCCGCAGTTTGCCCAGCGGCGAGATCAGGCCAGTCTTCGCCATCGGCCGGAAGCGCGAGGGGATCAATCCGGTCAATCCTTCAGGCAGCTCGTAGAGCTTGCCGCGCCGCATGACGTACGTGCGGCGAATCTTCTCGTTCGTCCCGTGGAGTCGATCTTCGAGGCCGAGTTCGCAGCACAACCCGACGCCGCGCGGCTTGTAGGAGAGAAAGGTGTCCGGCCCACCTTCGATGACGAAACCGTCCACGCGCTCGGTGACGATCTTGCCGCCGAGGCGATCATCGCTCTCAATCAGGGTGATGGCGACCTCCCCCCTCTCCCACATGGGAGAGGAGGGCAGGGGGGTGAGGTTTCGCAGACGATAGGCTGCTGCCAGCCCCGCGATGCCGCCGCCCACAATCACAACGCGTTTCGTCATACCCATCCTGCTTTCTTCGCGGTGCTCCGCACCAGATCGGCCAGGCCGGCGATCATCGGTGGCGCATCGTTCAACATCTCGATGCGCTCCAGTTGCATGCCAAGCGCTTCGGCCTGTCGCTTGAAGGCGATGTCCACGTCGTACAGAATCTCGATGTGCTCGCACACGAAGCCGATCGGCGCGATCAGCACGTGCTTCTTGCCCTCAGCGGCGAAGCGCTCGATGCACTCGCCGGCGTCAGGCCCCAGCCACGGATCAGGCGTCATCGCAGCGGACTGATAGGCAAACGCGTGCGGACGAGGCCCAAGCCGTTGCATCACGGCTTCGACCGTTGCATGTAGTTCGTCAGGGTATGGATCGTCCCATTCGAGGATGCGCTGCGGCAGGCTGTGGGCCGTGAAAATGATCGGCGCATTCGCACGAACATCTGCCGGAAATGCCTGCAACGCCGCGCGCACGCGATCGGCTAAGGCAGTGATGTAGCCGGGAAGCAAATGCCATCGCTCGATGGGCGCAACCTCGACGGGCGAATGTGCGTCGCGTACCTTTTTGAAATACGCGCCGATACTCATGCGTGAGTAGTGCGGCGCCATCACCAATCCGACAGCGCGTTTCAGCCCCGCTATTTCCATCTGCGCCAGCGCATCCTTGACGAAGGGATGCCAGTGCCGCATGCCGACGAAAGTCTTGAAGACCTGCCCGTTCGCATTCAACGCCCCTTCGAGCGCAGCGGCCTGCGCCTGCGTCCGTTCGAGAATCGGCGAGCGTCCGCCGATCTGCCGGTAGCGTTCGCGCACGTCGTGGATGAGAGCGGGCGACGTCGGCCGGCCGCCGCGCACGTCGAGCAGGTACGGCTCGACTTCGTCGAGGCTATTCGGTCCGCCGTAGGCCATCACCAGAACGCCGACCATAGGTGCGGTGCGCGCCATTTTCAACGTCATGCGACCTCCCGAACTGAAAACTCGTGCACCATCTCGACCACGGCTTTGACGTTCTCGACCGGCGTTTCCGGCAGAATGCCGTGACCGAGATTGAAGATGTGGCCGGGGCGGCCACCGGCCTGCTGCAGGATCGCGCGCACGCGCCGCTCGAGTTCGCCGCGCGGCGCGAAGAGCGCCACGGGATCGAGGTTGCCCTGCACGGCGATGTCGGGGCCGAGAACGCTCCAGCCCCAGTCGAGCGGCGTTCGCCAGTCGAGACTGATGACGTCGCCGCCTGCTTCTTTCATCGATGGCAGCAGCGTGGCTGTGTCGGCGCCGAAGTGAATGGCGGGGATGCCCGTCGCGTGCAGTTCGTCGAAGACCAGGCGCGAGTGCGGCAGCACGTATTCGCGATAGTCGTCGGGGCCGAGCGCGCCGACCCAACTGTCGAAGAGCTGCACCGCTTGCGCGCCCGCCTCGATTTGCGCGACGAGATAATCGGCAACGACGCGCGCCAGTCTGCTCATCAGCGCGTGCCACGTCGGCGGATCGCCGTACATCAGCCGCTTGGCCCTCACAAAACTGCGCGACGAGCTGCCTTCGATGAGGTAACTGGCAAGCGTGAAGGGCGCGCCGGCGAAGCCGATCAGCGGAACCTTGCCGTCGAGTTCGCGCCGGATCAGGCGCACGGCTTCCAGCACATGGCCGAGCGACTCACGCGACTCGACCGAGTGAAGCGCGGCCACATCCGCGCGCTCGCGGATCGGGTTGTGAATCACCGGCCCTTCGCCCGCCGAGAACTCCAGATCGATGCCCATCGGGATCAGCGGCAGAAGGATGTCGGCGAAGAGAATCGCGGCATCGACGCCGAGCGCGCGCACCGGCTGAAGCGTGACTTCGGCGGCGAGTTCGGGCTGGCGGCAAATCTCCAGCAGCGAATGTTTGCCGCGCATGGCGCGATACTCGGCCATGTAGCGGCCGGCCTGCCGCATGAACCAGACCGGCGTGCGATCGACCGGCTCACGGCGACAGGCGCGAAGAAAACGCGAATCCGTCATTTCCATAGAGCGAGCGTCTCTTCGGCGGGATGGTAGATCGCCGTGTGAAGCGGCGTGTCGCGCAGCGTGTAACGCCGAACCTCGGTGCCGCGCAGATCGTTGACCAGATCCGAGAAGTGCATCAGATCGTCTGTCTCGTACACGACGACGAATTCCTGATCCTGCACGCCGAACGAGTACAGCAGCAGTTGCGCGATGTCCTCGTACAGCTTGCCAATGCGAATGTGCTCGTTCATCAAACCCTGCCGCGCCTCGCGGCTCATCAGATACCATTCGGTGGTCTTCGAGAAAGGATAGATCACGAGGTACGGCTTCCGCGCTTCTGCGAACGGATCGATCTCCTGCGCGGAACGCGTCTTGGTGTACTGCGACTGGCGCGTGTAGCCCCACAGGGTCGCGCTGATCTGCAAGTAGGCGCGATACGGGTTCGTCGCCTGCGCGAAGCGCCCGAAGAACTCGCCGGTGTGGCACTTGTCTTCGATCGGCACGGCGCTCCACACGAGGATGTCGGCGCGGTCTTCCGCCGGGAACACCTGATAAACGTCGACCTTCTTCGCGGCGGCTCGTAGGCCGGACAACCATGCTTGATGGAATTCGGCGCGCTCCTTCGTCAGAAGTGACCCATGAGCATCTTTGAACGTGAAGAGCGCGAAATGATTCAGCGTTCGCGGCGTCTCCTCAGGCATGGGTTCTCCCCCTGGGCCGGTAGATACAGGCCGGATCGGATTCCAGATAGTCGCCGGTCAGCGCGTAGGCGCGCCCGCGCTGGCCCCCGCACACGACTTTGTATTCGCAGACACCACAGCGGCCCTTCAACTTCGCCGGGTCGCGCAGATCTCGGAAGAGCGGATGATGGCGATAGGTTTCGACAACATCCACTTCACGGGCGTTGCCCACCGCGATCGGCAGGAAGCCGGACGGCATGATTTCGCCGAGATGCGAGAGGAACAGGAAGCCGCGCCCGTCGTTCACGCCTTTCACCGGGCGATTGAGGCCGTCGGCATACTGGAAGCCCGCACCTTGGAAGAAGACCTCACCCCCCACCCCCGACCCCTCCCCCCTCTCCTGACAGTTCCTGTCA
>DATEUJ010000073.1:0-18165 GCA_035283185.1 Anaerolineae bacterium | reverse complement strand
GCCCGCGTCAGGAGAGGGGGAGGGGTGGCGCAGCCGGGGAGGGGGTAAGGTATGGCGAACCCTGACTGAATTTACATTGTCGAGCGAGCCTGGCCATGAGCGCGAGGCGATGGAGCAGGTCACACAGGCCGTGCTGGAACTAAACCTGTCGAGGGCAAGGCTGGATCGGCTCAAGACGGCTGTGGCCGAGGCGACAATGAACGCCATGGAGCACGGAAACAAGTATCGACCGGAGTTGCCGGTGCTCATCCGCGTGCGGACCTCGAAGACGATGCTATCGGTGTGCATCACCGACCAGGGAGGTGACCAGCCGATCCCCGACCCTGAGACGCCCGACCTGGAGGCCAAACTCGCGGGCCGGCAGTCGCCTCGGGGCTGGGGGCTGTTCCTGATTCAAAAAATGGTGGATGAAATGCACGTCAGCAGCGATGAGGCCCACCACACCGTTGAATTGATTCTATACTTGGAAGGAGATGGACATGATCGCCAAACCGCTTGAAACGAGTGTGCGCTACCGGCCCGACGCCGTCGTCATCGACCTGTATGGTGACATTGACGCTTTTGCCGAGGATGCACTGCACGCTGCCTATGCCGAAGCAGACAAAAAGAATCTGCCCACGGTCTTGCTCAACTTTGGCGATGTGGATTACATCAATAGCATCGGCATCGCGCTCATCGTCAGCCTGCTGGCGCAGGCGCGCAAGGCTGGCCGCCGCCTGCTGGCATCTGGCCTGAGCGACCACTACAAGGAGATCTTTCAGATTACCCGCCTGGCCGACTTCATAACCATTTTCCCGAACGAAACGAGTGCGCTGCAAGGATTTTAGATTGGCGACTACGCAATACGATATCCACAATTGGGAGAGACACCATGTCCAAGGCCAATGTAACCATGAACGTTCGTAAGATAAGCGACCGGGCCAGCGTTGTGGACATTCATGGCGAAATCAACGCTCATGCCGAAGACGTGCTTATGGAGGCCTACACTCAGGCCAACGTCGCCGGCGCCCATGACATCATCCTGAACTTCGGTGGGTTAGAGTACATGAATAGCAGCGGCATCGGCCTGCTGGTCACGCTCCTGATTCGGGTCAACCGCCAGCGGCGGCGTCTGTTGGCCTTCGGGTTGAGCGACCATTACCGGCATATTTTCGAACTGACCCGCTTGAACGAAGCCATCCGCATCTACGACACCGAAGCCGAGGCGCTGGCTGCAGCAAATGGCTGATAGCATCCTTCGGAAGTCTCTTGTATCAGGCCGATGCGCCCGAATAGTGCCGCAGCCCGGTCTTCCATACCCAGCGAGCCAGCAGCATGAGCGCCAGCGTGAAGAGAGCCGCGAACAGCAGCGTCTCCGGCGTGAGGCGCGCGGTAAGCGCCTCGGCCGGTATCGTGACGGCGAACGCGACCGGCACGAGGAACGTGAGCGTGGTGCGCAGCCAATCCGGGTAGATCGTCACCGGCCAGCGCCCGGCCTGGTACACGCCCTGAAACAGCTCCAGCACGTGCTCCATGCGGATGATCCAGAAGGCGCCGGTGGTGATGATCAGCCAGAAGCTGTAAATCATCAGCCCACCCATAAGCAGAGCGACCACGGTGGCGAGCGCGGCCGCCAGTCCCAACTGTGTGTTCAGTTGAATCAGTGCGATGAAGATCACGATCAATCCCATCGCCATGTCCACGGTCTGCCAGATGCGCACCTCGCGCACGCTGACGAGCGCCTGTGAATCCGCCGGCTTGGTGAGGGCGTAGTCTAGCGTGCCCTCCTGGATGTCGCCCATCAGCCTCTCCATGTTGGGCTGAATCGTCGTGCGGATCAGGCCGCCCATGAAGATGAACACGCCCATCACGGCCAGCAGCTCAGGCGGCGACCATCCGCCCAGCTCCGGCGTGTAGCTGAACACCAGCGCCAGGCCGACCAGCCCCGTGGCCAGCGCCAGCAGCGATTGAAACACCTGCACAAAGAAGTTGACGCGATACTGCAACTCGTTCATCGCCCCGATTCGGAAGTGGCTCCAGGCCAGACGGATGAGTGTCATTTAAGCAAACTCCAAACTCCAAACTCCAAAATCCAAAGTTCAAACTTCAAACTCCAAAGTCCAATCTCTAATCTCCAATCCCCAATTACCATTAATTGCCGACGGCCGAATACCGGCGCAGCGCCGTTCGCCATACTATGCTGACGATGGCGATGCCGATCGCCGTCCACAACGCCTGCATGCCCAGCCCGAACAAAATCTCCTCTGTTGAGAGCCGCCCGATCAGCGTTTCGATCGGGAACTGAAAGGCCCATTTGAACGGCAGCAAGGCGGCGATCTGCTGCGCCCATTCCGGCATCAGCGACAGCGGCACCAGCCGTCCCGAGAACAGCAGCTCGATGGTGAAGTACAGTTCGAAGATGGCGCTCACCCGGGTTATCCAGAACGACAACAAGCCGAGGGCCCACTGCAAGAAGAAGCGCACGAAGAAGCCGCCCCAGATCGCGACGGCGAAACCGGCGATCTCGACCGGCGTCGGACTGATCATGGGTCGAAATGCCAGCGTCAGAACCGCCGCGATGGGCAGCCACATGACGATCACCACGAACTTCCATCCGGCGAAGTAGCCAATGTCGAGGTGGACGGGATGCGTGGGCCGCAGCAGTTCGGCGGAGAGCTGGCCGCGCCGGATGCGAGACTCCCACGCGTACGGCGTTAGCACGATGTTCATGTTGCGCACGAGCGTCCATACGATGTAGTACGCGGCGAAGCCCTGCGCCGTATAACCGCCGACCGATCCACCCTGGGCGTTCGCCACCGTCGACCACACCACCAGGTAGATCACCGGCTCGGCGACCATGCCGATCATGTAGAAGTAGTTCGCCACCCGGTATTGAAACTGCTGCAGGATGGAGATCTTCACCGTCCCCAGGTACATATCGATCATCGGCTTCATGCAGGCTGCTCCTGTGGCGCTCCCTGCGCGAAGACGTGCTCGATGACGTCCTCGATCGGCGGATCTTCGATCGTCAGGTCGAGGACGGGCAAGTCGGCCAGCAGACGCGTCGCGACGCGAGACACGTCGGTTTTGGGCACGCGCAGCATCACCTTGCCAGCGTCCTTGCCCAGCACCTCCCCATAGGGCTGCAAGTCGACGTCAGGATCGTCGAGCGTGACACCAATGGTCTTGTCCGCCGAGAACTGCGCGGCGAGACCGGCCAGATCGCCGTCGTACAGGATTCGGCCGTGGTGAATGACGATGACGCGCCTGCACAGCGCCACGACGTCCGCCATGTAATGGCTGGTGAGCAGCACCGTCGCGCCGGTGCGGCGGTTATACTCGGCGACGAAAGCCCGCAGGCGGCGCTGCATCGTCACGTCCAGTCCGATCGTCGGCTCGTCCAGGAAGAGCGCGCTGGGCCGGTGCAGCAGCGCGCCTGCCAGCTCCATCTTCATCCGCTCGCCGAGCGAAAGATTCCGCACAGGCTTCTGCACGAGGTCTTTCAGCTCCAGAATCTCGACGAATTCGTCAAGCGTGCGCCTGAAATCGGCTTCGGGAATACGGTAGATGGATCGATTCAGCTCGAACGAGTCGAGCGCCGGGATATCCCACGCCAGTTGATTGCGGTTGCCCATCACGAGAGTGATCTGACGAAGAAAGTCCTTCTCGCGCCGCGACGGCACGTGCCCCAGGACGCTTACTTCGCCCGACGTCGGGTACAGAAGGCCGGAGAGCATCTTGAGCGCCGTCGTCTTGCCCGCGCCGTTGGGGCCCAGGAAGCCGACGACTTCGCCGGGTGCGACGGTGAACGAGATGCGATCCACCGCCTTGACGTCGCGCGACTTGCGCCGCACCAGGCTGCGCAGGGATGCTTTCAAACCGGCTTCGCGCTGCGGGACCGAATACGTCTTGCTCAGTTGGGATAAGTGAATGGCGGACATGGCAGCGCACAAGCTCTCCTCTCCTTGATGGAAGCCATCGGCGACAAATAAAGCGACCACGAATGTTCACGTGGCCGCCGTGTGCGGATTGGAACCTGAACCGGGTCAACGATCGTGATAGCGAGAGTTTAGCATGTCTCGCATCGGGGGTCAAGCGCCGCGCAGTCCGCCATCTCAGAGCTTCGTTAATGACCGCTTTGTGAGATCGTCATGGGTAGAGCCACCAAGCGTTGCGCGCTCGTGGGTCTTGTAGCCTGCCTGCGTCGCGAATGCTGATGCCGATTTCAGTGCCGATGGCGCGCCCGACTGGCTGGCTTCCCGCCAGCGCCGGTAGCTGCTGCCGCCCGGCGGCATTCAACGCCTGGTACAGCGCGAGCAGGCTTGGCTCTAAGCAAATGTTTTCCAGGTAGAGCGTGTAGCCAGCGACGATGTCATCTTCGCGCGTGTACTTGGCGACGAGGCGCGTCTGGCTGGCGTATAGGACCATCGCGTCGTAGCCGGGGCTGATCTCGTAGCCTGAGTCCGGCAAATGGATGATCTCGCCTGGCGCGGTGGCCAGACCGGCGATGGACACCGCCGGTCTCGTCACGATTTGTGTCGACGGGCAGTTGCAGGTCGTGTCCCATCTGTACAGCGCGTACACCGTGCTGATCGCAGGCGTGCGCACGTCCGCGAACAGATAGCGGAACTGTGGCGCGTTCGGATCGATCTCTGTTCCGATGTCGAAGATCGCTTTAAGCTCGTCGACCGGCGTGTAGCCACGCAGCGCCAGATTGATCAGGTAATCGTTCTGGGGATCGATGCCGACGACCGGATCGGGCGGAACGGCGCCGTACGAAACACCCGGTATCGGTGCGCATCCGGACTTATGAAGAACTGGGAGGTAAACGTGCGATGTGATCGCTGCTGTCCATCGAACATCGCTTCCGGCGCCTGTGGAGATGTCTCGTGTCGCCACGACGGCTGGAGATGCAAGAAGCGACAGCAGCAAGCCGGCAAGCCCGGCAGGCAGCAGCACGACACGACAGTACCGCAGTACGCGTGAGATATGTTCCCTGGGGGGCATGCGGCTACTTTACTGGGAAACGGCACGCGCGGCAATGGGTAATGGGGTACATCGTAAAGAACCCTGGTTTCTCCAAGAAGAAACCAGGGTTCTCAAGGAAACTTGGCTTCTGGCTCAGCTCAAATCGCCCGCACCACTGCTCCAGAAAGCGTGCAGACGTTGGGCGAGCGCGCCATGCTCCGGCGCTTCAAGGGTCGGGTCGGCGGAGATAAGCTTCTCGGCTTCACGCCGGGCCAGGTCGATGAGACGTGCGTCGGCCATGTTCGCAAGTCGCATATCGGGCAGACCCGATTGGCGCGTGCCCAGGAATTCGCCCGGCCCGCGCAGCTCCAGGTCTTTCTCGGCCAGCGCGAAGCCATCCTGGGTGGCCTCGACGGCCTGCAGCCGTTCGTTCATTCCGTTCGCCGTCGAATCCGCCAACAGCAAGCAGTACGACTTCTCCGTGCCGCGCCCGACGCGTCCCCGGAACTGGTGAAGCTGTGACAGGCCGAAGCGGTTCGCGCCCTCGATGAGCATCACCGTCGCGTTCGGCACGTCGATGCCGACTTCGACGACCGAGGTCGAGACGAGGATATTCAGCTCGTTCGCCGCGAAGGCGCGCATGACGGCGTCCTTCTCCTCGGATTTCATACGGCCGTGCAGCAGCCCGAGCTTGAACTGCGGGAAGATGTGCTTCTGCAGCCGCTCGTGCTCTTCGACGGCGGCTTTGGCTTCGATATTTTCCGATTCTTCGACCAGCGGGCAGATGATATACGCCTGCCGGCCTTTCTCGATCTGCGATCGGACGAAGCTGTACATCCGCTCGCGCTCCGTGGGGAGGACGACGCGCGTCACGATGGGCTGGCGGCCCGGCGGCATCTCGTCGATCACAGACAGGTCGAGATCGCCGTACAGCGTGAGCGCCAGCGTGCGCGGAATAGGCGTCGCCGTCATCACCAGCACGTGCGGGGACGCCGGCCCCTCGTCCGGCTTCACGCCTTTCTGTCGAAGCGCGGCGCGCTGCTGCACGCCGAAACGATGCTGCTCGTCGATCACGACGAAAGCCAGGTCGCGAAACTCCACACCCTGCTGGATCAGCGCATGCGTGCCGATCAGGATATGGGTTTGGCCTGATGCGACGCCGGCCAGGAGCGCCTCACGTTCTGCATGCGGCGTGCTGCCCGTCAGAAGGCGAATCGACACGGGCCTGCCCTGCGAAGTCCCCGACCGAAGGGAGCGGGGAGCGGAGTCGAAGGGCTGCGCCAATCCACCGGCGTCGAGGTTCGCGAATACGCGCGTGAAGTTCTGGTAGTGCTGCTCGGCAAGGATTTCGGTGGGGGCCATGATCGCCGCTTGAGCGCCGGCCTGCGCCACCGCGAACATCGCGGCGGCCGCCACGATCGTCTTGCCCGATCCCACGTCGCCCTGGATCAGGCGATTCATCGGTTGGCCGGAGCGCATGTCGCTCAACACGTCGTCGAGCGCGCGGCGCTGGGCGGCGGTCAGCGCGTAGGGCAGGGCGCCCAGAAACTGATCGAGCGTGGCAGGAGAGACGTCGATCGCGCGGCCGTTCTGCGATTTCCACCGGCGCCGCTGCCGAAGCAAGCCCATCTGAAGCATGAACAGCTCGTCGAAGGCCAGGCGCCTGCGTGCGGCGTCGCGCTGCATCGTCGAGTCGGGGAAGTGCGCCTGCTGGATCGCTCTGGACAGACTGAACAGCCCGGTCGACGCGAGCACCGAGTCGGGCAAGGAATCGGGCACGCGCCCCGCCCATTCGTCGACGGCGCGCCGCATCAGCTTTCGCATCCCGCGTCCCGTCAGCCCTTCGGTCAGCGGGTAGATCGGCACCAGACGCGCCGTGTGCAGCAGGTCTTTTTCGAGAAGCTCCCATTCCGGAGACTGAAATGTCAGCCGCCCCAGGTACTCGGTCACCTTGCCGCTGACGACGATTTGCTGGCCTCGGCGGATCTTGTCTATGAGATAAGGGTTGAACCACGTGCATTGAATCGTGCCCGATCCGTCACTGATCGTCGCCTGGACGATCTGCGCGCCACCGCGCGTGCGGCGCATCCCGACCTCCCAGACGGAACCGATGATCGTGACCTCCTCCCCGTACTGCAGACGGTTGATCGGCCTTAGCGCGGTGAAGTCGTCGTAGCGTCGCGGCAGGCAGAAGAGAAGGTCGCGAATCGTCTTCACGCCGAGTCGGCCGAGCTTCTCGGCAATCGAAGGCCCGATGCCCGGGATAGACGTCGCCGGCGAATCGAGTGTTGCGCGCTCGCCGCGTGCGGGCCGGCGATACTCCCGTGAGAACGGCATCCCCATGCCGTTTCGGGAGGGGCCTTCCGGCGCGACGCGGTCGGCGGGCTGCGGCGCCGCGCCTGGTCCCGCCGGTGCGGCGGGCATCGCAGGCCACCGTGCGCCAGTAGAAACGGCATCCCCATGCCGTTCGTCCTCCCGCGTCTCGCCCGCCGTGGTCGTCGCCGGCGAAGGTGCAGATGGCGCGCCGGGCGCGTCGGCCATGCCTGCCGTCGCCCGGCTCAGCAATGACAGCATATGCTCGACCGACTGACGGCGGGCTTCGATGTCGCCGGTCGATCCGTAGCTCCGCAGCCGTTCGGTGATCGCCTCGATGCGCTGGGCGTCGCCCGATTCGCGGCGTGCTTCATCCTGCCACTTTGGGGCGTACTGCGCCAGCCCGCCGATCACCGCGCGGTCGCGGTAGCCGAATTCGGCCTCGAGCTTAAGAATCTTCGTCAGCTTCTCGAAAGATGCAGGTCGTCCGGTCACTTTCGTCGCTCTTCTACCACGCACGCCACACCCAGACCGTTCGGGCCGACGTACGTGCCAATCGCCGTCGTCGCCTCGGCAACATAGATGGGATCACTCAGCGACGAGTGTAGTGTCTTGAACTCGTCGGCCAGGGCCTGTGCGGCGTCCCGTGCGTGGGTGTGCAGCACGATCAGGCTGCGCAGCGCTCCCTGCCCGGCGACAAGCTCTTTCAGACGCGCCAGGCAGTGCGCGCGGGTGCGCGCGCGGTCGACAGACAGCACGGCGCCGTCGCGCACCTCCACAATGGGCTTGATTTTGAGGAGCTGGCCGATCGCCGCCGTCGCCCAGCCCACGCGCCCGCTGCGCCGCACGTATTCAAGCGTGTCGAGCGCGGCGAACAGGCGCACCTGCTGCCGGACGCGGGCCGCAGCGTCGAGAATCTCGCCGATGCTTTTGCCGGCGCGGGCCGCGCGCGCGGCCTCGATGACTTGCCAGCCCAGCCCCATGGACACCTGGCCGGAATCCACGATGACCACCTCGAGGTCCGGCACGCTTTGCGCTCCCATGTGCGCCGCGTTCTGCACCGCGCTGAGCGTCGCGGCCACATGCACGGAGACGACCGCATCGGCGCCTTCGTCGCGCAGGCGACGGTACGCCATTTCAAATTCGCCTGCGCTCGGCGAAGAGCTGGTGGGCAGCGGGTCTGCCGTGATGAGCCGCGCATAGAACTCCTCACGGCTGAGGTTGACTCCGTCGTCGTATGACTGGGTGCCGAAGATCACATGCACCGGCACGACGACGATATCCAGATCGCGCACAAACTCTTCCGGCACGTCGGCTGTGCTGTCCGTGACAATGCGAATCATGTCTCGCCGTGTGTGCCCTTCGACTGCCCCTTCGGCTGCGCTCAGGGCAGGGCTCAGGGCAGGCTTGGGCGGCAAACGCCGGTGCGGTTACGCGCGCGGAGCGACGCCTTCGTAAATGACGATACCCAGACCGTTAGGCCCGATCATGCACGCCAGCGACGCGCCGTACATCATCACCGGGAAGTACTGGCCGGGGAATGTTTGTTCCAGCCGCTCGAGCAGCAGTCGGGTATCCTCCGTCGGCTGCGCGCCGCTCTGCATGATGGCCACGCGTTCGATGGCGGAGAACTCCGAAACAAACTCAACGAGCTTCTCGATCGCCTTCTCGCGCGTGCGCACTTTTTCCATGGGGATGATTTCTCCGTCCTCCACGGACAGGAACGGTTTGATGCCCAGCATCGCGCCCAGGATGGACTGGCTCTTGCTGAGGCGCTTGCCGCGCTCCAGGTAGTCGAGCGAATCCGTGAAGTAGACCGCGTACATGTGCGGAATCATGCCGCGCACGATACGCACCATTTCGTCAAGCGGCTCTCCGCTCAGGGCAGCCTCGGCGGCGGCTTCGATCAGAATGCCCAGGCCCAGCGACGTGTGCATCGAGTCGATGACTACGATCTTGCCTCGGCCCAGGAATTCGTCGGCCGCCTGCCGCGCCCGCGCGATGGTCTGGTTCATCCGCGACGAGGTGTGGATCGAGAGCACCTGCTCGTTGCGGCGTATGAGCGACGCATACAGCGCGCGGAATTCGTCGACGGACGGCGGATGGCATTCAGGCGTGCCGATGAAGTGTGGCAGCCGCCGGTAGAAATCTTCGGCGCTCAGGTCGACGCCCTCGCGAAACTGCTGAGCGCCCAATTGGATGATCTGCGACACCACTGTGATCCCCAGCCGCTCGACCACGCCGGGGTCGGCGAAGTGCGCGCCGCTGTCGGTGATAACATGAACTCTGGTCAAAGGGGCTTACTCTGCGCTAAAGATGTAGGGATAGTGCGGCTGGCCCCCGACCACCACTTCAACTTCGAGGTGGCTGTAGCGCTCGCGGATGGCGTCGGCCAGCGCCTGCGCGCCTTCGGCTGTGGCCGAAGCGCCGTAGTAGATCGTCACGAGTTCTCGCTCGGCGGCGTCCATCTTCTCCAACAACTGATCGATCACGGCCTCGATCGTCTCACCTGCGGCGGCCAGCGCGTCGTCCAGCAGGCCGATGGGCTGTCCCGCCCTGACCTTGACGCCGTTCATGTCGACGCTGCGCGTGGCGATCGTCACTTCGCCGGTGCGCACGTGCTGAGCGGACGCATCCATCGCGCGTACGTTGGCCTCCAGTTCTGCCTGCGGATTGAAGGCCAGCATGGCCGCGATGCCTTGCGGAACCGTGCGCGTCGGTACGACGGCCACCTGCCGCCCGGCCAGCTCGGCTGCCTGGCGCGCGGCGAGGATCACGTTACCGTTGTTCGGGATCAAGATCGCGCGCTCGCACGGCAGCGCCTGGATCGCTTTGACGAAGTCCTCCGTGCTCGGGTTCATCGTCTGCCCGCCCGGGACGACGGAGCTGGCGCCCAGGCTCTGGAAGACATCCGCAAGTCCGTCGCCTGGCGCGACGGCGATCGTGGCGATGTCGCCGGCCGTGAGGCCCTGATGCCCGCCGCGCGGTTTCGCGCCAGCCGCCTGCATCTCGGCCATCTGTTCCTGAAGGTTCTCGACCGCAATCTTGGTGACGGTTCCGAGCGTGAACGCGTATTCGTGCGTCCGGTAGAAATTCTCGGTGGGAACGTGAATATGGATTTTCAATGCCTCGTCACCACTGCCAACCTGGATCGAGGTGCCGAATGTCGATAGCTCCTGGTGCATGATGTCCCAATCAAGGTCGGGGCGCGGTTTCAAGTCGAAGATGAGTTCGTAATCCTGCCCTGCTTCTATGCTCGCCAGCGCCGTGCTGGGAGCGAACGCAAGCGTGGCGGCGATGGGTTCTATGTCCACCGGCTCACCTTTTAGATGTCGCAGCATGCCTTCAAAGATTACGGCCAGACCCTGCCCGCCAGCGTCGACCACGCCGGCTTGGCGCAGGACCTCGAGCTGTGTCGGCGTGCGGGCCACAGCTTCCTGGGCGGCAGCCAGCACCTGCTCGAAGATCAGTATCAGGTCGTCCGTCGTCTTGGCGGAGACTTCGGCAGCGTCGGCCGCGGCGCGCGAGACGGACAGAATGGTGCCTTCCACCGGCCTGATCACGCCCTGGTAGGCGGTACGGCAGCCCTCGCGCATAGCCACGACGAAGTCGGCCGCGTTCATGGCCGGCTTGCTGCCCAGTCCGCGCGCGAAACCCCGCCACAATTGCGAGAGGATGACGCCCGAGTTGCCGCGCGCGCCCATCAGCGCGCCGTGCGCGACGGCGTGCGCCATGCGATGAATCGTCGCGCCGTCTACCTTTTCGACTTCTGCCCAGGCCGCCTGCATCGTGAGCAGCATGTTCGTGCCGGTATCTCCGTCGGGCACGGGAAAGACGTTGAGCGCGTTGACGGCCTGCTGGTTGACACGCAGCCACGACACGCTGGCCTGCACCATCTCTTTGAGCTGCAGTCCACTGAGCGCATATAGAGGCTGCTCGACCGCCGATGCCAATCCCCCGGCTCCAAATCTGATTTGGTGTTAAGCGTCAGTGCTGCTGACGCGCAGACCCTGCACGTGGACATTCACCGCGTCGATCGGCGCGCCGAGCGCCTTCTCGACGTTGAAGCGAACGATGTTTTGCAGGCTCGCCGCAACCGACGCGATGCGCGTGCCGTATTCGACAATGACGTACAGATCGATCTCGATGCGGTCGCCGTCGATCGTCACGCTGACGCCCCGATGCGGATCGCCCGACAGCGTCCGGACAATGCCGTCGGCGAAGTTCCTGCTGGCCAGCCCGACAACGCCGTAGGCTTGCGTCACAGTCCGGGCGGCGATGCTGGCGATGGCCGTCGGCGAGATTTCGATGCGGCCCAGCATTGTCTGCTCACCCACTCAACCCTCCCTATGAGACTTCGGAAGTGTACAGGGTCATCTTGCCTGCGGAACGACTCGTATCGCCGAGTACCCTTGCCTGCGAGAATAAGCTTTAACACTTCCGAAGTCTGAGAGGCCAGTTGACGGAACCCTTCGCCTGTGGTAACATTCGCCCGCTCTCGACAGCGATTCAATCGTAAGGTGATGACTCATGGCGAAGTGCAACATTTGCGGCAGGGGACCGATGTTCGGTCACAACGATACATTCTCCAAGAAAAAGACAAATCGCCGGTTCGATTTGAACGTCACCAAACGCGCCGTCGTCGTCAACGGTCAGAGACGCCGGGTGTGGGTCTGCAACAACTGCCTGAAGACGCTCTCTCGGTCCGCTTAAATCTCCGCGCACCCAGAAACCCGGTTTCCCACAGGCCCATCACTTCGTTCGAGGGTCTTTGGGAAACCGGGTTTCCTATTTACCCCATCGATTCCAGCGCGGCGTGGCGAATGCGGTCGATCGCGGCGCCGATACCTTCGCGTGATGTGAATACAGCCGATCCCGCAACCAGATGATTGGCGCCCGCTGCGGCAATCCGGCCTGCCGTCTCGGCGCTCACACCCCCGTCGGCTTCGAGGTCGGCATCGCTTCCGGCCGCGTCGAGCATTCGTTTGGCCCGCGCGATCTTGGCGACGATCCCCTCGATAAGCTCCTGTCCACCGAACCCCGGGTTCACCGTCATCACGAGCAGCAGGTCGAGATCGTCGATGACTTCCTCGACCGCCGATAGCGGCGTCGCGGGGTTGATCGCCACGCCGGCGCGCGCGCCTAACCGATGTATCTCCTGGAGAGTCTTGTGCAAGTGCGGGCTGACCTCGGCGTGCGCGATGAGCGTGTCGCCGCCCGCCTCCGCGTAGTCGGCGAGATACCGCTCCGGCTCGACGATCATCAGGTGGACTTCGATGGGCAATCGCGTCGTGCGTCGAACCGCCTCTAGGACCACAGGTCCGAAGGTGAGATTCGGCACGAAACGGCCGTCCATCACATCACAATGAATCAGGTCGGCGCCGGCGGCTTCCGCTTCGGTGATTTGCTCGCCGAGACGGGTAAAATCCGCCGAGAGGATGGAAGGCGCGATTCGCAACGGGCGTGGCATCGACAGCAATTATACCCGGTCGGAGGGCAGATTTCAAGGGTTATGTCATCTGGTCATCTGGCTTGCTGCTATGGCTTGCCGAAGACCAGCGTGTAGTACGTCAGCGCCGCGCCTTTGACGATGCCAATTCCGATTTCCTGGAATTCCGTGCCGATAATGTTCGTCCGGTGGCTTGGATCGGTCTGGTCGGCCAGCCACCAGTCCAGCGCGTCGATCGGGTTGGCGCTACCCGCGTGAATGTTCTCAGTCGATTGACCGGCGTAGCCTGCTTGTTGCACGCGCTGCGCCAGATCCGGCTCGCCGGTGACCTGGTGCGATGTTTGGCCGGTGCTCGCCATGTTCTGGCTGTGCCGGACTGCGGCTTGCGCCAGCTTGTCGTCGTATGCAAACTCCGGCACGTTGTTACGAACGCGCAGATCGTTGATGAGCCTGAGAAGCTCCTGCGTGGCAGCGTCCAGTGAGGCAGGCGGCGTACCTGTCGTCGCCGGAGCGGTCGCTCCGGGCGGGACAGAGGGCGTCGCCCCGGCTGGCGGTGCGGGCGTGGCCGCTTGAGGCGACGCGGCCACGACGCCCTCGCAGGACACAGGGCCGATACCGATGCGGACCTTGCGCTCCATCTCATCGGATGATTTGACAGTCGCTATGAACACGATTGGCTCGCAGTTCGAGCCGCTGACGCTGAATATCGCCGGCTCGTCGCTGCCCAGACGCGGCCACGTGGTCTCGACCGTGAAGGGTGGCTGCCCGTTCATGGCCTCGAGCTGGACTTCAGCCGACCAATCGCCGTTGCTATACAGGCTGATCAAGCTGGACGTGGTCCTCACTTCGAGTCTCTCGCCCGGCGCTTGCGGCTGAGGCGCTTCTCCGGTCGGCTCCGGCGAGGCTGTCTGGCAGGCGGCGATCAACGCGAAGACCGACAATACGGCGGTGGCCCGAACAGCAATGGACACACATCCATGTTTCGTCAGCATGTGAGGCGCTCCTTTCAGATCCCCCAATCACACCTTGATCGGCACGGGGCGATGGTTGACGAGCCACATCTGGCTATGGAGCGGCTGCTGTTTCGCCCCCGCTTTCACCCGCTCGTACGCGCCGTCTGCCAGAAGCCGGCGCGCTTTCACGTTGTCGTTCAAGTATGTCTCCAGCACCGTGTCTCGAACGTAGCGGATCATCTCCGCATCGCGGAGCGGAAACAAGTTTTCGACGCGGCGGTCGATGTTGCGCGGCATCAGGTCGGCGCTGCCTACGTAAACCTGCTCCTTACCGCCGTTCTCGAAATAGTAGATGCGGCTGTGCTCGAGGAAGCGGCCGACGATGCTGGTGACGCGTATGTTGTCGCTGACGCCGGGTAATCCCGGCCGCAGGCAGCACATGCCGCGCACGAGCAGATCGATCGTGACACCCGCCTGCGAAGCCTGGTACAGGAGTTGAATCATCAGCTTGTCGACCAGCGCGTTCATCTTGAAGATCAGGCGCGCCGGCTCGCCTTTTTGCGCGTGCTTGATCTCGCGCCGGATCAGCTCCTCCATGCGGGCGCGCAGATTGATCGGCGCGACGAGCAGCTTGCGATAGTCGTCCTTGGACGAATATCCCGTCAGGTGGTTGAACAGGTCCGTGGCGTCCGCGCCAATGTCCTCGTCGCAGGTGAACAGCCCCACGTCGGTGTACAACTGCGCCGTGATAGCGTTGTAGTTGCCGCTCGCCATGTGGACGTAGCGGCGCAGCGACTCGCCTTCGCGGCGCACGACGAGCGCGACCTTGGCGTGCGTCTTCAAGCCGACCAGGCCGTACACCACGTGCACGCCTTCAGCCTCGAGTGTGCGCGCCCACTCGATATTGCTTTCTTCGTCGAAGCGCGCTTTCAGCTCCACCAGCACGGCGATCTGTTTTCCGTTCTCGCTCGCCTCCAGGAGCGCGTCCAACACCGGCGAGTTGCGACTGACGCAGTACAGGGTCATCTTAATCGCCAGCACGTCCGGGTCTCGGGCGGCCTGGCGGATGAAATCGACGACGGGCGCGAACGAATCGTATGGATGGTGAAGCAAGATGTCCCTCGCCCGGATCGCCGCGAAGATATCGCCGTCGATGCGGTGGTCGCTCAAGGCCGGTGGGAGGGAAGGCGTGAAGGGCGTGTCTTTGAGATCGTAACGATCGACGGCGT
Source organism: Anaerolineae bacterium (assembly GCA_035283185.1). Lineage (GTDB taxonomy): Bacteria > Chloroflexota > Anaerolineae > Fen-1058 > Fen-1058 > DASSFZ01. The sequence goes on along the minus strand of DATEUJ010000073.1, from coordinate 3,274 downwards.
ACAAGTGGATCAGGTCGGCCAGGCCGAGCGGGCCGTCGACCGCGAAAACGTCGTTGCCGTCAAGCTCCATGTTCTGAACGAGGATGTCGCGAATGTGAACCGGCATGCTCTCGTTGAGCGACAGACGCACGACCGATCCGAAGCGCCGCTGCCGCACGCCGGCCTCCATGGTCTCGAGCAGGTCCGCCGCTTCCAGTTCCTGGATCACGATGTCGGCGTCGCGCGTCACGCGGAAGGGATGCGCTTCGACCACTTCCATGCCCGGGAACAGCTTGTCCAGGTGAGCCGCGATCACCTGCTCCAGCCAGGTGAAGTAGTGATGGTGGGGCACCGTGCCGTCCTTGCGCACGCTGCCGGAAGATCGCTTGATCGGCAGCAGGCGCGGCAGCGTGCTGGGCACCTTGACGCGCGCGAAATGCGGCAGACCCTTCTTGTCGCGCACCAGGACGGCCAGGTTCAGGCTCAGGTTCGAGATGTGCGGCCACGGCCGGCCCGGATCGACCGCCAGCGGCGTGAGCACCGGAAAGACGACTTCGTTGAAGTACTCGTCAACTCTCGTCTTCTGGTTGTCGTTCAAGTCGGGGTAGTTCAGGATGTGGATTCCGGCTTCGTCCAGCCTGGGCAGGATGTCTTGCAGGCAGCGCCGCGCGTCGCGCAGGAGCGCCGTCGCCTCCTTGCGCACGGCCGCCAGTTGCTCGGCAGGGGTCTGGCCGTCGATCGAAAGGTCGACGACGTTCGCCGCGATCTGCTGCTTCAGTCCGGCCACCCGCACCATGAAAAATTCGTCGATGATCGATCCCACGATTGCGATGAACTTGACGCGCTCCAGAAGCGGGTTGCCTTCATCCTGCGCTTCTTCGAGGACGCGGCGGAAGAACTCCAGCAGGCTGAGCTCCCGATTGATGTATAGCTTCGGATCGTCGAAGTCGAACGCTTCGACCTCTTTGGCTTTTGTGGCGGACTTTGGCATTGTGATCTCCTCGTGCTTCGGAGAGTATCCCTGCGTCAGCTCAGCGCAGCCGACTGGCGCAACTGGCCACAGCCGGCATGAATGTCGATGCCACGGCGCACGCGCAGCGTGTTCGGGACGCCGCGCCGGTCCAGCTCGGCGCGAAACGCGGCGATCCGCTCGCGGCGCGAGCCGGCCCCGGGGTAGCCGCGCGTCGGGTTGAGCGGGATCAAGTTGACGTGAACGAGATGCTTGGGCATCTGCTGCGCCAGACGGGCGAGCGCCTGCGCCTGCTCGATCGTGTCGTTGACGCCGTCGATGAGCGCCCACTCGAAGCTTAGGCGGCGACGCGTCGCTTCGACGTAACTGCGGCAGGCCGCGATGAGGTCGCGCAGGGGATAGCGCTTGTTGATCGGCACGAGCCGGTCGCGCAGGTCGTCGGTCGCGGCGTGGATCGACACCGCCAGATTGACCTGCCCGCCGTCGCGCGCGAACCTCTCGATACCCGGGACGATCCCGACGGTGCTCACCGTCATGCGCCGGGCGCCGAAGCCCCAGCCGGCCGGGTCGCCGAGCCGGCGCAGCGCCTCGAGCGTCGCATTGTAGTTGGCAAACGGCTCGCCCATGCCCATGAAGACGACGTTGGTTAGTCTGTTAGTCGGGTAGTCCGGTAGTCGGGTAGTCGAGCGGTGGGCGGATGTGTTGGGTCGTCGAGTGGTTCGTCCTTTATCCCTCATCCCTCTGCCCTCGTCCTTCCGGAGTTGCCGCTCGAAAAAGAGGACCTGCTCGACGATCTCGCCTGCCGTGAGGTTGCGCTGCAGGCCGCCCTGGCCGGTGGCGCAGAAGGGGCATGCCATCGCGCAGCCGGCCTGCGTGCTGATGCAGGCAGTGCGGCGCGTGTGATAGCCCATCAGCACCGTCTCGATTTCTTTGCCGTCGGGCAGCACGAACAACACCTTGCGCGTCCAGCCGTCCTTCGAGAGCAGATCGATGCGCGGCGCGAGCGGCGCGAACTGAAACTCGGCTGCGAGCCGCTCCTGCAGCGAGCGCGGCAGATCGGTCATGGCGTCGAACGAATCGGCCAGCCGGCGGTATAGCCATTCCCAAATCTGCTGCGCGCGGAAGGCAGGCTCGCCCCAGGCGGCGATCCGGTTTTGGAGTTCGTCGAATGTCAGGTCGAACGGGGATGGTCGTGGCCGCTTAGTCATTGATCTTCCCAGTGTTTCATCAGGTCGAGTATATCCTCGAATACCCAGTCCGGCCGGTATGCGCTCGCGGCAAGCTGCTCCGGCGTTGTGACGCCGCTCATGACCAGAATAGTCTTGACCCCGGCGCGGATGCCGCCCAGGATGTCGGTTTCCAGCCGATCGCCCAGTGCGGCGATCGCGTCGAGTGGTGTCCCCAGGCGATGGATCGCTTGCTGGTACAGGATCGGCTCGGGCTTACCGACGACGATCGGCTGGACGCCGGTCGCGGTCTCTATCGCGGCGAGGAGCGCGCCGTTGCCGGGAATGATACCCTCCGGCGCAGGGTAGGTCGCATCCGGATTCGTGCCGACGAATTTCGCGCCGGCGCGAATCAACAGCGAGGCGCGTTTCAACTGCTCGTACGTCACGTGCCAGTCGATGCCGACGACGACAGCCGCAGCCCCGTCGCCTTCGCTCAGGACGAAGCCCTGTTTCGCCAGGGCCTCGCGCACGCCGTCCATGCCGATGGCGTACACGCGCGATCCTCTCGGCACGAGCGACGTGAGGTGCTCGGCCGTCGCGGTCGATGACGTGACAATCTCTTCGATGGCAACCGGCGCGCCGTAAGAGGCCAACCGCTCGGCAACCTGCGCCTCGGTGCGCGAGGCGTTATTGGTGGCCAGCACGAAGCGAATGCCTCGACGGCGCAGAAACGCGAAGAAATCAGTGATGCCGGGGAGCGCTTCGCTGCCGCGCCACAACACGCCATCCATGTCGATGATAAGCGCCTCAAGTGACGACAATGAAGATCGGGTCATGTCACACGGATTTCCCACGGATTACACGGATTGGCAAGTATTCGGCACGGTCAGCGTGTAAAATGAACTCGCAATCGCCCAGGTCGATAGCGGGACACTTGCCAATTTCGGAGCCAAAAAACGTCTCCAGGGAAGACGAAAGCGGAAATGAAGCCGGCGCGCAGTGCCAATGCATCCGTTTATCCGATGTCTATCCTATTAGGGTAATATGGTAGCGAGCCAACCGATGGGGTAGACTGTGCCTGGTGAGCAGTCAACGGCCAGCCTAGCCCCATCGGAGACTCACTTGGGGAAACACGACCCTGCCTATCCAGCGCCGC
>DATEUJ010000072.1:0-25163 GCA_035283185.1 Anaerolineae bacterium | reverse complement strand
CGCGGCGTGCAGCCGACCATGTACCGCGGCCGGCTGTGGACGATGCGGCAGTATGCCGGATACGCCTCGGCGGCCGAGACCAACACGCGCTTCAAGTATCTGCTTGCACAAGGGCAGACCGGCCTGTCGGTGGCGTTCGATCTGCCGACGCAGATCGGGTACGACGCCGACGATCCCATGTCCGAGGGCGAGGTCGGCAAGGTCGGTGTGAGCATTTCGTCGCTGCAAGACATGCTGCAACTGTTCGACGGCATCCCGCTCGACCAGGTCTCCACCTCGATGACGATCAACGCGCCGGCTGCCGTCCTGCTCGCGATGTACATCGCGACGGGCAGGCGGCAGGGTGTCGAGCCGAAGCGGCTGCGCGGCACCATACAGAACGACATCCTGAAAGAATACATCGCGCGCGGCACGTACATCTTTCCCCCCGAGCCGGCGATGCGCTTGATCACGGACGTGTTCCGCTACTGCGCAGCCGAGGCGCCGCACTGGAACACCATCAGCGTCTCCGGCTACCACATCCGCGAGGCCGGCAGCACGGCCGTGCAGGAAGTGGCATTCACGCTGTCCAACGGCGTCGCCTACGTGCAGGCCGCCGTCGGCGCCGGGCTGGACGTGGACCTCATCGCCGCCCAGATGTCGTTCTTTTTCAACGCGCACAACAACTTCCTGGAGGAGATCGCCAAATTCAGAGCTGCGCGGCGCCTGTGGGCGCGCATCATGCGTGAGCGCTTCGGCGCGAAAGACCCGCGCTCGTGGATGCTGCGCTTCCACACACAGACTGGCGGCTCGACGCTCACCGCACAGCAGCCCGAAATCAACGTGGTTCGCGTGACTTTGCAGGCGCTGGCTGCCGTGCTGGGCGGGACACAATCGTTGCACACGAACTCGCGCGACGAAGCGCTGGGGCTGCCGACCGAGGAATCTGTCCGCATCGCGCTGCGCACGCAGCAGATCATCGCCCACGAGTCGGGCGTGGCCGACAGCGTCGATCCGCTGGGCGGCTCGTACCTGATCGAGCACCTGACCGACGAGATCGAGCAGCGCGCCCGCGAATACATCGAGCGCATCGACGCCCTGGGCGGCGCGCTCAGGGCGATCGAGGCCGGGTTCGTCCAGCAGGAGATCGCCGACGCCGCCTATGCCTGGCAGCAGGCGGTCGAGCGCGGCGAGCAGATCGTCGTCGGCGTGAACCAGTTCCAGATCGACGAGCAGCCACGCCTGGAGCGTTTGAAGATCGATCCGGCGATCGAGTTCGAGCAGAGGCAACGCCTGGCCGAGCTGCGCCGTCGCCGCGACAACAGCAGGGTGGCGGATCTGCGAGGACAACTCGACGACGCCGCGCGCGGCGTCGCGGACCTGCTGCCGCTCTTCGTCGAGTGCGTCGAGCACGATGTGACACTCGGCGAGATCTGCGGTACACTCCGTGATGTCTGGGGCGAGCACAGACCATCGACGACTACCTGACCACCTGACTACGTAACTACCCGACCAGCGACAGGAGCCACATGCCTATCAAGCGCATCGATCACATCGCCATCGTCGTCGACGACATCGACGCGTCGCTCGTCTTCTGGGAAGATGGTCTCGGCCTGAAGCTATCGCACATTGAAGATGCGAAGGATCAGGAATCGCTGGTGGCCTTCCTGCCTTCCGGCGCAAGCGAAGTCGAGCTGGTCGAGCCGACGAGCGAATCCAGCGGCGTGGCCAAATACTTGGCCAAGCGCGGGCCGGGCATGCATCACATCTGCTTCGAGGTCGACGATATTCGGATGGCGCTGGCCAGGCTGAAGCGTCGCGGCGTCCAATTGATCAACGAACAGCCGACGATTGGCACCGGCGGCAAGCAAATCGCCTTCATCCACCCCAAAAGCACCGGCGGCGTGCTCGTCGAGCTGTACCAGTTGACGCCTGACGAGCCTCGCCGCCGCAGCAAGATCATTCGCGACATGCGCCGCCGCCTGGTCGTGCAAGGATACGTCGCGGGCGCCGGCCTGCGCGAGTTCATTCGCGCCTGGCGCGGCCGCGACGGCCTTCGGCGCATGGTTGAGACGCCGGACGAGAAGCTCCGTATAAACTGACGGCGCATACGCCGGGTCTGCTGACGCGCATGAAACGGTCACGGTACGTCCTGTACGCTGCGATTACGCTTCTCACCGCGGTTGCACTCAAGCTCTGGCGGCGCAGCAAACGTCGACCGATAACACCGGACACACGATCGGGCGCGCTCGCGCCCCCGGCCGCGCCCGTCGAGAAGCCGGCGCCCGCAGTCGTGTCGCCCCCGCTTCCTGCCGGGATGCAGCGCCGGCTCACGCTGCTCCTGCTCGGCGCCGCGTTGGTCCTCGCGCTGCTCGGACAGGCCGTCTTCGCCGAAGGGCCGGCTTCCCCCAACCTGTCCACCGGAGTCGCCCTGTTTTCGATAGCCACCGTGCTGTTCACCGTCGCCGCCACGTGGGCCGGCCGATTCGCCGGAGGGGCCGGTGCCGCCGCAGAGACGGCGGAGACGTGGCGCGCGCCTGAACGCCATTCGCAAGTCGAACCCACGCGTGAACCTAAAGTTGACGAAAGCCAACCGGTGTTCCCATCGCTGCGCCGCCAGCCTCGTCGCATTGCCCTGCTCGGCGCAGTGACGCTGTTGACGATCATCCTCCTCGATCTGCTGAGAGCCGATCCGCCGCTGCCCAGTTACACGCTGCCATTCCTTCTGTGGCTGAGCGCGATCGGCCTGTACATTCGCGCGGTCGTGCCGTGGCCCCTGCCGGCACGCCCCCATACCGGATCGTGGCTCAGGGCCTACTGGCCGGATTTCCTCATCCTGGCGGCCATCGTGTGGACCGCCTTCGCGCTGCGCCTCTGGGACATCGAAGGCATCCCGTCCACACTTAGCGGCGACGAGGGCACGTTCGGATTGGAATCGATAAGGACCATCACAGGCGAAGGCCCCTATCGCAATCCATTCACCACGGGCTGGCTGAGCGTGCCGATGATGAGCTTCTACTTCAACTCGCTTACGATCCGCATGCTGGGCCAGACGGTGTTTGCGCTGCGGCTGCCGTGGGTGTTGGTGGGGACACTGACCGTAGTGATCGTCTTCCAGTTAGTGCGGCGTCTCACCGGCACGACGCTCGCCCTGATGACGGCGGCACTGCTGGCGACGTACCACTTCCACATCCATTTCTCGCGCCTGGGCGTCAACAATGCCGCCGACCCATTGTTGATCGCGCTCGTGCTGTACTTGCTTTATCGAGCCTACGACGAGCGCAGTCTGCTGAGCTGGGCGCTGTGCGGCGTCGCCGTCGGCGTGGCGCAGTACTTCTATTTCGGCGCGCGCCTCGCCCCCATCCTCGTCGGCGCGATGATCGTCTATTTCCTCGCCCGGGATGGCCGTCGCTTCCTGCGCGTGCACGGCCGGGGCATTGTCATCATGACCGGCGCGGCGATCGTCGCCGGCGCGCCGGTGATTCAGTACGCGATCCGCTATCCGAACGACTACAACGCGCGCGTTAACCAGATCAGCATTTTTCAGCCCGGCTGGCTGCAGCGCCTGCAGGAGGCCACCGGACAGGACGTGGTCTCCATCCTGATCGACCAGCTTCGGCACGCCGCGCTGGCCTTCAACGTGTACCCGGATCGAACCAACTGGTATGGCTCGCCACGGCCACTGTTCGATAACGCGGCCGGCATTCTCTTCTTGCTCGGGCTGGGCTACGCCACGCTGCGCCCCGGCGATCGACGGCTCTTCCCGATGGTCGCCTGGTGGTGGGGGGCGATGATCCTCGGCGGCGTGCTGACACAGACACCACCGTCCAGCCAGCGGTTAGTCACGCTCGGGCCGCCGGCGGTCTTTTTCGTCGCGCTAGCGCTGCTCAAGATCGGCCAGATCGTCCGGAGCGTGTGGGACGCCTGGACGCCGCGCGTCTTCGCATCGTATCTGGTCGCTTCGGTGCTCACTATCAGCATCGCCAGCGTGCACTGGTACTTTGTGGAGTTCACGCCGCTACGCCTGTACGGCGACTTCAATGGAGTCGTGGCCACTGAAATGGCCACGTACATGCGCGACAGGCTCGACCCGAAGTGGCGGGTCTATTTCTTCGGGCCGCCGCGCATGTACATCGAGTTCGGATCGATTCCCTACATCGCGCCGGATGTCGAAGGAGTGAATATCATCGAGCCGCTCACAGCGCCGCTCGATCCGGCACTCGTGCCGCCGGGCACGCACGCCGCGTTCTTCTTCCTGCCGGAGCGCCTCGGCGAGCTGGACTGGGTGCGGAAAACCTTCCCCAACGGTGCGCTTGAGGAGATACCATCATCCTGGAACGGTGAGCCGATCCTGCCATTCATCGTCTATCGCGTGCAGATACCCTCGACTCAATGATCCGTTTCCACATGGAGAGGGCTATGACCACGCGACCGTTCGTGCGATGCCTGGTTGCGCTCTCGCTGGCGATCCTGCTGCTGTCTGGCTTCGCCTCGTCTTGAAGAATTTCTAGACGCGGCGGCACCTCACCTGCGCTGGGGCAACTCGTCGACGCATCGAGTTGCCCCAATTCTCCGAGCGCACGCGCGGGTGATGAACCCTCCCCTCGCCTGTGGTACAATCGTCCTCAATCTTCTCAGGTGAACCGAATGAACTGGCTTCGCGGGCTTAATCCTCAACAGCGTGCGGCCGTCGAGGCGGGTGATGGGCCTGCTCTGATCCTGGCCGGACCCGGCTCAGGCAAGACGCGTGTCCTGACGAACCGCGTGGCCTATCTGATCGAGGCGCGCGGCGTCGATCCGCGCCATATCATGGCGGTCACCTTCACGAACAAGGCAGCGCGCGAGATGAAAGACCGCCTGGATCGCCTGCTCGGCCCGAACCGCGCGGCCGAGCTGACGCTCGGCACGTTTCACGCCAACTGCGCCCGCTTCCTGCGCCGCGACGCGCCGCACCTCGGCCTCAGCCGTGACTTCGTGATCTACGACGCCGACGACCAGGAGGCGCTCGTCAAGCGCGCGCTCAAAGACCTGAACGTCGACGACAAGAAATACAAGCCGTCTTCCGTGCTCAACGCCATCTCGGCGGCCAAGAGCGAACTGATCCCGCCCGGAGCCTACGTCGCGCGGACGTACTGGCACGAGGCCGTCGGGCGCGTGTACGCCCACTACCAGGACCTGCTGCGCGCGAACAACGCGCTCGACTTCGACGATCTCTTGATGGCCGTCGTCCAGCTCTTCGACGCCAACCCAGTCGTGCTCGGCTACTACCAGAACCGCTATCGATATATCCTGGTCGACGAGTTTCAGGACACGAACACGGCGCAATACACACTGCTGCGGCAGATGGCCGGCCGGTCGCGCAACCTGTTCGTCGTGGGCGATGAAGATCAGAGCATCTACAAGTTTCGCGGGGCAGACTTCCGCAACGTTCAGCGCTTCCAGCAGGACTATTCCGACGCGCAGGTCATCCTGCTCGAGCAGAACTACCGCTCGACGCAAACGATCCTCGACGCGGCGCGCGGCCTGATCCGCCGCAATCGCCAGCGCACCGACAAGCGCCTGTTCACCGAACGCAGCGGCGGCGCGCCGCTCTCGATCTACGAAGCCTACAACGAGGACGACGAAGCGCTGTACGTCGTCAACACGATCGAGGATCTCATCCGCAGCCGGCAGTATAAAGCCGCCGACTTTGCCGTGTTCTACCGCACGAATGCGCAGTCCCGCCCTCTCGAAGAGGCTTTCATCCGGGCGGGCGTCCCGTACCGGCTGGTCGGCGGGACGCGCTTCTATGCGCGGCGCGAGATCAAGGACGTGCTCGCCTACCTGCACCTGGTCCACAACCCGCACGACGCCGTCGGTCTGGCGCGCGTCGTCAACGTGCCGCCGCGCGGCGTCGGCGCGAAGACGCTCGCCGCGCTCGACGGGGCCGCGCGCGCGACCCGTCAAAGCCCCTACACGCTGATCGCCGAGGTTAAGGCCGGGCGCGGCAACCCGGCGCTCGTGTCGAGCCTGACCGGAAAAGCGCGCCAGGCGCTCGTCGATTTCGCGACCCTGCTCGATCGCTGGATCGCGAAGAAGGATCGATACGGCTCGGTGGCCGACCTGCTCGACGCCGTCGTCAAGGACTCAGGCTATCGCGCCTACGTGGACGACGGCAGCGAAGAAGGCCGCGAGCGCTGGGAAAATGTGCGCGAGCTGCGCAAGGTCGCGAGCGATTACACACACGCCGTCGGCGGCGACCCGCTGGCCGAGTTCCTGGAGGATGTGGCGCTCGTGTCCGACGTCGACTCGCTCGACGACACGCAGCGCGTCGACGCCCCGACGCTCATGACGCTGCATTCGGCCAAGGGGCTGGAGTTCCCGGTCGTCTTCATCACCGGCCTGGAGGAAGGCGTCCTGCCGCACGCGCGCTCACTCGAAGACCCGGACGAGATGGAAGAGGAGCGGCGTCTGGCCTACGTCGGCATCACGCGCGCCCGGGATCGGGTGTACCTGAGCTATGCGTTTCGCCGCGCGGCGTACGGCAGCAGCGAGGTCAACGCGCCGTCGCGCTTCCTGAGCGACATCCCCACGGCCCTGCTGAGCGGGTCCATGTCGTTCGCGGGCGCCACGCCGCGAGCCGCCGCCGCGCAGCGCGCGTCGACGTGGGCCTCAGCGCAACGCTCCTCGCCGCCTGCCCGCCCGTCGCGCGAGCCGGCCTTCCGGCCCGGGCAGCGCGTGAAGCATGCCCGCTTCGGCGAAGGCGTCGTCGTAGAGAGCCGGGTGCAAGGCGACGACGAAGAGCTGGCCGTGGCGTTCGAGAAAGCAGGCGTCAAGCGGCTCCTGGTTAGCTTCGCCAACCTGGAGAAGCTACCCGGTTAAATCATACGGCCTGTAGACCTGGCAGGTCTTATCTGCCGATGTTAGCTGTAGGCTGATCGCGAAGACCTGCCAGGTCTGCTGAACCTGCGCGATGATTCAGTTGCTGATCGATGGCCACAACCTGATCCCGAGAATTCCAGGCCTTTCTCTTTCCCAGATCGACGACGAAGAGAAGCTCGTCGGCTTGCTGCGCAAATACGCAGCCCACCATCGTGCGCAAATCGTCGTCGTGTTCGATTCGGGCAACCTCGCCGGCCGGTCGCGCGAATTGAGCGGCGGCGGCGTCGAGGCGATCTTCGCCGGCTCGGGCACGATTGCCGATCGCATCCTGATCGAGCGCATCCGCGAGCTGAAGCGCCCCCAGCAATGGCAGCTTGTCTCCAGCGATCGCGCGATTCAGCAGGAGGCGCGCCGGCGGCGCTTGCAGGTCGTCGAATCGGCCCACTTCGCGGGCCAACTGGCGCCAATACGTGGCTCCGCGGAACAGGCGGGCGAGGACCTCGACGAGAAGCCCGGCGCCGAAGGGGACGTCGACGAATGGCTCGATCTGTTCAAGCGGAGGTGACGTGGACATACTCGAGTCGATAGAGCAGGCACTGGCGCGCATGCGGCAGGACTTTCCCGTCCTTATACAGCACGTCACGATCGGCTTGATCGTCTTCGCCATCGGCTACGTCCTCACGCGTGTGATGCAACGGATTATTGTGCGCGCGATTCATGATACGCCGGCCGGCCTGAGCGTCGAGCGAGCGATGTCGCGCGTGGTCGGGATTATCGGCATCACGCTGGCCGCGCTGACGGCGCTGGCGACGATGGGTGTAGATGTAGCCGCCGTGATCGCCGCGCTCGGGCTGGGCAGCCTGGCCATCGGTCTCGCGCTCAAGGACACGATCGAGAACGCCATCACCGGCGTGCTCTTGCTCATTCAGCGCCCATTCAAGGTCGGCGACATCATCAAAGTCGGCGACGTCATGGGCGTCGTATCCGACGTCGCCATTCGCACCACGAATATCAAGACCTTCGACGGCTTGCACGTCTTAATTCCGAACCGACAGGTTTACAACGAAGTCATCACGAACTGGAGCTACTACCCCACGCGGCGAATCACGGCGACGGTGGGCGTCGCTTACGACACCGATCTGCCCAAGGCGTACCGCGTGCTGAAAGAGGCCGTCGTGTCCACTCCCGGCGTGCTGGCCGATCCGGCGCCGCTGATCTCCTTCGAAGCCTTCGACGACAGCTCGATCCGGATGGTGTTGCGCTTCTGGATCGATTGGCAAGCCACTAATCCAGTTGACGCCCAGACCGATGTCACGCAGTCCCTCATGGACGCCGCGCGGCGCGAAGGCATCGACATCCCCTTCCCGATTCGCACCGTGTACGTCCAGCATCCGGTGCAGGTCTCTGCTGTAGAAAACGCGACGACCCGATCCGCCTGATCGGCGTGATCGGGTCGTGTCGCATGGGCCCACTTGGATTCGAACCAAGGACCGACCGGTTATGAGCCGGCTGCTCTCACCACTGAGCTATGGGCCCTTAACCTTTGAGCAGTATACCTTGCCTGGCAATCAGCGTCAAGCCACGATCGCTGGTAATTGGACACAAGTTGTTTCCGCCACAGAGTCACAAAGACACTGAGGGTTCAAAAACGGCATCGTCTCGGTGACTCTGTGACTCCGTGGCAAGATTGGTAATCTCGGTCGCTCTCAACGTTTTCCACGCGCAGGGATCGCAGTCGAGTTTGCAAAAAGCGAGACAAATTAGCGCCCACACATGGGCATGGCAGTCATGACCATACTCACACTTGACTTAGGGAATATGTTGCCATAGACTACTGCCAGGTTAACGATCCATTCAGAGTCAGGCGCTCGCCTCGGCGGGCAGAATCCCGAATGGCGCTTCCGGCATTCGGGGGAAGGAGACCGCATCATGAACGACCCTTCTGTGTTAATCGTCGAAGATGACCAAGACGTGGCAGAACTCTACAGCCGCGTGCTGGAGTCGAGCGGGCTTACGACGGAAATCATTCGGACGGGCGAAGCCGCCCTGGAGCGGTTGGCTGCGACAGCGCCGGGCCTGGTCGTGTTGGATTTGAAGCTGCTCCCGCATGTATCAGGGGCAGACGTTCTCCATCACATTCGCGCCGACCCACGCTTGGCAGAAACGCGCGTCATCGTCGTCACCGGCCATCCGGACCTGGCGGACGCCGTACGTGACAAGGCGGATCTGGTGCTTCTCAAACCCGTCGACGTGAATCAGTTGAGCGACTTCGTGGCGCGCATGCATTCTGGTAGCTGAAACGACTCTGGTGAGTGCTATTCGGCAGCGAGCGCTTTCGAAGCGAGATGATCTCGCGCCTCGTGAATGGGTGGTTATATTGTAGTGCGTTGTCGGAGTAATGAACGACGCCTCCGACCCAACCGCCGGAGGCGTCGCCATCGTCATATGCAGCAACTTGGTTTCTCCAAGAAACCAGGTTGCTGGGGAGCTAAACTCCAGCTTACTTTTGCAATGTGCGAAGGTACGCGATAATGTCGGTTAGGTCCTGATCGGTCAGCGCCGGGTTGCCTCCCTTAGGCGGCATATCGACACCGGTCGTGTTCGCCGGGTCGCTCGACGGGCGGCCGACCTTGAGGAAAGCGATCAGCTCGGCGTCGCTCTTGCCCTTGACGAACTCGCTGGTCGTCAGGTCCTTGCCCAAACCGGTGACGCCCGTCGCGTCCGGCCCGTGGCACGCGACGCAGGTGCCGGCGTACTTCTCAGCGCCTTTCGACGCGTCGCCGACCGGCCCGGCGGGAGTTGAGGTCGCGGCCGGCGCGGCTCCACCGCCGCAGGCGGCCAGCGCCAGCGACAGCGCGAGCAGAAGGCAAACAATGACGATTGTGCGTCTTCTCATGCTGTGATTCTCCCCTTTGTAGTGTTTGATGTGTGCAACACTTCTGCGACTGGCGCCGAGGTTGAACCTTGGATTAGTGCGCGGCGCGCAGCGCGTCGAATCTTAACACCGATGCGCCAATTCCACCAGCAAACGTCTCAGCCGCGCTGCGGTCTCTGAACGCGGCGATGCCATGCCCCATGGGCGAGACAATTTGAGAACTCTGCACGTAGTAGGCCGTCTCGCCGCGTATCCATTCTTCTGTAGGGTAATCGTGCACGAACCAGGCGTGCACCTGCACATCCGGGTGCCCGGCGTGGAAAGCCAGCATATCGCCGATGTCGTCGAACTTGCTCATCACGCCGTCCGTGGTGAGTGAGGCGGCGGCGAAGCGCGGCTCGTCGATGAGCATGCCGCACTCGTCGCACACGTCCTGGCCGTAGGCGATGTCCGGCGGCTGCGGCTCGCCGCCCTGCGGTGCGCAGGCAGCCAGCGCGATCAGGATCAGGAGCTGGAGTCTGGCGAATCCCCGGAGTGCAGCCTTCAGGCTGCCATATCTGGGCGCTTCGCAGGCTGAAGCCTGCACTCCAATCGCCAGATATGGCTGTCGCCAAACTCCAGTCAGGAGTATCGCGGAATTCGCCACACGCATCACGATCACAGGTCACCCTTACGCCTGAAAATCGCGAACGCCAACCCGAAGCCCGCGACGATCCAGGCAGCCAGCAGCCCGACCAGCAGCAGCGGCAGCAAGTCGCCAAAGCGGTAAACGGCGAACTGCCCGACCGGCCCCAACGTGTCGAGCGTCGCGCGCAGGCCGTAAATCGCCGCCAGCTTGAATACCTGCAGCGGATTCGCCAAGAGCATCGCCAGCAATGCGGCGGGCGTGGGCCGCAGCGCAAGCGTCGAGCCGACGAGGCCGAGATCGCCCAGGAAGACCAACGCCAGCCAGACGACGAGCGCCGCGCCCGACGCGGTCGATCCCTTTCGTGTCAGTACGCTGATGATGAAACCGAGTCCCAACGATGCCAGCGCCAGCAGCAGTGTGTAAGCGGCAAGGGCGAGATACGTCGCTCCACTTCCGCCGCCCGCCGACGCCAATCCCAACCCGGCCAGTCCGAATCCCAGGCCGAGCGCCGCCACCACGGCCAGCGCTGCGCCCAGCGCCTTGCCGAAGAACACCTCGGCGCGATTCACCGGCTGCGCCATCAGGTATACGAGCGTCCCGCGCTCGCGATCGGCGGCCAGCGTGTGCGCGCCGACGCTCAGTCCGATCAGCGGCGCGAACAACAGGAGTGCGTTAATCAGGCTGGCGGCCGTGCGGCCGAAGCCGCCCAACCCGGCGTATCCCGCCGACGCGACGCCGGCCTGCGACAGCGCGAAGGCGAGCGCCGTGAACCCGGCGGTATAGAACCATAGCCACTTGTTGCGCAGCGCCTCGCGCAGCTCGCGCTGCGCGATCGTCCACAAGAGTGTCAGTTCCATGATTGACTCCACTCAATCTCGAAGTCCTGTGCGAGGCATCTCCAGATGCCGAGTGTCAGTTCCATGACTGACTCCGCTCGATTTCGAAGTCCGTCACCGAGATGTGCAGCTCTTCCAGCAGGCGCAGCGGTCTCATCTTCTGGTTGGCGCCGACGCGCACGACGAGCGTGCCGCGCCCGTTGAAGTGTGTAGCCAGCCCTTGCCTGGCGAAGCAGGCCAGCGCCGCCGCGCGCTGAGCCTCCGGCACCCACAGCGTCATCTCGACGTCCTGCAGGTGTTGAGTTTTCAGAGACTCGGGGTCGAGCGACTCGACGAGCCGACCCCCTTCCAGCACCAGCACGCGGTCCGCCAGCGCGTCGATCTCCTCCAGCCGATGCGATGCGAAGATCACAGTGCGGCCCTCCTTGCGCAGCGTAGACAATTGCCTGAGGTAGTCGGCGCGCGCCTGGGCGTCCAAATTGGCCGTCGGCTCGTCGAGCAGCAGCACGGGTGGATCGGCCAGCAGGGCAATCGCCAGCGCCAGCCGCTGCTTTAAGCCGCCCGACAGCGCCGAGACCTGCTTGGTCGCATGCTCCACCAGTCCAAGCCGGTCCAGCAACGGCGCGATGCGGCCGGGATCGACCTTCTTCAGGCGAGCGTAGAACTCCATCGTCGCCTGCACGCTCCAGTCGTAGAAGACGGTCTCTTGAGGCACGTAGCCAATGCTGCGCCGCGCGCGCTTGCCCGCGCGTCTCACGTCGTGCCCGCCGATGAGAATCTCGCCCTGGAAGTCAATCAGGCCGATCACCGCCTTCAATAATGTCGTCTTGCCCGCGCCGTTCGCGCCCCACAACGCGACCGCTTCGCCGGAGCGCACCTCGCACGACACTCCGTCCAGCGCCTTGACTTTGCCGTATTGCTTGGTGACTCGATCGATGTGCACAGACATCTTGACTATCCCCTCTCCGACTGTGGCAGCGGTCCTCGCCCGAACCCTACGATTTCCACGCGCCCGGACCAGCAGCCCACACAGCGCGCCCAGGCCCAGCAGCGCCAGCGCTGCGATCGGCATGCTGACTGCCGCTGCCTCCGCCGATCCCATGCCGGCCGGCAGCGCCACCGGCTCGGCGAGCGGAGCCGGATCCGTGAGCTTCGGCTGCGGTCGCACGAGCGGAAATGCCGTCGCCGCGAACTCGATCGCCTGCACGGCCGGGCTGTACAGCAGCATGCGCAGGCGAGGCTCGCGATCGGCAATCCCCTCGAAGAACCGCTCGGAGCGATACGGCGTATCGCCTCGCCCGTCGCCGTCGGCGTCGAAGCCGGCGTAGTCGCTCCAGAAGTTGCCGCTCCAACTGTTCTGGCCGAGCGCCCCGCCGCCCTGCACCGCGACCTGCTCGACGTTTTCCCAGAACGTGTTGCCCTCGATGGCTGCGCCGCGCACCGCCGGCTGCAAGGCCACGCCGACGTCGTTGAAGGCGAAGATGTTCTCTTCGAAGTGCGCCAGGCCGTCCGGCCGGAAAGGCGTGCCGTCGAGAAACACGGCGGCGCGGTTGTCGACGGCGACGTTGCCCGTCACGACGACTTGATCGGCGTCCTTGAAGCCCAGCGCGTAACCGCTCGGCCCGCGCTGCCCGTGCACGGCGTTCTGGCGAATCATGACCTGGTCGGAGTACATCACGTAAATGCCGACTGAATTGTTCAGGACGCGATTGCGCTCGATCAGCGCATTGTCGCAGTACATCAGATGCACGCCGTAGCGCGAGTCCTCGATCAGGTTGTCGCGCATCACGGCGCCGGCCGAGTACCACATCACGACGTCGCGCGCATCGTAGACGTGGTTGCCTTCGACCGTCACGCCCCGGCTATACCACAGGCGAATGGCGTCGCCTTTGCGGCCAACGTCGTATTCTTCCTTGCTGGTCACGTCGTTGCCCCGCACGATCGAATCGTCGGCCTGGGCGACGAAGATACCGAACAGCACGTCGCGCAGGCGGTTATTCTCGACGACGATGCGCGGGGCGGACAGCGTGATCCCGGCATGGTTGCGATCCGGCTCCACGCCGCTGCCGCGCACCTCGAATCCGCGAAACACGACGTCCGGCGCGGTTAGCTCGACCACCGTGCCTTGCCCGCCTCCGTCGACGATGGGCCAGCCCATACCCTCCAGCGTCAGAGACTTGTCCACGACCAGAGGACCGGCATACGTGCCGGGCTGCACCTCGATCGTGTCTCCGTCGCGCGCATCGGCCAGCGCCGCCTGGATCGTCGTGTACGGCCCGTCCGGCGAGACGACCAGCCGGTTCGGATTTAGCCACGGAGACACGGCGTTCACGGAGAAACGGTGAATATGCCATTCGCCGCGTCTCTGTGCCTCTGTGGCTAATTGAGCGCCAGCCACGCCTGAGGTGAGCAGTGCAGCGACGATGGCGAGGAAGACGGGGGGCCATTTCATGCTTGAGCCGCCTGCGACGTGGACGCTTTCACCTTATTGCGAGCATCCACAATGGGCTTGTACGCCGCCCGGTGGAACCACAGGCCGATCAGGACGACGCCTGCCGCCGCAAAGGCGAGGATCAGCCCCGGTCCCGCCGACGCTACCGTGCCGAACTGGCCGATCATGCCGGCGCCGAACAGCGGCGGCGTGAACGGATCGATCGCGCCGCCCAGCGCCGACTGCGGATCGATGCTATGACCGTACGTGTAAAGGATCAGCCACAAGTCGGCGAGAAAGATGAACGGGAAGGCGAGCGCCGGCAGTGCCAAGGCCGCCGCCCACCGGTTGTGCACGAACACGGCTGCGATCAGCAGCAGCCCCTGCACGACGACGGCGATGATCGATATGGACCGCTCCAGCCGGCCACCCTCGTCCAGTTTAGGCATACCCAGGTAGTGATTGAGCGCGTCGATTTCGCGCACGTCGCCCTCAAGGTGATTGACGTACACATCCACATATAGGCCCTTCGGATATTGCGGCGCGGTGAGCGACATGTGCCAGTACGGAACGAACATGGATATCATGAGCATCAGCGCGGCCAGCATCAGGATGGCGCTGGGGATCAGGTAATCCATCAGGCGGCGCGCGCTGCCGTCGGGAAGAAGCACTTTGACGTCAGGATCGAGATTAAGGAGGTTCATGTAGTCCCCTGACCTCACCCCCACCCCCATCCCCTCCCCCTCTTCTGACGCAAGGCGTCAGGAGAGGGGGGGGGGGGGCCGGAGGCCGGGGGGGGGGGGAGGCGCTACGGCTCAACGAAGAAGTAGCCCATCATCTCCAGGTGCAGCGCCGAGCAGAACTCGGTGCAGTAGAAGGTGAAGGTTCCGGCCTGATTCGCGTCGAACTCGACTGTCTCCGTCTCGCCAGGCTCGAGGCTGAGGTTGATGTTGTACGCCGGCACCGCGAAGCCGTGCGTCGCGTCGCGCGTCGTCTCGATGTTCGTCAGGTGCCAGATGACGTGATCGCCTTTCTTGACCGAGACGTGCTCCGGCGTGAAGTGCGAGCGGACGACGACCGTCCAGACCTCGACCGTGTTCCCGTCCCGCTCGACGCGGGCCTGCGACGGGTCGGTCACCGCGTTCGGATCGACGCTCATCGTCTCGGTATTCCAGCCAACCTCGGGGTAAACCTCGAACGGCTGGAGCTTGTCGGCCTTGATGATCTGCACGTAGTGCGGCTCGGCCATGCCGATGGGCATGTCGTACAGCAGTTGCATCTGGTCGCCCGGCTTGTTGATGTCGACCAGTTGGAAGTTCTGCGGCAGCAGCGGGCCGACGTTGGCGAAGCGGTCGATGCTCCACTTGTTGAGCGCGACGACATACTGCCCGTCGGGCGAGACGGTATCGCCTTCCGCCGATGCGATGTGGCCGATGTTGTAATGCACGGGCAGCTTCTGCACCAGCTTCCACGGCTCGTCCGGGTTCTTGCCCGCGTACGGGCCGCCGAGCGTCCAGCGCGCGACTGCCGAGTCGAGGAACATGGAGGTGTAGGCGTAGCCCTTGTCGTCGAAGACGGTGTGCAGCGGCCCGAGGCCCAGCTCCACCTGCGCTTCCATAGTGTTGTCGAGCGGAATGATTGGGACGCCGTACGGGTCCGTGCTGAAGCCGCCCGCTGCGATAGCCGCCTCGATCTTGTCGATCGAGTAGATCGTCACGTGTGGATCGAGCTTGCCGCCGACGACAACGAACTCGCCGCCCGGCGTGACGTCCGCGCCGTGCGGGCTTTTCGGCTCGGGTGTGAAATACAGGATACCCTCCTCGACCGCGGTGGGCAGCCGAATCATCTCGATGCCGTTAATATTCTCCGTGTTGCCGGCCTTGAAGACCTCTTCAGCCTTCTTCCAGTCGATGATGTGCAGGAAGTCGGTGTCATTCTTGGCCGTGCCGGCTTCGAACGGCGGGTTACCTTCCTCGATGCCGCCCGTCGCCATCTCCGTGTTGAACGAGTTGCAGAAGAACCAGCCTTCGCTTGGGCCTTTGCCCGCGTCGCACAAGTCCTGCCAGTACGGCGGCAGCTCGATCTGGAACGACTGCGACGGATCGACGCGCCCCTTGACGCGGTCGAACTTCCAGAACGTGATCAGGCCGCGATACTTCTCCGCGTAATCCTCGATCGGCGCGTACTCCCAGCCAATCGGCGTGGAGTACTGCGGGCCTTCGATCACGTACTCGGTGTTGGGCGTGACGAACGCGCCGCCGTGATCGTTGATCGCGTTGGGATTCTTGACGATCTGCTTCGTCTCAAAGTCACGCAGATCGATCACCGCCAGTCGGGCGTTGGCCTTGTCGTTGATGAACAGGAACTGGCCGTCATATTCGCCGTTCGTCTCCGACAGGTTCGGGTGGTGCGTGTCGCCCCACTTGATCTCGTTGCCGTTGACGTAGCCGCCCTCGAGCGTCTTGTTCGTCGCGCCGCCGTAGCCGTAACCCTGCCACGGCTCCGGCGTGAAGACGGCCAGCACCTTGAGAATACGCATCGACGGCACGCCGATGACGAGTACCTGGCCGGACTGCCCGCCCGACGAGAACATGATGTACGGGTCGTACTGGCCCGTCGGCATGTACGTCTTGACCGCGGCGTACACGTCGTCGGGCGTCAACCCGCGCTCGGCGATCACGCCGGCTGCGTCGGCGGGGATGCCTTCGGCGACGGGCGCCGGGGCTGGCGCGGGCTGGGCGCAGGCCGCCAGGATGGCGACCAGCGTCAGGATGACGGCAAGCACATAGCGCAGTCGCCTCGGTTGAATCAAGCTTCTCATGACCTCTTTCCTCCTGTGTTAGTTTTTATCTGGAATCTGGCAAATTCCCGGAGTGCAGCCTTCAGGCTGCCATATCTGGGCGCTTCGCAAGCTGAAGCCTGCACTCCAATCGCCCGATAGGGCTGTCGCCAAACTCCAGTTTATATGAAGATCGACTGAGATATCGATCAGACAGCCTCGTTGCTTCAGGCGGCGCTCGCCGAGGCCGGCGACGCGTGCGCCGCTTCACCTTGCGCCGCTCGCTGCAAGCCGGCTCGATCCAGAATGACGATCTGGCCAGCTTCGTCGGCGATCAGGCCCTGCTGCTGCAGCCGTTTCAGAGAGCGCAGGACGACCTCGCGCACCGTTCCGGCGCGGGCTGCAAGCTCCTGGCGTGTGAGCTTGCGGTCTAGACGCGTGCCGGTCGCGTCGGTGTGGCAACCCTCCTCCGCACACACCAGAATGGCGTTCGCCACGCGGGCAGTGGTATCTTTGAACGCCAGGTCGCTGGCCAGCTCGGCGAACGTCCGCAGCCGCTCGGCCAAGTGGTTCAATAACGCCTCGCGAACGGGTGGGCATTGGTCGATCGTCGCCAGCATCGTCGCCCGGTCGATGAAGTAGACCGTCGCCCTGCCGAGCGCCTGCGCGCTCACCCGATACTGGCCGCCGTCGATGAGCGGCGCAGCGTCGACCACGTCGCCGCGCCCAAGCACGACCATGATCTGCTCGCGGCCGTCGGAGCGCCGGAATAGCTTGACGCGCCCGTCGACGACGATGTGCAGCCCGGTGCACGACTGGCCTTCCTGTACAATCAGCTTGCGCCCTGAGTAAGTCTTTGCCTGCGTGTGGGCGGCAATACCGTCGAGCTGAAGCCCGCCGACGCCGGCGAATACGGGAACGGAATGCAGGGATTCAGGTGATACGCCCATTAACTTTCCCCCTTTGTGAGTAGAAATGCAAAGGGGCCGCCTTTGCCATCAAGAATAGCAGAAGGCGACCCCTTTTGTTAGGACAGAAGTCACACTTTTTAGGTGACTTGGATCAGTTTTTCACGATCGATTATGACAATATGGCGCCCCTGTGCCTCAATCGCGCCGAGTCGTTCTAGGCGTAATAACGAGCGCGTCACCACCTCGCGGGCGCACCCTACGAGCGAAGCCAGCTTCTCTTGCGTCAGGTCGAGGTGGACTTCTAACCCTCGTTCCGTCGCCTGGCCCCGCTCGTCTGCGTAGGCCAGCAGTTTCTCAGCGATGCGCTCGGTGACGCACTTGAACGACAGGCCGTCGACCACCGTCGTCAGGTGCGTCAGGCGCCCGGCGAAGATATGCAGGACCGCGCGCGACAGAGCCGGGTTGTCCCTCGCCCGCTCGACCGCGTCTTCTCGCGGCAGCAGATAGGCCACCACTTCGTCGACGGCTTGCGCGGTGACGGGCGAGGTGTTGCCGTCAAATATCGGGCAGCCGCCAAAGCACGTGCGCGGCGTCATCAGGCACAGCGCCTGCTCCTTGCCGGACGGCGAAGTCTTGAACACCCGAACCCGGCCGCTCGCCACGAAGAACAGGCCATCCGCGGCCTGCCCTTCCAGGAAGATGATCTCGCCCGGCTGGTAGACGCGCTCGGTCATCATGGTCGCGACGCCATTCAACTCTTCCGCCGAAAAATCGGCGAAAAAGGGGATGGCAGCCAGTGATTCAATCTTGATCATCGGAGACCTTGGCTGAGAAGACGAAACCCCGCGCGCACATCATACGCCCGGCTGCGCGAGATGTCAACCGCGTGGAGGAGTCTCCTTCGGGAGTAACTCGTCTTTCAACACGCCGACGAACGGGAGATTGCGAAAGGTCTCGTCGAGGTCCAGTCCGTACCCGAAGACGAACTTGTTCGGGATGTCGAACCCCACGTAGTCCAGCGCCACGTCGATCTCGCGCCGTTCGTGCTTGTCGAGCAGCGCGCAGATGCGCAGGCTGGCCGGATTGCGCGCCCGGAGCAGGTTGTAGATGTAGTGCAGCGTCCGCCCGCTGTCGACGATGTCTTCGATGATCAGCACGTGCTTATCGCAAATGTCCTGCTCCAGATCCATGATGATGCGCACCGCTCCGGTCGACTCGCGCGCGCCGGCGCCGTAGCTCGACACGGCCATAAAATCGACCGAATGGGGAATGTCGATGCGCTTGATCAGGTCGACCAGGAAGACAATGCCCCCCTTCAGGATGCAGACCAGCAGCGGCGTCTTGCCTCGATAGTCGTCCGAAATGCGATGCGCCAGCTCGGCGACGCGGCGCTGCACGGCCTCTGCATCGATCAGGATTTCACCCAGGTAAGGCTCGTAGGCCACGTCCATATATCCTCCTGCTCAAACTATAGACTTCGGAAGTCTTCCCAGGGCTCCTGACGGGCGCAGCGCCTTGGAGACTTCCGAAGTCTTTCACTTGGCTTTCACAGACGGCCCGGCACCTCGTGATGAAGCCGGCAGCGCGCCTCGTACGATTCGCTCCCGCCGACCAGGACGATCGGATCGTTGTACGAGGCCGGGCGGCCGTCGATCAGGCGCTGCGTGCGGCTGGCAGGCGTCCCGCACACGACGCAGATCGCCTGCAGCTTCTCGACTTGCTCGGCCTCTGCCATCAGCAAGGGCATCGGCCCGAACGGCTCGCCTCGAAAGTCCATATCCAGCCCCGCGACGATGACCCGCCGCCCGCGTTCCGCCAGCGACTGGCACACCGACACGATATCCAGATCGAAGAACTGCACCTCGTCGATTGCCACGACGTTCGTGTCAGGCTCTACAAGCTCCAGCAGCGTGCGGGTCGATCCGACCGGCACCGCCGCCGTGTCCAGCCCGTTGTGCGACGTGACCTTTTCCGCCGCGTAGCGCGTGTCGAGCGCCGGCTTGAACACCTGAACCTTCTGCCGCCCGATCTTCGCCCGCCGCACGCGCCGTATCAGCTCCTCGGTCTTACCGCTAAACATGCTTCCGCACACCACCTCGATCCAGCCGTGGCCGGGTTGGCCGTCCATCCATCCTCCTGTCTGCCATGGTAGTAACGACTTGAGTCGTTACAGGTGCGACTAAAGTCGCCACTACGAACGGCAGTATAACCAAAAAGGGCAGATGATCAACTCTGCCCTCCTGGTGTACACAACCTTGAGGCGCTTGCCGGCTCAGACGCCCCGGCGATCTACCCGGACGCCGTCTCGCTCGCCGGCGCCCCGCCTTCTTCCGCGTACTCGGCGATCGCCTGGCGCTCGCGCCGGCGCGCCGCCTTCTTGCGCCTTGAGATGGCCGCGATGCCTTCGCGGCGCTCGAGGCGCTTCACGAAGCGCTCGACCTGGCCTTCGGTATCGACGATGCGCTGCTGGCCGGTGTAGAACGGGTGCGTCCCCGACCACACTTCGACGTTCAACTGCGGCACTGTCGCGCCGACCGTCGTGACCAGCTCGCCGTTGCAGTACACTTTCGCTTCCGGATACCACTCCGGATGAATGCCTTTCTTCATGACAGACTCCCTATGTTGGAACGGCAGTTGCACTGCCGTTTCCAGCCGCCGCAGTTGGACTGCGGCGGGAAGCGGAAAATAGGCTAAGCCACGGCCTCCAGTTCGAGCGGGTACACACTGACGCGCTTGCGATTGCCCGGCAGCGGCTCGAATTTCACGACGCCGTCGACCGTCGCAAACAGCGTGTAGTCCTTGCCGACGCCCACGTTGCGGCCCGGCTTGATGTGGGTGCCGCGCTGCCGGACGATGATGTTGCCGGATCGCACGCGCTCTCCGCCGTATTTCTTCACGCCCAGGCGCTGAGCGTTGCTGTCTCGACCGTTGCGGCTGGAACCGCCGCCCTTTTTGTGCGCCATGTTTAACCTCTCAACTTAGAACCCCAGGTTCCCTGAGTTCCTTCAGTTCCCTCGCTGGCAAGGAACTGAAGGAATTCAGCCGGGGATAATCCGCTCGACCTTGAGCCAGGTGTAATTCTGGCGATGCCCGTTCTTCACGCGATGGCGCTTGCCGCCGGGCCGGTAATCGAACACGATGATCTTGTTGCCCTTGCTCTGTTCGACGACCTCGGCCACGACCCTGGCGCCCGCCAGCACCGGCTGCCCGACGCTGAGCGCCTCGCCGTCCGAAATGAGCATCACACGATCGAACTCGACCTTCTCGCCGACGGCCTGCGGCAGGCGCTCGACCTGAAGCCTGTCGCCCTCGGTCGCGCGATACTGCCGGCCGCCCACCTGGAAAACTGCGTACACGTGAATCCTCCACTGCCAAGCGAACAATTCGCGGCCACATGCAGCGGGCCGCGGAGCAAACACATTATACCGACTTCAACTAAGTTGTCAAGCGACGATCGACTGGGGTGTGCACGCAAAGATCGTCATCAACCGTAGGGCGCGTTTCCATACGCGCCGCGAATTGGCGGCTATGGATGCCGCCCTACGTCCGGCCTGACATGTTTTGCGTGCACGCTCAACTGGACCGGTGATTGTATGCGAGTGTCAGACTTCGGAAGTCTGCTTAAAGACTTCCGAAGTCTTGGGCAAAGATCAAGCGGCGGCGATGGATGCGCACGGCCGCTGCATCCATCCCCAGCGCCGCGACGACCTCGTCCGGGCGACCTGTGCCCGATTCCTCCGCCTTGAGCATCATCCCGACTTGGACTTGCCCGGTCTCGCTCACCTCGACCGACATGTCCAGGATCAGCGGCCTGAGATCGTAGGTCTTGTCGCGCCGCGTGCGCTCGATGTGCTCTGCATTCATGAGCGCCTGAACGCGCTCGCGCGCATCCTCCGGCGAGATGGGATCGAGCAGCGTGACGACAAACTCGGCGGCCCGCGTCTGCGTCTGGAGCGCCGGCGCCGAATAGGGGACTTCCGCCACGTCGAGTACGGTGATGCCTGCCGGCGCAGCCTGGTTCAGGCAATCGCGAATCTCCGCCGGCTCGCGCGGCTCGGACAGGATCACGTCCAGTGCTTCCTGATCGCTCGTGCAGCCCACGGGCAGCGCCGCCGCGAACGCCAGACGCGGCCGGGGATTGAACCCCTCGGAATAGGCCATCGGCAGGCCGGCGCGCCGGACGATGCGCTCCCACGTGCGCGCCATGTCGAGATGGCCGACGTAGCGCACGTTCTCGCCGCGCGCAAATGTGATGCGGATGCGCCGACGATTCAGGTGATCGGGCTGCGCCCGGCCGGCGGGCAGTTCGTGAGCATCCATCGACGCTGCGCCTGCTCACAGAGATTCCACGGCGCGTCCCTACCCGGTCGCAGGCAAGACGGAGACGTACCAGGCTGCGACGACCCCCTCCGTCCCGGTCGAGTCGCGCACCTTGAGCCACTGGTTGACGACGCCGACCTTGCGCGCCGCATCTGCCGCCGGCTCCAGCACGACCAGTTTCGAGTTGAATGGCATGCGCTTGACGAGCGTCTGGTTGCTCAATACCGGCTGCGACCGAAGCGCCACGTCGGGCGTCGTCGTCTGAACCATCAGCGCGCCGGAGGCTGCGCCGGCGGGCGGCGGAGACACCGGAGCTTGCTTTGACGTCGAGACGTACCACGCGGCGACGTAGCCTTGCGCGCCGCTCGCATCTCGCACCTGCAGCCACTGCCCGACGACGCCTGCCTTTCCCCGCGTGGCGCTGTCCGATTCGAGCGAGGTCAACTCGGTCGACCGCGGAAAGCGCTTGATCAGGTTGTTCGGGGTGACAGTCGGGGTCGAGCGCAGCGCCACGTCCCCTTCGATCGAGTACAGCCTTATCCCCGACGCCGCGCCTGCCGCAGGCGCTGGCGCGCCGACTGCCGGTTGAGGCGCGCCAGGCGCCGGCTTCTTGATCGGCCCTTCGAGGAACGCCGCGCCGGTGATGATGCGATCCAGGCCGCCCCGGTGCGCATAGCGGCTCTGGCCCAGCAGCGCTTCTTGCGCCGGGGGCGGGTAAGGATAGGGGTCCTGAAAGAGATAGTCGCCGTCCTTCTTGCCGTACAGGACGATCCAGTGATACTGGTATCCGGGCTGATTGGAGTAATCGACCTCGACGATGACCGGAAAGCCGGCGGCCAGGGCTGCGTCGATGTCGGCCAGCGGCGCAGGCGCGTTGTCGCAGTCGACGAGCCGCCGGACCGCGACGCCGGGTAGCGCCTTGGCGATGCCGCCCCACACCAGCATCGCGCTCATGAAGCCCTGGTTCGGGCCGAGCGCCTTCAACTGCTCGTTGAGCGAGGCCGGCGTTTCGCCGAAGCCAAAGCCGGTCGCCGCCATCGTCACGCACGTGAGCAAGCATCCGTAGCCGCCGATCGTGGATTCGCTGTCGAAGCCCAGCAGCGTGCCCTTCCAGCTCGGGTCGGTTTGTGAGAATTTCTGGAACTCAAACATTTCTCTCTCCTCCTTGTTGAGCGTTACATCACTGGCTAATCGCTGCGCAGCACGACGGGCAGCAAAATCTCGACGTGCCGGTGACAACCATCCCGCCTGCTGGGCCATCACGACTTGCGCACGACGCAACGCTACGCCCACGTGATGGACAAAACGGCTCAACAGCAGTATCACGACGCCATGGCGCGCATCGAGCAGGCCTTGTCACTGGCGCCGGTGTCGCTCACCGTGCTCACATCGGCGCCGCTCCCAGAACGCGCGCCGACCGCCGCAACCGTTGTGACTAAAGTCATACTTGACAACTCAATGTAAAGGCGGTCGCGTGCAACGATTTGTTAGCCCGCCTCTGTCTCATAGGTGATGTGATCCGAAAGTAGAATACATTATCTGAGCCGGTCAAGGTCCCCATGCTGGCATGCTTTGATCATCAGCGCTGTCAGTCAATCTTTTCAGTCCTGTCCCGTCCGCATTAACCACATAAATATCGTAACTGCCCTCCGTATCTGATGCAAAAGCAATTCGTGAGCCATCGGGAGACCAAGATGGCTGGAAATCAGTGCCTTGATGTTTGACAAGTTCATGCTGGTCTGATCCATCGGGCCTCATAATAAACAATTCGTATTCACCGGTACGATTTGAGGAAAATACTATGAGGTTGCTATCGGGAGACCATCTAGGATCCCAATTCGTTCCTTCAAATGTGATCTGTCGCGGTTTGGATTCCCCTTCAATACTTAGAGAGAAAATCTGAACGATTCCATCAACCTCTGACAGGAATACCAAGGAGTTTCCGGCGGGCGACCATCTGGGCCTGAAATCATCCTTTTCAGTAGAAAATACTGTTTGGAAAGATTCACCAGATGCAATAGCCACATCCCAATTCTTGGCAGCCTGATTCCTGAATGAGACCGCAATTCGATTATCCTTCGAAAAGTCTATATCATCACAACATTGAGAAAAAAGAACTTCAGGTTCACCCGAGTGGTATTCGATATAGCGAATGAAAAGGCCGTTACTTGCCACGGATGTAAAATAAATGGCCTTGCGGTCGCGCCCCCAAGTCGGCTTAAAGTCGTCTTCAGGGTCGTTCGTGAGCTTTCTTTGTAAACTGCCATCCGAATTCATGACCCAGATTTCCCTCTGATCACCCTCTTCAGTAACAAAAGCAATAGCGTCCTCTGCGGGCGGCCACATAGAGTCTCTAATGGACACTATGATCCATCCGACAATAGCTGCGGCTGCGCCAAATCTCAAGAGTAAAAACAAGCGTCGGCGAAAGATCCGCCTTTGCTCACTTTGAGCTTGTCTGCTTTTAAGTGTGTTAACAAGGGTTAGTAACGCATTTGCAAAATCAGACGCGGTCCCATATCTCAGATTGCGGTCTTCAGCCAGAGCTCGTTGTAGGATCGTGCGCACCTCGGGCGGTGAAACGGCCTGTAGTGTACTCTGGACACGCTTTCTGCCTCGTGATAGTAGATAATAACTCTCGCCAGTGAGCATCTCATACAGCACGACGCCAAGCGAAAAAATGTCAGTTCTACGATCGACAACTTTCATCAATCGCTGTTCGGGGCTCATATATGCGATCGTTCCGGCTGTGCCCGGGATTTTTGAGGCTTCGGCGGTACGGATCGCTATACCGAAGTCGGTTAACACGGCTCTACCTGTTGGAGTAATAAAGATGTTAGCTGGCTTCACATCCCGATGGATCAACCCTCTCTCATGAGCGAAATCCAAGGCAGAGGCCAATTGGCTAATCACTGAGGCTGCTTCGGGCAAGGAAAATCGACGTTCATAAATGATTTTGTCCAGCGGCTGACCATCCAGCAGTTCCATAATAAAGAAATGGACACCTAAAGTGGTGTCCGTTCCAACGTCTATGACATGCACAATGTTGTCATGTCTATCCAGGGCGGCGAGTTTCTTAGCCTCCTCGTGAAAAGAGTCAACGTTCTCTGGATTTGCTGCGAGGGCTTCCGACAATACCTTTACTGCGAACTCGTTTCCTAACTCCATATGCTCAGCACTAAGTACCGTGCCCATACCACCTATGCCCAATATGGCCTTCAAGCGATACTTCCCTATGAGGATTTTTCCAACAAGGGCCTGGGCCTTGTCGCGCTCTGAAGGCTCCGGTGGGGAAACGGACAGGATCTTGCGGGGCAAAAGACCTTTGAGCAAGTCAGACTCCGCATATCACTTGAATCGAATCATGAGATCCCAGAATTCAATGTCATCTACGTTTTCATAGTGTTAGCGGCCGAGATCTTTGATAGTGATCCGAGGCATCTCGGCTGAATAAGATGGCGTCGTCTGTGTCCGGTGTCAGCAGGGCCGTCCAACGTGGGCGGCCTTTTGCTTGGCGTGACGCGGAAAGGCGTGTATGCTATC
>DATEUJ010000071.1:0-20056 GCA_035283185.1 Anaerolineae bacterium | reverse complement strand
TAAGCGCCTACCGGACGGCAGATGGAAGCCCGAAGGCTATTACTGGTGGCCGCCCGGCAAGCGCGCCTCGAATGTCGAAGTCATGGATTGGGGACGCCGCGGCCCTAACCCGATGATTACCCTGAACGCGCTGCGCGTTCTTGGCGCGGGAGGCCGGCTGTAATCGACAAGCGTGACTACTCAGTCGCATCCTGAGCGGAATGGCGGGCGTGCTTCGACTCCACTGCGTTCCGTTCAGCATGCGCCCGCCATGAAGCCGAAGGATGCAGAACCTTCGCAAGGGTGAAAGGAGACCGAAATGAGACTTTCAGGATTGCATCTGCTGCTGACGTACCAGTGCACGCTCGAGTGCGACCACTGCTTCGTGTGGGGCAGCCCGTGGCAGACGGGCACGATGACGCTGCACGACATTCGGCACATCATGGAGCAGGCCAGCGACCTCGGCACGATCACATCGATCTACTTCGAAGGCGGAGAGCCGTTTCTGTATTACGGCACTCTGCTCAAAGCCGTCGAGATGGCGTCGCATCTGGGCTTCCAGGTCGGGATCGTCTCGAACAGCTACTGGGCGACCAGCGTCGAAGACGCCGTCGAGTGGCTGCGGCCCTTCGCCGGCCTGGTGCAGGACCTCTCGATCAGCAGCGATGTGTACCACTGGAGCGAAGAGGTCAGCCGGCAGTCGCAAAACGCGCAGGCAGCGGCACAGCAGCTCGGCATCCCGATCGGCGTAATGAGCGTCGCCCAACCGGAGGCGACGAACGCGGCATCCGTCGTCGGCCAGCTCCCGATCGGGGAGTCGGCCGTCATGTACCGGGGGCGGGCCGCCGAGAAACTCGTCTCGCAGGCGATCCGTCACTCGTGGACACAGTTCACCGCATGCCTGGACGAAGACCTGCGCGATCCGGGACGCGTGCACGTGGACCCGCTTGGAAACGTGCACATCTGTCAAGGCATTGCCATCGGCAACCTGTTCCGCACGCCCCTGAAGGAGATCTGCGAGACGTACGACCCGGATGCGCATCCGATCGTCGGCCCCTTGCTCAGAGGTGGACCTGTGGAGCTGGTGCGCCAATACGGACTTTCGCATGCGGAGACCTACGTCGACGAATGTCATCTCTGCGACGAGGCCCGCCGCATGCTGCGCGCACGATTCCCCGAAATCCTGATGCCCGACCAGATGTATGGAGTGCCTGGAGGGATCTCAGGGGTCTGAGTGAACTGAGGGGACTGAGGGAAACCATTTGTATTTCAGGCCCCTTCGGTGCTACACTTATATTTGGAGTTTGAAGTTTGGGTTTAGGATTTGAAAGGCGGTATCTATGAGCGCACAGGATTGGCTGTCTGCACTGGCACACATTTATCCTCCTGACCGGCTGCTGGCGCAGTCGGCCCAGCTCGCGTCGTACGAGTCCGACGCGCTGACGGCCTACCGCAGCCGACCCGCGGCCGTCGTCCTGCCCGAGACTCAAATCGAAGTCGTCGAGACCGTGCGCCTGTGCCATCGCTTTCGCGTGCCGTTCGTCGCGCGCGGCAGCGGGACGAGCCTGTCCGGCGGATCGCTGCCGGTGAAGGATGGCATCCTCATTGCGCTCAACCGGCTCAACCGCATCCTGCGGCTCGATCCGCAAGAGCGCGTCGCCGTCGTCGAGCCGGGCGTGATCAATCTCGACGTGAGCAAGGCCGCCGCGCCCTACGGCCTGTACTACGCGCCCGATCCGTCGAGCCAGTCCGTGTGCACCATCGGCGGCAACATCGCCTTCAATTCGGGCGGCGCACACTGCCTGAAATACGGCATGACGAGCAATCACGTCCTCGGCATCAAGGCCGTCCTGCCCGACGGCGAAGTGGTCGAGCTGGGGGGCGACAGCCTGGAGAGCGTCGGGCCTGATCTCGTCGGCCTGTTCGTCGGCTCGGAAGGCCTGTTCGGCGTGGCGCTGGAGATCACCTTGCGCCTGCTGCCCAAGCCCGAGCGCTTTCGCACTGTCCTGGCCGCCTACCACAGCCTGCAAGCCGCCGGCGACGCGGTGGCGCAGGTCGTCGCCTCCGGGTTGCTGCCCGGTGCGCTCGAGATCATGGATCGCCTGGCGATCCAGGCGGCGGAAGCAGCGGTGCACGCGAATTATCCCGCAGATGCGGCCGCGCTGCTCATCGTCGAGCTCGACGGCGAAGCCGAGCAGGTCGAAGAGGAATTCAAGCGGTTGAAACCCCTCGTCGAGGCGTCGGGGGCGTACGAGATTCGCATCGCGGCTGACGAAGCCGACCGCCTGCGCATCTGGAAGGGACGGAAGAGCGCGTTCTCCGCCGTCGGGCGCTTGAGTCCCGACTATGTCGTGAACGACGGCGTCGTGCCGCGCAGCCGCCTGGGCGAGGCGCTCGCCGAGATCGAGCGCCTGAGCGCGGCCTACGGCCTGCGCGTCGCCAACGTCTTCCATGCCGGCGATGGCAATCTGCACCCGCTTGTGCTGTACGATGGGCGCGAGGCTGGCGCGCTCGAGCGCGCCGAGAAGCTCGCCGGCGAAATCTTGCAGATGTGTATCCGCTTCGGCGGCTCGATCACCGGCGAGCACGGCATCGGCATGGAGAAGCGCGACTACCTGCCGCGCATGTACGACGAGATCGACGTGGAGGCGATGCACCGCCTGCGGCTCGCCATCGATCCGCACGAGCTGTCCAACCGGGGCAAGATGTTCCCCGGCGGCGAAGCACCGTCGTTGAAGTTTACGGGAATGCATCCGCTGGAGCGCGCGGGTGTGATCTCGCGTGAGTGAAATAGACCTGGCAGGTCTTCACGATCCAGATTGCGTCCCCAGTTCGGGAACGGTCTCCCGACCGTTCCCGCAGCGGCTCGGTCTGGAGACCTTCGCCGAACGCAACTGCTCAGCGCTCGCACCGTTCGCTGTCATTCCCGCACGCTTTAGGCGGGAATCCAGTAACCTGTCAGACTGGATGCCCGACAAAAGCATTCGGGCATGACGGCTGAGCAGTTACTGCCGAACAACTGTTGTGCCCGGCACATGGGAAGCAAACAGATGAAACCCGCTCTCACCTATAGATTACTTTGGCTTCTTCTCTTCTTGATAGGGGTAATCTTTGCCGATCTGGGAAAGAGCTTGGCGCAAGCCACCGCCGCCTCCCAGTTGAGTGTGGGCCAGCGAGTCGCCATCCGTCTTGCTCCCTCGACCCGTCTGGCCGCACCTCCCTTGCAAAACGTCACGGCCATCGCGGCAAACGGGGCTCATACCTGCGCGTTGACCAGTGGCGGCGGGGTCAAGTGCTGGGGCTGGAACCTCTTCGGTCAACTGGGTGATGGCACGACCACGCGGCGCAGCACGCCGGTGGATGTCGTTGGACTGACGAGCGGGGTCACAGCCATTGCGGCAGGCGGTTATCACACCTGTGCGCTGACCGGTGGCGGCGGGGTCAAGTGCTGGGGCTGGAACGACTACGGTCAACTGGGTGATGGCACGACCACACAACGCAATACGCCGGTGGATGTCGTTGGGCTGGCGAGCGGGGTCACAGCCATCGCGGCGGGCGGGGCTCACACCTGCGCGCTGACCAGTGGCGGTGGGGTCAAGTGCTGGGGCGGGAACGACTACGGTCAACTTGGCGACAGCACAACCACACAACGCAATACGCCGGCGGACGTAAGTGGCCTGGCGGGCGGAGTTGCGGCGATCGGAGCGGGCGTGTATCACACCTGCGCGCTGACCACGGTGTCAGCCGGTAACAGAATCAAATGCTGGGGGTCGGACCGCGATGGACAACTGGGCTTAGGCACCATCTTCCAACAACTGACGCCGGTGGATGTCGTGACGTCTATCCCTTCACTGACGATTAACTATACAACCGGCCAGCCGGGCAGTTTCTTCACACTCACGGGAGAGAATTTTCCGCCTGACAGCGTTGCGACGATTGTGGTCAATGGTCATACAGTCACTCCCGCCGTCCCCATCAAGGAATCGGGCAGTTTCATCTTCTTCTTAGACACTGCCGGGGCTGACGCTGGGAGCTATGTCGTCACGGCGACAGTGAACCCGAGCGCGACGGCGAGTTTCCGGCTCGACCCAAACGCGCCGCTCCGGGTGCAGGAAGGCGGGGGGCTGACGCTGAACGTGCCGTCCGGAATCGCGTTTACCCACTTTTTTTATGTGCCGCTGGTGATGCGATAGGACCGCTCGCCACACACGTCACAGAAAGTCATGTCCAAACGTAACTGCTCAGCCCGCGTCATTGCGAGCGCCTTTTGCGAAGCAATCTCCTGCACGGACAGCCATATGCGCTCACGAAAGCGGAGATTGCTTCGTCGCAAACGACGCTCACCTGCCCCGCGCTTCTCAGCGGGGTCGCAATGACGGTTGGGTAGTTACATTTGGAGTACGCGAAACGAGTCGCACGATGTTGTTGCATCCGAAATCGATCGAAGAAGTTCAGTCTGCGGTGCGCGCGCATCCGCGCCTGCTGCCGCGCGGCGGCGGGACCAAACCGGCGCTGTCCATGCCGCCCGACGGCGTAACGTCGATTGACCTGTCGGCAATTTCCGGCATCGTCGAATACGAGCCGGGCGAGTTCACCTTCACGGCGAGAGCGGGCACGCGCGTCGCGGACGTGATGCGCTTGCTCGATGAGCACGGCCAATACCTGCCGTTCGACCCCTTGCTCGCAGAACACGGCGCCACCCTGGGCGGCACGGTCGGATGCGGCGCGAGTGGGCCGGGACGCTATCGCTACGGCGGCGTGCGCGACTTCTTGCTCGGCGTGCGCTTCGTGAATAGCGAAGGCGAGGTCGTACGCGGCGGCGGCAAGGTCGTCAAGAACGCGGCTGGCTTCGACATCCCCAAGCTGATGGTCGGTAGCCTCGGCCAGCTCGGCGTGCTCGTCGAGCTGAGCTTCAAGGTGTTCCCCAGGCCGGAAGCGTATGCCTCGCTGCGGCTAAAGTACTCCGCGCTCGACGATGCGCTGCAAGCGCTCCACCGGCTGTACGGATCGCAACTGGACATCGACGCACTCGATCTGGAGGCGGCGCAGTCGGGGGCGACCCTTCGGCTGCCCCTTCGCTCCGCTCAGGGCTTCGGCTCAGGGCAGGCGCTGTGGGCGCGCCTGGGAGGACTGGCGAGCGCAATGCCGGCGCGGCTCGATCGCCTGCGCGCGCTCCTCGGCGGTGGAGAAGTGGTCGAAGGCCCGGACGAAGCGTCGCTGTGGCGCGGCGTCCGCGAGCTGGAATGGGTACCGGCGGGATGGTCGCTGATCAAAGTTCCGCTCACGCCGCGCCGCATTCCCCTGCTCGAGCAAAGCCTGGCAGGCGGCCCGGCAATTCGGCGCTACAGCGGCGGCGGGCAGGTTGCCTGGATCGCTTCGCCCGAACCGCCGCAGCCCTTCGACGCGCTGCTTTCGTCTCAAGGTCTTTCGGGATTGGTCTTGCTCGGGCCGCCGGGCCGGCCGCGGCTGGGTGTCCGCATCGGGGACACGTTCGCTCGCCGCGTCAGAGAGGCACTCGATCCTGCCCGACGATTTGCGGAGGCATAGGTGCGGCACACGATCGCGGTCGATCAGCTTGGCGCGCAGGGCCAGGCGATGGTTCACGCCGTCGAGGCATGCGTCCACTGCGGTTTCTGCCTGCCCGCCTGTCCGACTTACCGCGTCCTAGGCGAAGAGATGGATTCGCCGCGCGGGCGCATCGTCCTGATGAAGTCGGCCCTGGAGGATGGCCTGGCGATCGACGAGACGATGCCCTTCATCGATCGATGCCTGGGCTGCCTCGGCTGCGTGACGGTCTGCCCCTCCGGCGTTCGATACGGAGAACTGGTGATGCCGTTCCGGGCGCGCGCCGAGCGGCAGCGTTCACGCACCCTCACAAGCCGCATGCAGCGCATGCTCGTGCGCGAGACGCTGCCGTATCCGAGTCGATTCCGGGTCGCTGCTCGCGTGGCGAAGCTCTCGCGACCGTTTCACAACTTCCTGCCGAAAGAGCTGCGCGGCATGCTGGCCTTGTTGCCCGAACGACTGCCGCAGGCGCAGTCGCTTCCGGGCGTCTATCCGGCCGAAGGCGTGCGCCGCGCCCGCGTCGCGCTCCTGGCCGGCTGTGTGCAGCAGGTGCTCGCGCCGGAGATCAATTGGGCGACGCTGCGCGTCCTGGCGAAGAACGGCGTCGAGGTCGTGATCCCGCCGGGCCAGGGCTGCTGCGGCGCGCTGATGATCCACGCCGGCGAAGCCGAACGCGCCCGCGACCTAGCGCGCCACAACCTGCGCGTCTTTCCCGGCGATGTGGACGCCGTCGTGACGAACGCCGCGGGCTGCGGGTCAGGCATGAGGGAATACGGCCTGCTGTTCAAGGGGCTTCCCGAAGAGGAGATGGCCGAGGCGTTCACGCGCAGAGTCAAAGACGTGAGCGCGTTCCTCGCGGACCTGGGGATCGAGACGCCGCCGCCACTACCCCAGCCGCTCTCGATTGCCTACCACGATGCCTGCCATCTCGCGCATGCGCAGGGCGTCACCGAAGCGCCGCGCCGCCTGCTGCGCAGCGTTCCGAACGTGACGCTGGTGGAAATCCCGGAGAATGATATTTGCTGCGGCTCGGCCGGTACGTACAACGTCGAGCAGCCCGACATCGCGGGCAGGCTTGGCCGGCGCAAGGTGGACAACATCCTGAGCACCGGCAGCCAGGCCATCGCCGCCGGGAACATCGGCTGCATCGTCCAGATTCGCACTCACCTCAAGCACTCGGCGCACCAACTGCCCGTCTACCACACGATCGAAGTCCTCGACATGGCTTATCGCCAGCATCCCGCCTGAGGAGTGGAGAAACCTGGTTTCAGAAGTCGGTCAGTCCGGGAACGCTGCCACCGCCGCGGCGCGGTCAGGGACAATGCTCAGCGTCTACTTCTTTGCCTTCCGGATCTTCTTCGCCTTAGGCGGCAGTGTTTCGACGTACGCCAGCCCACGTTTGAGCCAGCGCTTCAACTGAGCCGGCGAGTTCATGGTGCTCGGCGGCAGCTCGACATATTCCCGCATCGGACGCCCGGGCATAGGCTCGAAGAGTTTAGCGCCAGGCAGCTTGAGGAATTGCGCGCGGTCCCGCTCCGAGAGTCGCAGCATGATGCGGTCTTCGTAGACGCCGGTCAGCATCTGGCCGTTGACGAATGCGCACGGATAGCCGAACATCTTGCGCGGTTCGATGTCGGGCAGGCCTGAGATAGCGGCCTGAAAGAGGGTAGCCACCGCCTCGGGCGCAGGCTTGAACTTGGGCATCTTGCTGGGCTTCGATATGGCCTTCATGCAAACACCTCTGTAATCCGTGTCATCCGTGGTTAGTCTCCTGGTTTCGGTCGGAGTCGCGCTATGGATCACCCAATCAAAACAACGTGCAGCGTCTTCGGTCCATGGACGCCGAGCGTGGGCGTGAACTCGATGTCGGAGCTGCGGCTGGGGCCGGTGATGAGGACGACGTTGCTCCCCACCTCGATGATGTCGGGGTGCGCGGCAAGAAATGCTGGAAGATCGGGATAGAGACGCGCGACTGGCAGCAGCGCAATGTGCATCGGCGGCAGCAGCGACGCGAAGCGCGGCCTCGCCGGCCCGCTGGCGACGACGAGCGTCCCCGTGTCGGCCAGTCCGCCGAGCGCGTCGGTCAGGCCGGCCGATGCGGCTGCCAATTGCTGCATCTTCGCTTTCCGACCGGCGGGATCGGACGGCACGACCGGATCAAGGAGCTTGAAGTTTGATCCGCGAATGGCATCGAAAACACCGGGGAGCGGCAAATCCTCGTCGGACCACGCGATGACTTCATTCCCGCCTGCCCCGTGCAGCAGCGTGATGACGGTCTCAATGGCCTGTGAAGCGGGTTGTGGCCCATGCACATCGCCTTTGAGCACGGTGACTTCGCGCGTGAAGGTCTCGACCATCGCCGACAAGTCGACCCGAGCAGAGGAAAACGGTCGCGGCGGAAGTGTGGCGCGCGCCGAGGGCAGATAGGCCGTCTTCAGCGAGTCACGGATGCGATTGAGAATCGTGAATCGTTTGGCCGTCTCGTCTTTATGCACTTGGCGGCTCCCATAGTTCGACCTTATTGCCATCCGGATCCATGAACCAGCCG
Organism: Anaerolineae bacterium; assembly: GCA_035283185.1. Lineage (GTDB taxonomy): Bacteria > Chloroflexota > Anaerolineae > Fen-1058 > Fen-1058 > DASSFZ01. The sequence continues at coordinate 11,964 of DATEUJ010000071.1, read as the reverse complement.
AATTGACCGTATTCGTTCTTCTCAACGCCGCCAACGGCCTGTGCGCCACCCGCTTTGACTTGATTCAGGGCTTCTTCCAGATTATCGACAACCAAATTGAACATGAACTCTTTATCCGATGGCGCGAAGTAGGTGGTCGTGGATTTGAACGCACTCCAAACTGTGTAGCCATTCTTGGGCATAGTGCGAGGCTGAAACGACGCAAACGACACGCCAGATTCCGATTCGATAGTAAGGCCAAGCCACTGTGAATACCAGTAGTTGAGCGTTTGAGGGTCGGGTGATTTGAAGAAGATGCCGCCGATACCGAGCACTTTCGCCATAGGTCCAGTCCCCTCTGATTTCTACCGAGTCCACCGGTGGGCTCCGAAACCACGAGACGGGAGGTCTGTATGACAGTGTACATCGGAATCGACTGGAGTCAAGCCAAGCATGACGTATGTTTTCTCGACAGGCGGAGCGACCGCAACAAAGGGTCTGTTGAGCAATGAAGAGACAGTGCCCATTACAAGGGCATTATGATCAACACGAGGACAATTGTCATGGATATCATGCAGAAGCGTGAGCACACACCGCTGCGCCTGGCCAGAGTGACCGGTGGATAAGTCGCTACGAACCCTTTTCCTGCTGCCTTTCCATGCAGCGACTTCTGTGGTCGACACACTCAGGTCGCCGCTTTCGAGTATAATCTGTGTAGGAGGTAGCTATGGCCGTAATCACCGTACAGGCGATATACACGGATGGCGTTCTAAAGCCCCAGGTTGCACTTGACCTGCCTGACAACACGTTCGTGCAGGTTCAGGTCACGCCCCTGCCCGCCGCGGCGACGACGCCTGGTTCGTTGTTTGGCGCATTTCCTGAGTTGAGCGCACTGACGGACGATGACCTCACGCGCGACCGGACTATCGCGGCATCCGGGTTGGTGCCAGTCGTGTGGTGACGTGCAATTATCCTTGGTTCTTCAAGCGCGGGGCTTTAGACCCACTTTTGTCCCAAGCCTGAGCCTTCTCCGTTTGACCTGCGTGCTGAACGGTTCACGCGCGAACGCGGGAAAGTTGCGGTAGTCGGTCCACCCGGACAGCGGCGGCGGCAACCGCCGCACCCACCCGCTCCGGGCGACGAGCCGGGTCGCTGCGCTCGCTGTCGCAATCGCCCACTTGAACATTAGTGGGCGCGTTGCAACAATCCGGTACATCCGCAGGCCGATCTTCAGCCACCACGGCGACTTGCCTTGCTCGTGCCCTGCATGCCGCAGCTCGAGCAGCATGCGCGGAATGTCGATGCCCACCGGGCAGACCTCGCGGCACGCGCCGCACAGGCTGCTGGCATGGGGCAGCTCACTCCACGGGTCGAGGCCATCGAGCGCCGGTGAAAGTACCGCGCCTATCGGGCCTGTGTACACGCCGCCATACGCGTGCCCGCCGATCTGGCGATAGACCGGGCAGGCATTCAGGCACGCCCCGCAGCGGATGCAATACAGAATCTCGGCCAGCTTGCCGCCGAGGACGCGACTTCGGCCGTTGTCCACCAGCACGACGTGCAGCTCGTCCGGGCCATCCGGTTCGCCCGGCCGGCGCGGGCCGGTGAGCAAGTTGGTGTACACGCTGAGTTTTTGCCCGGTCGCCGAGCGCGCCAGCACCTGTAACATCACCTCGAGATCGGCGATCGTCGGCACGAGCCGCTCGATGCCCATGAATGCGACGTGGATGCGCGGCGCGGTCGCCGTCAGCCGCCCGTTGCCTTCGTTCTCGACCAGCGCCAGTGTGCCCGTCTCGGCGACGCCGAAGTTCACGCCGCTGATGCCCATGTCGGCGCGCAGGAAGTCGTGGCGCAGGCTCTGCCGCGCGACCGCCGTCATCTCTTCGGGCACGTCGGTGAGCGGCGCGCCAAGCTTTTCGTGAAAGAGCCGCCCGACCTGCTCCTTGGTCTTGTGGATGGCCGGCGCGATGATGTGCGACGGCGTCTCACCCGCGAGCTGAATGATGCGCTCGCCCAGGTCGGTTTCGATCACGTCGATACCCGCCGACTGCAAGACGTGGTTGAGGCCGGTCTCCTCGGTGACCATCGACTTGCCCTTGACGGCCGTCTTGACGCCGTGCGCGCGCGCGATGTCCAGGACAATCTGATTGGCCGCCGCGCCGTCGAGCGCCCAGTGCACCCGGCCGCCTGCGGCCTCGACCGCGTCGGCAAACTGCGCCAGGTAGTGATCGAGCCGGCTCAGTGTGTGGGCGCGAATCATACGCGCCTGGTCGCGCAGCGCATCGCCGTCGACGAAAGTCCCCATCGTGCGCGAGCGCAGCGTGGTGAGCGTATCCGTCGCCCGATCGAGCGCGATGTGCAGTTGCGGATCGTTCAGCGCCTGTCTGGCGCGTTGATAGAAGGTAACGTTGGGAGGTCGCAGGCTCATAGTGAAGGATGAGGGATGAGGGATGAAGAAAAAGGCATGCTTGCCTTCATCCTTCATCCCTCATCCCTTCGCCTTTGGTTGACCAGCAGTTCCGCCAAATACCTCGTCGCGACAGCCGATCCGCGCCGGTGCAGCCCACCGCCGATGTGCATCAGGCAGCTCACGTCGCAGCCCACGACGACATGCGCGCCGCACTTCTCGATATGGTCGAGCTTGCGCCTGAGCATCGCGCCGGATATATCGCTCATCTTCACCGCGAACATCCCGCCAAAGCCGCAGCATTCTTCCGCGCCGGTCAGCTCGACGACTTCAGCGCCCTGAATGTGGGCGAGCAATTGGCGCGGCGCTTCGCGAATGCCCAGCCCGCGAAGCAGATGGCACGAAGGATGATACGCGACCTTGCCCTCAAAGCGCGCGCCCACGTCCGAAACGCCCATTACGTCCACGACGAACTGCGTGAATTCATACGTGCGCCGGGCGACCGAATCGGCGAGCGGGCCGTACTTGGGATCGCCCGCGAGCAGCTCGGGATAATGGTGAATCATCATATCGGCGCACGAGCCGGATGGCACGACGATCGGCGCTTCGGAGCGAGAGAGCACATCGAGCGTGTGACGCGCCATTGCACGAGCATCGTCCCACGCGCCCGCATTGAATGCAGGCTGGCCGCAGCACGTCTGACCTTGCGGGTATTCGACCGTGAGGCCGAGTTTTTCCAGCACGGCCACGACGGCCATGCCCGCCTGCGGGCACACGGCCTCGACGAGGCAGGTGGCGAAGAGTTGGACGGCGGCGGGTTTAGGAATCATTCGCGCTGTGTCAATAGTTTCCATGAACGGCGTTCACCACCACGCATGAAAGCATCTCGTAGTGACGACTTTAGTCGTCCGGTACCATAAGCGACTGAAGTCGCCACTACGAACGAAACCCTGTTGGCTCTTGATGCGTTTCGAGAAGGTCAGGCAAACTGTCAACGAATTGGCAACGAATAAACGAATTCTTCGGCGCGCTGAAGCTCATTCGGTTATTCGTTGGGCATTCGTTGACAGAGCTCCTTGAAATCCATATTGAGCCACCCTGTTTTCAAATCAGGCTAGAGTGTCGATCCGGTTTCGCTCGATCGCGCGGGCTGCGCTGCGGGCGCACGCGGCGACGAGGACGTCGAGCTTGCCGAAGCGTGGGTCTCGCGTGAAGCCCCGCCGGTAGCGGAAATAGATCTGCTGGCAAATCACGGCGACCTTGAACAGGCCGTAGACGTAGTAAAAGAGAATGTCCGACACATCGCGGCCGCTTTTCGCGACATACCGCTGCACGACTTGGTCACGGCGGAGATTGCCAGGATAATGGGTGAGGCCGACCTGCCCCAGCTCCGGCGTGTCGTCCGCCTGCACCCAGTAGCCCAGCGTCGTGCCCAGGTCCATCAGCGGATCGCCGATGGTCGCCATCTCCCAATCCAGGACGGCGATGACGCGCGTCAGGTCGTTCGGATCGAGCACGAGATTGTCGTACTTGAAGTCGTTGTGGATGAGCGCCGCGCCGGAGACCGGCGGCTGGTTCGCCATCAGCCACGCGGCGGCCCTGTCCATGTCGGCCAGGTCGTCGGTGCGCGCGTTCTGATAGCGCGTGATCCAGCCACTCACCTGCCGCTCGACGTAGCCTTCCGGGCGGCCCAGGTCGCCCAACCCGGCCGCCTCGTAATCCACTGCGTGCAGCTCGACGAGCGTGTCGACGAGCGCCTCGCAGATGCCGCGCATGCGCCCCGCGTCGAGCGTCACGCCTTCGGGCGGGCGGTCGCGCAGAATGATGCCCTTGACGCGCTCCATCACGTAAAAGGGCGCGCCGATGATCGAATCGTCGTCCGTGTACACAATCGGGCGGGGCACTTTCGGATAGACCGAAATCAGCGCGCTCAGGATGCGATATTCGCGGCCCATGTCGTGCCCGGATTTGACGAGCGCTCCGAACGGTGGGCGGCGCAGGACCAGCTCGTGGTCGCCCAGGCGCAGAAGATAGGTGAGGTTAGAGAAACCGCGCGGAAACTGCTCGACGACGAGCGGCCCGGACGCATCGGGAACGTGCGCGCGCAGAAACGCTTCCAGGCGCTCGACGTCGATCATCTCGCCTGCGCGCACGGCAGTCGCCCGATCGATCGCAACCGACCCGACCATGTGCCGCTTCCTCCAACTCATCTCTCAGGACCGGAGTCTGGCGAATTCCTGGAGTGCAGCCTTTAGGATGCAACATCCCGGCGCTTCGCAGGCTGAAGCCTGCACTCCAATCGCTATATATGGCTAGAGTTCGATCCCGTACTGCTTGAGCACGTGCCGCGCCACGACGCTCTTGTGAACCTCGTCCGGCCCGTCGTAAATACGGGCGGCCCGCTCGTGGCGATACCAGAAAGCGAGCACGGTATCGTCCGTCATGCCCAGCGCGCCATGCGTCTGCACGGCGCGGTCGAGCACGCGCTGCAGCACGTTGGCGACGAAGAACTTGATGGCCGAGATTTCGACGCGGGCGGCGCTCGCCCCTTCGCGGTCGATCTTCTCGGCGGTGTGCAACACCATCAGGCGCGAGGCGTCGATCTCGGCGCGGCTCTCGGCGATCCAGTCCTGGATGGATTGCTGCGTGGCGAGCGGCTTGCCGGGAGCAAGTTCGCGTGCGGCGGCGTGCCGGCACATCATCTCGAAGGCGCGCTCGCAGATGCCGATCCAGCGCATGCAGTGGTGGATGCGGCCTGGCCCCAACCGTTCCTGCGCGAGGGCGAAGCCGCGCCCCTCTTCTCCCAGGCGGTTGGACTGTGGCACGCGGCAGCTCTCGAAGCGCACTTCGGCGTGGCTCATCCAGTCGCTTCCCCTATCGCCCATCACCGGGATGTTGCGCATGATGCGGAAGCCGGGCGCCTCGGCAGGCACGATGATCTGGCTGGCGCGGTGATGCATCTTCGGCGCGTCGGGATTCGTGATCGCCATGACGATGGAGAACGCCGCGCCCTCCGCCGACGAAATGAACCATTTGTGGCCGTCGACGACGTAATCGCCGCCGTCCTTCACCGCCGTCGCGCTCAGCCAGATCGGGTTCGACCCGGCGTGCTCCGGCTCGGTCATGGCGAAGCAACTGCGCACCTCGCCATTTGCCAGGGGGCGCAAGAAACGCTCCTTTTGCTCCGGCGTGCCGTGCGCGAGCAGCACTTCCATGTTGCCGATGTCGGGCGCCTGGGAGTTGAAAACGTAGTGGCCGAGCGGGCTGCGTCCCAGCTCTTCGCTGACGCGGGCGAACTCGCGCAGGCGGAGGCCGAGGCCGCCGTACTCCGGCGGCATGCCCGGCGCCCACAAGCCGAGCGACTTCACGCGCCGCCGCGCTTCTTCGAGCGCCGGCAAAACGGCGCGAAAGCCCTGAGCGAGCAAGGTGTGTTCCAAGGGAATGACTTCATCGCGAATGAAGGCGCGGATGGCGGCGATTCGAGCGTCGAGAGATTCGTCGGTGAGCATGAGAGTTAGGAGTGAGAGTCAGGAGTGAGAGTCAGGAGTTAGAGTTGGGAGTTAGAGTGCAATTCTACTCCGAAATGAGAGAAGTCTCCAAATGCTGTATGCCCAACAGCGCCTCTCGATTGGCAAGGCGCGCGAGCTGGCCGACATGTCGCTGTGGGAGTTTCGGCAATTGCTGTCCGCCCGGCGTATTTCGCCGCATTACGATGAGACAGAGCTGGCTGAAGATATCGCCAGCCTGAAGAAACTTGGGCGGCTATGACGGTCGTCAGCAACACCTCAACCGTGTCCCCACGGTTGGCACCACCCTCCCAGTAAAATCCGCACTGTGACAGCGTCGCAGTCTGAACACCCGTGTAATCCGTGGTCGCTCTCCCGGTTGCGGCCCGCGAAGCGCGTCGCGCTATGATCCCTGTCCACACATTCGTGCTATACTGATAATATGGATCTGTTCGACCACGCTCTCAAGCAGCGCCTGGCGACCGAAGCGCCGCTCGCCGCGCGCATGCGCCCGCGCACACTTGACGAATTCGTCGGGCAGGAAGACATCGTCGGGGCGGGGCGATTGCTGCGCCGCGCGATCGAGGCCGACCGGCTGTTCTCGTCGATCATCCTGTGGGGGCCGCCCGGCACGGGCAAGACGACGCTCGCGCAGATCATCGCCAACTCGACGAAGTCGCACTTCGAGACGATCAGCGCCGTGCTGGCCGGCATCCCCGAGCTGCGCCGCGTGATCGCCGACGCGCAGGAACGGCGGAAACTCTACGGAACACGCACCACGTTATTCGTAGATGAAGTCCATCGCTGGAACAAAGCTCAACAAGACGCATTACTTCCCCACGTCGAAAACGGCACGGTCGTCCTGATCGGCGCGACGACCGAGAACCCCTACTTCGAGGTGATCTCGGCGCTCGTCTCGCGCTCGCGCATCTTCCAGCTCAAGGCGCTGAGCGACGACGATGTGCAGCAGATTCTTCTGAATGCGCTGACCGATCCTGAACGAGGCTACGGCGAACGCAGCGTGCACGTCGACGACGATGCGCTGGCGCATCTGGTCCACATCGCCGGCGGTGACGCGCGCAATGCGCTGAACGCGCTCGAGCTGGCCGTCGAATCGACGCCGCCCGGCGTAGACGGCGCGATCCGCGTCACGCTCGAAGTCGCGCAGGAGTCGATCCAGCGGCGCGCCATCCTGTACGACAAAGACGGCGATGTGCACTACGACACGATCAGTGCGTTCATCAAGTCGGTGCGCGGATCGGATCCCGACGCGGCGCTGTACTGGCTGGCGAAGATGTTATACGCTGGTGAAAGCCCGCGCTTCATCCTGCGCCGGCTCTTGATCCTGGCGGGCGAAGACATAGGCCTGGCCGACCCGATGGGGCTTGTCGTCGCCAACGCCGCCGCGCAGGCGTTCGAGCACGTCGGCCTGCCCGAAGGCGTTTACCCGATTGTCGAGGCGACGCTGTACCTGGCGACCGCGCCGAAGTCGAACAGCGCGGGCGCGTACTTCAAGGCATATGCGAAGGTTGAAGAAGAGGGCAAGGTCGACGTACCGAAGCACTTGCAAGACAGCAGTCGCGACGCGAAGAGCCTTGGCCACGGCGAAGGCTACGTTTATCCCCACGAGCTGCCGGGGCATCACGTCGGGCAGCAGTATCTCCCCACCGCGCTGCTCGGCACGTATTTCTACGATCCCTCCGCCGAAGGACACGAAGCGCAGGTGAAAGAGCGTCTCGCGCGCTGGCGCGCGGCGCAGGAGAAGGCGCTCGGCATCAGCGAGACGCAGACGCTTGCCGATCTCAGCGTGCCGGAGATTGTCGCCATCAAGCAGAAGATCGCCAAGCGGGCGGGGTGACCGTTCAGACTTCGGAAGTCTCTAAAAGACTTCCGAAGTCTTGGGGGAGAGCAACCCATGCGTATCAGCCATATCGAACTCTACAGTTGGAAAAACTTCCGGCGGGTCAACGTGGATTTGCCCGATCGGGTGTTTCTCGTCGGCCCCAACGCCTCCGGCAAGTCCAATTTCCTGGACGCAATACGCTTTCTGCGTGACCTTGCCGTGCCCGGCAGTGGCCTGCAGCGCGCCTGCGCCGAGCGGGGTGGCGTTTCCAAGATTCGCTGTTTGGCCGCCCGGCAAGACCCTGAGGTTGGCCTGACTGTGGATTTGGCCGAAGACGGCATGACCCTGTGGCGGTACGAAATCAAGCTCAACCAGCAGCCGCGCGGCTACCGCCTGCCAATACTGACCCGCGAGGCGGTTTACCAAAACGGCAGGTTGCTGCTCGAACGGCCCGACGAAGCCGACCGCACTGACCCGCTCCGCCTGACCCAGACTGCGCTGGAGCAGATCAACCTGAATGCCCGGTTCCGCGACGTCGCCCAGTTCTTTGAAAAAATCCTCTACTTGCATCTCGTGCCTCAGATCATCCGTAGCGGAAGCGACCTCGTCAGCAACGGCGGCTTGGCCGAGGCCTATGGGCGCAATTTCCTGGACCGCCTGGCGAAGACGAATGAAAAGACGCGGAACGCCCGCTTGCGGCGCATCCGTGACGCGCTGGTGATCGCCGTGCCGCAATTGAAGGACCTGCGGTTGGAAAGAGACGAGCGGGGCGTGCCGCATCTGGTCGGTGCATATGAGCATTGGCGGCCGCACGCCGCCAAGCAAGGCGAAGATCAATTCTCGGATGGCACACTGCGCTTGTTGGGCCTGCTGTGGGCGCTGCAAGAGGGGGAAGGCCCCCTGCTGCTCGAGGAACCCGAACTCTCGCTGCACAGCGGGGTGGTGCGCCGGCTGCCCAACCTGATCTACCGGACCCAGCGCGCCCGCAAACGGCAACCCCGGCAAGTGATCCTCAGCACCCACAGCGCCGAACTGCTGTCGGAACCAGGCATCAGCGGCGAAGAAATCCTCATGCTCATCCCCGGCGCCGAAGGGACGCACATCAAACCTGCGGCAAGTGTGCCGGAGATCCGGCAATTGCTCGAAGATGGCATGAGCGCCGCCGATGCCGTCATCCCGCACACCGAACCGGAACAGGCGGCCCAATTGGAGTTGTTCTCGCTGTGACGGTCATCCCGGTCAGTCTGGCTGCGGAGGGCCTATTGGACGAACAGGTCTTGCGGCGCTTACTGGCTTTCTCCGGCCGGCCTTTTGCGCCGGGCGCTTGTTATGGCAGGCGAGGCCGTGATCATCTTGAGCAGAACCTGCCGCGCTTCAACCGGGCAGCTGCTTACCGGCCCTTCATTGCGCTAACGGATCTCGACCGGGATGAATGTCCACCGACTCTTCTTCACCATTGGCTGCCTGACGGCCCGCATCGCAATCTCGTCTTGCGCATTGCTGTGCGCGAGGCCGAAGCTTGGCTGCTTGCGGATCGGCAGGGCTTCGCCGAGTTCCTGGGCGTTCCCGTTGCCAGACTTCCCTTTCAACCCGAGGATGAGGCGGATCCCAAAGCCCTGGTCATCGCCCTGGCTCGACGTTCTCGCTATCGCGCCATGCGTGAAGAGGTGGCTCCCGCGCCTGGCAGCACCAGCCCAATTGGCAAGAACTATGTCGGGCAGATGACGCGGTTTGTCGTCAGTCGTTGGAAGATCGAAAATGCCCGCCGCCACTCGCCGAGTCTGGATCGGGCCTTGAAGGCTGTGCAGCGATTCTCGCCCGCCCTCCGCGAATGAACTAACAGGTCGGAAGATTGCGAAACGGGCGGGTTAGGGGGTTGCGCCGTGGGGAAGCGATCCGTGTTCGGGCTTCTGTTGTTAGGCTTGGCCGGCGTGGGCCTGTACGCCTACCGCCGCCCGATCATCGCGCGGCTGCTCGGACTCCGGCCGCCGCAATACGTGACGGGCGTCGAGCGGAACGTTCGCGTGCCGATGCCCGACGGCGTCGGGCTGATGACCGACCATTACTTGCCTAAGGCCGCCGGACGCTTCCCGACGATACTGATTCGCACAACCTACGGGCGCGGCGACGACGTCGGTCCCTTGTTCGGGTGGCTGATGCGCTTCCTCGGCAACCGGTTCGCCGAACGGGGCTACCACGTCCTCGTGCAGACGACGCGCGGCCGCTTCGACTCGGAAGGCGAGACGGAACCCTTTGTGGACGCGGCGGCTGACGGCCCGGCGACGATCGATTGGATCGCGCGCCAGCCCTGGTCGGATGGGCAGGTCGGGATGTGGGGCCAGAGCTATCTGGGCTACGTCCAGTGGGCGGCTGCCGCCGATCCGCACAAGACGCCCGCGCTCAAAGCCATCGTGCCCGCCATCATCGCGTCTCAGGCCTCCCTCCTCATCTACCCCGACGGCGCTTTTGCGCTGGACACATTCCTGCGCTGGGTCTTCCTGATCGACATGCTCGACAATCTGCGGAACCGGCCCGGCGTCGAGAATCTTCGGCGCTTCGATCCACGCGGCGTCGCGCGCTACCTGGCCTCGGCGTTCATGCACCTGCCGATCGCCGAAGCCGACGTCACCACGATCGGCCGCCCGGTCTCCTTTTACCGCGAGTGGTTGGCGCATCCCGAGCCGAACGATGCCTACTGGCGCAGCATTGACCATCACGTCAACCTGCCGCAGGTAACGGCGGCGGCGCATCTCGTCGCCGGCTGGTACGACCTCTGTCTGCGCGGGGCGCTGGCCGACTACGCCGCGCTTCGCGCGGCCGGGCGCGCGCCGTACCTCACCATTGGCCCGTGGGCGCACACCGATCTGAGAAATATCGTGGCGGCGCTGCGCGAGGGAATCGCCTGGTTCGATGCTCACCTCAAAGGCGATCGTCGCGGGCTGCGAAAAAAGCCGGTGCGGATTTACGTGATGGGTGCAGATCGCGGAGCGTGGCGCGAGATGGACGACTGGCCGCCGCCTGCGCGGGAGACGCGCTACTTCCTGCGCCCCGAGGGACGATTGGAGACTTCGACTTCGGAAGTCTCAGAGCCGGATCACTTTCGATACGACCCGGCCGATCCCACGCCGTCCGTGGGCGGGCCGCTGCTCATGCCGCCGTCCGGCCCGATGGATAACTGCGCGCTCGAAGCCCGATCCGACGTGCTGACGTACACGACACCTGCCCTGAAGCGCGATGTCGAAGTGATCGGCTCGGTTCGGCTGGAGTTATTCGTGCAATCGAGCCTGGCGCACACCGACTTCTTCGGTCGGCTGTGTGACGTGCACCCGGATGGCAGGTCGATCAACATTTGCGACGGGCTATTCCGCATCGAGCCGGAAGCAGGCAACCTTGCGAAGGTTCCACGCTTCGCCCCTTCGCAACGTTTGGACGGCGTCCTGCGCATCGAAATCGACATGTGGGCGACGGCGCATCGCTTTCGGCGCGGCCATCGCCTGCGGCTGCAAGTCTCGTCCGGCGCGCATCCGCGCTGGAGCCGCAACCTGGGCACAGGCGAGCCGATCGCCACCGGCACGAAGATGCTCGTCGCCGATCAGACCGTGTATCACGATGCCGACCATCCCTCGGCGCTCATCCTGCCGATCGTTGCGGGATGATCCTTAGACTTCGGAAGTCTTAAGGCCCATTCTCGCAGTCGGGATGACAGGTCGAGACTTCCGAAGTCTTAGCCGTAGACATGGAAGACTGGATCGGACGCACGCTCTCCAAAGTAGAGATTCAGAAGCGCCTGGGCCGGGGCAGCATGGCCGAGGTGTACCTGGGTCATCACACGACGCTCGATCGCCCCGTCGCCGTCAAGATTCTCCACGGCCATCTCTCCGAAGAACAGATGCCGCTGGATCGCTTCCGGGCCGAGGCGCAGGCCGTCGCAGCCATGCGCCACCCGAACATCGTGCAGGTCTTCGATTTCGACATCGCCGACGGACGTCCCTACATCGTGATGGAGCTGCTCGAAGGGCCGTCGTTCGAGGACTATCTGCATCGGCGCGCCGATCGCGCGCTGCCCGCCGAGACCGCCGCGCGCGTCGTCATATCGCTCGCCGCCGCGCTCGATTACGCACACGCGCGTGGCATCGTCCACCGCGACCTGAAACCGGCGAACGTCATGCTGCGCCGTGAGTCGGGCCTCGTCGATCCCGACGCGCCCCTGCCGCTCGACGCCGACGCGG
>DATEUJ010000070.1:0-18694 GCA_035283185.1 Anaerolineae bacterium | reverse complement strand
CAAACGGGCTCTCACACACCACTGAGCGCGTGGTCTTAGCTTGTCTGAATCCGTCCTGCGATTATAGCCCATCCGCGCGCTCAAGTTTCTGCCCTCATGCATCACGCTTGAGGTGATGGCTATCTCGCAATGACGCCTGAGGAGTTACAAGTGTGCGAGAGAATTCGGTAGTCGATGAAAGAACCCGTACTCGTCCTGAATCGCAACTTCGAACCGCTGAACGTGTGCAACACGCGGCGAGCCGTCGGGCTGCTCCTGCTGGGCAAGGCCGAGATCATCGAGAACGGCCGGGGCGAGATCCGCACCGCGTCGGCGGCGTTTCCGCGCCCCTCGGTCATCCGCCTGTCGCACTTCATTCGCCGCCCGCGCCCGCGCGTCAGGCTGACGAAGCGCGAGGTCTTTCGGCGCGATGAGTACCGCTGCCAGTATTGCGGCACGGCCAACGCCCACCTGACTATCGATCACGTCGTTCCACGCCACCGGGGAGGCGGCCACGACTGGAGCAACCTGGTGGCCGCCTGCCCCCCGTGCAACCGGCGCAAGGGTGGGCGCCTCCTGCAGGATGCGCACATGCGACTGCTCAAGCCGCCGGCCGAGCCGCATCCCACGGCCGATTACCTGTTTGGCCGCTACGCGCACAGCTTTGCCGAGTGGTCGAAATACCTCCAGGGTTGGTAATTCGATAGAGTTATATTTAGGCTCAAGCCGCCGTCCCTTCGGCCCTTCGACTACGCTCAGGGCAGGCTTTGCTCGGGGCAGGCCCCGGCGGCGCTGGCCGCGCCGGGGACGGCGCGGCGAGCCGAATCTGATAGGGTCAAGGTATATGGGCCTTGTGTACTATGCGGCCGGGGAGCCGACTCCCCGGCCGCTTTGCATTAACACTCCCTTCACCCATCTGTAACCCCCGACGCCCGCCGCTTCTCCTACAATCGAATCGAACCGATGCTTGCGGCGGATAGCCATATCCGACGCCTCAAGCCGCTGGACTTGGCAGTCCAGCGGGAGCCATCATTTGTAGTGGACGTGAGTGTCTGCGTTGAGGTGGTGTGCGATGGCCTTGAAAATCGCGATCAGCAGTCAAAAAGGCGGCGTGGCCAAAACGACGACGACTCTGTCGCTCGGCGCCGCGTTGGCCGAGCGCGGGCGCAGCGTGCTCCTCGTCGATCTCGATCCGCAGGCGAATCTCACCCAGTCTCTCGGCGTCGATCCCGATCAGCTCCGGCGCATGATCGGGGACGTGCTGATCGACCAGGCGTCGATGTTATCGGTCAGCCGTGAAAGCTCCGTCTTCAATCTCGACCTGGCGCCGGCCAATCATGGCTTGCTCGTGCTCGACAAGGTGTTGTATGGCCGCGAGGGCTACGAGTACCGGCTGAAGACGTCTGTGCAGTCGATCAACGGCGGCTTCTACGACGTCGTGATCTTCGACTGCCCGCCTGCGTTTAGCACGCTCACCATCAACGCGCTGACGGCCTCCGATCTGCTGATCATACCGATCCCGTGCGAGTATTACTCCGCCCGCTCGCTGCGCAGCTATCTCAGCCTGCTTCACCTCGTCCATCAGAAAACGAATCCGGCCCTGCGCTATCGCCTGCTCATCACGATGTACGATGGGCGCAGCCGCATCAGCCGCATTCTACTCGACCAGTTTCGCAAGACGTACGGCGACACGCTGTTCAAGACGTGCATCTCGATCGACGTGCGCTTGCGGGAAAGCCCCATATTCGGCAAACCGATCACGCAGTACGCCCCTAACGCTCGCGGCGCGCAGGAATATCGGGCCTTAGCGGCGGAGCTGATGGCCGATGCAACCCACTGAGCTAGAGCAGCGCCTGGAGCGGCTGCTCTCGCCTCCCTCCGGCGACGGCCGCCCAGAGATTGTCCCACCTCTGCCTGTCCTCCGAACCGCGCCGGTTGCCGAGCCGGTCCCGGCCCAGGAGCGCGCGGCGCACGACGGCCACCCGGCGGGCGTGACCACGACGGCTCCCGTTGCCGGCGCCGCAGTGGGCGATCTGAGGCGTCACAAGGCCATCCTCGATCAAATCCCGGATCCCGTATGCATCAAGGACCGCGACCACAAGTGGCAGGTGGTCAACGCGGCTTTTTGCGACCTGCTAGGACGGACCGAAGACGAGCTGATCGGCTGCGCCGAGCACGACTTCTTCCCACAGGCGTTTGCAGACGAGGCGTGGGCGCTGGACGATCAGGTCTTCGGAACCGGTCAGCCTGTCACCGTCGAGCGACCGGTCGAATCTGTTGACGGCGCTCACGTGTGGCGCATCGCGCTTCGCGGACAGCCACTGCCGGGAGTAGAGGGATCGGCGCAGGTTCTGGTCGTGACGATCCAGGATGTCACCGCGCGGCGGCGGGCGGAGCACGCACTCGAGCACAGCCAGTCGGCTCTTCAGGCTGAGCGAAAAGAGTGGGAAGAGCGGCTGCGCAAGCTGAAGCGTGGCCTGCTGTTTCAGTTCAGCCTTTTCGGAATCCTGGCCGGGGTGTCGCTCGGCACGGTCGTCGCGGCGGGCATCCCGCAACGCGCAGCGGCGATTGCCTTGAGCACACCCACAGCGGTCGTTGCCGTCACCGCGACGACGCCTGCGACAACCGAAGCTGCTCCTACGATTGCGCCGGAGGTGACGGATTCCGTCGCGCCGTCGCCGACGATTACCCCCACGCCGACGGCGCGCTCGATCGTCGTCACAGCCGCTCCGACCGTTGCCGCCTTCACCGAAGATGCGCCGCAGCCTGCGCCGCTCCGCGACTTCGGGCCGCAGGCGATCAACATCGTTCTGATGGGCAGCGATCGACGCCCGGGCGACGGCGCGTGGCGCACCGACGTCCTGATACTTGCCAGCATCGATCCGAGCGTGCCCTCTGTCACAATGTTGTCCTTCCCGCGCGACTTGTGGGTGTACATTCCGGGCTGGCGCTGGCAGCGCATCAACCTGGCCGACGGGCGGGGCGAGAGCGCCGGCTTTCCGGGCGGCGGCCCGGCGCTGGTCAAGCAGACCATTCAGTACAACTTCGGCATCCCGGTGCATTACTACGCCCGCGTCGATTTCGCCGGCTACAAGCGGTTGATCGATTCGGCCGGCGGCATCGACGTCGTCGCCGACTGCCCGCTGTACGACATTTTCCCGGACGTGCCCGACGGCGCAACCGACATTATCACCGGACCGGAGCTTGCCACGGTCGTGACCGGCACCATCGACATTCCCGCCGCCGGCGTGTATCACCTCGACGGCAAGCACGCGCTGTGGTACGCGCGCTCGCGCAAAACGACCAGCGACTTCGACCGCTCGCGGCGCCAGCAGCGCGTCCTGCGCGCGCTGTGGAGCGAGATGCGCGAGCAAGGTTTGCTGGGTCAAGCGCCTCAATTGTGGGATACGCTGGTTCAGTTCGTAGAGACCGACCTGACGCTGAACGACGTGCTCTATCTCGCGGACGTCGCCGCCCGGCTCGATTCGGCGCACATTCGCAGCCGGTTCATCGACGGCTCCATGCTCACCTGGTTCGCCACCGAAACCGGCGCGAGCGTGCTGCGCTACGACTACGGCGTGCTCGAGCCGTATCTGGACCAGACATTCGCGCCGTTTCCTGTAAATGCGGCCTCACAGAAGCGAGCCGCCGTCAGGGTGGTGAATCGCGCGGGCCATCCTGACTGGGAGATCGTCGCCGCCGACCGCCTGGCCTCGGCCGGGTTCAACGTGGCGGAGATGTCCGCCGAGAACGTCGTCGCCCCGCACACCACGATCGTCGACTACACACTCACGCCCAAGGGATCGCGCCTGAACGACCTGATCGAGTCGCTGCAGGTAGCCCCGGAAAACGCCGTCAACCGGCCCGCCGAGAACAGCGCGGTCGATTACGAAGTGTTCCTCGGCGCGGACTTCGAGCCGTGCCAACGCCCCTCGCGCGGTTGGTAGCCTCAGTGGATCCAAGAAATAGCTGGCCGGGCTCCCATGCCCGGCTACCCGGCGGCAGCGTAGGCTTGTCGCCGTCTATCCGTGCAGACCTCGTATTTGACGATTGCCCTGCCTCGCCTATAATGGCACTGTAGAGCTTGTTGCACGGCGCGAAAGGACTCACATGGGCACCCGGGCGGAGCCTCGGCGGTCGTCGCTGTCTGCAATCGACTTCATACTGATCGCGCTCATCATCGGCCTGCTCGCCGTCATATTCGGCGTGCTGGCGATGCGGCTGCTGCCTTACGTGAATCCGGTGATCTTGATAGTCGCCACGCCGACGATCACGCGGACACCTGCGCCGACGACGCCGCCGACGCCCAGCCCAACCTGGACCAACACGCCCACGCCGACCCGTACGCGCACGCCCACACCCACGCCGACCTGGACGTCGACGCCCACTTCGCCGCCTCCACCGCTTGTCAATCTCGCGCTGACCGTCACGCCGCTGCCGGCGGGTGAGGTGATAACGGGCGCTCTTGGGACGGCTCCCTCGCCGGCGCCGCTGCGCGAGTTCAAGCCGAACACGCTCAACATCATCTTGATGGGCAGCGACCGCCGACCCAACGAGGGCGGATGGCGCACCGACACGATGATACTTGTCAGCGTCGATCCCGACACGCCATCGCTGACGATGCTGTCCATTCCGCGTGACCTGTGGGTGTACGTGCCTAACTGGACCTGGACGCGCATCAACCTGGCCGATGGGCACGGCGAGCGAACCGGCTTTCCGGGTGGCGGCCCGGGACTGCTCAAACAGACCATTCAGTACAACTTCGGCATTCCGGTGCAGTACTACGCTCGCGTCGACTTCGGCGGCTTCAAGGCGCTGATCGACGCCGTCGGCGGGATCGACGTCATCGCCGACTGTGCCCTGTACGATATCTTTCCCGACGTGCCGGACGGCGTGACGGACATCGTCAACGGCCCCGATTTAGCCGCGGTTCTAACAGGCACCATCGACATACCCTCCGCCGGCATTTACCATCTCGACGGGAAGCATGCTCTGTGGTATGCCCGGTCGCGCAAGACGACGAGCGACTTCGACCGCTCGCGCCGCCAGCATCGTGTCCTGCGCGGGCTGTGGAGCGCCATTCAGCAGCAGGGCATGGCCGGACAGTTGCCGGCGCTGTGGGACATGCTCAGCCAGACGGTGCAGACCGACCTGACGCTCAACGACGTCGTGTACCTGGCGCAGCTCGGAGCGCAGCTCGATCCGACGCACATCCGCAGCCGGTTCGTCGACGGGACCATGCTGCACTACTTCGTGTCGAATAACGGCGCGAGTGTGTACGCCTTCAACTACGACGAGCTTGAGCCGGTCCTCGACGAAGCGTTCGCCGAGTTTCCGGCGAACGTCGCCTCGCAGGCGCCGGCAGCCGTCGAGGTGTGGAACGGCGTCGGCAACCCGGATTGGGATCGCGTCGCCGCCGAGCGCCTGTCGTGGGCCGGGTTCCAGGCGTGGCCCAACGGCATCGCCGATCGGCTTTACGAGCGCACGACCATCGTCGACTTCACCACGACGCAAAAAGGCTCGCGCTTGCCGCAACTGGTCAGGTTGTTCAGGGTTTCCGGCGCCGATGTGGTTTACCAGCCGGACGCCGGCAGCCCAGTGTCATATCGCGTCATCCTCGGCCAGAACTTCGATCCGTGCCTGCGCGGATCGCCGGCGCTCGTCGCCACTGCGACGCCCACGCCGACATCCGTCCCGGCGACGCCATAACGTGACCGGCTATTCGCGCCCGAAATACTGCTCGCAGTCGCAAATCCTGATCGGAGTCGAGGCTTCAGCCGGATCCGCCTAACCCTAAAGGGCGCTTCGCAGAGGCTCGATTCCGGTGCTCGTCAATTCGGTTTGCGCATGGTATAATCGCGCGGTTTTGGGGACTGAGACGGAGCGATTTCGTCTGTTGTTAAGGGCTTGATGGAATCAGATCGTTCGAATTCGCGTTCCGCAGCCGCCGTCGAATGGCTGCTTGTGTTTGTTGTCGTCGGGCTGATCGTGCTGATAGGTGTCTTCCTGGCCGGCAGCGCCGGAAAGGAGGTGGCGATGCTGGTCGCCACGTCGACAGCTTCGCCGACGACGCGTCATTCCCCAACGCCCAGCTTCACGCCGACGGAGACCTTGACGCCGTCCAGCACGCCGACGCCGACCGAGACGCTCACCCCAAGCCCCACGCCGACCGACACGCCTACGCCGCGGCCGCCGCTGCCCGGCGTCGCCGAGACGGTGACCCCGCTGCCCACACCCGAGGTCATCACCGAGGCCACGACGCTCGTGCCGACGCCGGCGCCCATCGTCGACCTGCCCCGTGACACGATCAACGTCGTCGTCCTCGGCAGTGACCGCCGGCCTGGCGACAGCTCGTGGCGCGACGACACGATCATCTTGATCAGCGTGCGCCAAAACCCGACGTTCGTGACGCTGCTGTCCATCCCGCGCGATTTGTGGGTGTATGCACCCAACTGGCAGTACAACCGCATCAACGTCGTCGACTCGCACGGCGAGCGAAACGGATTCCCCGGCGGCGGCGCCGGCTTGGTGAAGCAGACGATCCAGCACAACCTCGGCATCGAGGTGCAGTACTTCGTCCGCATCGACTTCAATGCCTTCCGCGCGATTATCGACACGCTGGGCGTTGTACGCGAAGGCGACGACAAGCCGACGGTCCGCGTGCTGGCCGACTGCCCTCTGACCGACATTTTCCCGGATGTGCCGGAAGGGCAAACCGACATTATCTCCGGCGACGCGCTCAGCACGACAATTACGGGCACGCTGGAGATCGTCCCCGGATATAACACTCTCGACAGCAAGCATGCGTTGTGGTACGCCCGTTCCCGCCTGTCGACCAACGACTTTGATCGATCGCGCCGGATATTGAACCTGGGGCTTGCGCTCCTGCAGGCGGCGCGCGAGAACGACGCGCTCGGCAAGGCGCCGGAGTTGTGGAATCACTTATCGGCGTCGATCCAGACCGACCTCACGCTGAACGACGTCCTGTGGCTGGCCGGTATCGCCGGTGAGTTGGATCCTTCGGCGATCAAGCTGCGCCAGATCGACACCGTCGTGACGGAGGGTTTCGTCGCCGAGAACGGCGCGCAGGTTTTGCACATCAATCCAGAGGTATTGGCGCTGGTGCTGGCCGAGGCGTTCGAGCCGCCGCCCGCCAACGTGGCGTCACAGGCGAGCGCCGTGGTCGAGGTGTGGAATGCGTCGGGCTTTCCGGACTGGGACGATCTGGCGATCGATCGGCTGCTGCGCTACAACTTCGAGGCAGTTGGGCCGCCCGACTCTGACGTCGACCTTCGCGCAGATACGATGATCGTCGACTATACGACGACGAGCAAAGGCTCGCGCGTGAGCCAGTTGGCGCGGCTGTTCCAGGTGCCTGCCGCAAATATCGTCTCTCGGCCGGATCCGAACAGTCCGGTCGCGTACCGCCTGATCGTCGGCGCGAGCTACGATCCGTGCCGCAAGCCGCCTCCGCCGGTCGAAGTGACGCCGACTCCGTCGCCGACCCCGACCATCACGCCCACGATCGATCCCGCGCTGTTGACACCGACGCCATAATCCGGCTGCGCAGTCATCCTTGTCATACTGAGCGCAGCGAAGCATCTTTCAAGTCCATGCGTTTGACGTGAAGGAGTCACCCCAACAGGACGTGTGTCTTCTCGGCGCACGGTAAAGACTTCGGAAGTCTCAGGGCGTGACCTCGCGGGCGAAGGGGTCTGGTAATCAAAGCCACCCCGCAGGCCAGGCTAGCCTTGAAGACTTCCGAAGTCTCTCTCCGTCACCTGTTCAGTTCAGCCGCTCAATGCCGTCGATCTCGGCAGGTTGAACCGGATCGATCCCTTGTATTCTGATGTAACGGAAGCCCTCTGGTGGAATGGTCGGGATCACAGGTCCGATGTCAATTGCGATGCCAGTCTGTGGAGACAGCGGAGTGACCCACAGACCTCCCCAGCTCACGCAAGCCCCCATCGGAATGGGTTCGTCGGAAGCAGCTCCTGCCCAAACGTCGCAATAATTGGGATCCGGGGTGGGTGCGGCGAAAGGAGCGATATTGCTGTTTTGGGCGTTGCTCCCGACATTCCACGTGAAAGCGACATACCAAGTTACCTGATCGCTAGAGAGTTCGATGGTTACCCAGTCCATTCCGATAAAGCCTGTGGTTCCCGTCTCACGCTCGTAGTACACGAAGTCATAACCGGACCCATCCTGGATGCCGTTGCCTAGACCGAGGTCTAAGATCAAGGTCTGAGTCGGCAGAACACTGGCATACAGGCCATCCGGTGTGCCGGCTTCGTTGCAGTTCAGGGGCGGGTTAGGGTCGGCGCAGTTAATCGGGGCCGGATACGGGTTGATGGTGGGTGACGGCGTAGCGGTGAGCGTCGGCGTGTCGGTTGGCGTGACCGTCGGGCTAGGTGTGCTGGTCGGCGACAGTGTCACACTTGGCGTCGGCGTGGGGCTTGACGTACCGGTCGTTGTCGCCGTGCCCGTCGGGCTCGACGTATTCGTCGGCGACGGCGTCACACTCGGCGGCGAAGTCGGCGTCCACGTCGCCGTATCCGCCGGCGGCGGGGACGTATTCGTCGCCGTCGGGATCACAGGCGTCGGGCTTGGGGTGAAAGTCGGCGTTGCCGTTTGCATGCGCGTCGAGGTCGGCGTGAAGGTCGGCGTCCGCGACGGCGTAACAGTCGGCGTGCGGGTTGAGGGTGGCGTGCGCGTGGGCGTGCGCGTCGCCATCGGCGTGGGCGTAGCGGTCACCTGCGCGACGAGCGTCGGCCCCGGCGTGAACTGCGCCGGCGGCACGGTGATGATCGTTCCCGGCTTGGGCGTGACGCGATTCCCGGCTTCGTCCGTCGCCAGCAGGATGGCCAGGCGTTCCGCGTCGACGGGCGGCACGGTGACGCTCACTTGAACGTTATAGTCGGCTGTCGAGTTGGGGCGCAGACCGGCAGGGACGACCAGCCAGCCGATGCCCTGCTGCCCGACCGACGACAGCGCGATCAGGACGATGCAGGCCAGGCCGGCCAGGATCATCAACACGTACGGCAGCCTGGCCGCGATAGGCTCACGGCGTGGCTGGCGGCTCATGGTCGGGTGTCATTGAGCATGTTGACGACCGGCGGCTCGTCGTCGTCCTCCTCGATAGGCAGGAGCAGGCGGAAGGTGCTGCCTTCGCCGACGACGCTGCGCACCTCAACTTTCCCGCGATGCGCTTCGGCGACCGCCTTCACGATGTACAGCCCCAATCCCACACCGCGCTCGTTGGAATGGACGCGTGTGGTCGAGCGGAAGAACCGCGTGAACAAGAATTTCTGATCTTCCGGTGTGATGCCGATGCCGGTGTCCTGGACGCTGATGGATACCACGTCGGCATCGCCAGCTACGCTGACCGTGACCCGGCCGCCCGACTCCGTATAGTGGTATGCGTTGCTGACCAGTTGCCTGATGGCCCAGTTCAGGCGGCGGCGATCGCCCGTGATCGCCACCGGCTCAGGCGCGAGGTTCACCTCCAGCGCGAGCTCCTTCTCCGCGAACCGCTTCCGCCATTCGCTGAGCGCCACGTCGACCAGCTCGTTCAGGTCGATCCGCTCCCGGCGCAGGCTCATCGCCCCGGCCTCCATCTGCGAGATGTCGAGAAGATCGGTGATCATAGACACCAGCGAATCGGCGTGCCGGTTGATGGTGTTCAGGAACTCCATGTACTTCTCGGGTATCTCGCCGCTGCTGGTCTGCAGCATCAGGTCGCTGTAACCTTTGATGGCCGTGAGCGGAGTGCGCAGCTCGTGCGACGTCTGCTCGATGAAATGATCCTTCAGACGGTCGATCTCGGCCTCGTGCGTGATGTCGCGCAGGACGATGACCGTGCCAAGCTGATGACTGTCGGGCATGATGACGGGCGCGGCGTGCGTGCTGATCGTGCGGTTGTTCAGCTCGAAGCGGCGCTTCTCGGCGCTCTCGATCAGCGCCATGCTCTCCGGCTGCGGCTCGATCGGATCGATCGGCTGCTCGCGGAACAGGCCCGCCTTGAAGTCGGCGGACAGGTCGCCCAGGATGTGCTCGGCCGCGGCGTTCATCATGATGATGCGGCCCTGCGGATCGAGCACCAGCACGCCGTCGGCAATGCTGGCCAGGATCGCGCGGATCTTGAACGCTTCTTCGCGATGCGCCTGCAGCAGCAGCTCCAGATCGCGCGTGCGCTCCTGCAGCTTGTAGGTCATGTCGTCGAATGTGTTCGCCAGCAGCCCGATTTCGTCGCCGCCGCTCAGCCCGGTGCGCTGGCTCAGGTCGCCGCTCGCCACGGCCTGCGAGGTGCGCACCAGTTGCAGGACGGGCGCGATGAGGCGGCGGGACACCAGGAAACCGACGACGACGACGGCTAGCACCATCGCCGTGAAGATGAAGGCGAAGAGCAGTCGGCTGTTCGCGCTGGTGAGGAAGAGGAAGTCGCTCGGAAGGCCGACGGAGTAGGCGCCGATCACGCTCTGGCGAATCCGGAGAGGGGCGTACAGCAGACGATATAGCGCGGAGCCGTGCTGCAGGTCGCCGCTCAGGTACCGGGGGCCAGCCTGGTTGTCGTCCGCAGCGGCTCGTGAAACGATCTCGTTGATTTGATCCGGAGTGAGCCGATTATGGCCAGGTGGGCCTCCCTCACCCGGCAGCGTCGTGCCGAGAAGGTCGCCATTCGTATCGTAGGTGCTGATAGACGCAGCCGCCTGCTGGTCGATCGAGCGCAGGGCACGATCTAGCCGCGTGCCGATCAGGATCGCGCCGAACAACTTCCCGCCATCCTCCAGGGGACCTGCCGTGACGAGGTATGGCTGACCGGACCGGAACTGAATCCCCGCGAACTTATCGCCGAACTCATCAGATTCGCCCCGGAGCGCGCGCTCGAGCGGCCCGAATTCTCCGAATGGAAAGTTGTTGGTTTCGGCATAGTCTCCATTCGGCGTGCGGTCAAGTCCGACCAGGACGATAGCCTGGGGGTCGACGACCCATACACTGTCTACGGATCGACTCCGCGCCGGGCCGTCAACGAGTGCGCGTATCGTGGACAGATCGCGGGCGGTGACGGCATCTTGTACTCCCTCCGTAGCAGCCAGTATGCGCCACATGTCGAGATGGCTCTGCTCGATACCCACGAAACCATCGCCGGCGACCCGGGCTGCCTCTTTTAACTGGTTGGCGAAGCGCTCCGCGAACGAGTCAGTGACGTAGCGCGTCACGATGAAGACGCCGACGAACGCGACCGCAAACGTAAGGACAAGGTAGGGAATGGTAACTTTGCCGCGTATGCCCAGGTTCAGGGTACGGCGAGCCGTGGTGGCAGTCTCGGGGTTGGGGAGTTGGTTCATTCAGGCCCCTGCTGGGGTCGTCGGATGATGCCGAAGAAAGGGGCAGGCTACCTCGATTTGTCCGAAATCATAGCATATCTGGAATGGCGGGTCAACGCACACGGCGTTCCCACTTGTGATTTGTAACTGAAACGAAATCGAGTTGGTATGATTCAGGTCAGAGTTGCTACAGCACTTTGACACGCCGCCGAATGCCTGGCCGAGCGGCGGGCGTCAGGGGCGCGCGAAGTAGGCCAGCGCGAGACGCAATCGCTCCTCGACGCTCGCACCGCCGCCTCGCGGGACGCTCGCCACCGCCGCCTGCGCCTCGGCGATGCTGTAGCCCAGCGCCGTCAATGCGCCGACGATCTCGACGTCGTCGTCGGCGAATGCGGCGGGCCAGGGCATGCCGGGCACCGCGCCGATCTTGTCCTTGAGATGGAGGATCACCGCCTTCGCCGTCTTTGCGCCGACGCCGGGCACACGCGTGAGCACGTCGATTTCTTCGGCGGCGATGGCCTGCCGCAGCCGCTCGGGCGGCGCCCCGGCCAGGATGCTCAGCGCCACCCTGGGGCCGATGCCGCTGACGCCGAGCAGCAGCTCGAACAGCGCGAGTTCATCTTCGCTGGCGAAGCCGTAAAGCGCGATCTCGTTCTCGCGTACGTGCATGTGCGTGAACAGATCGACGCTGCGCGACCGTCCGGCCAACTCGCGCGCTGCAGCCGAGGCGCGCACGTGAAAGCCGACGCCGCCCACGCCGACGATCAGACTGTCCTTGTCGATCGACTCCACCGTGCCGCGCAGGCGCGCGATCATGGCGCGTCTCTCGCCAGGTCCCGAATCCGCGACGAGTGCAAATGGCAGATGGCGATGGCCAGCGCGTCGGCCGCGTCGTCCGGCTTGGGAATCTGCGGCAATCCTATCAGGACTCGCACCATCTCCTGAATCTGTCTCTTGTCTGCGCGGCCGTAGCCCGTGACGGCCTGTTTGACCTCGAGCGGCGTGTACTCGGTCACCGGAAGCCCGGCCTGTGCCAGGGTCATCAACACGACGCCGCGCGCATGTCCTACGGCCAGCGCCGTGCGCGCGTTGCGGCTGAAAAAAATCTGCTCCACCGCCGCAGACGCGGGCCGGTGGAGCCGGATGAGATCGTCGAGCGCGCGATGCAGCAGAACGAGCCGCTGCGGCAGCGCCAGGTCGGGCGGCGTGGTGATCGCGCCGTAGGCTACAGCCCGGAGCGAGCTTCCCTCTTCGCGGATGAGGCCATAGCCGGTAATGGCGGTGCCCGGGTCGATGCCGAGGAAGACCATGTCTTTGAGATTGGAGGCTGGAGATTGGAGGTTAGATCGTCGGCTGGCCAGCCTCCAACTTCCAACCTCCAACTTCTAACCTCTAACTTCCAGTCACGCTGCCTGCGGCTCGTACCCGGTGACCAGCTCTTCCGGTAGATCGAGGCTGGCGTACACTTGCTGCACGTCGTCAAGCTCTTCGAGCAGATCGACAACCTGCAGCACGCTCTGCGCTTCGCTCATGCTGAGCGGAGTGAGCTGCCTGGGTTTCATCGTCAGCTCGACGGTTTCGGCTTTCAGGCCGGCCTTTTCAAGCGCGCTGTTGACCGCGTGCAGCTCGTGCGGCGCGGTGTAGATTTCCAGGCGGTCCTCGGTGATTTCCACGTCGTCCGCGCCGGCCTCTACGGCGATGTCAAACAGGCGATCCGGGTCGGGGTTGGCGACCGGGATCGAAATGTATCCCTGTTGCTCGAAATTCCAGGCGACCGCGCCGGACTCGGCCAGGCTCCCGCCGCTGCGCGTGAAAATGCGGCGTATATCAGAGACCGTCCGATTCCGATTGTCCGTGGTGACCTTGACCATCATGGCAATGCCGTGCGGGCCGTATCCTTCGTACATCAATTCTTCGAATGCGGCGGCGTCTTTGTCGAGACCTGCGCCGCGCCGAATCGTGCGCTCGATCATGTCTTTGGGCATGCCCGCCGCCTTCGCCTTATTGACGACCAGGCGCAGCTTGACGTTATTGTCGGGATCGGGGCCGTCGCGCGCGGCGATGGCGATCTCACGGCCAAGCTTACTGAACATCTGGCCGCGCTAGGCGTCGTTCGCGCCCTTCTTGCGCTTGATAGTTGCCCAATGGCTGTGACCTGACATGGCACCTCTCCTGCAATACGCCGAACAGGAAACGCGTCGATTCTCGATCCGATTATACCATAGCGCGACTCTTAGCCGCAACCAAAAGATTAACGACACTATCCTTACCGCATAGCCGTCACGCATTCCACGCCTGTGACGTCCGGCAGGATGCGCCGCCAGCCGAGCGTCGCCAGCGGCGCGGCGATCAGCTCCCCGTTCGAGAGCACGGCGAGCAGCTCGTCCCCGACCTGCGCGAAGCGCTCGACCATGTGACGCTGCCACGGCGTCTTGAGACCCGTCCCGGCAGACGTCCAGGTCCGGCCGCCGTCGCGAGATTCTTCGATGCGGCCATTCGAGTCGACGAAGTCCGCCGGGCCGAAGACGATGTGGTCGGGATCGCGCGGATCGAGCCATGCATCGCGGCAGTAGCAGTCATACACGGACGTCCACGTCTTGCCGCCATCTGTCGAACGATACAGCCCGCCGCCGGTCGGCGCGAGGACCATATCCGGCGAAGAAGGATGGATCGCGATCGAGTGCACGTCAGGACACACCAGCGGGGCAGGGGGATAGAAAGGCTCAGGATTGCCAGAGCTGCCTTCCGCCAGGCGCCACGTCTCGCCGCCGTCGTCCGAGCGAAGCACACCGCCCACCTCGCACGCGGCGTAGGCGCGTGCGCCGTGGAAAGCCAGGCCGCGCACACAGCCGGCCCTCGGCGAGTACGGCAGCGACCAACTGTGCGCGTCACGCACCTGCGCGACTTCAGCGCACTCGCGCCACGATTCGCCGCCGTCACGTGACACGAAGATTCCGGCCGGCTCAGTCCCGGCAAACTCCAAATCCGACACGTCTGGGTGGTAGGCCATCCAGCGTACGTATCGCACTCTCAGACCGTTATTGATCTCGCGCCACGTCCGGCCCATATCGTCCGAGCGGAAAACGCCCTCTCGCGTCCCGGCGAGGATCACGCCTTCACGGGCGATCACGCTGGTGACGTTGCGTCCACTCAGGCCGGTGGCGACGTCGCGCCAGCCGCCGCCGTCGCGCTCGAAGACGAAGAGGCCCTTGCTCGTCGCGACGCACAAAGTGTGTCCAGTCATGGTTCATCCGCTCCAGTCTCAGTAGACCCAAATTGCTCCCGCGCTCCAGTTGGTCAATATCGCTTCCAGCTCGGCCGGCGTGTGCGCTTCGAGGGCGCGGTACTCGACGCCAGGATAATACTGCTCATAGAATGCCATGAGCGATGCGCCCCACGTCGAGGGGCCGTCACTTCCTTTTCTTGTCGGCTGCGGCCAGGATCGTCTCGAGCATTTTAGCCGTCACGTCGTGGCCGCCGCGCAGGTTGTCACGCACCGCTCCGATAGTGAACGCCGGCCCCCAGGGAAATCCCCACCAGCCCAGCGCCAGCGTCAGCAGCGAATAGGGCCAGTGAAAGTGCGCCGGCGACCGGCCCGGCTCGACATAGTACACGGGACTTGCCCGCCGCCGCGTGACGACCAGCAGCGAGATCACGTACTCGTACACGACGAAGCGCGCGCCGCGCTTGATTTCCGCGCGCACCTCGCCGACGGTCTTGCGGCCGATGTTCCGGATGCCCATTGGCGCCTCTGAGCCGGCTGTTATCATCTGAAGTTTGGCAAATTCCGGAATAGAGGCTTTAGCCGGTTCGATTATCCGCCGCATCTCCGGCTAAAGCCTCGAGTCCAGCCGAAGATGTGAGCGCTGGCCAAAGTCCAGTTATAATGTACACCGTGCGCGGATAACGCACAAGCGCAGTTACATCCCAGCTATCCACTATCCCAGGAGAAACAAGACTCATGACGGTTGCATTCGTGCTCAGCGGAGGCGGCAATTACGGATCGCTTCAGGTCGGCGCCCTTCAAGTCCTGCTCGAAAGAGGCATCCGGCCCGATCTTTTGGTGGGATCATCGGCCGGCGCCATGAATGCGACATCCTTTGCGATGGATCCTACGCTCGACGGTTTACACCGCCTCGCCGAGCATTGGCGCCGGGCGGCTCACGACACGGTGTCGAGCCGGGGCAATCTGGCGATGATCTGGCGACTGGTGACCAGGCGCGACGGTCTGGCGCCTAACGCACCGCTGCAGCGCTACCTGGAGCGAACACTCCCGCCCGGCGTAGTCTGCTTCGGCCATCTCAGGCTGCCCACCTACGCCCTCGCGGTTCGACTCGACACGGGAGAGGTGCGTTGCTTCGGCGACGATCCGTCCGATCGCATCATGGACGGCCTGATGGCGACGACGGCGATCCCCGGTTTCTACCCGCCATGGGAGTGTGACGGCGCGCGGTACGTGGATGGTGGCATCGTGTCCTTCCTTCCGGTTCAGACGGCGGTCGAGCGCGGCGCGACCGAGATCTACGCGCTGAACGTAAGCCCGGCCTCGACGCGAACCGACGGGCTGCGCGGCACGCTCGCCATTAGCTTGCGTGCGCTCGATCTCATGATCCAGGGCCAGGGAGCGCGCGAGATCCAGTTGTACGAGTCGCTGTATGGGGTGACCGTTCACCACATCCGGCTCTCGAGCAAGCGCCCGATCGCATTCTGGGACTTCCGGCAGGCCGACCATCTCATGGCGGCCGGACGCAGCCGAACCGAAGCGTATCTGGATGGCGGTGGGGTAATGACGAAGGGCGATTGATCGATCGTTCGTCGTTCGCCGTCCGCCCTATCTGCGTCGTCGCAGCATCAGCCCGGCCGCGATCATCCCGCCGGCGAGGGCCACGCCCGCCGCTGCGGCGATGGCGACCGTCTCCGGCTGCATGCCCGGCATGACCACTTTACCGTCCCCGTACTGCGCAAACAGCCTGCCCCATTTCGTATTCAGCGCGGCGCGCACGCGCGGCCGGCCGACGAACGGATACCAGTACACGTTGTGATAAAAGTTGCTGGCGAAGTACGACCAGGGGACGATCGGCGAGCGCAAGAGCAGCCCCTCGAGCGGCTTGAGCGGACCGTGGTAAATCAGCTTCTGCCCTCGGCTGGCGAAGGTGTCTTCCTGCACGAAGCCCCACGCCGGCTCTTGCTCGATGTCGTACCCGACGACCTTGATTTGCTTCGGATCGCCGATGCCCAGACCGTCTTCGTGCGCGCGCCGGATGAAACGGATCGACATCGGGTCGAAGCCTTGCAATTTGGCCGAGATCGCGTCGATGGCCACCTGATCGGCCGAGGCGAGGAGGATGTCTTTCTCGTGCCAGCGCATGGCGCGCGGGCCGGGACCGTCACCCG
Organism: Anaerolineae bacterium; assembly: GCA_035283185.1. Lineage (GTDB taxonomy): Bacteria > Chloroflexota > Anaerolineae > Fen-1058 > Fen-1058 > DASSFZ01. Next base: position 1,994 of record DATEUJ010000070.1, on the reverse strand, counting down.
CGAACGTGCCATCCATTACAGCGAACAAGCCCTCGTGGATGTCCTGCTGGATCTGCAATAGATCGACCAGCGTGTCGTGAATGACGGCGTGCGTCCAATGCCGCTTGCGGTGAAGTAATCCGCCGAACGCGTTCTTTAAACTACCCGTAATTGTTGTAAAGACGTGAGTCTTTATTGTCGGCAGGTGCACCATATTCGTGCCGATGAATGGCTCGGGGATGTCCACGCCTTCGGGGTACACGTCGCCCAACACGCGGAAGGGTTCTTTCGGCGTGTAGGTAACCCATTTCACCTCAGGCTTGTACAGGTAGATGCACGGAACGCCGTACTGGTCGGTGACGAATTTATGCTTGTTGTTGACTTCGCCGTCGGCGGTATCGACGACGACCGTGTCGTTGTGCGCGCCGACGAGCGGATAGCCGTCGGCCTGCAAGGTCCGGATCACGCCTTCAAGCTGCCAGGGCGCCGTCGAGCAGGCGGGATACCAGGTCTGCCACGAAATATTAATCTTGAGCAGCGTCGTGTTGCCGGCGGGCAGCGCTTCGCGGTAGCCGGCCAGCTCCATCACTTTCCGGTAGTCTTCCAGGACCGTGCCCGGCTCGGTCTTGATGGCGGCCACCACGCCCTTGCCGGGGAAGTTCTTGCCGATGCCCATACGTCGATCTCCTGAATGCAGATGTGTCACAGGCTTGGTAGACTTCGGAAGTCTTTAAGGCGTGCCCTGCCGTCAAGATCGCTGGGGTTGTCGAGGCGCTTCGCCGGTCGGAAGCGCGCGAAGACTTCCGAAGTCTGAAGTTCGGGACGTACTGTGCGCCGAATTGTACCCGAAGCGCAGTGGCGTGTCCAGAGATGCACCCTGGTATGTGCACCCAAGGTTGTTAGGGGGTTGCTCCACGCACATTGCCATGACCACGTTCACGGCTCGGGTATCTGTGACCACGACACGTGGGCTGAGGGCCGGATGACCGGACGCTTCGCGGATCACATCCGGCCCGAAGGGTGAAACGGCGGTGGGGCGGGCGACCTGCCGACTGTAGCTTGGGCCGTGCTATTCAGCAAACATCTCGGCGAGAAGCGCAAGGACGGCCTTTCGCGCCGACGGACCGATATGTCCCAACCGTTTGACAAGTCGTGCCTTGTCCACGGTTCGCAGTTGATCGAGGACGATCTGACCGTGCTTGCCCTGAAAGCGACATGCCACGCGAGTGGGATAGGGTCGTCCTTGTGCGGTCATGGGCGCAACGATGACTGTGGCGATATAATGATTCATCTCGTCAGGAGAGATGATGAGACAGGGCCGCGTTTTCTTGATTTCACTGCCGACCGTTGGATCGAGGCTAACCAGGTAGACATCGAAGCGCTTGACTACCATTTCCACTCGCTCACATCCCACTGGGTGGGAATGGATTCATCGAGCAAGTGGTCGTCACCGTGTTGTGCCATAACGCGGAATCTTTCGTCCCACCCGTCGCGCGGACGCGAGGTGGGGCGGATGACAAGTTGATCATGCTGCACGGCGATTTCGACTTCATCGCCAAGCCCAACCTGGTCCATAAGCAACTTAGGGATGCGGATGCCGCGCGAGTTGCCGATTTTGATGATCTGAGTCTTTACCGCGTTCATGGTTACCTCGCCTCCCTGAGCGTGACTACATTGTACTCACGGACGAGAGATTCGTCAATTCGGCGTCTGCCCCGCCGACCGTAACTCCACGGCGCGCAACCCCGCGACTGCGCTGTCCACGTCGAGGGTTACGGCGCCGGTCGCCTCGCCCTCATCGTGCCGCAGGCCGCGCGGATCCCTCATACCACGCGCCGCATCACGACGTAGGGAGCGTTAGGGCGGTCGACGACGGTGAAGCCCTCGCACTCGAACATCGAGATCGTGCCGCCATGTTCCCAGTCGGCGCGGAGGGGCGTCACCGCCGGGTAGGCCTCCACGAGCCCGCCGCCGCGCTCGCGGATCGCGGCGAGGGCGGCGCGCAGAGCCACGCC
>DATEUJ010000069.1:0-25602 GCA_035283185.1 Anaerolineae bacterium | reverse complement strand
GGCCCCCTCCTGTGGGCCAAGTCGCGAGCGGTTCCGCTAAGCCCGATCTTGCCACAGGTGGGGGTAAAACGTTAAAGGCCACCCGTCGTGGGTAGCCCATTCACTTGAGGAAACGGCCTCTCAGATTTTCCGAGAGAGCTCCGCTAGTGTAAGGAGGTCGTGACGACCACACGGCTGTGGCGTTAAGTCGTGACCCCTCGTAAAGACCTGTGCGAAGGTAAACCACTCGACGCGTCCGAGTTCGCTGTGCATCTCGACCAGGTGCGGGATGGCCGCGCCCCGACGCTGGCGAAGATGATCGCGAAACAGCTCTGATCAACAAGCCCCCGTCGCCGTGCCGAACGGGGGCTTATTGCGCGCTCAGAGCGATTTCCTCTTGTATTTACGACTTGGAGTCGAGGCTTTAGCCCTGATCTTTACCCAGAACTTTTGTTCCCTCGACTTGTGCGATAATGCGCGTATCTTGGGTGAAGCCGGAGTGAACCATGATCGCTTCCGCGAGTGAATGGGCGGCCCAACAGTGGGCGCACGTCGACTTGGGTGACCAACGCCGGACTCGGCGCGCGGTGGACATCGGCGCTAAGATGGCGGCGCAGCCCGAGGCATCGTTGCCCAACCAAATGGGGTCGCGCGCCGCCTTGCGCGGCGCGTATCGCCTGCTCAACCACCCGACGGTGTGCTTGGCGGCGCTGCTGACGCCGAATTGGCAAGCGACATTGCAGGCGGCTCGGCAAGCGCCGCTGGTGTTGATGGTGGAAGACACCGCCGAGTTGGATTACACCGCCCATCCGCACACGCGCGGCTTGGGGCCGATTGGCGATGGGCGCGGTCAGGGCTTGTTGTTGCATAGCACGTTGGCGGTGTTGCCCGACACCCGGAGCGTCTTGGGCTTGGCGCACACCCAAGTCGTCTTGCGCACGCCCACGCCAGCGAGCCGTCCCCATTGGACGCGCTCGGCGGAGGGCCGGGTGTGGCAAGTGTCGGCCCAAGCGGTGGGCCGCCCGCCGGCTGGGGTGGTCTGGGTGCATGTCAGTGATCGTGGCAGCGACGACTTTGAATATCTGGCCGAATGCCGCAGCCTGGACAAGGACTTCGTCGTGCGCGTGTGCCATAATCGGGCGCTGGCCTGGGGGGCCGACGACCCCCAGGCCACCCAGCCGGACGCCCGCCGCTTGGTCGACCTATGCCCGCAGCCTGCCCGCGCAAGCGGGCAGCGCCTATCGAGTGAGCGTGCCGGCCACTCCCAGCCAGCCCGCCCGCGAGGCACAGCTGGTGCTGGCTTGGGCGGCCGTGCGGGTGCCGGCCCCGACCCAAGCCCCACCCTCGGTCCGGAGCCTGCCTCCTCTGAACGCGTGGGTCGTGCGGGCCTGGGAGGACGACCCGCCGCCGGGGGTCGAACCCATCGAGTGGATTCTGCTCACCTCGCTGCCGGTGGAACGGGTGGCCGAGGCCCGCCGCATCACCGACTGGTATACCTGCCGCTGGTTGTGTGAAGATTATCATCAATGCTTGAAAACCGGCTGTCGGGTGGAAAACAGCCAACTGGATGAGGGCGCCGACCTGGAACGCTTACTGGGCTTCGCCGCGCCCATCGCGGTGCGCCTGCTGCAACTGCGCCAGACCGCGCGTCAGACACCCGACATGCCGGCCACCACCGTCGTCGAGCCGTTCATGGTCGAAGTCCTCGCCCGCCGTCAACAGGTCGAGGCCGCCAGCCTGACGGCCGCCGAGTTCTGGCGGCGCGTCGCTCAGCTCGGTGGTCACCAAGGTCGTCGCCGCGATGGCGCGCCGGGCTGGCGCACCTTGTGGCGCGGCTGGCGTCTCTTATCCGACCTGACGGAGGGGGCTCGCCTGTTCCGCGCTCCCGACACCAGCTGAAAAATGTGGGTAAAGATCAGGGCTTTAGCCGGATCCGCCTAAAGGCTCAGGGGCTTGTTGCGCTCACGCGGAGATCAAGAACCGGACGCGGATTTCTTTGACCCAAAGACCTGATCGAAGAACTGCTTGCGGTTGAGCGCCACCTGCCATTGGCGGTGTCGTTTGACCGATTCCATTCGACGGGGACGAGGCAGCGTCAAGAAGCGCATGGCTTCGACCGGCCCCAGCGCCTTGATCAAAGCAGCCAGACCTCGCTCAATCAGTTCCTCTTCGGGAAGGTACCGCGAATCACTCATTTCATGTTCTCCTTCTCGCAGTAGGCTGGAGGTGTTCCACACCACAGCATTGGCGCCAGACGCCGTAATCGCTTGATCAGGCGGTCATCAGTTGACATCTGAGACGGTCTACAGTTTTCCCTGCGCCCCCATCACCGCGACGGCGGCGATCGAGACGATCTCGTCGACATTGTCGCCCGGCTGCAGAACGTGTACCGGCGCGCCGAGGCCGAGGAGAATCGGGCCGATGATCTGCGCGCCGCCCAGCCGCCGCAGCAGCTTGTAAGTGACGTTGGCCGCTTCGAGGTCGGGGAAGATTAGCACGTTGGCCGTCTTCACTCGGCTGAACGGGAAGCGGCTTTCGATCAGCTCGGGCATCACGGCGACGTCGGCCTGCATTTCGCCATCGACGGCCAGGTCGGGCCGGCGCGCGCGGACCAGCTCTGTCGCGCGCCGGACTTTCGCCGCCAGCGGATGCGGCACGCTGCCGAAGTTCGAGAACGACAGCATCGCCACGCGCGGCGTGAGATTCAGCCGCGCGGCGAAGTCGGCGGCAAGCATCGCGATCTCGGCCAGGTCCTCGGCGCCCGGCTCGATGTTCACCGTCGCATCGCTGAAGATGTACACCTGATCGCGCACGAGCAAAATGTACGCCCCCGCCGCCTTGCCGACGCCGGGCCGGGTGTGGAATATCTGCAGCGCGGGCCGGATGACCTCTGGATACTCGTACGTCAGGCCGGAGATGAATGCGTCTGCGTCGCGCTCGCGCACCATCATCAGTCCGAACACATTCGGCTCGTGAATGCGCTCGCGCGCGTGCCCGAGCGTGACGCCGCGACGCTGGCGCAGCTTGTAGTACGATTCCGCATATGCCTCCAAGCGAGGGTCCGTACGAGGGTCGACCGCATCCGGCGTGAAGTGAAGACCCAATGCCTGCGCCTGTCGCTGGATGACCTCGGGCCGGCCGAGCAGGATCGGATGGCCGATGCCTTCGTCGACGATCGCCGCCGCCGCGCGCAGGATCGTCGTGTGCTCGCCCTCGGCGAAGACGATGCGCTTGGGCGCGGCTTTGGCCTGGTTGATCATCGTGCGACGCAGGCGGCGGCCCTGCCCCATGCGCGCCGCGAGCTGCTCGCGGTATTCTTCGACGTCGATCGACTTGCGGGCGACGCCGCTGCGCATGGCCGCTGCGGCCACCGCCGGCGCGACCCACAGCAGCGCGCGCGGATCGAGCGGCTTCGGGATGATGTAATCCCGATCGAACTTGAGCGATGTCAGGCCATAGGCGTTGAGCACGGCGTCGGGCACGTCTTCGTGCGCCAGCGCGGCGAGCGCCTGCGCGGCGGCGATCTTCATCTCCTCGTCGATGGCGCGCGCCTGCACGTCGAGTGCGCCCCGGAAGATGAACGGGAATCCCAGCACGTTGTTGACCTGGTTGGGATAATCGGACCGCCCGGTCGCGACGATCGCGTCGGGGCGGGCCTCTTTGGCATCTTCGTACGCGATCTCCGGCTCGGGATTGGCCATGGCGAAGATGATCGGAGCGGGCCGCATCGTCCTGATCATGTCTTTGGTCACGATGCCGCCGACGGATAAGCCGACGAACACGTCGGCGTCGGGCAGCACGTCGGCGAGCGTGGCCGGCCGGTCGCCCTGCGCAAACGCCGCCTTCTCGGGGAACATCTCCTTCTTACGGCCGTGATACACCAGCCCGGCGACGTCGGTCATCCAGATGTGCTCGCGCGGCACGCCCAGGCGGACGAACATGCTGGCCGTGGCGATCGCCGCCGCGCCCGCGCCGGAGAAGACGACCTTGATCTGATCGATCTGGCGTCCCGTCAGCTCCAGCGCGTTCAGCAGGCCGGCCGAGGCGATGATCGCCGTGCCATGCTGGTCGTCGTGGAATACGGGGATGTCGAGCAGGTTCTGCAGCGTCTTCTCGACGAAGAAGCACTCCGGCGACTTGACGTCTTCCAGGTTGATGCCGCCGAAAGTCGGCGCGATGGCCCGGACGACGTGGATGAGTTGATGTGGATCGCGGGCGTCGACCTCGATGTCGAACACGTCGATGTCGGCGAAGCGCTTGAACAGCACGCCCTTGCCTTCCATCACCGGCTTCGACGCCAGCGCGCCCCGGTCGCCCAGGCCGAGGATGGCCGTGCCGTTCGAGACGACGGCGACGAGATTGGCCTTGGCCGTGTATTCGTAGGCAGCCTGGGGAGATCGTTCCAGCTCCAGCACGACCTGCGCGACGCCGGGCGTGTAGGCCAGCGACAGATCGCGCTGCGTCAGCATCGGCTTGGTCGGCACGACTTCGATCTTGCCGGGGCGATCGCGGCGATGGTATTCGAGCGTTTCCTGCGCGGTGACGGTCATGGATGTCCTTTCCCCTTCACACGTTGACGTTGAGCGCGCTGCCCGAAGACCGAGCCGATGCGGTACGCCGGTCGCGCCAGGGTGTAAGCCCCAGCACCTGCGCCTCGCCGCTCGTCGGACACAGGATGCCGGTCAGCATCTTGATCGTCGTCGATTTGCCCGCCCTGTTGGGACCGATGAAGGCGAGCAGCTCGCCCGGCTCCAGGCTGAACGTGACGCCCCTGACCGCGTGGGCATGCCGGAACTCCGGACGGGCGACCGACTTGAGACTGCCGCGCAGCCCGGTTTCCTTGCGCTTGACCCAGAACGTCTTGGCGAGGCTGCGCGCTTCGATGATCGGCATGAGCGGATTATACACTTTCGTTACAACTACGATGACTTGAGCCTTCTTGCGGAAGCGAGTATCATTGAAGTGCCTGGTGCGGGACTTGCGGCTGCACGGCGGGATGTATGAGGGGGCAGGCGGGGAACTGGCTGTTCTATCGCGATGGCAGCGTACTCCGGGACCAAGATAGTCGCCGTAACAGACAGGCACGATTTGACGCTCGGATGTAAAATGTAGGAAAACGTGAACCGAGCGAATACCTATGCCAACAGTACTTCGGGTCGGACGCTATCGCTTCGCTTTCTACAGCAATGAAGGCAATGAACCGCCGCACATTCACGCCAAAGCAGATAGAGATGAAGCAAAGTTCTGGCTAGACCCCATCGCGCTGGCAGTCAATTATGGTTTTAAGGGTCACGAGTTAAACGAGATTGAGCGCATTATCCGTGAGCACTGGGTTGAACTGATGGAGGCATGGCATGAGCATCTGGGCTGATAAGCAGTCCAAACCGAAGATGAAGTTCCGTCGTGCATATCGACCAACTACCGCACTGGCGAAATCGGTGCGATTCGATGACGACATGATGCACGTCTCGCTAACGGATGGGCGTATTATCAGCGTACCGACCATCTGGTTTCCTCTGCTGCATGAGGCTACCCCCCAGCAACGGGAGAAATACGAAATCGATGGCGGCGGCATCAGCCTACATTGGCCCGAAATTGACGAGGACATTTCAGTCGCGGGCTTGCTCGATGGGGCAGATTGGAAGTCCGCATAGACCAAACATCGCAGACTTCAATACAGCGTTGCCCCCTGATGACTTGCGTTGCCAAGAGGCAATTCGCGCCTGCCGCGCACAGTGAACCTTAACCACACCTCCTCCGACCTGCCGCCGACCTGGAACGCGCGACGGGGTGACACGGCCTTGCCAGGCGATGCGAACACGGTATAATCTGAGATGCCCGCCGGGGTGGTGGAATGGCAGACACGCAGGTCTTAGGAACCTGTGCTGGCAACAGCGTGCGGGTTCAAGTCCCGCCTCCGGCATCTCGGCGAATCGCATATCGCTGATAGCCTATCGCGTATCGACGCCGGTGCAGCCAGGCGCCTTACGATACGCGATAAGCGATAGGCGATATGCGATTCTGCGTCAGGCGCAGATGAAGTGTGATATAATTTTGCGTACCGATTTGGGTAGGAAGAGGCATCCGTGAAAGTGACGACAGAGGCGCGCGAGAATCGCCAGGTCGCGCTGACGATCGAGGTCGAGCCGGAGCGCGTTGAGGCGGCGCTGGCGAAAGCCGCGCGGAGCATCGCTAATAAAGCCAACATCCCCGGCTTTCGCAAGGGCAAGGCCCCGCGCGAGGTGATCGAGCGCATGTTCGGCAAAGGCGCACTGCTCGAAGAAGTGATCGACGATCTCGGCCAGCAGGTTTACCGCGAAGCGCTGGAGCACGAGAGCATCGAGCCTTACGGACCCGGCCGGATCGAGCATATCCAGCCGGAGCCGCTCGTCCTGCAGATGGTCGTGCCCCTCGCGCCGGCCGTCGACCTGGGCGACTATCGCGGCCTGCGTGTGCCGTTCGAAGTGCCAGACGTGAAAGACGGTGAAATCGATCATCAGATCGAGCACCTGCGCGAGCGCCACGCGATCGTCGAGCCGGCTCCCGAAGGGACGCTCGCCGACTGGGGCCATCTGGTCACACTGAACATCGAATCGACCGTCGAAGGCCGGCCTTTCTTCGCGCGGCAGGATGCCGGCCTGACCCTCGAGAAAGAGCACCTGGACGGCGTCACCCCGGTCGTGCCCGGCTTCGAGGAGCAGATCGTCGGCATGAAGGCCGGCGACGAGCGGACGTTCAGCCTGCCGGTTCCCGCGAGCACGGACGGGGCCGACTACGGCGAATTTGCAGGCAAGACCGCCGAGTTCAAAGTGTCGCTGCAAGAGATTCGGCTGCGCACGCTGCCCGATGCCGACGACGCGCTGGCCCAGACGGTTGGGGACTTCGAGACGATCGGCGCGCTGCGCGATGCGATCCGCCAGGACATTGCCGACGCGAACAGGCGCGAAGCCGAGTCGGCTTACGTCGATCGGGTCATCGACGAGGCGCTCAAGGCGGCCCGGATCGAGTTCCCGCCGCTGATGGTCGACGAGGAGCTTGACGAGATGCTGGAGCGCACCGACAAGCGCGTGCGCGACCAGGGCCTCAACCTGGAAGAGTATCTCAAAGTGCTGGGCAAGACGCGCGACGAGTACCGCGCAGAAATGCGCCCGACCGCCGAGGCCCGCATCCGGCGCGGCTTGCTACTGAGCCGCGTCGTGGAGATGGAAGGGCTGCGCGTCGAAGGCGCCGAGATCGACAGAGGGATCGATGCCGCCAGCGCCGCCTACGGCCAACAAGCCGACACGGTGCGCAAGACACTGTCGAAGGACGAGAGCCGGCGTCGCCTGGAGCTCGAGCTGCTCACCCAGAAGGCGCTCAACCGGCTGGCGGCCATCGCCAAGGGCGAAGCGCCGCCACTGGCCGAGCCGGCCAAAGCATCGGCCTGAATCCCAAGACCCTCGCGCGGGATTGAAACCCTCGCGCGAATTGCATCCACAGGAGAGGCATACAGAATGACTTACGCAACCGATTTGATTCCGATGGTCATCGAGCAGAGCGCGCGCGGCGAGCGCGCCTTCGACATCTACTCGCTGCTGTTGCGCAACCGCATCGTCTTCCTCGGCACGCCGATCAACGATCAGGTGGCCAACGTCCTCGTCGCCCAGTTGCTGTGGCTGAACCAGGAAGACTCCGAGCGCGACATTCAGATGTTCATCAACAGCCCCGGCGGCGTGATCAACGCGGGCCTGGCGATCTATGACGTGATGCAGTACATCCAGGCGCCGATAGTGACGATCGCCGTCGGCCTGGCGGCCAGCATGGGCACGGTCCTGCTGGCGGCCGGCGCCAAGGGCAAGCGCCTGGCGCTGCCGAACGCCACCATCCACCTGCACCAGCCGCTGGGCGGCGTGCAGGGCCAGGCCACCGACATCGAGATCGAGGCGCGCGAGATCCTGCGCATGCGCGACCTGCTCAATCATCTCCTCACCCGCCACACCAAGATGAACGACGAGCAGATTCTCAAGTATACGGATCGCAACTTCTACATGACTCCCCAGCTTGCCGTCGAGCTGGGCGTGATTGACGAAGTGATCCTCCCGCACGACGAGCGCGCGGCCATGGCCGCCGCGCTGCCCGCGGCGTCGACCACGGCTCTCGAAGCGCCGCACGACGGCGACAAGGTCAAAGCAGCCGTCGAGTAGACCTTCTACTTTCCTATAGAGTCAGTTCCAATTCGATTTGCGTTCGCCAGACTTCCGAAGTCTTGGAGACTTCGGAAGTCTGTACTTTAGTCGACGAAAAGAGCGAGGCCACTTGTGAAAGGTGGCCTCGACTTATTGTGTGCGGCGAGCGCATCGGCGGATCAGCTTCAACGCTCGCTCAACTGCTTGAGCAGGGCCTCGCGCGCGAGGTTGGGGTTCGCCTTGCCGCGCGTCTCTTTCATCACCTGGCCGACCAGCCAGCCCAGCACCGTCTCTTTGCCGGAGAGATACTTCTCGACTTCGGCAGGGTTGGCTTCGACGACCTTGCGCACAGCCTCCTCTAGCATGCCCGCGTCGCTGATCTGCGCCAGCCCCGCCCGCTCGACGATCGCGCGCGCGCTTTCGCCGGACTCGAACATCTCGCCCAGCACGCGCTTGCCGGTGATGGCGTTGATCGCGCCCGACTCGACGAGATCGATCAGCCCGGCCAGCGCTCCAGGCCGCACCTTGACCGACTCGATGCTCTGGCCCGCGTCGTTCATGTGCCGGAACAGATCGGTCAGAATCCAGTTGGCGGCGGTCTGCGCCCGCGACCTCTGCGCGCCGGTCGCCTCTTCGAAATAGTCGGCGACCGCCTTCTCGTCGGTCAGCCGAAGCGCGTCCTCGCGGCTCAGGCCGTACTCGCGCTCGAGGCGCTCGCGCTTCGCGTCAGGCAGCTCCGGCAGTGAGGCGCGAATCTCTTCGACCCACGCCGGATCGACGATCAGCGGCGGCAAGTCCGGCTCGGGAAAGTAGCGATAGTCGTCGGCGTACTCCTTGCTGCGTTGCGCCACGGTGACGCCGCGCGCCTCGTCCCAGCCGCGCGTCTCCTGCTCGACCTGGCCGCCGCTTTCGAGCACTTTTTCCTGGCGCGCCAACTCGTACTCGGTGCCGCGCAGTAGCGCGCGGAACGAGTTGAGATTCTTCAGCTCGGTGCGCGTGCCGAACTCGGCCGAGCCGAGGGGCCGGACGGAGATGTTCGGCTCGAAGCGAATGACGCCCTTCTCCATGTCGCCGGAGTTCACGCCGAGATAGCGCAGGATGGCGCGCAGCTTCTTCGCGTACGCGTGCACTTCTTCCGCCGAGCGCAGGTCCGGCTCCGACACGATCTCGATCAGTGGCACGCCGCTGCGGTTCAGATCGACGAGCGACTTGCCGTCGACGTGAATCGTCTTGCCGGTGTCCTCTTCCAGGTGCACGCGCCGGATGCCGATGCGCTTGCGCTCCCCTGACTGGAGGTCGATCTCCAGCCAGCCGTTCTTGCACAAGGGGTATTCGTACTGCGAGATTTGATACCCCTTCGGCAGGTCGGGGTAGAAGTAGTTCTTGCGCGCGAACAGGCTGAACTCGCTGATCGTGCAGTTGAGCGCCAGGCCGGTCATGATCGTGTAGCGCACCGCCTGGCGGTTGATCACGGGCAGCACGCCGGGCATACCGGAGCACACCGGGCACACGACCGAGTTCGGCGCGGCGGCTTCCGAGGTGACCACCCGGCAGGCGCAAAACATCTTCGATTGGGTTAATAACTCGGCGTGGACTTCGAGTCCGATGACGGCCTCGTACTTCAATTGGTCCCCCGTTTCCTTCGAGGTCGCTTAGCTTCTTCACGAGTCAGGTAGGCCCGTATCCATCTCGCATACTGGCGATAGTGCTGTATCAGCGGCTTCAGCGCATAATACACCGCCTTGTTATCAATCGTCTCGTAGCGATGAACTAAACGATTGCGCAGCCCTGTAGTCGAGGCTAACCGGGGAGTCAGGTCGGCAGGGATAACGCCAAGTCGCTCGATTTCGAGAAAGGTGTCGTAAGCAGTCTGAGGCGGATCGGCTCGAGCGGCCTCGACAATCATGCGATTGATATCGATCGCATACTCGACGATCAGCTCGACCAGTTTCTCGGCGGCATGTCGCCGCACGTAGTCGGCTCTGTACTCCGACAGCGTCGCCTGAGTGAGCGGCTCCAGTTCTTTCAGGTGTTTGTGCAGCTCGTTCAGCTTCTTCCGAGCGAGGTCTTTATCCAGCATGGCGCGGCCGGCGAATCTCGCGGTCGAGGTGACGCGCAAGGTCGTCTCTGAATTTGCGGGTGTCGAGGTAATACCGGAATGCGAATCCCTTGAACTCTTCCCACGCCCAGCGCCGGCTTTCGTATAAGAGCTGGCCGGTGCGAGCCACGTGTTTCATCAGCAGAGGCTCAGCATGGTTCAGCAAGGCTAGATCGATCTCAGTCTGAAATAGATCGGTTAGCTCGCTCCACAGTCGATCGCGCCGTCCGGGAGTGATCGGGCGAGCCGCCCACACCGCCACATCCACATCGCTCTCCGGGTGTGTGCGGCCGGTCACCTGCGAGCCGAACAGCACGATCAGCCGCAGGCCATGGCGCCTGGCAAGAGGTTCGAGTTGCGCCTTCGAAGGGATTCTCATCAGTTAACGCCCAAGACTTCTATTCAGTGTAGAAGAATTCGCGCAGTTCTTCTTCGGGAATGTATCGTGTAGCCTGACGAAGAATGGCGCGCAGCGTGCCAGTGTCCATCTCTTTGTGCTTTGGTATAGTCAGTGTCTGCACTTCGCCGTTTGGGCTGACACGCCGTAGCTTCACGTGACTTCCCTTCTGCCTCACGACGGAGAACCCCATGCGGACAAATACGTCAATCGTATCTGCGCCCGACAGTCGCCGCAGTCTAGGCATAGGTCGGTTCTATCTCGAAAGTGATCAGCAGGGTAGGACGGGCAGCCAATCCCCAGTCCGCCGGATCTTCGTCCTCGAGATGCAGTTCAACCGCTTCTTTGAGGTTAGCTGTAACCTCGTCCAAGGTAGCGCCCTGCGTCACCACCGGGATCTCGACGCACTCGGCCACATAGCCCGATTGCTCACCCGTTCGAATGACAGCCTTGATCGTGTGTTGTAGACCCATCATCAAGCCTCCACCCATACCCGTTGGCCTGCCTGCCCTGCGCCAGTGGCAGCCGCGCAATAGAAATCCATCGAATCTTCGTGTCTTAGTGTCTTCGTGGTGAGGCACTAACCATGCCGCCGCAAGAAGCGATGCATCCGCTCCAGCGCCTGCTCGATCTTCTCGTAAGCCGTGGCGTACGAGCAGCGCACGTAGCCCTCGCCCCCCGCGCCGAAGGCGTTGCCCGGCACGACCGCGACCTGCTCCTCGTTCAGCAGCCGCTCGGCGAATTCCTCGTCAGTCATGCCGGACACGTCAATCGAGGGAAAGGCGTAGAACGCGCCCTGGGGCTCGAACGTCTTCAGTCCGATCTCGTTCAGGCCCCTCACGATCAGCCGCCGCCGCCGGTCGTACTCCTGCCGCATCGCTTCGACAGGCCCCTCGCCGCGCTGCAGCGCCTCGAGCGCGGCGGTCTGCGCGGTCGTCGGCGCGGACATGATGGTGTACTGATGCACCTTGCGCATCGCCGCCGAGAGCTCGGCGGGCGCGGCGGCGTACCCGATGCGCCAGCCGGTCATCGCGTAGGCCTTCGAGAAGCCGCCGAGCAGGAGCGTGCGCTCCTGCATGCCCGGCAGCGAGGGGAAGCAGGTATGCTGCGCACCCGCCCCATCGCCGTCCATCGGCGCGTACACCAGCCTGTCGTAAATCTCGTCCGAGATCACCAGCAGGTCGTGCTGCTCGGCGAGCTGCGCGATCTCCGTCAGTCGCTCACGGCTCATCACTGCGCCGGTCGGATTGTTGGGGTAGCCGATCAGGATCGCCTTAGTCTTCGGCGTGATCTTGGCCGCGATCTCCGCGCCGGTCACCTGGAAGTTGTTCTCGACTTTCGTCGCGATCGACACAGGCACGCCGCCGGCGAAGACGACCTCGGCCGTGTAGGCGACGAAGCACGGCTGCGGGACGATGACCTCGTCGCCCGGATCGAGGATCGCCGTCAGCGCCAGGTACAGCGCCTCAGACACGCCGACGGTGATCAGCAATTCCGACTCGGGATCGTAGCGCACGCCGTACAGCCGGCGCAGATGGTCGCTCAGCGCGCGGCGCAGCTCGATCGTGCCGGAGTTGCTGGTGTAATGCGTCTCGCCCTTGTGCAGCGAGGCGACGCCGGCGTCGAGGATATTCTGCGGCGTCGTGAAGTCCGGCTCGCCGATGCCGAGCGAGATCACGTCTTTCATCGTCGCAGCGATGTCGAAGAAGCGGCGAATGCCGCTGGGAGGCACGGCTGCGACGCGTTGTGAAATGGTGTTGCGCATAGTTTCCGTCCTAAGAGCGCATTTGAAAGTTGCTCGCAGCCCGCGTCCTCGCGGGCGTTGCCAACCGCGCGGACGCGGTTGGAGAGCATTTTGAAACAGGCTCTAACGGCGAGGCAAGAGACGATCGGTCAACAGCCACTCGTCGCTCGCCTCGACGTATTGCAGATCGACGATGGCGTCGTCGTCGAGCCGGACGCGGAACAGCGGCCCGTCCGGCGTGCGCCACATGTTCTCGATGGCCGCGATCGGCACGCGGAAGCCGCGCCAGACAATGGCGCGGGGTTCCTGGGCGTACGTGCGCCCGGAGTAGCATTCGACGTGAACCGATATCATATCAAGAAAGCAAGACGCAGGGGCAAGCCTCGCGCTTGCCCACTCAGAACGGCCATGGATTAGCTGAATCCCACGCTGGCCGAATCGCCGACGTTGAACTTGCGATACCGTCCCGTGACCATCGCCTCGCGGCCGATGAGCGACTGATCGAGGAACGTGTCGATGATCGTCGCGTCGGCCTCGATGATCGAGTCGCGAATGATCGCCCGGTGGATGTGGCAGTTCTCGCCGATCGTCGCGTACGGTCCGATGACCGCTTCTTCGATCTGTGCCGTGGGATGGACGTTAACTGGCGGCACGATGACGCAGGCCGGAAAGTGCACCTGGCCGCTGTTGTCGCTGCCATTGTCGAGCAGATAGCGATTCGTCTCCAAAACCGTCTCCGGCTTGCCGGTGTCCAGCCACACGTCGACGGTGCGGGTGACGAAGCGCGCGCCTTGCCCGATCATCAGGTTATTGGCATCGGCCAGGAAATACTCGCCTTTCGTTTGAATGCGGCGATCCATCAGCTCCTTGCAGGCGTTCATCAATTGCGAGCCGTCGGTGTAGTAGTACATGCCGATGACCGCCAGCCGGTTGACCATTGTATCCGGCTTCTCGACAAAGCGCTCGACGCAACCGTCGGAGCGCAGCGCGGCGACGCCGAAGCGGCGCGGATCCTCGACTTCTTTGACGTAAGCCAGGTTATCCTGCGGCGACCGGCCCAGCTCGCCGAGGTCGGCGTCGAACAACGTATCGCCGAAGATCACGAGCACCGATCCCGCGACGTACTCCCGGCACAGCCACAGCGCGTGCGCCTGCCCCAGCGCCTCTTTCTGCTCGACGAAGCGCGCCGGGAAGGCGTAGGTGCTCTTGACGTAGTGCTCGATCTGCTCGCCCAGGTATCCGACGACGAAGATGAATTCCTCGACGGGCAGACCGGCGAACTTGTCGACGATGTGGCCCAGCATCGGCTTGCCGGCGACGTTGATCAGCGGCTTGGGGCGCGTGTAGGTGTGCGGTCGCAGCCGCGTGCCCAGCCCGCCGAGGGGGATAATGACTTTCATGTTGCTCAAAGCCTTGGCCTCCTCAGATGCCACTCCGTCGCCTGCTCATAGGCATACGCCACGCGCAGCATCTTCTCTTCGCCGAAGGCCGGGCCGTTGATCTGCAGGCCAATGGGAAGCCCCTGCGCGTCGAAGCCGCATGGCAGCGAGACGCCGCAGATGCCCGCCAGGTTTGCATTCAGCGTGAACACGTCGCTCAAATACATTTGCAGCGGATCGTCCACCTTCTCGCCGATCTTGAAGGCCGTCGTGGGGGCCACCGGGCATGCGATCACGTCCACCTCCTGGAAGGCCGCGTCGAAGTCGGCTTTGATCAGCGTGCGCACTTTCTGCGCCTTCAGGTAATACGCATCGTAGTAGCCTGCCGACAAGGCGTACGTGCCGAGCATGATGCGCCGTTTGACTTCCGGGCCGAAGCCCACGCCGCGCGTCGCGCGATAGGTCGCCCACAGGCCGTCGTCGGGGCCGCCCGCAGGGCTGAGGCGCAGGCCGTAACGCACGCCGTCGTAACGCGCCAGGTTGGCCGAGGCTTCCGCCGGCGCGATGAGATAATAGACCGGAAGGCCATAGTCCGTGTGAGGCAAAGACACTTCGCGGATTTCCGCGCCCAGCGCGCGCATCACATCGATCGCGGCGCGCACCGCCTGCTCGGTATCGGGTTGCATGCCTTCGATGAAATACTCTTTCGGCACGCCGACTCTCACGCCCTTGAGGTCAGGCCCTAACACTGCACCGTAGTCCGGCACGCCGACTGGCATCGACGTGGAATCGCGCGGGTCGTGCCCGGCGATCGCGCCGAGCAGGTTCGCGGCGTCGCGCACGTCTTTGCCGAGCGCGCCGATCTGATCGAGCGACGAAGCGAAGGCGACGAGGCCGTAGCGGCTGACGCGGCCGTACGACGGCTTAACGCCGACCACGCCGCACAGCGCGGCCGGCTGCCGCACCGAGCCCCCGGTGTCCGTGCCCAGCGCACCGAGCGCCATCTCGCTGGCGACCGCCGCGGCGCTGCCGCCGCTCGAACCGCCCGGCACGCGCTCCAGGTTCCAGGGGTTGCGCGTCGGGCCGAAGGCCGAGTTCTCGGTGCTCGACCCCATGGCGAACTCGTCGGTGTTGGTCTTGCCCAGTATCACAGCCCCTTGCGCGCGCAGGCGCTCGACAACCGTCGCGTTGTAGAATGGGACGAAGTTCTCCAAAATGCGGCCGCCGCAGGTGCAGCGCATGCCCTCCACACAGATCACGTCCTTGATCGCCAGCGGGATGCCCAGCAGCGGTGTGCCGGCCAGGTCGCCCCGGGCGCGGCGCACATCGGCCTGTTGGGCCTGCGCCAGCGCCTGGTCAGCGGCTACCTGCAAGTACGCGTGGACGCGGCCATCCACCGCCGCGATGCGATCGAGGGCAGCCTGCGTCAGTTCGACCGAGGAGATGTGTTTGCGAGCCAACTGGTCGTGGGCAGCGTGGATGGTGAGGGTGTGCAGGAGCATTTCATTCCACGGTTGAGGTAAGCGACTCGACAACGTGCACGAACCCCTTCGCACGCGCTAACGCTTCGCGCGCCTCGGCTTCGCTGAACTCGCGCATCCGTTCGTAATCGGCATCAATTCGATCTTTGCGAATCTTCCTGAACCAGTCGGCGAATTTGGCGTCTATCAACCCGGGCTTGACGAAGTGCAGACCGAACAGGTCGATCGTGCCCGAATGCGACTTGGTTCGGATGCCGCGCGCGACCAACGCTGCATCGGCGGCATCCAGGAAGGCATAGTACGCCTCGGATACGCATCGGCGATACAAGCCGGCGCCCAATCCCATGTCAGCCATCTGCAAATGCTCATGGGCCGATCTCAAGAATTCCGCCACCACTTCGCGTGATTTTCCTTCACCCACGGTGATCCCCTCCCCGATCAATGCGATGCCTTCGTCGGCCACATTGCGAGCGAACGGTGTGCCCAGCGCCAGCCAGTGCGCGAGCTGTTCGCGAGAGTAGGTCACAACGGCCAGATCAACGCGATGCTCCATCAGCACGTGCCAGGTGTAATCAGCTACGGCCTCCCTCTGTTCAGGCGTTGGCTGCTTGAGCACGAGCAATAAGTCGACGTCGGACTCGGCGCGTGTCTCGCCGCGCGCGCCCGAGCCAAACAGAATCAGGCGATCGACCTGTTCGGGCATCGTGCGCAACAGCCATTCGGCGAAGCGCTGTATAGCCAGCGCTTCGGTCGCGTGCAGTCCAGTCAATGCCGTGCGTTCGAGTGTGGCCTGCATGGGGTAACCGGGTGCGGCGCTCAGTCCAGCACCGCCTGCACTTCAAAGGCGTCGCCTGTCGCTTTGGGCGCGTTACGCAGCAAGATGGCGGTCGGGGTACTCGGCGTGACCACGTCGTCGCGCATCACGCTGCGTAAGGGCAGGACGGTTGCCGTGGGTGGAATGGCATCGGTGTCCAGCGCCTGGAGCCGCTGGGCATAGTCCAGGATGTCCGAGAGCTGCTCCTGGAAGCGCGCCTTCTCGGCGTCGGTCAGTGAGAGTTTCGCCAGTTCGGCGATGTGATCAACCTGCTCGCGGGTGAGTGCCATACGACGATTATACATCGGCGCGGGGCGAAAGCAAAAGGTCACTCGTTGAACATCTGCCCCACGGACACGGCCTCGTGGATGCGCCGCATCACTTCGCCCAGCAGCGGCGCGACGGACAGGATCTTCATATTGGGCAGCCGCTTCGATTCGGGAATGGGCACCGTGTTGGTCGTGATAATCTCCTTGATGGGCAGCGCGCGCAGCCGGTCGACTGCCGGGCCGGACAGCACGGCGTGGACGAACGAGAGATACACGTCCGCCGCGCCGTTCTCCTTCACGATGCGCACGGCGTCCGACACGGAGCCGGCCGTGTCGACCTCGTCGTCGACGATGATCACGTCCTTGCCGCGCACGTCGCCGATCACAGACAGCGCCTGCGCGCGGGCGTCGTTGCCTGTGCGCCGTTTCTCGACGAACGCCATGGGCAGGTTGAGCTTGTGGGCGAAGTTCCGTCCTTTCTTGGCGAATCCCAGGTCGGCCGCGACCACCACCGCGTTGCTCAGGTCCCGTGTGAGCAGGTAGTCGCTGAGCAGGTGAAAGGTCGTCAGCTCGTCGCCGGGGATGCTGAAGAAGCCCTGGATCTGGCCGGCGTGCAGGTCCAACACCAGAAACCGGTCGGCGCCTGCGGCGGTGATCATGTCGGCCAGGAGGCGCGCGGTGATGGGAACGCGGGGCTGATCTTTCTTGTCGCTGCGGCCGTACGCGAAATAAGGGATGACTGCCGTGATGCGGCCGGCGTTGGCGCGCTTCACCGTGTCCAGCAGGATCAACAGCTCCATAATGTTGTCGCTCACCGGCGACGAGGTGCCCTGAATGACGAACACGTCCTGGCCGCGCACGCTGGCCTGCAGGCGGACAAAAATATTCTCGTTGGGGAAGCGGATCACTTCGCACGGGCTGAGCGGAACGTTGAGATACCGGCAGACCTCCTCCGCCATATACCGTGACCCCGAGCCGGCGAAGATGCGGATATCGCTGTACGCCCGAGTCACCGACCTCATCTATCCACCTCGCCCGTGTCGCCCATGATCCGGCGGCCATCGCCGCATGGCGCGATCAGGTGACTCACATCGTTCAGACGGTGCACGCGCGGAGCGGGCAGCGGGCCGCCGACTTCCACCACGCTCACCGATGCGTTGTCGAAGCGGAACGGAGGTCGCCGCTCCGGATCGAGTCCGAGCAGGTGCGCCAGGTACTCGCCCAGAATCCCGCCGTGCGACACTACGACGATCTTGCCGTTGGGGTGTCGCGCCGCGATGTCTTGCATGACACCCGTCGCGCGCATGTGAAACGCCGCCTGTTTTTCTCCACCCGGCATATCCATGGCGCGCTCTATCCAGGCTTGCGAGAATTCGGGGAACTGTTCCACAATCTCGCGCCACACCAGGCCGGTGAACAGACCCATGTCGTGTTCCTTCAGGCGATCGTCAATCCGGGTCGCCAGCGCGGTCGCCTCGGCGATGCGCTCCGCCGTCTGCCGCGCCCGTTCCAAGGGGCTGGAGTATAACGCATCGATCGGCTCGCCGCGAAACCGCTCGGCCAACCGCGCCGCCTGCGCCAGGCCCCGCTCACTGAGCGGAGGATCGGCCTGGCCCTGGACACGCCCTTCCGCGTTCCAGGTTGATTCGGCATGACGGACGAGATACAGCCGGACGTTCAACGACAGCCTCCACCGGGATGAAGTCTCAGTAGATCCAAGATTTGACTCGTAGTAGCGACTTCAGTCGCTCTTTTGGCCGGACGACTGAAGTCGTCACTACCAACTATGGATCTACCGGGTCTAGCCGTCGATCAGCGTGCGCGCCGCCGTGTATGGATCGATCTCGCGCGATGCGACCCGATCGACGACGCCGTCCAGCCCAACCCGGCCTACCTGCTGCCTCAACCGCTGCAGAAGCGTTTCGCGCAAAATCGTCTCAAGCTCGGTTTCGGCGCGCTGGCGCCGCCGCGCCGCACCTTCACCGCTTGCTTCTAAGTGCGCCTGGTGGCGATCGATAGCGGCGACCAGCTCGTCGGTTCCTTTGCCTTCTATGGCGACTGTCTTGACGATCGGCGGGCGCCAGCCCCCGACTGCCTCTATCGGGGGCCAGCCGGAGGCTTGGTCGTCTGCCGGGGAAGAATCGGGGACTTCTATCACCCGGCCGTGGTGGCGCGCCGCGCGCGGCGCAGTTCCCAGGTCGAGCATCGCCTGCAGCGCGCGAAAGGTGTTCTCCGCGCCTTCGCGATCCGCCTTGTTCACGACCAGCACGTCGGCGATTTCGAGGATGCCGGCCTTGATCGCCTGCACTTCGTCGCCCAGGCCCGGCGCTTCGACGACGAGCACAGTGTCGGCGGTGCGCGCAATGTCGACTTCGCTCTGCCCGGCGCCCACCGTTTCGATCAGGATGACGTCGAAGCCAGCCGCGTCCAGCGCGCAGGCGGCGTCGGCCGTCGCGCGGGCCAGTCCACCCAGGCTGCCGCGCGTGGCCATCGAGCGGATGAACACGCCGTCGTCGCCGGACAAGTCGCGCATGCGGATGCGGTCGCCGAGGATGGCCCCGCCGCTGAACGGCGACGTCGGATCGACCGCGATGACCCCCACGGTTCGGCCTCTGCGGCGGAACGCCTTTGCCAGCTCGTTGACCAGGGTGCTCTTGCCGGTGCCGGGCGCGCCCGTGACGCCGACGATGGCTGCCCGACCCGCGCGCGGATGCAGGTGGACCCTACACTCGGCCGCCGCCTGCGAATCGCCCTCGAGCAGGCTGATCAGGCGCGCCAGCGCGCGGCGGTCGCCGGCTAGCGCGCCGTCGACGAGTTCGCGTGGAGAGCGTCGCGCCTGGCGCATTTCAGGCAGACCCGACTTGCTCGACGATGAAGCGCGCGACCTCGGTCGTGTTCGCCCCGGGGCCGAAGATGCCTCTGACGCCGAGAGCCTTGAGAGGCGCCACGTCTTCATCGGGAATGATGCCGCCGACGAACACGAGCACGTCATCCAGCCCCTTCTGCTTGAGGAGATCGACGACGCGCGGCACGAGCGTCATGTGCGCGCCGGACAGAATCGACAGCCCGACAACGTCGACATCCTCTTGCAATGCTGCCTCGGCAACCATCTCCGGCGTCTGTCGCAAGCCCGTATAAATCACTTCCATGCCCGCATCGCGCAGCGCGCGGGCGATCACCTTTGCGCCACGGTCGTGCCCATCCAATCCCGGCTTGGCGATCAAAACGCGAATTTTTCTATCCATCCATGCTCCTCGGGAAGGCTCGTCGCTGAAACGGCATGCCCGGTGTTGTCGATCGACGCGATCTCAAGGGATTATACAACACTCACAAGGGCTGGGGAAGACTGTCACATTCGGGACAACTTCTTGCCAACCATTCCTTCGACCCTTCGACTACGCTCAGGGCCGGCTTCGCTCAGGACAAGCTTGACCATGTCAGAGGGTGAAGCCGCGAAACGAAACCGTAACCGAACTGTCCGGTAGACAAACGTATATCACCATGCTAGAATCAGATGGCGTAACTACTCACCCTTGCGAAGGTTCAGGGCAGATTCGCCGACAAAACTGGCGCTGTAAGGCAGACGGTACACGCTGGCAAGCGCGCTCGAAACCTTCGCAAGGGTCCGCCTGAGTAGTCACCCAAAGGCGTCATATGAATCGGCATTTTTGACGCCAGGGGTTTTGAGTGGCAGACGTCTCAGCCGCTTCAACTGCTTCGACCGAAAGGCCCGCCGCGCGTTACTCGCGTCGATTCGTCCTCCTCAGCCTGGTGGTCGCCGCCGCCGTGTATGTCGCCGCACCCTTGCTGGCCTACCGCTGGGCGGGCCAGCCGGTTTTCCTCGGCGTCATGCTGGAGCAGACTTTCAACGTCAACGACAGCCGGGGCACAGGCTGGGGGCCTTCGCCTGACGGGCTGAACGTGCAAGACCACGTCGAGTCGATCAACGGTCTCACGATCGACAGTCAGGTCGCTCTCGACCAGGCGCTGGCAGAAGTCGCGGATAGTCCAGGCAGCCGCGCTCAAATCGCATATTTGAGACGCGCCCCGGATGGCACGCCGCAGCCCGGCTCCATCACCGCGAGCCTCGGCCCATTCCCGCAGGGCGACCTCTTGCGGCTGTTCTGGCTGCCTTACCTGATCGGGCTGGTGTATCTCGGCATCGGGCTGTGGGTTTTCCGCCTCCGAGGCCACCAGCGCGCCGGGCTAAATTTTACCTTCTTCAGCGCCTGTGTCGCTGTCACGCTCGCCGTTTACCTCGACCTGAACACGACGCACGTGTTCTTGGTACTGTGGGCGTTGGGCCTCGCGTTATCCGGCGGCGCCGTGATACACCTGGCGCTCGTATTCCCCCAGGAGCCGCGCTTCGTCTTGCGCCGGCCCGTGCTGCGCCTGCTGCCCTACGTTCCCGTCGCTGCCCTGATGGCATACACGCTCACGGTGCAGTCCGATCTGAGCCAGCCGTGGGCCTACGTCACTGCCTGGCGGCTGCTGTACCTGTTCATCGCGCTGGGTTTGGCGGTCTTCTACGGCATGTTGGTCTACCGCCGGCTGGGTTCCACTTCACCCGTCGTGCGACAGCAGAGCCGCATCATACTGCTCGGCTCGGTAGTCGCTTTTGCGCCCTTTGCCTTTTGGATCATCGCCGGCGTAGTAGGCGTCACCGCGCCGTTCGATCCGCTGATCTACTTCCCGCCCCTCGTCCTTTTCCCACTGTCGATCGCCTATGCGCTGGTGCGCTACCACCTGCTCGATGTCGATCTCATCCTCAACCGGGCGCTGGTGTACGCGATCGTCGTCGCCCTCGTCGTGGGCGCCTATTTCCTCGTCATCGCGGTGATCGGCGCGCTGGCGCAGAACACGCAAGCACTGATGTCGAATCCCGGCCTGCTGGCCGTCTTCGTACTGGTCGTCGCCGTGCTGCTCGATCCGCTGCGCAAACGGGTGCAGCTCGCCGTCGATCGAATGTTCTTCCCCGCCCGCATCGACGTGCACGGGGTTCTGCAAGCGTACAGTCACGATCTCACCGGCGCGGCCGATCTCGCTTCGATCGTGGCGCTGTTGACCGCCGCGATCGGCGAGACGCTCAAGCCCGATCCGCTGCGCGTGTACCTGGGCGATCCGCGCGTGCGATCCTACCTGCTGCACGCGTCGCAAGGCGAGACGGGCAAGCTGTCCCCGCTGCTGGCACGCTGCTCGTGGGACAGTCCGCTGGCGCGTTGGCTGAGCGACCGTCACGAGCCGTGGTACATCCAGCCGGATCGCCCGCTGCCCGAGCCGATCGCGGGCGAGAGCGCGCGCCTGGAGGCGATGGGCGCGTCGCTCGTCGTCCCGCTGCACAGGCGCGATCGACTGAACGGCTGGGTCGCGCTGGGCGCTAAGGCGTCGGGACAGCCGTATACCACCGACGAGCTGAGCTTCCTCGAGGCGCTGGCCGATCAAACGACGCTGGCGCTCGAGCGCGCAATGGCTCACGCCGATCTCCAGCGGCGGGTGACCGAGCTGAACGCGCTCAGCCAGGTCAGCCAGGGAGTCAACTTCAGGGTCGATCCGGATGCCATCCTGGAGCTGATTTACGCGCAGGCAAGCAGGGTGCTGGACACGTCCAATTTCTATATCGCGCTCGCCGACTTGAGCCGCAACACCATGCGCTTCGCGTTCTACGTCGAGAACGGCGAGCGGCTGAAACCCGACGACGAGTGGCCACTCGACGTCGGCCTCACGGGCGCGATCGTCCGGGCAGGCCAGCCGATCGCCACCACCGACTACGTGCAGGAATGTCTCCGACGCGGCATTACGCCCGGCGGCAAGCCTGGCCGCGCCTGGATGGGTGTGCCGCTCAACGCCGGCGATCAGGTGCTGGGTGTCATGAACGTCTCGTCGTTCGATCCCGACGTGACCTACGGCGAGGAGCAGCTCCAGATCTTCTCCGCCATTGCCGATCAGGCCGCCAGCGTGCTGGAGAAGATCAGGCTGTTCCGAATCACCGAAGATCGCGCGCACCAGTTGACAGTGCTCAACGAAGTCTCGGCAAGCATCACGTCCTCGCTCGACCTGCGCACCGTGCTCAACCGGATCATGGAGAAGGCGGTCGAGATTCTGGATGCCGAAGCCGGCTCGCTGCTGCTGGTCGACGAGACGACCCAGGAGCTTGTCTTCGAGGTCATTCTCGGCCCAGCCAAGGATCAGTTGGCCGGCACGCGCCTGCCGCCCGGCGCCGGCATCGTCGGCTCCGTGGCGCAATCCGGACGCCCCCAGATCGTCAACGAAGCGCAGCGAGACGAGCGCTGGTTGCCCGGCGTCGGCCAGACCGCCCAGTTCATGACGCGCGCCCTTCTGACCGTGCCGATGAAGTCACGCGACACAGTCATCGGCGTGATCCAGGTGCTCAACAAGCGCGACGGCACGCCGTTCAGCGAAGACGACCAGACCCTTCTGGAATCGTTCGCCGGCAACGCCGCCGTGGCCGTGGAAAACGCGAAGCTGTTCAACCGCACCGACCTGGCGCTGGCGCGGCGCGTCGAAGAGCTGAGCACGCTGCAGGAGATCGACCGCGAGCTAAATACGTCGCTCGACTTCAAGCGCGTCATGCGCCTGACGTTGAATTGGGGACTGCGTGTGAGCGGCGCAGAAGCCGGGTCGATCGGCATGATCGATCGAGAGCAGAATGCGCTCTTGATCCTGGCCAGCCGCGATTATTCGGGCGCTGAAGCGTCGGACGACGGCAAGGCGCTGCCGCTCGACCGGGGACTCGCCGGGAAGTCGATCCACACCGGGCTGCCCCTCCTGCTTGACGATACAATGCCGGATGTAGAGAGTGCGCCCCCGTCGCCCGAGACCCGGTCTCAAATCAGCGTGCCCATCCGGCGCGGCAGCGAAGTCGTCGGCGTGCTGAACCTGGAGTCGTCCCAGCCGCGCGCGTTCAGCACGGTAGAATTCGAGAGCGCGATCCGCCTGGCCGACCACGCCGCGACGGCCATCGCCAACGCGCGCCTATTCGACGAAGTGAAGCGCGCCAACGATGCCAAGAGCGAGTTCGTGTCGATCGTGTCGCACGAGCTGAAGACGCCGATGACGAGCATCAAGGGCTACACCGACCTGATGATCAAAGGCGCGGCCGGGTCATTGACCGACGTTCAGCAGCAGTTTCTCAACACGGTACGCTCCAACGTCGATCGCATGAGCGATCTGGTCAGCAAACTGCTGGACCTGAGCCGTATCGAGACCGGACGTTTGAAGCTCGACATCAAGCCGGTGTCGATGGAAGACGTGATCGAAGAGACACTGCGCACCACGCGGGGCCAGATCGAAGCCAGGCAGCAAAAGCTCGACGTAGCCGTGCCGCAGGACCTGCCCATGGTCATGGGCGATCGCGCCAGCCTGATCCAGATCATGACCAACTTGATCAGCAATGCTCACAAGTATACGCCGGCCGGCGGGCGCATCGTCGTCAGCGCCCAGCCCAAGTCGAACGGCGCGCCTAACTTCGTCCTATGCGCCGTGCGGGACACGGGCGTCGGCATTTCCGAAGAGGACCAGGGCAAGCTGTTCACCAAGTTCTTCCGCGCGGGCGATCCGGCTGTGCGCGATATGCCCGGCACCGGGCTGGGGTTGGTGATCACGAAGAGCCTGATCGAGATGCACGGCGGCGAGATCTGGGTGGAGAGCCGGGTCGGCAAAGGCTCGACGTTCGCGTTCACGGTGCCGGTGGCGAAGCCGTCTGGTCGCCCCTTAGCCGCATAGCCGGTATCCGGCCTTCCGATCGAGCAGGTCGTATCGTCTCATAATCCTTCTCCACCCAGCCTCTAATCTCCAACCTCCAACGTCCAACATCCCACCTCCACCCCGGAACCTCTTTTCGACGACCGTTGTAATATAAGCAGAACCCACCGTTCTCCGGAGAACGCGGTTGGACGAGCGCCAATTGATCGAGAGCGCGCGGCGCGGCGATGTGGGCGCGTACGACGAGCTTGTGCGCAGCCACCAGGAAGCCGCCTTCCGCGCCGCCTATCTGGTTACGCGTGACGTCGCCGACGCGCAAGACGCGGCGCAAGAAGCCTTCATCCGCGCCTACGACGCGCTGGGCCGCTTCGACGCGCGCCGGCCCTTCCGCCCGTGGATCTTGCGCATCGCGACAAACATGGCGCTGAACCGGCTGAAGGCGTCGATGCGGCGGCAGGCCATGGCCGAAAGATTCGGAGCAGAAACCGTGGAGCGTGAAGCGAACCCGTCGATCGAGGCGCGCGTGTTGCGCCGCGAGCGGGGACGGCGCGTGCAGGACGCGATTCGTCATCTCAAGCCCGACGACCAAAGCCTGCTCATCCTGCGCTTCTTCTTCGACCTGTCCGAGGCCGAGCTGGCGCAGACCTTCGACATCGCCGCCGGGACGATCAAATCGCGGCTGCACCGCGCGCTGGCCAAACTGCGCGACGTCATCCGCAAGCACGATCCCGATTTGCTGGAATCCGACATGCAAACCCAGTAGCGCAGCGAAGTGGGGTCAGTCGTCTGAACAAAGCAGCGACTAAAGTCGCTACTACGAGTCAAATTCTGAGGAGGTCACCCATGAACCGTATCGACCGAGTGCTCATCACACTACTTTTGCTCTTTACGCTCGCAGTATTTGGGAGTGCTGCGGCGCTGGCCCCCGATAGAGGCAGTCGGGGGCTGGCCGGCCAGACGGCTGAACCGGAAGGCCGTGTTCGGGCAGACGCTCCCACGGCAGCCGTTCAACCATCCACAGAGAGCAAATCCGCTCCCGCGCTGGAGAGCATGGCCTGGCCCTCGGAACTCTTCTTTGTGCGTCCCGAAGGCTCGAAAGGGCCGCTGGTTGCCTATGACATGTCGGACGGGCGTGAATACTTCACCCTGCCGGCAGGCATACTCTCGGCAGACGAGCAGCATTACTACGCGGCCCGCGCCCTCACCTCCGGCCCCTCTCCCGTCGCAGACCCCCGCAGACAGCGTGCGAGGGCAAGCGACAGGCGAGGGGGGCAAGCCCTCACGTCCGGCGATATCTTCCCGCTGAACATGCTGCTGGCCAACGGGTGGACCCTTCGACTTCGCTCCCCACTCCCTTCGGTCGGGGACTTCGCAGGGCAGGCGTCGCCGCCGGGGAGCACGCGACTCGACGCATTCGATTCGGGCACAGGCAACCTCGAACGCAGCTTCGTGCTCGACGGCGACTGGGCGCTGAGCGGCGTCTCCCCCTCGGGCCGCTGGCTGGCGCTGACGCGCATCGCCGCCCCCCTCCGGCTCCCCCCGTCAGAACGGGGG
>DATEUJ010000068.1:0-126767 GCA_035283185.1 Anaerolineae bacterium | reverse complement strand
CAACAAGTGCGCCAGCGCGAAGTCGCGCATCTCAAAAAGAAAGCGGCTAAACTCGGATTCACGATTGTCGAAACACCTGCCTAAGCTCAACGAGACGCAAGTTTCTGAGCAGGAGCGTCGTTTGCGACGAAGCAATCTCCTTCATAGATGGCCCTGCTTGCTGATTAGCGCGGAGATTGCTTCGCAAAAAGCGCTCGCAATGACGACGGCTGAGTAGTTACCTGCTGCTTATGTTTTTGCATTGGAGGAAGATGATGAATCTGAACAAGCTTACCGAAAAAGCGCAAGAAGCCGTTCTTGAATCGCAGAAGCTCGCGGAGGAGTTCGGCCACCCGGCCATCGAACCCGAGCACCTGCTGTTGAGTCTTCTGCGCCAGAGCGAGGGCGTCGCGCCGCAATTGCTCCAGAAGCTAGGACAAAGCCCCGAGCAAATCGCCGCCGTCGTCGAGCGTGACCTGCAGGGCAGGCCGCGCGTTTCGGGGTCGAATACCCAAGTCGGGTTGAGCCGCGCGGCAAATGACGTGCTCAGCGCCGCAGAGCATGAAGCCAGGTCGATGCGCGACGACTTCGTCAGCACCGAGCACATCTTGATCGCGCTGGCCGGATCGCGCACGGCGCTCGGCAGCATGCTGAACGCGCGCGGCGTCAGCGCGCAGGCGATTCTGCAGGCGCTCGTGTCGGTACGCGGATCGACGCGCGTCACGTCGCAGAATCCTGAGTCCACCTACCAGGCGCTCGAAAAGTACGGGCGCGATCTCACGCAGTTGGCGCGCCAGGGCAAGCTCGACCCGGTCATCGGCCGTGACGAGGAAATCCGCCGCGTGATTCAGATCCTCTCGCGGCGCACGAAGAACAACCCGGTGCTCGTCGGCGAGGCGGGCGTCGGCAAGGTTGTTCTTCGAGCTTCGGCAGCGCGTGGCGGAAGTAGCGTGAAACGTGAAGCGTGATGCGTGACGAGGGTTATAATTGGCTCCAGGAGCCAAGCATGAAACGCATCGACCAGCGTGCCGAACACCGTCTGCAATCCGAACACAACATCTGGGTTGCTACAGTGCGGCCCGACGGGCGTCCGCACCTCACGCCGGTGTGGTTTGTCTGGCACGACGGCAAGGTCTACATCTGTATCGATCCGAACGGCGTCAAGGCGCGGAACATGGCGCAGAACGGTCGGGTTGCGCTGGCCCTGGAAGACGGCTCGTCGCCGATCATCTTCGAGGGCGTCGGGCGCGCCGTCGGCATGTCCGATTGGCCGCAGGGCGCGATCGACGGTTTCAAGCGGAAATACGACTGGAATATCGTGACGGACGGCCAGTACAGCGTGCTGGTCGAAATTACGCCGCGCAAGCTCCTCAACTGGAGCGGCAGCGGGTAATCGGTGGTACAATTTAGTCGGATAGTCAAGTAGCCAGATAGTCATGTGGTCGCGCTGCGCCTGAGCGATCTTCGATAGGCGATAAGCGATAAGCGATAAGCGATAGGCGATAGGCGATAGGCGATTTGCGATATGCGGAGCTAAGCCAACATGATGCGATTTGATCGATTCACCGAGCGCGCGCAGGATGCGGCCAACCGCAGCATCGAAATCCTTCAGCGCTTCGGGCATAATCAGGTGGACACCGAGCACATCCTCCTGGCGCTGATCGAGCAGCCGGAGGGTGTCGTCTCGCAGATTCTCGACAAGATGGGCGTCGACGTCAACGTGATGCGCGGCCGGCTCGACGAAGTGCTGCGCCACTCGCCGAAGGCGGCTATCTACGGCGGCGGCGCCGGCCAGGTCTTCATCACGCCGCGCGTCAAGCGCATCCTGGAGCTGGCGCAGGAAGAGGCCAACCGTTTCAAGGACGAGTACATCTCGACCGAGCACATCTTCCTGGCCATTCTCAGCGAGCCAAAAAATACGGCGGCGGCGCGCATCCTGGCCGAATCGGGTGTGACGAAGGATCGGGTCAACGATGTGGTGAAAGAGATCCGCGGCGGCCAGCGCGTGACCGATCCCGGCGCAGAGTCGCGCTATCGCACGCTGGAGAAATACAGCCGTGACATGACCAAGCTGGCCAAAGAGAGCAAGCTCGATCCGGTCATCGGGCGCGACAACGAAATTTTGCGCGTCATCCAGGTGCTGTCGCGCCGCACCAAGAACAACCCGGTGCTGATCGGCGAAGCGGGCGTCGGCAAAACGGCTATCGTCGAAGGGCTGGCGCAGAAGATCGCGAACAACGACGTGCCGGAAATTCTGATGGGCAAGCGCGTCGTCGCGCTCGACCTGGGCGCGATGGTCGCCGGCTCGCGCTTCCGGGGCGAGTTCGAAGAGCGGCTCAAGGCAGCCGTCGAAGAAATCCAGCGCGCGCAGGGCGAGATCATCCTGTTCATCGACGAGTTGCACACCGTCGTCGGCGCGGGCGCCGCGTCGGGCGCCCTCGACGCGTCGAGCATGCTCAAGCCAGCGCTGGCGCGCGGCGAGCTGCAGTGCGTCGGCGCGACGACCCTCGACGAGTATCGCAAGCACGTCGAAAAGGATCCGGCGTTGGAGCGCCGCTTCGCCCCAGTGTACGTAGATGAGCCGACCGTCGACGAGACGATCGAGATGCTGCACGGCCTGCGCGATCGCTACGAGGCGCATCACAAGGTGCGCATCTCGGACGAGGCGCTGGTGGCGGCGGCCAAGCTCAGCCAGCGCTATGTCACGGAGCGGCACTTGCCCGACAAGGCGATCGATCTGGTAGACGAGGCGGCGGCCAAGCTGCGCGTCGCGCTGTACACCCTGCCTCCCGATCTGAAGGAGTTGAAGGGGCAGATCGACCGGACGCTCGCAGAAGAAGAAGCCGCCGGCGCGACGCGCGATTACGCCCGCGCCGCCGATCTGAAGACCAGGCGCTTGCGTCTGGAAGACGAATTCAGCCGGAAAGCGGAGATGTGGCGGCGCGAGAAGAACATCGACGAAGTCGTGGACGAAGACGACATCGCCTCGGTCGTGGCGCAGATCACTGGAATACCTGTCGCGCAAATGATGGAGACCGAGGCCGAGAAGCTGCTGCATATGGAAGAGCGGCTGCACGAGCGGATTATCGGCCAGGGCGAGGCGATCGCGGCGTTGAGCGACGCCATCCGCCGCGCCCGATCCGGCCTCAAGGATCCGCGCCGGCCGATTGGCTCGTTCATCTTCCTCGGCTCGTCGGGCGTCGGCAAGACTGAAATGGCGAAGGCGCTCGCCTGGTTCATGTTCGACGACCCTGACGCGCTGGTGCGCATCGACATGAGCGAGTACCGCGAGCAGCACACCGTGTCTCGCCTGTTCGGCGCGCCGCCGGGTTACGTCGGCTACGAGGAAGGCGGCCAGTTGACCGAAGCGGTGCGCCGACGCCCCTACCAGGTCGTGCTGTTCGACGAGATCGAAAAGGCGCATCCTGAGGTGTGGAACTCCCTGCTGCAAATCCTGGACGACGGGCGCATGACCGACGGGCAGGGGCGCACGGTCGATTTCCGCAACACCGTGATCATCATGACCAGCAACCTGGGCACCGAGTTCGTGCGCAAGAGCGGCGCGCTCGGCTTCGTTCGGCCCGGCGATGCCGCCGGCCCGGCGCAGATCGCCGATCACAAGAAGATCGAGGACGAGCTCAAGCGCGCGTTCCGGCCCGAGTTCCTCAATCGCGTCGACGAGATTATCATCTTCAAGACGCTCATGATCGAAGACGTCGAGAAGATCGTCGATCTGCAGATGAACGAGATTCGCGGCCGCCTGCGCGACCAGGGCCTGTTCATCGAGCTGACCGACCCGGCGCGCAAGTGGCTGGCCAGGGAAGGCTACGACCCGCAGTTCGGCGCGCGCCCGTTGCGCCGCGCGCTGCAGCGATTCGTCGAATCGCCGCTCTCGGTAGCGATGCTGAAGGGCGACTTCAAGATCGGCGATACGGTTGTCGTGGATACGAACGAGCAGGGCATCACGTTCGGCCATGCGGTCAAAGTGCCGGAGGCCGAGCCGGAGTTGGCCGGAGCGGAGAGCAAGCCGCGCTCGAAACCGCGCGCGACGAGAAATGCGTCGCCGCGCGGCACCGTGCCGACGGATACGGATAAGGCGGAATGAGAGATCACGCTATCGGGGATAGACGATGGAAACCTATCATTTTACCGTGATCATTGAGCGCCAGCCCGAAGGCGAATACCTGGTGACCGTGCCGGCGCTGCCGGGATGTTTCACGGAAGGCCGGACGTTGGAAGAAGCGCGTACGATGGCTGTCGACGCAATCAGTGCGTACTGTGTGAGCCTCCGCAAGCACGCGGAGCCCATACCGGTCGAGGCTTTCGATGAGCAGTTTATTGGGCGTGTGAGCGTTGAGCTTGAGGCGGCCTAATGACTCGCCTGCCGACCGTCACGTCTCGGCAAATGATTCAGGCCTTGCAACGCGCCGGCTTCGAAGTTGATCACCAGACAGGCAGTCACCTTGTGCTCAGGCGGGCGTCAGACGGACAACGTGTCGTGGTACCAATACATAATCGTGACCTGGGACGTGGGCTGACGCTGCAGATCGTGAAGAGCGCAGGACTGAGTCGCGACGAGTTTGTCGACCTGCTCAACTGACAAACACAGAGGCACGGAGAGGTTTACCCCTCCGTGCCTCTTTACTTGCCACTTGTCTACCTGTCTGGAGTTTAGAGCTCGCTCCCGCTGGATTGGCAAATCCAGCGGAAAAGGCGTGGATTTGGCAATCCACGCCGAGCAATTGTGTATGGACTCTAAACTCCAGACCTGTCTACTTCAAATATTTGTCAAACCAGCGCAGGATGTGGTTGAGCCGCGCGATGCGCCGATCGGTGCGGCCGGTGCGCGACAGGCCGTGTGGCTCGTCCGGGAAGCGCACCATCTCGGCGTCGACGCCGAGCTTCTTGAGCGCGACGAACATCTGCTCGGCCTGCTCGATCGAGCAGCGCAAGTCTTGCTCGCTGTGTGAGATGAGTGTCGGCGTTTTGGCGTTGCCGATGTACTTCAACGGCGACTGCTCCCAGTAACCCTCCAGATTCTCCCACGGCGGCTTGTTCCCGATCTCTTCCTGAAAGACCCAGTTAAAGTCGCTCGTGCCCCACATGCTGATCTGGTTGCTGATGCTGCGCTGGGTGACGGCCGCCTTGAAGCGATCGGTGTGGCCGATGATCCAGTTGGTCATGAACCCACCGTAGCTGCCGCCGGTGACGCCCATGCGCTTTTTGTCGACGTACGGCCGCTTTTCGACGGTGTCGGCCCAGGCCATGATGTCTTCGTAGTCGGAGGTGCCCCACGCTTGCCACGGCGCTTTGGCGTGCGCTTCGCCGTAGCCCTGCCCACCGCGCGGATTGGAGAAGGCGACGACGTAACCGTTCGCGGCGAGAAAGTGGAACTCGTGCATGAAATGATAGCCGTACTGGAACAGAGGGCCGCCGTGAATCTCAACGATCGCCGGGTATTTCTTGCGGGCGCTGAAGCGCGGCGGCTTCAGGATCCAGCCCTGCAGCCGGTTGCCGGCCGCACCCTCGAACCAGACCTCTTCCATCTCGCCCAGATCGATACCGCGCAGCCAAGTGTTGACGGCCGTCAGCCGCCGCGAGCTGCCGCTCCCCATATCGCGCGCCCACACCTGGCCGGGGTCGCTCATCTCGGCGAAGAAGTAGGCGAGCGCAGCCTGGTCACGACTGAAGGAGAACGCGCCGACGACGCCCTTGTCGCCGATCACCGTTTGCAGGTCGCCGCCGTCGATCGACACGGAGCGCAGCTCGGTGCTGCCGTGTCGCGTGACCTGGAAATAGATCGTCTGGCTGTCGCTCGACCACACCGGCGGTACCGTCGGCGGCGCGCCGGTATCGGTGAGCGTCCCGCTTTCGAGGTGGATATCGTATTGGCCGGTGAGATCGACCGGCTTGCGCTTGCCATCTGCCGCCACGACGTACACGCGATCGTTCTTCCACCAGTCGCCGCGCCCTTCGCGCCCGACGTAGGCGATCCACTTTCCGTCGGGAGAAAAGACCGGCATGCGCTTGGGGCCGACTGGCGTACCGATCTTGCGCGGCCGACCGCCGGTCGCGGGCATGACGAACAGGTCGACGTCGTCCGGGTTGAAGTCCGGATCGGGATGGCGGTTGGACATGAAGGCGATCGACTTGCCGTCGGGCGACCAGCACGGACCCACCTCGTCGTGCACCTCGCCATCGGTCAACTGCTTCACCCTGCCGCTGCGCGCGTTGACCGTCCAAATGTGCCAGCGCTCGTCCGGCAGAAACCCCTCGCCGTCGAGCTTATGCCACACGCGCGTGATGCGGCGCGAGACGACGCCCAGTTTCTTCTTCTCTTCGTCCTGCTCGCGTTCCAGGGCTTCCCTGTCCTTCTTACGAAACTGGACGATGAACTGCCGCCCGTCGGGCGACCACTCGAACGCGCCGAAGGTGCCTTTCAGATCGGTGAGCTTGCGCGCCTCGCCGCCGCCGAACGGGATAACGTATATCTGCATCTGCTTCTCGTCGCCGCGATTCGACAGGAAGGCAATGTGCTCGCCGTCGGGCGACCAGCGCGGCTGCGCGTCCACGTGGTCGCCGAACGTGAACGACCGTGGCGCGCCGCCGCGCGTGGGCACGATCCACAGGTTGGCGTATTTCTTCTCGGTCTTTTTGTCGACGCGCTGGACGGCGTATACGACGTGCCGGCCGTCGGGCGAGATGCGACAGTCGGTGATCTGTTCCAGGCGATACAGGTCTTCGGCGGTGATGAGACGCTTGGTGCGTGCGGGCATAGAGGCTCCTTGGGTATTGAAGTCATCGCTGGGCTTCGCGCCAGCGCCCAAGTTTAACACATATTCAACGTGCAGCGATTGTCGCCCCGGCAGTTTCACTGGCCGGCTCTGGATGCCGACATCGAACTTGACGCGTTGGAGCATCTCCAACAGTATCCTCTAGTGTGGCGGTAGAGCGCCACGCCCTGGTCATCAGCAGCTAGATCTGTAACGTCAACTGCTTTTACGGGACCTGAGCGACAAACAACGCTTCCTCATGATCGCCTGAGCCAAACACTGTGAATTTCAAGGTTCCCGGTGGATACGTGTAACTGACTGTGGCCTCCTCAGGGGTGAATTCCCAGTAGGCGAGCGTCTCGCCATCGGATGACCAACTGTGGAAGCGGATCATGCCCGCCGTCACCACAGGCTCTATCTGCACGCCCGGCGATACGGGTGTGGGTATGGCGATCGGTGCGGGGTTGAGCCGCCACAAGTAGAACCCCCATGCATCGTCGACGGAGAAGGTGATGTTGGCGTTCAAGAGCTGGTCGCTCGCGTCGCCGGTCGGCTCAAGCGTAAAGACCGTCAGGTTCCCCTCGCGTTGAACTTCAGCCTTCAGCTCTCGCGCGGTATCGTCGAGTAGCGGTACAATCCGCCCGTCCTCGCTCCAGGGTCGCACAGTTGCCTTGAAGGATTTGAACGACTGAGAACCGACGACGATGACCGCTCGCGCGTCGGCAGGGAGAATGGCGGTCGGCAGGTCGGGAAGCGCATAAGCCGGGTCGCCGTGCACACGCGATGTGCCACCGGCGGCCAACGTTCCAGTGATCGCCTTGTCACCCACGATCAACCACGCGGGAGGCGGTTGAGAGAGACCTGCTTCAGCCGGCCTGGGCGTCGGTAGCGGCAATCCATTATACGTAGCCGGTGCGGTCGCGCCCGTCGGGGTGGGCACGGCCGTCGGCGTCTGTGGCGGAGTACCGGTTGTACAAGCTACAAGGGCGCTGATTGTGATCAGGAGCAGGATCATTCGATTCATCGAGATGTTCGAAAACATGGGTCGGCTCCTTCATGGGTAGGTAACAAAGACAAACGAGGCTGTGATCATTCGCCAGGCGGCCTCGGCCTTCGCCTGGTAGGTCTGAGAAGCTGGATCGTTGTAGGGGGACAGAGTGAATTCGTACACCCGGTCGTTATAGACGACAAATGCCTGTCGCGTCTGGGTGTAGCCGGGCACTCTGTCAATCCTCTCGCCCGGCTGGCCTCCAACCGTGATCGGGGTGCGCACAACTTGCGCAGCTACGTCAGTGGGAAATTGCGTCAGATAGTCTGTTGCCACCTGAGCTGCGCTGCGGCCATGGGCTGATTCCCCGGCATGGACAACCAGGTCGATCATCGCCGGCTCTGGACCCACTTCGTTCAGCAGGCCAGAGAACACGACGCCGTGGGATGCGACTTGCACGCTTACGCCTAGGCTGATCGGGTAGAGCAGGCAATAGCCATCGGTGAGGTTGAGATAGGGAGCAGCATGATCGTTTCCATCCGGCAGCTCGAAAGCGCCGCCACGAATTCCTCCGGCAGAAAGGTGAATGAGGCGGAGACGGCCTGCCACACCGCCTCTACATACGGCGCCGCCTGCGGAAACGCTTCGTCGACGGGATACATGCCCAGATGGTAAATGGTGTCGTTGTGGAGCACGAACACCTGTCGTGATCCGACGGGGTCGCCCGGGCCCTCGACGACTTCGGCTGGCTCACCGCCGAGGGTCGCCGTCGAGCGGGTAACCACCACCCCTTCCCCGGACTGGTACACACTCACGTAGTGGTCAACCACCTGCGCGAGCGTGCGCCCAGCGGCCGGGCCTTCGACGAGGATGGACAGCGCGCCGAATACCGGATCGATGGTCTGCTCCGGCGGCGGAACGTAAAAGCCGGCGACTCCGGGACGGACATCGTAGACCCGAAAGTGGGCGGGGTAAAGCAAGCAATATCCGTCGGTCAGATTGAAATACGGCGCGCTGTCTTCGCTGTGCGCCACGCAAGAGGTCGGGATTTCGACGGACGACAGAGTCGTGGGCTGTGAAGGCAACAGCGTGCGCCACTCTAATACGCTATCGTGGACTGCGGCAGTAGAGGGATCAAGGTCGCGCGCCCAGGCAATCATGTTGTCGTGAATGACCACGTCCCGAATGATTTCGTTATCGCCGAGTGTAGTCACAATTAGCATCCGGCCCGTTTCCAGATCGTAGATGGTTAAGGGTCTCCCTGGACTTGGTGGAAGCCAGTATAGCCAGCGCCCGGTCTGGCCGTGACGAACGCTGGGTTCACCGGGGCCATGCACGATTCGTCTTTCGCCGCTCTGCAGGTTATAGACAACATCGGTGGCATCCCACCCGCCGCACTCGGCGGTTGTCCAGACGATCCACACGTCTGAGACAGTGGGATCGCACGACTCGCCATTTGTCAGCGTTGTGCGCTGCCCAGAGGCCAAGTCAAATAGTTGCACGACGCCAGAATGACCGGCGACGAGGCGATTCCCCGAAAGGCCGGGCGAAAACCAAATGTACTTGTCACTACAAGCGCGGTCCAGTTCACGTTGCTCGCCGCTTTTCAAATTATGTACCGCCAGGACGGTCTGCGCACCCGTGCTCGTGCATGATGCACTCTCTTCCAGCAGCGTCCAGGCCACCCAATCTCCATCAGCAGCCAATCCCCGCATTACTGTAGAGCCATTCCCTTGTGTGACAACGGAGTCGCTCTGATCGGTTAAGCTCAGTGCGTGCAATACCCACACCGTATCGTCAACCGTTCGGCTGTCCAGAACAATCAGCCAATCGCCAGTACGAATTGGACGATCCCTCTGCAAATCTCCATCGGCGAACTGCGAAGTGGCGATCGTCTCCACTTCTCCACCCTCCAGGGGGTAGCGAAAGATGTGAGCGAAGTCTCC
The DNA here is from genome assembly GCA_035283185.1 of Anaerolineae bacterium. Lineage (GTDB taxonomy): Bacteria > Chloroflexota > Anaerolineae > Fen-1058 > Fen-1058 > DASSFZ01. Next base: position 117,081 of record DATEUJ010000068.1, on the reverse strand, counting down.
GTCCACTATCCAATAAACGTGTGTCTGGTCAAGCATGATTGTGTGCGCCACCTGTCCCTTCAGTCGCAGCGAATGGATGGGCGCGGGCAGAGGGGTAATCCAGCTCATGGTCCGAGTAGGTTTAGGTGTTGGCTGCGGCGTAGGTGTTGCCGTTGGTATTTGGGACAGCAAAGTAAGCGTCGGCGGCAACGATATGAAGGTCGATCGAACGGAGGTTGCCGTTGAGTCAGGTGTCAAATGTTGGAGACAGCCAGTTGCACCCAGCAGGATCAGGGAAAGTGCAAAAACGACAAAAGGTTTGGGGTTCACTTTGCTCTTCCTTCTTCGTGATTGAGACAGTTCATGGGCCGGCCTTACCTTCCATCAACGCGTTGGTAATGTTGAGAATATCTTCAACGGTTGGCTCTTGGTCATATCCTTTCATTGAAACTATTCGTAACCGCGACTTCGGGATGTGTTTGTAAATCATCCAAGGAAAGCTGACCTGGATTTTGAACAAGATAAACAGCCCGAGCAGGCAAGGATGCAGGTTGCGTAACCGGCTCCGTGTCTGGATTGAGCCGCCACAGGTAGCTCGCCGAGTTGTCCACAGGGTAGTTTGGATCGAAGTCGACCGGAAAGATGATCGAAACCAGCAACAGCAAGTCGCCTGCCTCGCCAGTGGGCTCCAGCACGAAAGCGGTCGCGTTCCCAGCGGGTTCCGCCTCGGCCTTTAGCTCGCGCTCCGCACCGGAGTAGAGGGCAGGCTCGTCAGTCCAGGGTCGCACTGTAGCATGGAATTCCTTGATCGACCCAGCGCCAATGACGATGACCGCTTGCTCATCGGCCGCGAGGGTGGCGGTGGCGAGGTCAGGATACAGTGGCGGCGGCGGGGCGTCCCCGTGCTCGGTCAGGCAGCATTTCCCCTTATCTATCATCGTCACTACGTAGCTGCCGGAGGATCCTTGCGCCGCTACGTTGCCGGCGACCAGCCATGCCGGGGGCACTATAGGCCCTCCACCGGGTCTGGGGGCCGGCAGGGTGACTCCTTTGTAGGATATGATAATCGTGCTCGGGGTTTGGGTAGGCACGAGCGTTGGCGTCGTCGGCTCAATACGGGGTGTACAGCCTGCGAGGGCGCTGATTGTGATCAGCAGTAAGATGATTCGGATCAGATCGGTTTTCCTAACCATGACTGTTCTCCAGTGTGAGTGCCGAGTCTCCAGCTACAGTCTCTCATCGGAGAAGAGCTGCGATCAACGCTTCCATATTCTTCCAGGGTCCTGCTTGCCATTTCTGCCCGAACGGCTTGGCCAGCCACATCAGCCACGACCCTCGAGACCGTACCGTCCGCATTGACAAGCAGGCACCCCATCCAGGGACTACTCACCAGTCCCCTATTTCGGTTGCACAAGCTCAGGGGCCACCGCCCGGACAATGAACTCGATCTTATCACCGGCGTCAGCCATGCCGGTGAAGCGCCACGCCGGCAGCAGCAGATTCAGCTCCAACCCATCGCTGTTCGTGGCCCCCGTGTAGGCGCCGGACTGATAGACGTAGACCAGGTCCACCTCGGTAATCACCGCCTGGCGTATGGCTGGCAGATCGCCCGGATCTGGGGCTACGACCGTCGCCCCCGCCTCGTAGCGCTCTATGGATTCCCATTCAAAGACAGGATAAGGACGATCAGCCGGTTCGATGCTCCAACCGGTCACCCGCACACTGTAGCCATCGGGTAGGTCGGCCGGCGCATCGGGCAGCAGCACGGTCTGGCCGGTGTCGGTCAAAAGCAGCGTCTGGCCATCGGCCCGCTGAATAGTTCCGGCAATGCCGGCAAGGGACGGGATCTCGGGGGCTTGTGGGATGACTTCCCAGCCGGTCAGTTCCAGTGCCCAGGGTCTGGGGATATCCTTTACCGCCGTCCCCCACGCATGGATGATTTCCTGGGTGTGCGCGGCTATCGCCCGCAGTTCCGCCTCGGTGGCCTGAAGCCAGAATATGCCTATGGATGTGCTTATTTCAAGTCGAGGCGGGCCATCGCCCTCGGCCGGCCGGTAAACCGTAATCCAGCCATATAGATCAACCTGCTGCCCGACCCGGTACGTTCGTCCCCAGGCAGTCGGTGGGGCTTCGACCGCTTGCGGCACGGCTGGATAGAAGTTGGAGTAAAAGGCCTCGATCGTTCCGGCCTGGATGCGCGACCAGGCTTCTGGAGCCGAAAGGAGGGGATACTCCCCCAGCGGGATGGGGGGAGACAGCGGGAAGTAAGCGATAGAAAAAACCCGCCCGGCTGTGTCTACAGCCACCGTGAGTTCTGGTGAGGCTACCACCGGACGACCCTCTACCAGGCGTAGAAATTGCGGCACGCTATAGTCGCTATAGTATTGAGCAGGGACGACATAGTATGGAACAGGGACGACCTGGTAAGGGAAGTCGAGCAGACCCCGTTCGGTGAGAAAGGCGGCGGCGACGGGGGCGGCCTGGTCGAAGGGGAGCAGGTTGGCCGGGTCATAATCGTCGCTGACGGGGCGGTAGTAAATGTGGGTTTGGGCGCCACCGGGAACATCGGAAACGGAGAGAGTCTGCGTCACTCCGAACAAATGATAAGTCGTGAGTGGCTCTTGTATGTAGATTTCACCTGGCAGGCCAAACTGGGTGGCGAGCTGGCGCACCTCGGCTACTGTGGGCTTGTCCGGTGCGGGCAGTCGGAAAACGCCGGCTGTTACCGGCTCCTCAGGTAGTTTCGCCTTGAGGACCCATTCAACTGCTGGAGATTCCTCTCGTATTACCGTTGGTGTGGCTGCTATTGTCGTCGGCGTGACCGCTGCCGCCGTTGGCGTGGCTGTTATGGCCGATTCAGGGGTGGCGGTGGGTTCTGTCTGGCGACAAGTTACCATGAAAAGGGGCAGCAGCAAGCCAATAAAAAAGAGGGCGCGGCGCAATTCTCGGCCGCAGTCTATGCTCCTGGTGACGACGAGAAACAGGGGTGTGATTGAATGCAAATAGAACCTCTTCTTCATCGTCATGCTCCTTATCTTGACGTCGCGAACCTCTCACCGGGCGCAACGTACACAGCGTGGCGCGAATGACGGGCTACTGGACTACGATTTTCAAAACGAATTTTGCACTTACCGGATTGGCGAGGCTGCAACGACTGACTGGGTTGCCCACTGCCGTTGGAGACGTTTGAACGCACTGGGCGATGTGTTGTCCTCCAGTCGCTGCTTGATTTGTTCAGCACATTCCTCCGGGCTGGATACAGACGTGTCCACCTCAAGGTCGTAGATGCCGTGGGCATGAACGAGGTCAAACTGCGCTCTGGCTTGGCCCAATGTTCGGTCCTTGCGCGCCCTCTCCCGTTGCTCGAGGACCTCTAGCGGGCAGCGCACGCCGACAAACAGTGCCGGCAAGTCGCAAAACAAATAGATACATTCCTGCAGCCATTGTGGCTCGACCAACACGTGGTCGGCGACCACATTATTGCCCCTCTGGGAGAGTGCCGCAATCGCATGATGCATACCCGACATCAGTTGGTGACCGAGCAGGCCAGCTTTGTCGGCGAGGCCCAAGACCTCATCCCACAGGGGGCGGTCGAGATAGCGTTTGGGCAGCATCCAGATGAATCTGTCGATACCGGCGTCCAGGAAGGGCCGGTCGAGGGTCGCTTGCAGCGCCTTGACGACGCTGGTCTTTCCCGAGCTGGAAGTGCCATTCAGGATGATGATTTGTCCGTGAGTCATCGGGGACCTACATATGGAAATGCCCACTGTGTGATAGGTTGCGCCGACGAAGCAGAAAAGGTGAAGCGAGCAAGGTGAAGCGGTTCGTGGACGCCGTGTCTACAGCTCCAACGCGCGGCGCAGGCGATCGTTGACTTCGGCTAGATCGACGGGAAGCAGGACGCCGACCTGGTGGAGCACGCGAGCGGGATCGAGCGTGAAGAGCACCGGCTTCAACGCAGAAGGCACCAACACCACGTCACCGCGCTGGAACGTCATACAACTCTCTCCAGTTGTCGTACGTAGCGTCTTCCTCGTTGTCCCAGACGTACTGCAAGCTTTCCTCTGAAAGCAGCGACCAGCCGCGCTGCTCGGCATCCTGGTCGAGGAGGTCTGCCAGGCTGAACAGTATGTCAAGCGCTTTCTCGACGATCTGGTCCTCGCTGACGTGGCGAGCCTGAGCCAGACGCCTCAGGCGATCTGCGCGATGTGGTGAGAGCCGCACGCGCTTTTCAACGGAAGCTGCTGCCTCGCTCATGTTGACACCTCCTGCTCAAGCGGCTGAATCAAGTGTAACACAAAATACCGGTCATGCTCAACCAAAAAGGAGTGCTCGCGCCGCGCGTATGGCATCCTGGGCGCGACGATATAACCCGGCGATGAACGGACAGAGATCCTCCGCCGGGCTTAGCCGAGTGCTACCGGGCATCTTCCACGATCTTGATCTCCTCCTCGGTCAGCCCGTACAGTTCGTATACCACCTTGTCGATCTGCTCGTCTGTGACGTTGATCTCGCGCTCGAGGCGCGCCCGCGCCGCATCGCTCGTGGCGGATTGCTTCTGCTTGTACAGGTCAAGCATGCGCTGAACCAGCGACACCATCTTGTCGTGGCGGGTGCGGTCAGTAGGATTGTTGAAATCGATATTCCGTATAGGAAGCGACAAAAGGGGAGCCTTCTTCACTTTCGGAAAAGTCTGTTTCTGGTCAAAGAAACGCTGCTCCCAGTACCAGCCGAAGAGACTGGATAGCATTAGCCCCAAGATGAACTTCAGCGAGTAGTCGACGTTGCGAGTGAAGAAAATGTTGTAGATCGTGTTCAGCGAGTACCAGCCACCGGGCAGCAGTGTCGCGATCGGTCGCTTTCCTATTTGCCGGACCCCTATACGTTCTCTTTCATAGACTGTCGAGTCACCGCCGCTTTTTATAGCTCGCGGTTCCGTGGAAACATATTCCACTGGGGGCATAAGGAAGTAGCGACTAATGTTGCCTCCATCGAGCACTGGCTTCCACCCAGAACCAGATGGATACGGCTGGACGTACTTTTCGCGGCTGTGTGTTTGAATCCCAAAGTAGGCGGTGGCGAAGTTGCCGAGCGGTGTTGCGCATGCATCGATCTTCTCAATGAGTTGTCTGCCAGCTTGACTGCCTGGTAGATCAAAGTTCTTATCACTACGGGCAGACCACTTAACTTGACTGATTTCGCCAGCGGCCTGAATGTCTGCCGGTGAGATTGCCCTGTCTATCGATACCTTATGGGCCGGATTTGGCCTGTCCGTGCGCCTCAAAACCGTGATAACGGTGTCCACACTTGCACCTGCGAACACTCTGTAATCATACAAACGAAGGTGAATTATCTCAGTATTCTCAAGTAGCAACTCGCGCAGTGCAATTGCGTACTTATTCCTCAGGAAAGTATTCGGCGTAATGAAGCTGACGAATCCACGCTGCTTGGATAACAGACAAGCCTGTTCTATGAGAACTTGATAGGTGTCGACCTTATAGCGGGCACTATTGTACCGGTTGACAAGATACTTCTGAACTGAGGGTAGGCCCAGAGATTGTAGGAGTACGTACGGCGGATTCCCAATCACCGCATCAAACCCGCCCCCTGCCATGATCTCCCCAAACCCCTCGCGCCGGCTATTCCAGTCGAACGGATTGATCCGGTCGAGGTCTTCGTCGGTGATGTCCGGCACGTCGCGGATGTCGTGCCCAATCAGCGAATTGCCGCACTTAATGTTGTCCTTCAGCGGCGGCAGCACGCCGCGCCCGGCGATCAGCCCGCGCTCGCCCTCCAGCATCTTGATGTACAGGCTCATCATCGTGATCTCGACGGCCTGTGGGTCGATGTCCACGCCGTAGAGGTTGTTGCGCAGAATGGCGGCCTTCTCTTCGAGCGTGAGCCTGACCTCGCCGCTGTCACCCGCGCCGATCAATTCTGGCTGCGCGGGCGCCTCGCGCTTCTTCGCCCGGTGCTCGGCCTTGTAGCGCTGGTGGTAGCTAAGCAGCTTCTGGTACGCTCCCAGCAGGAACGAGCCGGAGCCGCAGGCCGGGTCGAGGATGCGCAGTTTGGCGATCTGCGCAGGCGTCTTGCCCTCGATCAGCCTGCCCACGGTCTGATCGACGATGTAATCGACGATGTACTTGGGCGTGTAGTACACGCCGCCCGCTTTGCGCACCTCGGGCTTGTCTTCGACGATGGCGCGCGTCGCGGTGACCCTAATCGTCTTGCCCAGGTAGCGCTCGTAGATCGAGCCGAGCAATTCGACGCCGATGTAGTCGAACTTGTACGGCCCATCGTACAGGCCGCGCACGATCTTGACGACAAGGTCCGCGCTGGCGTCCCAGTCGATCTTTTCGCACGGATGCGGCTTGAAAATCTCGCCGTTGAGCAGCGCATTGACCTCATGGAACAGCGCGTTGAGGTCGGCCACGATCGAGCGGCGCTTGCCGCTGTGCTCCCACAGGCGGGCGATGTCTTCCAGTCCGCGCGGCTTCAGGATGCCGCGATCTTCGGCGATGCGGATGAACACCAGGCGGTCGAGGAACACTTGCACGACGCTGTTGAGATCAGCCACGGCCAGATCGGGGTGTGTCTTGTACACGGCCTTGGCGAGCTGCTCGCGCCAGCCGCTCAGATCGTCGAGGAAAGCCTCGTCGACCGGCATGCGCTGGCGCCGCTTGACGCTCGACATCTCGAGCAGTTGGTCGATCGACCCCGCCGCGACCGATTCTTTCGACAGCAGCCACAGATCGTCCAGCACCTTCGGCTTGAGATAGTCGCCGTAGCGGTGCGCGAAAATCAGGCCGACGTTGGGATGCTTTCGGTCAGGCTTGACGGTTGCATCGTACAGGCGGAATTCTTCAAAGTCGGTGACCGCCGCGACGAACACGTCCTTCGAGTTCCAGGCGTATTGCTTGGCCTGCATCACCACGTCTGTCCGTTCGAGCGAGACGTGCGGCGCTTTGGCCTCGACGAAGAAGACGGTGTGCCCGTCGAGGCGGAAGTTGTAATCGGGGCGGCCCGCCGTTTCACCTTGCTCGACGACGACCTCGCGCTCGGCCGGCCCCAGCCCGGCCTCGTTGCGCACGTCCCATCCCAGAGCTTCGAAGAACGGATCGACGAAGTCGAGGCGCGCCTGCGATTCGGGATAGTCGGCGCGCACGTAGGTGCCTCGGTGGCGCTCGAACTTCTCGACCAGCTCGGCAAGGCGAGTCTCAAATATGCGGCGTGGCGAGGTAGCGTCGGCCATTGGGCTAAGAGTTTACACCCATCATCGCAGAAATGAGAAACCCGGTTTCTTGGAGAAACCGGGTTTCTGCGTTGCGCGCAGCGAGGATGGTGTGGGCGTGATAGCGCCGGTTGGCCGTCTAATCGAATCCCTCGCGCGCGTAAATCATGCCATACCAGTACGTCGATCCGTCGGGCTGCTCCGCCACGGCCAGGATCGCCTCACCTTTGCCGTCCGGTCCCCAGCCCTGACTGAAGATGGGCTGCACGACCTTGACGTCCGGCCCCCAGATCGACCCGAGCGGCGTGCCATCCAGCGACGGGAACTCGCTCTCGTCCGTCGTATAGGTCAGGGTGGCGTCGGCAGAGAGCAAGTTTGTCTGCAACTGCTCGATGGCTTCCTGCGGGCTGAGCGACACGCCTTCCGACCGCCAGTAGCCGATGACAAACGGGTCGCCCATCTGCGCCTGCAGGGCAGCCCAGTCGCGCTCGTCGAGCGCCTTCGTCAGCGCAGCGACCGGCTCGCCGGGACCGGTCGGCATGGCCGGCCCCTCGGCGATGGGTGCTCCGAGCGCGGCTTCGAGCAGGCCGATGAGTTGCTCGTCGCGGCCCACGTAATAGTACCATCTTCCCACGGCGTACCATCTCCGACGGCGTACCATCTTCCCACAGCGTACCATCGCCCCATGTCGAGGTGTCACTCTTCACGGTAATATGTATCGGGCCAGCCACCCATCTGTACCCACACGTTGCCAGCGTCTTCAGCCACAGTCATCAGGCCGTGACTTTCCACGTGGAATCGCGACCTATCAAGTGTCGAAATTCCTCGAGCGTTATGCCCGAGGAGCTGGCGATGATCGACAGGAGACTGATCATTATGGACCGTCATGCTGTTGCCCAAGCCTTACACATTAACCGCGAGATGGTCTCGACATATGGCGCCCGGGCCAAAACCCAGAACTTGCTGGAGGGCGCTGCTGTCGACGACGATCTGTACACGGTCGTGGATGCTCTTGTCAACGGCGACCTTGGACGCAGGCTCCTGGCCAGGACGATCCCGGAGCTAAGCGCTGGCGCCTGGCGACTGCTGTCATGCCAGGTCACAGAGGTGCGGAAGCAGCGGCGCAAGCGCATCGCCTTCTGCCTCATATCCTACCAGAATAGGGCGGACAGACGTGTCAAGACCACGGAGATAGTTGCCAAGTTCTATGGAAGTGACCGCGGAACCAAGGCGTTGAGAGCGCTGCAGAAATTGTGGGAGGCCGGCTTCCGGCCACCGGCCAGGTATTGCGTGCCACGACCCTATGGATACTTTCCTGAGCAAGGCGCTCTGTTACAAGCGAATGCTCCAGGGGCAACATGGGCCAGTTTTCTTCGAGGGGACGAGCGAGCCTTGGCAGCGGTCTCTGCCCAGGCCGGCGCCTGGCTTGTCCAGCTCCAGCGCAGTCCTGTGAGCGCGGAAGCCAAGAGCTGGATGGGTGACGTCGACTCAGCACAGCGCTTTGCCCACGAGCTTGCCTCGTCGTTCCCAGAGCACGCTTCGCGGCTTGAGCCGGTGGCCGAGCGGCTGATACAGGTCCTCCGCGCCGAAGGCGTCCCGCTATTGCCTTCGCACGGCGATTACCACCCCAAGAACGTGTTCTTGACTCCCGGGCTCACGACGGTGATCGACTTCGACACCATGGGTCTGCGAGAGGCAGCCTTCGATGTTGGCTACGCCATCGGCCAGTTGTTAATCATGTCGTATTTCCAGATCGGGGATTTCGCCCCCGGGGCACGCGCTGGCTTAGCCTTCTGGCGACACTATCAGGTCGGCGGCCCGGCGACCTGGACACGGGTGGCGGCGCAGGTTGCCCGCGCCTTCCTTCAGAGCCTCCACTATGAGCTATGCACGCTGCGCAACAATCGCGTCGAATTGCTTGATCTGTGGCCCGACCTGATCGAAGAATGGCTGCATAGCGATGGACCGACGACGCTCGAGCGTCTTCATATCAATTCCCGTAGAGGCCCGTAGCAGGATGCTTGGACCATGAACGGGATGCGAGCTTCACACATCGTACCGGTGGCTCTGGTGCACCATGCGAATCAGTATCTTATCACCGAGGGCTATGACAACCGGCAGGGGATATTGGAGGTCGTAGAAGGCTACGCAGCAGCCTTGCGCCTCCACGAAAGGTACGGCGTCTGCGCCAACCTCCACTTGAGCGGCGCGTTGATCGAGGCCATCGCCTGGCACTGCCCGTGGTTCCTGACGCTGGTGCGTACCCTGTGTGCAAAAGGGCTGGTCGCCCTGATCGGGGGCACCTACGCCGAAAACGTGATGCTGATGTTCCCACCCGCCTTCAATCTGCGGCAGCTCAATGAGCACCTCTGGCTGTGCCATCATCACCTGTGCTGCCCGCCCAGCGAGGTCAAAGTCTGCTGGGTGCCCGAGCGCGTCTGGGACACGGCAAGGTTAGCTCCTGTCATAACCAGTAGACAGTTGGCCAATGGCGGCTTCCGCTATGTCCTGTTGGACGACCGGCTGCTGTATCCTATCAACGGCTCTTATTCGGGAAGCCCGCGCGCGCTATTCGACTCGACCGGACCCTTCGACTTCGCTCCCCACTCCCTTCGGTCGGGGACTTCGCAGGGCAGGCCCTTCGGCTCGATGGCCGCCTCCCCTGACGGACACCGTCCCTTCACTTCGCTCAGGGCAGGCTCTTCGACTACGCTCAGGAGGCTGGAAGGCGGGTTCGGACAGGCCGAAACCTATACAGTCTACCGCATCGCCGGAGCGAACGGCCTAGGGATCGTGCCTATATCGGCTAACCTGCGCTACTGGATACCTCCGCGGCTCCCCGACCACTGGCGCTGCCTGGAGGAGACGATTGAGGCGCTTGCCCAGGACGGCGGAGATGACAAGCTCCTCGTCTACGCCGACGACCTTGAGAAGACGGCCGGCGTCGGCGGCTGGGAGCCTGGCGCCCTTGAGCGATACGAGGCTTTCCTGCGCTGGATCATCTCCCGGGAGGACGTGGCTCCTGTCCTCCTGTCTGACTGGCTAGACGGCCGCCCACCGAAAGGAGAGCGCGTGTTGGAGGCCGGCGCGTTCTTCGAGCTGGCGCAGAATTGGCAAGCCGGCGAGGACTATCGCGGCTGGTGGGAAAGCGCGGCCTGGTCGCCCTATAGACGATACCTGGCCTCGGCTCAGAATGCAGTGCGTGCAGCGGAGCGAGAGGGTGCCGATAGCCGGCTGCTGACCCTGGCCTGGAAGCACCTCATGGCCTCTGCTTACGAAACCGCCTGGCATGACCCTGCTGAAGGGGCCCGTGCTCCGGCCCCCTGGGCGCGGGCAGTGACCAGCCACGCCCGTGCCTCCCTGGTGATCGCCGCCGCTGCGCGCTGGGCCGCAGGCGCCCGGCGAGGGCGGTCGCCCTCAGCAAGGATCATAGACATCGACGACGATGGCGAAGATGAGGTGGTCATGCGCAGCGAACGCCTGTACGCGGTAATAACGCCCTCCCACGGTGGACGGCTGGCTTACCTGTTTAACCTGACGTCACAAGGCGGCGCTCTGGTCATCGGTAACCCAACCGACGATTGGAACTTCCAGCAGGAACTGAACCGGTATATGGACTGGCCGCCCAACCACCCCGGCGCCCTTGTGGATGTGGGCTCCGAGCACGACCGCTATCAGGTCTCAGCCGTGGGAGAAACAGCCCCCGGCGTGGAGATGACCAACGTCCAGCACGGAAGCCGCCTGTTCGGGACGCACAAGAGCGTGATCATGGCCCCGGATGCTCCTGCCCTCGTGGTCTGCTATCACCTGCCCGGTGGGTGCGGCGGCCTTGCGGTGGAAGCGTGTCTCTCCCCGGACTACTATCGCTTGTTGCGCGAAGGCCGCCGTGGGCTGAGTCCTTCTCAGGGGAGAACATGGTTCGGTTTCCGCAACGAGGACGTCGGCGTCTGGATCGGACTGGCCTGCGACGAGGAAACCTTTCAGGCGGACCCGGCGCACGCCGAGGCCGGCCACGGCTTGAACGTTCGCATACAGGCGAAGACCTGCCACTTCCATTTGGTCGTCGGATGCGGACAGATCGACGACGAGCAATGCCAGCAGCTTATCGAATGGGGGAGGAACGCCGTGCATCGGCCCTCACCCCCGGCCCCTCTCCCGTCGAAGACGACAGGAGAGGGGAGTGGAGCTGCGTCGTCGAAGACCCCCGCAGACAGCGTGCGACCCCCGCACACAGCAGGCGAGGGCAGGTGGCAAGCGACAGGAGAGGGGAATGGAGGTGCTTAGATGACTAACCCGTTTGTCTTCATCGTGGGTTGTCCGCGTTCGGGAACAACCTTGCTGCTACGCATGGTAGACGCTCATCCCCAGATCGCCATCATCCCAGAAATCGGATGGATCCCTCGGCGATACGAGAACCGGGAGGGCCTGACGCCGGAGGGTCTGGTTACGCCGGCGTTCATCCAAGACCTATTGGAGAAGGGCGGTCTCGGCAGATACACCCGCCTTCCACTGAGCCGGCAGGAGCTCGAGGGTCTGCTTGCATCGGGTCACCCTCTCTCGTATGCCAGGTTAATCACATTATTGTTCGATCGGTACGGGGAAGCCCGAGGCAAGGCTCTCGTGGGAAACAAGACCGTAGAATACGTGCTGAGCATACCCACCCTCCATAGCCTGTGGCCGCGTGCCCGATTCGTTCATCTCATCCGGGATGGCCGGGACGTGTGCCTATCCGCGATCAATTGGAGGAGGGCCGGCAAGCTGGTGAGCCGCTTCGCGACCTGGAGCGAGGACCGCGTGTCCGCGGCGGCCTTATGGTGGGAGTGGCACGTGCGGCTGGGGCGTGAAGCCGGGAGATCGTTAGGGGAGGATCTGTACTACGAGATACGCTACGAAGCCCTGGTTGCCCGTCCGATGGAGGAATGCGCGGCGCTCTGCGCCTTTCTGGGGGTACCTTACGATGGGGCCATGCTCCGGTTTCACGAGGGTCGAATGCGGATGGATCTTGACCTCGATGCGAAGCATGCGTGGTCGCCTCCCACGCCCGGGCTAAGGGATTGGCGATTGCAGATGCTCCCCGAGGATGTGGAGCGTTTCGAGGCGGCCGCCGGTGACCTTCTGGTCGAGTTGGGCTACCCTCGCGGCGCCGATCATCTGCGTGTCAAGAGCCTGGAGCACGCTGCCGGAATACGTCGCTCGTTCGAGGGGCGTCCGCTACCCGAGCGCTGGCACATCCACGCTCTCTGAAATTTCAAACTCCAAACTTCAAACTCCAAAAGCCCGGAATGAGATGCGCACAGTTCACCATGCCTGAAGCCATCGCTCTCAATCTCACGCCTACTATCGAGCGCGCGCTGCTGTGTGCGGCGGTTGCCGTCGCCACACTCGTCGCCTTCACCCACTGGGCCCTCACCCGCTGGCGACGCGGCGACGCGCGCGCGTTCCGCGAGCCGATCGTCGCATTCTTCGCACTGTGCTTCGTCGAAGGCGCACTGTTCGTGGCCGTGTCCATACCGGGCCTGATCCCGGCGACTCTCATTCGTGGATTAGACTTCGCTGCGATCGTCTTGCTGGCGTGGGGCTTTCTAGTCTCGTCGCGGTCGCCGCGCATAGGAGGTGTGTTCCTCGGAGTTGGGATGACGCTGGCCGCCGCGTTCAGCGTCTTCTCGATAAGCGTCGCACGCGTAACCGGCGGCGAGCCAGTCTGGATCGGCGTCATGGGCTCGATCATCTCTCTCACCGTATCGAGCGTGACGGCGCTGGGGCTCGTGCTGCGTCGATCGCCGATTCACACTGTCTGCCCGATCATCGCGTTCGCCGCGCTGGCGCTATCGGCCGCGCTCGACATGTACCTCCACGCCACTCTGGCCAGCATCATCCGCTTGATCGCCTTTTGGCTGCTTCCGCTCGGGCTGCATCGGCCTAAGCGGGGCCTGGCGGCAGAGGAGGCGCAGATGGGCGGTGGTTTGAGATTTCGGACACTGCGCACTATCCTGCCCTTCGTCCGACCTTACTGGCGAGGGTTCGTCCCGGCGGTGTTCGCCGTCGTCGCGACCAGCTTCGTGGGATTGCTCAAACCGTGGCCGCTCAAGTTTCTGATCGACAACGTGCTGCAGGTAGGGCAGCCCGGCGCTCGGCCAGGCGACTCGGCGACGATCATCGCCGCTGTCGCCGGCTCTATCGTCGCCATTGCCGTGCTGCAGGGGCTATTGAGCTACAGCAAAGAGTTCTTCCTGTCGGCGACGGCCCAGCGCGTGGCTTTTGGATTGCGGAGCGCCCTGTTCGCGCATATACAACGGCTGCCCCTCGCGTTCCACGATCGCCAGCGCACTGGCGACCTGATCACGCGCGTGACGAACGACGTGACCAAGGTGCAGGAACTGGTGACGGATGACCTGCTGGTTGGGGGAGCCACCAACCTCCTGCTGGTGGTCGGCATTCTGATTGTGATGCTCCTCATCGACCGGAAGCTCGGCCTGATCGCGACCTTGTCGGCGCCCCTTATCGTTCTGACCACGTCGTACTATCGCAGGCGCATCCGCGCCCAAGAACAGCAGGTCCGCGACAAGGAGGGCGATATCGCCTCGCTGGCTCAGGAGACCATTTCGTCTATCCGCGTCGTGAAGGCGTTCGGCCGGGAAGGTTTCGAGACCCAGCGGTTCAACGAGCAGACGGGCGAGATGCTGGAGGCAGGCCTGCGCGTGGCGCGCCTCGAGGCGAGGTTCTCCTGGGCACTTAACGTCGTAACTGCCGTGAGCCTGGCAGCGCTGGTCAGCTTTGGCACGTATCAGGTCATGGTCGGGGCGCTGAGCGCGGGGACGCTTGTCGTCTTCATCCAGTACATACGTGATCTTCAAAGCCCGCTGCTCTCGCTGTCCAGGCTTTCAACGAAGGTCGCCAAGGCCGCAATTCGGGCCGGGCGTGTCGTGGAGGTATTGAACGAACGCCCGGCCGTCGAGGAGCGCCCTGGCGCCCGGCCCGCGCCCCGTTTCCGGGGACAGATCCGGTTCGACCACGTTTCTTTTGGCTACGGCATAGGGATGCCGCCCTACAGCCCAGAGCGGTTAGTGCTCCGCGACATCGACCTCACGATCGAGCCGGGTGAGGTGGTGGCGATCGTTGGCCCCACCGGCGCCGGCAAGAGCACGCTGGCCAGCCTGATCCTGCGTCTGTATGACCCTTTGCAAGGCGCAGTGTTAATCGACGGCCACGATATTCGCGAGTACAAACTCGATTCCGTGGTGGATCAAATGAGCGTGGTTCTTCAGGAGTCGCTGCTCTTCCAGACGACTATCCGGGAGAATATCGCCTACGGCCAGCCCAAAGCGGCCTTTAGGAAGATCTGGGAGGCGGCCTGTATCGCCTATTGTGAGGAGTTCATCCGGCGGCTTCCACAGGGATTCGACACGGTGGTGGGGGAGCGCGGCACGATGCTATCCGGGGGCCAGCGCCAGCGCATCGCCATCGCGCGCGCCGTGATCCGTGATGCTCCGATCCTCATCCTGGATGAGCCGACGGCCGGGCTCGACGCCGAGGCGGAGAATATCGTGATGCAGGCGTTGGAGCGGCTGATGCGCGGGCGCACGACGATCATGATCGCTCACCAGCTCGCCACCGTGCGCCGGGCGAACCGGATCTATGTCCTCGACGGAGGCGAGATCGTCGAGGTGGGCACGCACGAGGAGCTCGTGGCACAGGGCGGGACATACAAGCGCGCATTTCAGTTGCAGACGGCGTAGCCAGAGGTGAAACCTACGCTTCGCTTGATATGACCGAAATCTCCCGTCGCTTCCCACTGCGCAGCACGGTCAGCGTGACAAGCGAGCCGGCCTCCTTGCCCGCCAGCAGCCGGTGAATATCGTCCACCGACCCGACGCTCTCGCCATTGACCAATACGATCAGATCGCGTTCGAGCAGACCGGCTCGATGCGCTGGACCATTGGGTTCAACCGAGACGACTTCCACGGCCGTCGCCACCGGCAGCTCGAAGTAGCGCTGCACGCGCCGGCCGACCGGGCGTGTCTGCCCGGCGAGTCCAAGATAGGCGCGCCGCACTTTGCCGCGCGTGAGCAGTTCGCTCACGACCCATTTGGCCGTGTTGATCGGCACGGCGAAGCTCAGCCCCTGCGCCATCGCGATCATTGCCGTATTGACGCCGACGACACGTCCCCGGCTGTCGACGAGTGGCCCGCCGGAGTTGCCCGGATTGAGGGGCACGTCGGTCTGGATCACGTTTTCGATCAGGCGGCCCGACTGGCCGCGGAGCGAGCGACCCAGCGCAGAGATCACCCCGCTCGACACCGTATTTTGGAACCCGAGCGGATTCCCAATGGCGATGACCAACTGGCCTACACGCAGCGCATCGGAATCGCCCAGTTGTGCGGATGGCAGCCCGCTGCCGCCGACGCGCACGACGGCCAGATCGGTCGCCGCGTCCGCGCCGACGAGCTGCGCGGACAACGTGCTGCCATCCGTCAGGCTGACTTCGATCTCCTGGGCACGTTCGACGACGTGGTCGTTCGTCAAGACGTATCCGTCCGGCGCGATGATCACGCCTGAGCCTGCGCCTTCGCCGCGCTCACGCCGCGAGCGGCTCTTCATCTTCACGCCGATGCTCACGACCGCAGGTCCGACCCGATCCACAACGCCGATCACGGCGCGCGAATAGGCGTCGAGCACCTCTTCGTCGCTTTCGGGGCGGGGCGGTTGTGCGGGTTGATCTCCGTTGACGGGTTGAGGGTATTCGGTCGCCAGCGGCGTCGTCGAGTGCTTCACATAGTCGCTCATGTTGTTCGAAGCCTCCTTTACCACGAAGACACCAAGACACCAAGAAACTTCGTGTCTTGGTGCCTTGGTGGTTGATCCGTGTAATCCGTGGGAAATCCGTGTGTGCTACTCCTCGCTGCCCAGCTTGACCTTCAGCTTGAGCAAATCGAGGTCGCGGATGGCGGTGACGGTCACCTCGTCTCCGACCTTGTAAGCGGCCAGCACGCGGTGTAGATCGTCGACGCCCTGCACCGGCTGGTCGTCGACGCCGACGAGGATGTCGCCCTTCTGGAGGCCGGCCGCCGCCGCGCCGCTGCCTTCTTCGACGCCGCGCACTGCGATGCCGTGCGTGACCTGAAGCTGGTGATGCTTGGTCAGCCCTTCGTAGATTCGTGTGCGCTCGCCCGCGACGCCGAGCCGCGGCCGCTTGATGCCGCCGGCAATCAACTGGCCGGCGATCTTCGTCGCCGTGTTGATGCCGATCGCCAGGTTGATGCCCTGCGCTTCCATGAACGACGCGGTGTTGATGCCGATCACCTGGCCGCGCGCGTTGACCAGCGCCCCGCCGCTCATGCCCGGGTTGAACAGCGCGTCGGTCTGAATCAGGCCGCCCATTACCCGGCCGCTCGGCCCGCGCAGCTCGATGCCGATCGCCGAGACGATGCCTGCCGTCGCCACGACGCGGTCGCCGTCCGGATTGCCCAGCGCGATCACGGCCTGGCCGACCTTCAGCGCGTCCGAGTCGCCGAGCGGGACTGCCGTCAGGCTGCCCGTCGGCGCCTTGACGAGCGCCAGGTCGGACACTTCGTCGACGCCAAGCACGTCCGCTTCGGCTTCCTTTCCATCGCCGAACGTGACCGTGACCTTGTCCGAGTTGCGCGTGACGTGGAAATTGGTCAAGATGTGACCCTTCTCCGCGTCGATGACCACGCCCGAGCCGTGCCCGACGCGGGCGCGTCCTGGACCCCAGTGGGAGTGGCCGCGATGACGCCGCGCCGCCTCCACACGCACAATAGCCGGCGACACCGCGCCGGCCACCGCCGCGACTGCATTCGAGTACGACTCGAGGAACGCAGTCGCTTCCTGCAGACTGCTTGTAGCCATGTGGCTCCTTTCGGTTTTCGAAGCTTCCGTCTCCGCACTCCCGCTCACCTGCCGGCGCCCCGGCCGCGCAGGCAGCGCCTTGCGGGCGAAGTCTTCGAGGATGATTGAAGTATATCGTGTTTTTGTTAGACTTGTGATAGAAACTGACTGGACGTAAGGACAGGGGCAGACCGTGATGCGTGAAACGTGAAACGTGAGGCGTGGAGCGTGAGGCGTGGAGCGTGGAGCGAAGATGCTCGCTTCACGCTCCACGCTCCACGAATTGTGTACTGAACATGGGTTAAGGAGCCGATCCGAAAACGTAGCCTAGCCCCTCGTGGGCGGCGGGCACGAGGCCCGATGCTACGGGGTTTTCGGATCTAAGGGGTCGTCACGATGGCCGGGTCGTGCTCGATCAGGATGCGCGGCGGGCCGCCAATGGGCGCCTTACCGTCGGTCGTCGGCGTGTTCATGTTGGTTGCCATCGGCAGTGTGAGCGTGTACACACCGTCCGCAGACGCGATCGTCTCGGTGATGCCGTCCGGATAGACAAGCACCGCTGACGAGGCGGTGGCCGTGATCGTGACAGTCTCCGTCACGTAGTCTCGCGCCCACATCGAGATCACCCGCTCGCCGGTTTCCTGGTTTTGCAGCGCGACAAGCTCCTGGTTGACTGTCGGACGCCTGCGCCAGTACGGCATCAGGCCGGACAGGTAGCGCGTGACGACCTGGTAAGCGTGGTACGCCGGGCGCGGCGTCCCGTCGCCGGGATTGCAGGGCGCAGCCGGCACATTGCGCACGAGACCATAGGCGTCGATGCCCGGACAGCCGTTGCCGAAGTCGTCGTATAACTGGAACACGAGCATCGCTTCGGCGCGCAGCCACACGGCGAATGTCGCAGTCTGTATGATGTAAGCGGCCTGCTCCTGCGGCGCGGCCCGGTACGTCTTGTGCACCGGATCGGAGCACGACGGGCCGGGCGGATCGTCGCACACGGACACGCCTGTCTCGTTCAGCCAAAGCGTCTTATCCGTCAGGCCGAGGGAGTCGAGCACGAGACGGGCACGGTACAGGTGGTAGAACGTTCGCCAGGCCCACGAGTAGTTGTGCGTCGCGATTGAATCGAAGAACCACTCGTTGGCGTCCCGATCGGGGTACGTGACGATCACGTTCAGCGTGTCCCTCAGCCAGTCCGGCTTCTCGAAGTTTGCCAATCCGCCGAAGAGGATTTGCGCGTTCGGATCCGCATGCCGCGCGGCCAGGAAGGCCACCTTCAGCATGCGCGCGTAATCGCTCACTGTTCCGCTGAAGAAGAAGCTCAGATCGGGTTCGTTCCATATTTCCCACACGCGGATGCCTTGTCCGCTCGTCCAGCCCTGCTGCCGCGCCAGGACGCCTCCCGGCCTGTAGCGATCGACGGCTGCGTACACGAACCGCGCCCAGGGGTTGCTCGGGTTGATCGACTTGTCGGGGCCGGGGATGTCGGTGCCGTCGGTGAAGACACTCAGATACAACCCTTGCGGCGGACTGGCGACGCCGGAGAGGCTCGCTGCACCTAGAGCGTCTTCGTGCCATAACCTGGCGCGGGGGCCTATCTGCGGCATGCCGAGGGACGCCAAGCCGCCTGTCGACAGGTCAGGCGGTGTGCCGAGCAGGATGGCGTCGATCGTCAGGCCGTGGTCGATGTCGTTGATCGTGTTTTCGTCTTGCCACGCCCACGAGAACACACCGGGTTGGGTCAGCGGATTCTGCTCGATCGCGTACCAGTAGAATGGCCAGCGGTTGACCGTCGCGCCGGCTTCGGCCGCGCGCTGATAGCGAATCTCGGCGGCGCGCGCCTCGGCCGACGAAATGAAGTCGAACCCGAACTGTGTCGTCGTGACGATGGGAGGGGGCAGAGCGGCACGGTGGTCTCTGGCCAAAAGCGGTAGGTAAACGAGCTTGAGTTGATCGGTGATGATCAGGCTGATGCTGATCGTGATCGGACTGCCAGGCGTGCTGCTCGGCTGAGCCGAAATAATGATCGACCCGGTATACGTGCCTGTGACGGTAAACGGCGATGTGTCGATCTGCACGCTCAGCGTCGCTGCGTCGACGCCGCTGAGCGGCGCGACGACCGGTTGCAACACACCTGCCGGATCGACTGCGACAGTCCAGGTGATTGGATCTGTCGAGCTTGAGTTACTGACGTAAATCGTGCGCGTCAGGATGGCGGCGAAACTGACATGCGACGTGAAGGTGATGGCGCCTGGCTGAGCCGACAGGGCCGGCGCGATAACTGCGCGTGCAGGCCGATCCGCCTGGTCGACGATCGGCGTGGCTGCCCCAACGGGAATGGCGAGCAGCATCGCCGACGCGAAAGCCGCAAGACCGAATACGGCCACGGTGCGGAAATACGCCCGATGCATGCGGTCAATCCCTCCTGTCCTATGGTACACCATCGCGCGGCGGCGGGCAGTTACGACCTCGTGACGGCTGAGTTACCATCTTCGGGCGACTTTTCGAGCAGTGTCGGAATTTCAAGTGGTGCGCTGTTCCGACGGCAGTTGCACTGCCGTCGCCGCAGTCCAGCACATACGGATTCCCACGGATTGCACGGATGGCTGTTCCGACGGCAGTTGAACTGCGGCGAAAACACGAGGCTGAGAAGGCCCGCGAATTGTGATGGTCTCCAGCTTGATCTGGTCTGACTCATTGACGGGCAGGCGCTCCCCCGTTTCCAGCCGGTAAAGCCCGATCAGCACGTGGTAGGTCCCGGGCAGCAGGTCGGCGGGCAGCCGGATCGCGTGCGGATCGTCGATCACCTCACCCGGCGACCAGATCGAGGTCGGGTAGTCGCCCCCGCGCGGTGGGCCATCGGCGGCCAGGACGAGCCGGCCGTCGCCGTCTTCAAGGTGGACGAATACCGTGTAGTCGGTGTCGATCGGCCGATAAGCTCGCCAGTACAGCGTCAGGCCGATCTCGTCGCCCGGACGTGGCCTAGAAGGTTCGGCGATATGACCGATCAGCTCGATGATGTCGCCGAAGCGGTCCGCTCGACTGGTCATGGTAGCCGGCAGATCGAACTCTCCGAGCGGCGACTTCCACACACCGATCGTCGTCTCCCCTGATTCGGCAAGTGTCTCAACGGCAATGTGCGCCCGGTAGATGCCTGCGGGCACATCCGGCCCGGCGACCAGCGTGTGATATACGCTTCCGCCCGTGTCGGGCCACGTGTGCGTGTCGTACATGCGACTATCGGTGGCGATGACAGTCGCCTGCGGGCCGATCAGGCTGACCGACACGCGTGCGTTTGGCGCGTCCGGCTTCGCCCAGTCGAGTCGGATGCGAATCGGCATACCAGCCTGGAGCGGGACAGGCTCGGCCGCATAACCCGTCAACCGCATCGAGCCGGCGGCCTGCTCCAGCGCCTTGAATGTGAGCGAGGTAGCGAGTACGCGGCGCTGATAGATTGTGATCGGGCTGCCCCAGAAGCGCGCGTCCTCCAATTGCGCCACCGGCGTGTAGGCTGCCCTGAACCACGCGTCGGCGAGCAGGTCGTAGACGTATAGCGGATTCACGGCGGTCAGCACCAGGTAATCGGGCTGCGTGTGGGGTATCGACCAATAGATGTCGCGCCGGCCCAGCGCGTCGGTCACCTCGGGCTGCAGCAGGCCGAGGTAGTCGATCATGCGGCGCTCGGCGGTGTAACCGATCACGCCGACCTCCATGACGCCGACTGAGGCCTGCGGCGGGGTATTCTCGCGTAGCCAGGTACCTGCTTGCCGGTAGAGCGGACCGCTCGTCTCGGGCAGCGCGTCGATGCCGACCAGGTCGGATCGGGACACGTCCGGATCGGCCGATCGCTGGATTTCCCACAGCGACCGCGCCTGCGCCGCCAGCACGATGATCGCCAGGCCTATTCCGATCGCTTTCCCGCCGCGCGATGAGATCGCAGAGATGCCGAGGCCGATCAACAGATACACAGCCGGAAGGAGCGGGATATAGTACCAGCGGTACGGCGCGACGCCGAGCGCCATGTAGCCCATCGCCTGAAGCGCGCCCCAGGCGACGATCAACCACGCCCGGCGCTCGTGGCGCAGCCGGATCAGGCCCACGATCATGAGCGGTAGCGTGATGAGATACAGCCACGTGTGTTCGAAATAGGCTGCCGCGAGGCGGACTACGCCGTCCGCGAAGCGCGCGCCCGGAAAGAAGCCGGTGATGCCGAGACTGGCCTGCTGGACCTTGGCGCGTAGCGTCGCCGGAACGGGGCTGCCATAAACGATCGTCGCGGCGATTGCAAAGGGCAGGATCAGTGTGGAAGCGGCCAGCCCGCTGCGCCAGGGGATGCGTCGCCGCTGGATCGCCTCGGCCAGGCTGATCAACCCGACGACCAGCAGCCCGTCGCCGCGCACGAGCGTGGCGCATCCGGCCAGCAGCCCGGCGATGCCCCAGTGCTCGCCGGCCGCTGCCGCGAAGGCGCCGAGCGCCAGCGCGAGGTAAAGGTTGCTCTCCATGCCGGTTGCCAACCACATCAGCGGCGATGTGGCTAGCAGGAAGGCCGCGCTGCGCGCCGCGCCGGTGCCGTACCGCAGCAGCAGGGCGCCGCTCGCAAATGCAGCCAGTGCACCGAGGGCGAGGGACGCGTGCGGCGGCTCGACGCCGAGTCTGGCCGCCGCCGCGAGGATCATCGCGTAGAGGGGGGCGGTCGTGCTGAGGACCGGCTCGCCAGGGTTGTACACGAAACCCGCCCCGCTCGCCAGGTTGCGTGCGTAGCGATAGGTGATGTACGGATCGTCGTTGACGACGGCGCGCGACAGGAGCGCAGACACCAGCGTCAGCGCAGCCAGCGCGATCAGCTCGGTGATTGAGCGCAGGCGCTCCCGCGAAGACGAGACGGGTGGAGTCATGCAAGGCAGACGGCGCGTGGTATGAGACCAGTTTACCGGACTTGTAGCGGGGCGTCAATCCAGAAATGGCGAGGGACGAAGGCCCGTCGTCCTTCGTCCCTGTTCTCGCGCCATCGGGTGACGCGGCGCTATTCGGTTGGGGTGGGTGATGCGCTACTCGGCGATAGCCTCTTCTTCGACGGCGATCTCGGCTTCCTCAGGCTTGCGGTCGAGCCACTGCACGCCGGTCGCCACGACGACGGTGCGCGAGTGCGGCTCGCCGCTGGCCTTATCCTCCCACCGCTCGGAGCGCAGCCGGCCCTCGATGAAGACCAGCCGGCCCTTCTTGAGGTATTCCAGGCAATTCTCGCCGAGCTTACCCCAGGCGTTGACCAGGAACCAGTCGGTCGCCTCCTGTCTTTCACCCTCGGCCGATTTCCACGTTCGGTTGACGGCAACGGTGAATGTGGCGAACTTCTTGCCGGTGGCGGTGAAGCGCGCCTCTGGATCGCGTCCCAGGTTTCCGATCAGTTGCACACGGTTGAGCGCTGGCATGGTTTCCTCCTGTTTCGTTTGGGTATCGGTTCAACGCTCTTGCATCGTTACAATAACATATAGGTGTGTCATCTAGCGTCACATCTCCGCGCTCAAAGCTTCCTAATCCGGCGTCGCCTGCGGGCGGCGCTCCGGGCGGTCGACTTCACACTCCTGGACGCCGTTCCGATCGCATCCCCGATGTGGCGCGCCTTCTTGCCGGCCCGTCCGCCCGCCTGCCCGACTGTCCGCGACGCGCTTCGAGCGCCGCGAGCCAAGCGGTCGCCGGCTTCTGCAGCGGATCGCTGCATAAGCGCCTTCACGGTCTCCAGCGCGGCGCTGGCCGACACCGCAGCGGCGCCAACTGTGTCCCGCGCTTCCACGCTCCGCTCGGCCAGCCAGCCGGCGACCTTGCGCTCGTCGACGCCGGTAATCAGGCGAAGCGTGTCGGCCCAGTCGCCGACCGCCTCTGGCCCGCGGCTGAAGTAGGCCCTGGCGCGCTGGCCGACAACATAGGTGGACAGCGCGTTGGTGCTTGCCGAGGCGGCCACGCCGATGATCGGCAGGGCGCGGGCCAGCCAATTGCGGGTGACTCGCGCGGCCAACTTGCCCGTCAATTGGGAGCCGGCCGTGGTGAGCAGGTGACTGGTTCCATACCCGATGCCTGTAAGCAGCATCACCACCTGCTGGCGGTCTGAGTCGTCGACGGGCACTTCGTAGACCTCGGCGATCTCAAGCACCAGCTCGGCCTGCAGGGTGATCGTCGCTCTTAAGTCGGCGACCAGACCGGCAGCCCCTGCCACGAGCGAGCCAATGCCCGGCAGCAATGCGCCGCCGGACGACACCGCGCCGACCGCCGCCGTCTTCTGGCACTTGGCTTTGACCAGCCTCTCTGCCAGCTCATCCGGCGCGGCGTTGGGGTAACGCTGTCTTAACTCGTTCACGCGCGCCGCGACTTCCGTCCGATCGACTTCGGCGATACGGTGAAGAAAGAATCTCAGCGCGCGGCTCGCGCCGGCGGCGTCGAGATGCCCGGCGTCTGGCGCGAGTCGGGCGGCGATCTCTTCGGCCTGTTTCTTGCTGGAGGATGGCGTGGTCATGCTGTGATCAATCACATGATCGCGATTTGAGACCCGTTTTCTGTTTTGGTCACGTCGATGCGCGTCGGGAAGGTGTCCTTCAGCTCGTCCAGGTGCGTGATCACCAGGATGCGCTCAAAGTCCGATTGCACGGCGTTGATCGCCTCGACCAGCCGCTCGCGGCCTGACGCGTCGAGCGCGCCGAAGCCCTCGTCGACGACGAGTGTCTGAAGCTGCGCGCCGGCCCGCCGCGCGAGCAGCTTGCTCAAGGCCACGCGCACCGCGAAGTTGATCCGGTATTGCTCGCCTCCACTGAAATTTTCGTAAGGCCGCGTGCCCAGCTCGTCTGCGATCTGGATGTCGAGCGTCTCGACGGTGTCGCCTTTCAGCGTCTCCTTCTGGGTGTCGAAGCGGATGCGCATTCGCCCGCCTGTCATCCTGCTCAGCAGCGCGTTGGCTTCGTCTTCGATCTCGGGGATCGCCACCTCGATGATCATCGCCGGCACACCCTTCTTGCCAAAGGCCAGGCGCAGCTCTTCGTAGATGCCTTTCTCCGTAGCCAGGCGGTTGCGCTCGGCGACCTTCCCTTCACGCGCTTTGACGAGCGCGTCGCATGCGGCAAGCTTCTGCTGGGCCGCGCCGAGCAACTGCCGCGCGCGCGCTTCCTCGGCGCGTACCCGCTCGTACTCCGCTTCGATCGCGCTGGCATCCCCCAGCTCGGCGCGCAGCGCCGCCGCCTTGGCTGCTGCCTCAGCCTGCTTCATCGAATCGGCGTCGTAGAGCTTCTGCCACTGCTCGCGCCGCGCTTCGAGCGTCGCCATCGATTTGCGCGCTTCGGCGGCAGCGGCCAGCGCCGCTTCCAATTCCGCCTCGCGGCGCTGGAGCGTCGATTGCCGGCGCAGGTCGCCGTCGAGCGACGCCAGCTCGCTATCGAGCGGCGCCAGTTCGGCCTTGATGGCGTTGAGCCGCTGCGCGTTGGCGCGGTAGAGTTCCCGGCGATTCTCGATCTCCGATTGCAGAGCGGCGATCACGTGCTCCCGGTGGTCGGCGGACAACGGCTGGCCGCACGTGGGGCAGGTCGGCTCGGTCGCCGCCGCGAGCAGCTCGACGCGCTGCTTGAGCGGCTCCGTCTCCGGTGCCAGGCGATCGTTCTGTCCCCTGAGCGCCGCGCTCTCCTCGACCAGAGCATTACGCCGCGCGCGAGATGTATCGCGCAGACGCTCGGCTTCTGCCATCCGGGCTAGGTCGCCATGCACCGCGTCAAGCTCGCCCTGGATCGCTGTCGTGTCGGCCTTGTGGCGAGCCGTCTCAAGCTCGGCCAGTACGCCGTTCAACTCGCGGTCGGCGTGGCGCGCCCGGTTCGATAGCTCCGCCGCTTGCGCTTCGAGGTGGAATAGCTCCTGCCGGGCCTGCTGCATCTGCTGATACCGCGTCTCGACCTGCCGCAGCGCGTCCCCCAGATCGATTACGGTCCTCTGCGCCGATGCGACCTCGGCCTGGTATTGAGGCCGGCGCGCGATCTCGTCGTCGATCTCGCGCAGGCGGATGTCGATGGCCTGCATGCTCGATTCGAGTGCGCGGATGCGCTCTTTGGCTCGCTCCTCGTACGATTCCCACGCGCCCAGGCCGAGAATGTCGGCCAGCACCTTCTTGCGATCGGCCGGCGTCTTGACCGTGAACTCGTCGGCGCGGCCCTGCAGCAGGAACGACGAGTTGATGAATGTGTCGTAGTCGAGCCGGAGCAGGGCGTTGATCTTGGCCTGTGTCTGGCTGATCGTCGGCTCGGCGATCGTCTTCCACTCGCCGGCGTGAACCACCTGCACGTCGAGCGCGCCTGCCCCCCGCTTGCCCGTCTTGCGCGTGCGAATCACCTGGTACGTGTTGCTGCCCAGGCCGAAGGCGAACGTGACGGCCATCTCCGGCGCGCCCTGCCGCACCAGCTCGTCGTCGCGCTTGGCCCGCGCGCGGCCCCACAACGACCACGTTATCGCGTCGAGCAGCGCGCTCTTGCCCACGCCGTTGTCGCCCGCGATGCAGCCGACGCGAATGCCTCGGAAGTCAATCGCCGCGTCGGCGTAGGGCATGAAGTTGCGCAGGTGGAGTTTGAGAGGGATCATGAAAAATGTAGCGCCGGAACAGAAGATGGGCTATTCCGGTGAATAGTCAGGTCGTGTAGGTCGGCGGCCGCTCATGAACCTGAAGTTTCTTAACGCGGGAGCGCATCGGGGCCATCTCGGTCACTTCGATGTACACGACCGGGCGGTCGGGTACATCATCCGTCAGGCGTGACTTCTGAGCCAGCTCAATCGCCTGTCGGTTATATTCCGGGTCGGCCCGATCTAGGAGCACGACTTGCGCGCCTTCGGGAATGAACTCGTCCAATTCGGGGTGTTCTGTTAAGTAACGCGTGAACTCCATAAAGAGCTCTGCAAACTTGGCCTGGTAGAGAGAGGTCATCTTCCCATCTCATTTATCACGGAGAATGCATCTCTGCACGAAGTCTATTACGACTCCGGTTCTGCGTCAATCCAGCCCGCCGCCATCTCTACCTAACGCTCGCTTCCCACGTTCGAGCTTCTTCTGCAAGTCCTCGCCTTCGACGTAGCCCAGCGAGGCGTAATAGTCCGGCGTCATCGTGTCGCGCGTGCGGACGACGACCGGCATCGGCACGGCGTGGCCGAGGATGAGCGCCTGCTGCCGCGTATCAAGCTTCGCCAGTACGTTGCGCAGCTCGCCCGCGCCCGACACGCCTGAGAACACCGCCCGGATGTCCGACTCGTCGTCGAGCAGGCAGGTCACGCGCGTGCCGATCTGCGACATCACTTCGGAATCGATGCCGCTCGGACGCTGATCGACGATCAGAAGCGTGACGTTGTACTTGCGCAGCTCGCGCGCGATCGTGCCGAAGATCGTCTGCCCGGCAATAGCTGGATCGAGGAACTTGTGCGCTTCTTCGATAGTGATGACGAGCGGGCGCGGCTCGTCGGCCTGGCTGCCCAGCGCCGCTTCCTTGCGCCGGACGTATGCCTGGTGAATGCGGCGTGTTAAATAATTCGCCACCAAAATGTAGGCGGACTCCTCATTTCCATATCGTCCAAACTCCAGCACAACATTCAAGCCTTGATTGAGGTATTGCAGAATTCTGTCGACAGGGTTGTCCACCGTTGTCGGCTTCAGAAAGCCGAAACGCCTAAACAGCCCAAACTTGCGCTGGATTGCGCCAAGCGTGCTTTCTGTGAGCTGGTTGGCGTCAAGCATTTTCTGAAGTTCATCGTGCCGCTCATCGCTCAGCAGGTGGGTGATCCAGTCCTTTCCGAGACGTCGATGGATGGCGTACAATGCACCAACCTGAACATCACTGAGGTTGAAGATTCCCGTAAGCAGCTCGACATCTTCCGGCTCGATTCGGTCATAGCCAATCTGTACAGGAAAGTCGATCTTGCTCTTGCGCCGATCGCTGCTTTCTGGATCGAGTGTGGCTACGGCGACGCGCGAAGACTGAAACAGTTGGCGCAGACCCTTGGGTTTGCGGTTGCCCTCACCTTGACCTTCCCAGCCGTACTCGTTGTGCATGTCGAACACCAGGTTGACGGCGACGTTTGCCCTGACGATGCCGGCCAGCAGCATGCGCGTGAGGAAGGTCTTGCCCGTCCCGCTCTTGCCGAACACGCCACTCGAGCGCTCGACGAAGCGCTTGAGGCTGACGTATATGGGGATGTCTTCCATGTCGAGCGGCTCGCCGACGTGGAAGTAGCCTTCGTCTTGGCCGCTGCCGAAAATCAGGTTCACGTCTTCCGCGCTCGCTTCGACGACGGGCGCGAAATGGCCTGGCACGGTCTTGACCGGCTTCGGCTCAGTCGCGCCCGCTTGCGCGTCGAGCATCAGCATGGGCGCGACGTGGATCGCGCCGAAGACGTTGGTGCCGATCATCACTTCGCGCGTGAAGTCGTCGCTCAGGTCGGGCGGCAGCTTGGCAATGCGCGCATCGGTCGCGTCGAGCGACACGTCGGTGATCATCGAGAAAAAGCGGCGCGACCGGCCTTCGACGACGACGTAGCGCCCGACCGCCGTCGTTTCGATGTCCGCCGTCCGGTCGAGCTTCACGTCCAGACCCTTGCTCAACGACCCGCCGACGACCACGCCGAGCCGTGTTGCGGCCGGTCGATCTTCGACCTCCACTCTCTCAATTCGCGGTCCGAGATATTCGTCGAGTTCAGACTTGACCTGTGCCATTGGGCGATCTCCATTACCACGAAGACACAAAGGCACGAAGTTGAATTCTTGGTGTCTTCGTGTACCTTCGGCTCCGCTCAGGGCAGGCTTGGTGGTGAGCGATCAGGGCCGGATGCGCCGCAGAAGCCCTTCCAGTCGTATCGCATCGAACGCCAGCAGCCGTGCCAGCTCGCGACCGGCGCGGATCAGGAATTCGCGTCCGCCGTTCGCGCGCGCCTCGGCGGCGTGTCGCAGGCTGGCCGCGAGGAGCTCGTCTGGCCGGGCGTTGACCGCGTTGAGCACCGTGCGAAAATACGTGAAGTCCTCGGTGAAGTCGATGACTTCGTCGTCAGTGCAGGTCACCAGCGTATCGAGCGCGGCAGGCGGCTGGGGCGGCAGATACGAATACATAGTCGCATCACGGCAGTGACCCACGACCAGCACGCTCACCGTCGCCGGGAACTGCCGCCTGCGCTGATCGAGCAGAATCTCATCTTGCACGTCAGCGCTGATGAACTGGCGTACGAACGGATCGTCTTCGATGAGCACATCGTAGATCAGGCCGATCACCTCGCAGCCGTCCGGCGACGGGGCCTTGACGAACACGCCGAAGCGCGGCACGTCAGCCTGCAGCAGCCGTGTCCCGATCGTAAACTCGCCGGTGCTGGATCGCATGACCCGCCCGACGCGTATTGGTGAATCGTTCATCTCTCTAATCTCCAACTCTAACTCTAACTCTAGCTCTAACTCCCCACCTATCTCCGCTTCCCATACCGCGCAAACGCCTTCGTCGCCGCCTTGTCCGATGGCCTGGCCTCGATGCCGCGTCGCAGCATTTCCACGCCGATCATCTGCTCGAAATTGGCTTTCTCCGCGCTCGTGATGACGGCCAGCTCGTCGGCGCGCGTCAACACGTAGGGATAGGCGCTCGCCGTCACGCGGCACTGCTCCACGAGGGCCGCGTGCGCGAGTCCCAGTTGGCCACTGTCGGAAGCGGCCCATTCCGGTATCTCGACGCGGGCGATATTGGGCTGCGCAAGCGTGCCGACGTTCAGGTAGAAGAAGTGTATTGCGTGACCAGCTCGTTCGTAGGGCGCGCTCCATTGAGTGGCCGCCGCCCGGAAGACGGCCGAGCGTTGACCGGGTTCGAGGAGCGCGTCGAAGACGGGCGTGTCGTTAATGCCATCGTAGGGCCGGCCCTTGCTGTTCTTCACGAACTCTGCGACGGTGTCGAGCGTGCATTCTTCTGCCAGTTGCATCAGGCGCACGATGGACGTGGCGCCTGGCCGCGAAATGAAGCTCGCCGTGGCGATCCGCGCGCCGCGCAGCCGATCGAGCTGGGCGATGTAATCGTGTTCCAGGCGCGTCCGCTCGCGGGCGGAGATGCCCTCCTGCTGCACGCGCAGGGCGATGTTCCCGTCGGCCAGCGCAACGGTTGGAGCAAGCCTCGCTTCCTCGACCGCGATCGTCGCCAGCCGCGCCATCTCGGCGACGGCGCGCCGCGCGTTGATCACCTGGGCAGGTACCGGGTAATCATCCTCGCCGAACAGATCGTCGTCGTCGAAACACACCGTCGGTTCGGACTCTGTCATCGGCGTCTCGCCGGTGCCGAGCCGCAGCACGATACTGCCGACGTTGACGACGTAGTACAGCGCAACACTATGCCGATCGGGGTAAATCTGCGAACCGTCCGCAGCGACCAGGGTGATCCGATCGGGCAGGGTGGGGGGATCGATCGCCGCGTCGAGCGGCTCGGCCTGCGGAATTGCGCCGACCCAGCGCAGCTTGACCGCCCGCTCGACTTTCTCACGCAATTGTGAATCGACCCGATGAGCGCGCAGCAAATCGCGAACGCGGAGCGCCGTCGCCGCGCGCGCGGAGGCGCGCTGCGCGGCGGACCGGCCCATGTCCGAGACACGTGCAACGACCTTGCTCAGCTCAAGCGTCATCGCCAGACTTCCAATCGAACATTTGTTGCATTATAGCGCAAAAGCCCGCTCGTGAGCAAGATACCGTACTGCAATGCGCGCCTCGCGCTTGCAACAATCGGGCGAACTATTGTAGAATGTCCGCAGAGACACGGGATCGCTCTCTAGATTTCCTCATCTGGCGCAGAAGCTGTGCGTGGAAGTGGCGAGCAGCCCGAATGGGAGAATCGCCGAGGGCGACGTCGACGGGATGGTAGAGCGGCTATTCCTGTGGCTCGCTGCGTGTCCGAGACGCCGCCAAATCAAAAGCCCCGCGCACGCGCGAGGCTTTCCGATGAGCCGTGCAGGACTCGAACCTGCAACCAAGGGCTTAAAAGGCCCCTGCTCTGCCAGTTGAGCTAACGGCCCGCCCGCAGAATTTTAGCACGCCGATCTGAGGCTGTCAATCACTTGCCGCGATATCTATTCCTCTCACCCCATCTCGACGATGCCGTCTTGTCCTGCGGCGGGATGATTTGTCAACTCACGCAAGCCGGAGAGGCCGTGCAGGCGATCACGATCTTCGCCGGCGATCCGCCGCCCGGCCCGTTGACGCCGTTCGCGCAGAGCCTCCACGAGCGATGGCAGGCTGCTCCCGCCGATCGCCGCGCCGAGGATGGCGAGGCGCTGCGCCTGCTGGGCGCGCAAGCGACCCACTGGCCGTATGCCGATGCGGTGTACCGCCGCCATCCGATCACTGGCGTCGCGCTGTACGATTCCGAAGAGTCTATCTTCGGCGGGGTAGCCGAGGCCGACGCGTCGGCGATCGAGTCGCTGCGAGACAGGTTGAAACGGATCGACCCTTCGGCGCGACTGATCGTCCCGTTGACGGCCGGTCATCATGTCGACCACCAGATCGTGCGCGCGGCAGCCGAGTCTGTGAGACGCAGCCTGATCTACTACGAGGATTATCCGTACGCCGAGACCCCTGAGAAGCTCCGAGCGGCCTTGCAGTCGGGTGCGTGGGAGTCCGAATTGGTCCTGCTGGCCGATGAGGCGATCAGGGCCAAAGCCGCCGCAATCCTCGCCTATCGTTCGCAAATGAGCACGTTCTTCAAGAGCGCGAGCGAGATGGGACAGCGCGTGCACGCGTACGCCGGGCTTGTCGGTGGACAGGCCGGTCCGGCCGAGCGCCTGTGGCGCGCTATCGCTCGTCGGGGGTCGCAGACCCCCGACCTCCTGGCCGCCGAATAACACACCCGGTGCAGACTTCCGAAGTCTCCGAGACTCAGAGCGCGTCTTAAAACCCGTAGAACGGGCATCCCTATGCCCGCTGTAGATCCCAGGTTGGCGTAAGCATCCCTTCGGCAGGCTCCCGACTCCCTTCGGTCGGGGACTTCGCAGGGCAGGCTCTGAGCGGAGACCCGCATCGGTGGGCGGGCCGGAGTCGAAGGACGCGTTTGCGCCCGAAATGCCGCAGAACCTCGATACGGGTAGCCGATTTGCCGCTCGCGCCGCGTGTGATATAATCCACGATGAGAGGTATCTCCGATCTGGAGGCGCACAATGAATCTCGGCGGCGCTGAACTGCTCATCATCTTGCTCATCGTCCTGCTGATCTTCGGCGTGGGGCGCATCTCCCGCGTCGGTAAGGAATTGGGCACCGGCATTCGCGAGTTTCGCAAGGGCCTTTCAGAAGATCAGACTGAGTCCGGCAAACCCGACGACCAGCAGAAGTAGTCGCCCTTTGCGATAGAAGCGCAGGCCCCCGGCGATCGACTCGACCGCTGGGGGCCTTCTGTTCTGTGGCTCTACGGGCTTGGGCAGGAAAAGTCACGGCACGCGATAAGTTGCCACGAGCTTGCCGCTCGCGTCTCGTAGATAAGCGACTGTCCCCGTAGCTTCCCATACTGCGTCGCTCGCGCCCCAGTACAGGTCAGACGGCGTGTCGGTTCCGGCCCTGGTATGCACATTGATCTCCGCGTCGGGGAACAGCGTTACATCCGGGAAGGTATAGCGGTTGGTCCTTCCATCGGACAGTGTCCATCCGGTGAGCGTAACGACCTCGCCCAAGTTGGTGAGAATCACGGTCTCTCCGTTGAGCGAGCCTGGCTGCTCGATCTCGCGAATCACTAGGAGGGCCGGGCCGGCGGCCGATGGTGTCGCAGCCTGGGTGACCGTCGGCGCGACCCTGGGCGAGCCGCCCACCGGGATGATAATCTCCTGTCCAATCGATAGGATCGCATCTTCGGCGAGATCATTCGCCGCAAGCAAGTCTTCTAGCGGCACGTCGAAGCGAAGCGCCAGGTCGCCGAGCGTATCGCCTGACTGGATCGTGTAAGCGAACGGCCCACTCGGCGCGGTTGTGGGAGCGAGAGTCGGTTGTTCGATCGGAGTCGCGCCGGGCGCCGCCGGCGCGGGCGTGGACTGGG
The DNA here is from genome assembly GCA_035283185.1 of Anaerolineae bacterium. GTDB lineage: Bacteria > Chloroflexota > Anaerolineae > Fen-1058 > Fen-1058 > DASSFZ01. The sequence continues at coordinate 84,990 of DATEUJ010000068.1, read as the reverse complement.
CGATCGAGATCGGGTTCGGGGCGGCCGGACGCCGCGCGTCCCACGCGGACAGAATCAGCAGTGTGACCGTGGCCGAGATAATCACATTCATCGCGACGAAGAGCGCTGCGCGCCTCCAGCTCATGCCTTGACCTCGACAGTCGGATAGCCTGATGATAACACAAAATGCTCCAATATTGCTCCGCGCAGACATCCAAGCCCTTCTGGTGATTACCCATAAGTCCGTTCGTCAGTAGTTGCACTGCGGACGCCGGGCGACAGTACAACTGTCGCCCCAACATGTGGCAACCACCAGAAACCCTTACTGTGACGGATGGGAAGTCGGCTGGTATAATCGCCGCGCCTGAGTGACGCGCATGAAACGACGACTGGCGCGCAGACAACTCTTGAATCTTGCGGGCGCTTCGGCCATCGCCGCGTTACTGGATGCGTGCCGCATGCCCCAGCCGGGTAGGGTGACGGCGACGCCTGCGGCGTCCACCGGATATCGCGCCTATCTGCCGAACATCATCGGAGAGTCCACCCCTACCCCCGCTCCCAAGCCGACGGCGAAGCCGTCCTCGCCCAAGCCCACGCCCGTGCCGGGACGCACGCTTCCTCCGTTCGAGCGCCCGAGCAAGCTTGGCATCGCCGTGCAGCGCTTCCACGATCCGCAAATTATGGATCGCATCATCGCGGGCGGTCACCCACGCGTCGTCAAGATCTGGGGTGATCTCGGCGCGGCAGCGGAGATTAAGCAGCACTCGCCCAGTACGATCGTCGTCGGCCACATCAACCAGCAATACGACTTTCAGAACGTGATCACGAGCGGCGCGACCGATATGGCGGAGTACGCCGCCGACTTCGTCGCGCGTCACCTGGATCAATATCGCGCCAATACCGGCGTCGACTATTGGGAAGGTCACAACGAGCCGGTCTTCAAAAACGAAGCCAAGATGGCGCTGTACGGGCAGTTCGAGGCCGAGCGCGTGCGCCAGATGGCGGCGCACGGTTTCAAGTGCGCCGTCGGCAACTTCTCGGCCGGAAGCCCGCCGCTCGAGCAGTGGGACGACTTCTTCCCCGCGCTGATGGCGGTCAAGCAATTCGGCGGCGTGCTGGCGCTGCACGAGTATGCCGCACCGACCATGCAGCACGCCTACGATCCGACCTCCGGCGAGGGCTGGCTGACGCTGCGCTATCGCAAAGTGTTTCGCCATCACGTTCCGCCCGAGCTGCACGTGCCGATCATGATCACCGAGGCTGGCATCGATGGCCTCGTCGGCGCGGATCGCCCTGGCCCGCTGGGCGCGGGGTGGCAGGATTTTATCTCCTACTGGAATCAGATCTCCCTCGACCCGGGCGCCTTCTGGGCTTACCTGGATCAGCTCCGATGGTACGACGAAGAGCTGCAGAAAGATGATTTAGTGATCGGCGCGACGATCTTCGTGGCCGGCGCACTGGGCCACTTCGAATCCTACGAAATCGTCGGCGAGATGGGCGAGCTGCTGACGCAGTATTGGATGGCGCATCCCGTGGCCTGATGGCAGATGGCAGATGGCAGATAGCTGATAGCTGATGGCGCATCGCGCCTGCCTCATCGCATGTAGCGTATCGTGTATGGAATGTCATAATGGATGATCTGGAGCGGTTCTGGGCGAATATTTTTTCGGAAGATGCGGCGCTGATTGGCGAGGCGTGGGCAACGCTCAGCGCGGGCGAGCGTGAGGCCATCGCCGGACACCTGCGTTCGATCGTGACCGATTCCGATCGGCTTCCCGAGCAGCGCCGTGCGGCGAGGGTGGCATTGTCGGCTGTGCTCCAAGCCCCCGTCTCGCCCACTGACAAACACTCATCTGTTGCAAGCAGAGAAGGAACTCAAGGAACTCCTCCTCTTCCGAGTCATGCAGTCCTCGTTCGAGAGGGGTGGTCGGGGGGTAAGGTTGAGGTCTGGCTCGCTTCCGGCTCCCCGCGCCGCCGCGAGCTGATCGCACTGTTGGGACTGCCTTACGGGACGACGCCCGCGGACGTCGACGAGACGCCGCATCCAGGTGAGGCGCCGGCCGCCATGGTCCTTCGCCTCAGCCGCGCCAAGGCCGAATCTGCCCGTGCGACCACGCGACCATCGGACTACCAGACTACCCGACCATTTCTTTTGTCCGCCGACACGACCGTCTCGCTCGAGGGCGAAATCCTTGCCAAGCCTGCCGATGCTGGCGAGGCTCGTTCGATGCTGACCCGGCTGCGTGGCCGTTCCCACCAGGTCTACACGGCGATCGCGTTGATCGATCTGGAGACCGGCGAACAGATCACCGACCTCGCCACGACCGAAGTGCCTATGCGCAACTACAGTGACGCCGAAATGGAAGCCTACATCGCCACCGGCGATTCGCTGGATAAGGCGGGCGGGTATGCCATTCAGCACGGCAGGTTCAATCCGGTGGCGAAAATGAGTGGATGCTACGCTAACGTCGTCGGACTGCCGCTGTGCCACGTGGCACGCTCGCTGCGCGCGCTGGGCGTCGAGCCGCCGGTTGACGTGCCTGCCGCTTGCCAGGCGCATTTGAAGTACGAGTGCCCTGTCTTTCGAAGTATCCTCACCGATGTACCTGCCTCAGAACGTTCGAAGGTGACGATGACGAACGTTTGACTCTAACCATGCTATTCGCCACGGCTTATCTTGACGAACTACCCGAGAGAGGTTAGTCATGAAAAAGTATAGTCTTTCCTATGATGATGAAAGGGACGTTCTATATGTCACCTTCCGGCAGAGTGGACGAGCAGCGACACAATCTCTGTCGCCGAATATTGTACTGAGCTACGATCGCGATCTGAACCAGGCCACCGGCCTGACGCTAATCGGGTTCTCAGAGATGATCGGCGCGGCAACTGGCAGGCCTCTTCCTATCGTGCTTGAGCACCTGGCCGAGCTGCGAGATGACAAACGCCGCATGCTGCTCGAAATACTTCGCCAACCGCCCATGACTGATTACCTTCGCATCCTGGACATTGACAATGGCAAAGTGCGCGTCGAAGTAATCTCACAGCCGGTGCTGACCGGACTGCTCACTCCGGCGTAGCTGATTGCCGCATTCGCCCTCCGGCATTCGTCGTTCGTTCCGCGTCCTTCGTCATTCGCCCTTCGTCCCCAGTTCACGTTATAATCCCTTCATGCTCAAGCGCCTGCTCACCTGTATCCTCGCCCTCGCCACTGCATGCAGCGGGCCGACATCGACGCCAACCATCCAGTTGTCCACTGCCACACCCGTTCCCCCGCCACCCGAACAGACCGCGCTGGCCTACTTCGACGCCTGGCAGCGTGCCGATTACGCCGGCCTATACCAACTGCTCACGCCATCTGCGCAACTGGCCGTCAACGAAAACCAGTTGGCCAGCCGCTACAGCCAGGCCCATGCGACGGCGACCGTCAAGTTCGTCCGCGCCGTACTCGAGTCTGCGCTGCGCGAAGGCAATCGTGTGGAAGTCAATTATCGCCTCGAATGGGACACTGTGCTGTTCGGCACACTGATTACTGATCACTCGCTCACTCTCATACTCAATCCCACGCGCAACCAATGGGGCGTAGACTGGAATGATGGCCTGATCTGGCCTGCGCTCGAAGGCGGCCACATCCTCTCGCTCGACTATATCATCCCACGCCGCGCGAATATCTACGACGTGGACGCCAAGGGCTTGGCGGTCGAAGGCCAGATCGTCACCGTCGGCGTCGTGCCCGGACAGATCGCCGATCAACCCGCGCTCATCTCGCAGCTCAGCCCGATCCTCGGTCTCAGCCCGGACTTCATCGCCTCGCAGATCGCCGCCGCGCAGCCGGACTGGTACGTGCCGCTCGGAAACATCTCGTTCGATGCGTTTCAGGCGAGCCGGTCGATTTTGGAACAGCCTGGCGTCGAATTGCGCGAGAAGGCGGCACGCGAGTATCGCGGCGGCCCGGCGCACGCCATCGGGTACGTGGGTTTCATCGGCCCGGAGGAGATCGAGGCGTGGAAAGCACGTGGTTATCGGGGCGACGAGCTTATCGGGAAGGCGGGCCTCGAGCAGTGGGGCGAGACGATCCTGGCGGGGACGCACGGCGTGACGCTAAACGCGATCACGCCCGGCGGTCAGATCGTCAAAGAGATCGCCAGACAGCCTGCCGCGCCCAGCCGCAGCATGTATCTGACGATCAAACGTGACTTCCAGCAGCAAGTCGAAGACATCTTGGGCGACCGAACCGGCGCGATCGTCGTACTCAATCCCAAGAACGGCCATGTCCTGGCGCTCGTCAGCCACCCCGACTTCGATCCGAACGAACTGATCCGGCCCTCGCTCGTTCCTCCGACGACGACGGTGTCGTTCTTCGACCGGGCGGCGCAAGGCGCGTACCCTCCCGGCTCGACCTTCAAGCCCGTGACGATGGCTGCCGGTTTGGAGGTCGGCGGCTACGAACCGGCTTCGTTGTTTTTCGATCCTGGCTACTGGGACGGTCTGGGCGAAGCGTTCCGCAAATACAACTGGAAGGAGGGCGGCGACGGCACAATTGACCTCGTCACCGGCCTGAGTGCGTCGAACAATACGGTATTCTACGAAGTCGGCAAGACCGTCGAGCTGCTCGACTCTTTTGCGCTCCCGAACATGGCGCGCGCATTCGGCCTGGGTCGAACGACCGGCATCAGCGGCGTCATCGAGGTGCCGGGCGTGATTCCCGATCCCGATTGGAAACTGGCGAATCGTAACGAAGTGTGGACGTCGGGAGACGGTGTGAACATGGCGATCGGCCAAGGCTTCGTGCTGGTCACACCGTTGCAGTTAGCCAATATGTATGCGGCGATCGCCAACGGCGGCGCTCTGTATCGGCCGCAAATCATCGATCGGATCGGATCGGTGAATGAGCCTCCTGAAGAAGTATGGCGGCCAGAGGTCATTGGTAATTTGCCCGTCTTGCCGGAGAATCTTCAGGCGATTCGCGAGGGATTGCGTGGCGTGATCGCCGGGGCGAAAGGCACGGCCGGCTTTGTGTTTCGCGGCTTTCCGATTTCAGTGGCGGGCAAGACCGGCACGGCAGAGGCCGGAACCGGCGGCGAGCCGCATGCCTGGTTCGCCGCATTTGCGCCATATAATGATCCTGAGATCGTCGTCGTCGTATTCCTGGAGAACGGCGGGCAGGGATCGTATCGCGCCGCGCCGCTCGCGCGTAACGTGATCGAGGCGTACTATGGCCTGCCGCTCACGCCTCCGCCCGACGCGCCGCCGGAAGGGCCGGTGGATCGGTGAGGTAATCAGGGTATAATTGCGCGAAACGTAAAACGTGATGGTCGTCCTTCACGTTTTGCGGCTTGTAAGTTACGAGGCCACGCGATGACCGAGATGAAAAGAATCCGGGAGGCGCAGGTTGTGCATCAAGTCGGAGACCAGGGCGGCCGAGAGCCTGTCGCGATGCTGCCGATTGCCAATCTCGGATTGCGGCTCACTGCTCAACTGACTTTCGCCGATGACCAGTGGAGTGCCTACTGCCCTGAATTGGACCTGGCAACGGCTTCTGACGCCGACGAATCTGCCGTTCGCGATCTGGCGCAACTGGCTATCGAATACGCCGCCGAGTATTTAGCCGATTTTGATCTCTATGTGAACAGAGGGCTGGTCCGAACAGATGGCTGCGTATTCCTAACAGCCGGAGCAATCTCTGAAGATCACGCGGGTGTTTTGGCTCCGCGACATCGTAGACAAACTGGATCAGTATTCTTCATCACGAAGCCGAATGATGCGGCTTTGGTGATCAGCGCACGCGAGATGGATGCTAAGGAGCGTAGACAGTATGAGCGAAAATAGGGCACACGATCCCCTCCCTGACGATTTCGAAAGCCCGCAGGCTGCCGGCGAGTTCTGGGATACTCACAGCTTGGCCGACTATTGGGACGAAACAGGGGAGGCGCACTTTGACGTAGACGTGCGCCAGCGCGTGTATCTGATCCCAGTCGAGAAAAGCATTGCCGAATCTGTTGCAGCATACGCACGCGCACAGGGCTTATCTTCTGAGACCTTAATCAATCTGTGGCTGTCAGAAAAACTCAGGGAGACTGCCTGATGTACGACAAATCCAAACTGACCGAAATCGCCCAAGCCCGCGACAGGTGGGAAGAGACGACGCTGCACCAGACGCTCTCGCGCACGCCTGAGCGATCGGATAAGTTCATCACCGCATCGGGCGAGGAGGTCGGCCGGCTGTACACGCCACTCGACATCCCCGACTTCGATTACGAGCGCGATCTGGGCTTCCCCGGCGAATATCCCTTCACGCGCGGCATCCACGCCACCGGACATCGTGGCCGGCTGTGGACGATGCGCATGTTCGCCGGCTTCGGCAGCGCGGAGGAGACGAACGCGCGCTTCAAGTACCTGCTCGATCACGGGCAAACCGGCCTGTCGATCGCTTACGACCTGCCGACGCTCTACGGCTACGACACCGACGCGCCCGAGGCAGCGGGCGAGTTCGGCAAGTGCGGCGTCGCCGTGTCGAGCCTCAAGGACATGGAAACCCTGCTCGACGGCATCCCGACCGGCGAGGTCACGACGAGCATGACGATAAACTCGCCGGCGGCGATCATCTGGGCGATGTACATCGCCGCCGCCGAGAAGCAGGGTGTCCCGATGGATCAGCTCGGCGGGACGATTCAGAACGACATCCTCAAGGAATACATCGCGCAGAAGGAGTTCATTTTCCCGCCCGAGCCGTCGATGCGGCTGGTCACCGACACGATCGAGTTCGGCTCGAAATACCTGCCCAAGTGGAACACGATCAGCATCAGCGGCTACCACATCCGTGAAGCGGGCGCGACGGCCGCGCAGGAACTGGCCTTCACGCTGGCCGATGGGATGGAATACGTGCGCTGGGGGTTGGCGCGCGGGCTGGACCTCGACGATTTCGCGCCGAGGTTATCGTTCTTCTTCAACGCGCACAACGACTTCTTCGAGGAAATCGCCAAGTACCGCGCGGCGCGGCGCATCTGGGCGCGCGAGATGAAGGACACGTTCGGCGCCAAAAGCCCGCGCTCGTGGCTGATGCGCTTCCACACGCAGACGGCGGGCGTCTCGCTCACCGCGCAGCAGCCCGAGGTCAACGTCGCCCGCGTTGCCATCCAGGCGCTGGCCGCCGTGCTCGGCGGGACGCAGTCGCTCCACACCAACAGCATGGACGAGGCGCTCGCCCTGCCCAGCGAGAAGGCGGCGACGGTCGCGCTCCGCACCCAGCAGGTCATCGCGCACGAGACCGGCGTGGCGAACACGATCGACCCGCTCGCCGGCTCGTTCTACGTCGAGTTGCTGACGAACGAAATGGAGAAGCGCGCCTACGATATGTTCAGGCAGATCGACTCGTTCGGCGGCGTGCTCAAGGCGATCGAGGCGGGGTACTTCCAGCGCGAGATCGCCGAGTCCGCCTTCCGCTATCAGCGCGAGATCGACACCATGAAGCGCACGATTGTCGGCGTCAACGACTACGTGCAGGACGAGCCGCTCGCGATTCCGATCCTGCAGATGGACCCTGAAGGCGAGCGCCGGCAGATCGCGCGCCTGCAGGAGCTGCGCCGTGCGCGCGACAACGAGAAGGTCGGGAGCGCACTCGCCGCGCTGCGCGACGCAGCCAGGGGCACAACTAACCTCATGCCCTTCATCCTCGACGCAGTGAAGGCATACGCCACCTTGCAGGAAATCACTGACGTGTTCCGCGAGGTATTCGGGGTGTACGAGGAGCCGGTCATCGTGTAAGCAGAAACCCGGTTTCTTCAGAGAAACCGGGTTTCTTGCTATAACTGCCCCGACACCCCCCAGTTCTCCAGCAGATTCCGGTATGCCGGGTCCTCGTAGCGTTCCAGCCGAAACGCCGGCGCGTAGTGGGGGAGGGGGGCGCCCGTGATGTGGCCGGCCAGCAGCTCCGCCGCGCCGCAGGCCGCCATCAACCCGTAACCCGACAGCGCGCCGATCAGGTATGCGCCCTCGACCGGCAGCGGGCACGCCAGCAGGCGGTTCTCGCGCGTCTTCGTGTAATAGCCGCCGTCGGCGAAGAACTTGGGCGTTCTGCCGAAATATGCGCTCAGGCCGGGGATCATTCGCGACATGCCGCGCAGCGCGATTTCGGGATAGTTTGGGTCGTGCATGATGGGGAAAGTCGGCTCGACCGGCGCCATGTCGTAAGTCCACAGCAGGAGCAGGATGTGGCTGCCTGCGCCGCCCTCCGGCCGCCCGTGCACGCCGGATGGAAACTCGCCGAGCAGGTAGCGATCTTCGTCTGACTGTGAGAGTTCCGCGCGCTCCTCGTCCGACCACGCCAGCGTCACCGGATCGGTCCAGATCAGCATGGGCGCTTCGCGCGGCACGATGTCGAGGTGATCGTTGAACGCCAGCTTGACGTGCCGCTCCGAATACACGGGCAAGTCGATGCCGAGCATGTGGGCCGCGTGACGGATGAACGGCCCGGCCGCGTCGACGAAGCGCGGCGTCGCGATCGTCGCCGACCCGCCGGCCGTGCTCGCGCGCACCGACTGCACCCGGCCCCCTCTCGTCTCCACCGCTTCGACTCGGCCGGCGATGAGCCTGACGCCGCATTCCTTCGCCCGCTCCAGCATGTGCATGCCGAGCTGCTGCGCGCTGAACCACCCGCAGCGGCGCGCGTGCGCGACGGCGACCGTGTCTCCGGAGAGATACGGAAAGTGCTTCTGAATCAGCGACGGATCGGTGATCACGTCCGCGCCGGTCGGTTGGTTCTCGAAGCCGTGCGCTGGGGCGGGGACGTAGTCGCTCGACAAGGTCGCGTGCAGGCGCATCGGTCCTGCGCCGAGCGATGCAGCTTCCTCGGCGGCACGGATGAAATCGGACACGCGCCCCGGCTCGGCGGTCGCATACAGGTAGCCGCGCCGGTTCAAGTTGAAGATGTTGCCGCTCTCTCGCGCGAGTTCTTCCAGGATGTCGATGCTGCGATTCATCAGCGCGACCATCGCATCGCCGGGGCCAGGCCACCAGTTGCGATAGCACTCGGTGGATTTGTCGCTCGTCAGCGACAGCGGCGCGCGCTCGTCGATCAATATGACGTCTTGCATGCCGCGCCGCACCGCCAGGTGATAGGCTGTAGCAATGCCCGCGATGCCCGCGCCGCAGATGGCGATCTCGGCCGTCGACTCGCTCACGCTCTTCTTCCCTTCGACCTTACATCGCCCCGTGCTGGCGAAGCAATTCGGCCGCCCCGGCGTGCCCCTCCTGAACCGCGATCGCCAGCGCAGTCAGGCCCTCCGCGTTCTTCGCGTTCACATCCGCGCCGTACTCGAGTAGCAGCTCGATCATGTCCGGCTGACCGTTCTGCGCCGCCCCGTGCAGTGGGACGAATCCATCCTGCTGCGCAGCGTTGACGTCCGCGCCGTGCTCCAGGAGCGTTCTGGCGATGCCGGCGTGGCGGCCCGCCACGGCCGAGTGCAGCGGCATCACCTGCATGCGGTTCCTGGAAGCCAGGTTCGCCTCAGCGCCTCGCGAGAGTAGATACTTGACCACCCCGCCGTGGCCGAAGAACGAGGCCAGGCCGAGCGGCGTGAAGCCATCGTGCGCGAACGAGTTGACCCGATCCCCTTCAAGATCCGGATCCTCTCGCAGCAGCGCCGTGACGCGCTGCAGGTCGCCGGCGGCCGACGCCTCGAACAGGTTCATGTGTGGCTTGTAGGAAAGCAGCAATTCGACGACGTTCTTGCGGCCATAGTACACGGCGAGCAGAACGGCCGAGTTGCCCGAATCATCTCTGGCATTGACGAGCGCCGGGTCCGGCTCGAGCAGCGCCTTCACACGCTCGACGTCGCCTGCCTTGACGGCTTCGAGTAGATCGAGATTCGCACTCATGATGTTGCCTCATATGGATGGGGTGAGATGCCGCTGGGTTGGCCGGTTCCGCTGGATTGTATCGGTTTGTCGCACTTGTGCAAGTCTCGCTAGACTTCCGAAGTCTGCACGGATCGACATGCCAAATCGCGTTATAATTGTCTCACGCCAGGGGAAACGCATGACCATCCTCGGAATCCACCACATCACGATGGTGTGCTCGAACGCCCAGCAGACGGTCGATTTTTACACACGCGCGCTGGGGCTGAGACTCGTCAAGCAGACCGTCAACTTCGACGTGCCGGACTCGTATCACCTGTACTTCGGCGACGAAGCGGGCGCGCCGGGCACGCTGCTGACGTTCTTCGAGTGGCCGCGCGCGCCGCACGGACACTGGGGTATCGGCGCGACGCACCACCTGGCGCTCACCGCCGAGACGCCTGACGCACAGTTGAAGTGGAAGCGCTGGCTGACGGATCGCGGCCTGCGCGTCACCGGGCCGTACGATCGATCGTATTTCCGGTCGATCTACTTCACCGACCCGGATGGCCTGATCCTCGAGATCGCCACGCGCGGGCCGGGCTGGACGGTCGACGAAGCGCCTGACGCGCTGGGCGGCCGCGTGATCATGCCGCGCGCCGACCAGATGAGCGGCGGCCGCGACGAAGCCGCTATCGCGGCGACGACGTGGCCCGGGCCGGTCCAGGCGATCACGCCCGACATGCGCCTGGACGGGCTGCACCACATCACCGCCATCGCATCCGACATCCCGGCGACGAATGCCTTCTACACCGAAGCGCTCGGCCTGCGCCTGCTGAAGAAGACGGTCAACTTCGACAATCCGGACGCGCCGCACTATTACTGGGGTGTGGGCGATGGCCGACCCGGAACGATCATCACTTACTTCGGCTACCCGCCTCAGACTATGCGGCGCGGGCAGATAGGAATCGGGCTGACGCATCACTTCGCCTTCGCGGTCGAGGACGACGAGACGCAGCTCAAATGGGCCGATCGGCTGCGCGGCCGAGGCCTGCGTGTGACGCCCGTGCAGGATCGCAAGTACTTCAAGTCGATCTACTTCCACGATCCCGACGGGCACCTTGTGGAGATCGCAACCGTGCCGCCGGGCTTTGCCGTCGACGAATCCCGGGATGCGTTGGGCGCGGCGCTCTCCCTGCCAGCCTGGCTCGAGCCGCAGCGCGCAGAGATCGAATCGACGCTCACGCCAATCGTGCCATAGCAAAGATGGAGCCCATATCTGCCAGTCTCACGCACATCGTCCACCCGCCACGCGCCAGCGTCGACGGCCCGTGTCCGGCATTGATCATGCTGCACGGGCGCGGCGCGGACGAGCATGATCTGTTCGGCCTCGCGCCATATCTCGACCCGCGCCTGCTGATCGTCAGCGCGCGAGCGCCTTTTCCGTTCCCATACGGCGGCGGATATGCCTGGTACGACGTGATCGAAGTCGGTGCGCCTCACTCGCGCATGTTCGCCGAGAGCTACGAGCACTTGAGGAGGTTCCTCGATGAGGTCGTCGCCGGTTATCCGGTCGACGCGCGGCGCGTGTTTCTGTTTGGCTTCAGTATGGGCGCGGTGATGTCGCACGCGCTCGCCCTGACGCAGCCGGACAAATTCGCAGGCGTCGTCGCACACAGCGGCTACGTCCCACCGGCGAAAGAGCTGAGACTGGAATTCAGGTTGAACGATCTCGACGGTCTCGGCTGGTTCGTCGCACACGGCATGCACGACCCGATCATCCCGGTTTCCTTTGGCCGCGAGACGCGTGACTTGCTTAAGGACACCGCCGCCGATCTCACGTACAAAGAGTACCCGATCGCGCACCAGATCAGCCAGCATAGCCTCGACGATCTGTCGGCGTGGTTGACAAAGCGCATCGACCAGCAAGACCCGGCGCCCACCGCGCCTCTGTGGTGAAAAACTCTCCTGCCCAGACGCTCTTATCGAGGAGTAAGGTGAGAACGGAAAGGATGATATGAGCGACGATGCTATTCATCCCCAGACCCACATCGGGCACGTTCACCTGAAGGTGTCCGATCTCGATCGAGCCGTGAAATTCTACCGCGACGCCTTCGGCTTCGAGGTGCAGCAGTACTTCGGGCGCAGCGCCGCGTTTCTGTCGGCGGGTGGCTATCATCACCACATCGGGCTTAACACGTGGGAAAGCCAGGGCGGGTCGCCGCCGCCGTATGGAACGACCGGGCTGTATCACTTCGCCATTCTGTATCCGAACCGGCGTGAGCTGGCTCGCGCGCTGAAGCGATTGCTCGACATGGGCGTGCCGATCGACGGCGCGGCCGATCACGGCGTGAGCGAGGCGATCTACCTGCGCGATCCCGACGGCACCGGCATCGAGATCTACGCCGATCGCGCTCCGTCCGAGTGGCCGCGCGATCCGAGCGGCGAGCTGCGCATGGTGACCGAGCCGCTCGACTTCGATAGCTTGATGGCGGAGTTAAAGGATGAGGGATGAGGGCGGAGGTGCGAGTCATGGTGTCCGGGTTCTTACACCACAACGCAAGCACGTCAGATAAGCCCGCGTGCCCATCGAGCGATCTGGATCAAGCCTATTGACCAGACAGGCGTGAGTCCCATGTTGGCCGACAGCATGTGCTGGAACACATCGGGTTGTTGGGCCAAAGCCTTGATGATGCGCTCCGCCAGCCGTGGGTGGCGGCTGAGAAGCAGCACGAGTTGAGTGACCTGATAATAGGGCTTCACGATGGCGCGATAGGCCCGCGCATAAGACATCAGTTCGCGCGCTTTCGGCATCGTCTCGCGCTTATTCTGCGATTGCAAAAGCGGCACGACGGTCTGCTCCAGGCACAGCGCCTGAGCCGTGGCAAGGCTGATGCCTTCGCCCGTGATCGCATCCAGGTAGCCGGCGGCATCACCGATGAGGAGCACACCATCGGCGACGGGAGCGCTGGCCGCCCGATGGAGAGGGCCGACTGTCCGAACCGTATCGCAAGGGCATGCACCGTCGAGCCGGGCCTGGAGGCCGGGGAAGGCGCGCAGGAGAGACGTGAACAACGCTTCACCTCCGCGGACGTTTGGGTAGCGCGCCCGATCCCACAAAAAGGCGACCCCGACCTGCTCGTCCGCGCAAGGCGTGATGTACGCCTCAAGGCCGTCTTTCCAATGCACTTCGACGTATTCACTCCAGGGCGCGATCCTGTAATGTTGGCGCACTCCCCAGCGCTGAAGCATTCGAGTGCGCTTTTCCAGTTCGGCCCAGCGGCGCACGCGCGAATTCAACCCGTCGGCGCCGATCAGCAGCCGGCTGAAAACGCGCTCGCCGCCGGCCTGAGTAGCGATGTAGTCTGCCGTTCGTTCTAAAGGCTGCGCGTGTGTCTCTTCCCGGATCTCGAGATGATCCAGCTCTTTCGCCCGGAGCAGCAGAGCCGTTGACAACGCGGTGCGGCGGATGCCCCAGCCTGGCCCTTCGGCGAAGGTCGCCGCAGCAGTGCGTCCACTCGGCGAGTGATACCGGATGCCGATAAAGGGGCGGACGTCTTTTTCGCGCAAATGCTGCGTGACGCCCAGTCGAGCCAGGTGAGTCATACCGACTGGCATCACGCCTTCGCCGCAGGCTTTATCGGTCGGGAAGCGTCGCTTCTCGCACACCAGCGTGCGCAGCCCGTGCCCGGATAGCACGATGCCCGCCGACAGGCCAGCCGGCCCCGCGCCGATGATGATCACATCGAATGGGTCAGTCATGTTGGTTTATTCGATGCATCCGGTCTGGCCGGGCGAGGGATGAGGCGCGGTCGATTGGCGAATGCCCGGTCATAATCATTGTGCGCGCTCAAGACTTTTTCTTCGGCACGCATGCGGATGGTCAGCAGGCGTGCGTTTGCCAGGCTAAAAAACAGGGCCGTGAGAACCGCCGTATGGAGCAGCGGCACGGACGCCATTTCGAGAATGACCCCCAGGTAATTGGGGTGTCGCAGGTAGTGGTAGATGCCATGCGTGATCGGCGGCATGTCGGGCAGGGTCATGATGCGGACCGTCCAGCGCCAGCCCAGCGCCCGGATCGCCGCGTAGCGCAGGCTTTGGCCTATCGTAAGGACCATCAAAGCGCCGAGCGACAACAGCGGCACGAAAGGACGATCGAGCCATACGACCTCGACGATCATCGCCAGAAACCAGGTCGTGTGCAGTATTTTCATGGCGGCGAAATGTTCGGGCGCGTGCTCGCACCCTCCTTGTGCCAGGATGCGCGCTTCGTTGCGCCGGCTCAGGCGAAGCTCGAGCAGGCGCTGGGCAGCCAGCGCCAGAACGATCCCGACAAAAAGGATTTGCGTCACCATTGCAGCAGCACCAGCTCGGCGCAGAAAGCCGGCCCCATCGCGATCATTAGGCCGTGCGCCCCGACCGGTGGCTGATTCCCGGCCAGCGTTTCGTGGAGGATGAACAGCACCGACGCCGATGACACGTTCCCCACGCGCGCCAGGCTCTCGCGGCTCAGGCGCAACGCGCTGTGGCTCAGACCGAGACCATCTTCGATCGCCTGAGCCACTTTCGGCCCGCCGGGATGCGCGATCCAGCGGTCGATGTCGTCGATGGACAGGCGATGATCGGCGAGGAATGTCTCGATCGCCGGGCGTAACCGGGTTCGAGCGATGTCGGGCACGTCGGCGCTCAACACGACTTTGAAACCCCGGTCGCCGACGTCCCAGCCCATGACCCGCTCGGTGTCCGGGAAGAAGATCGATCGGCTGTCGATCACGCGTGGCCGTCCGGGTTGGGCCAGGGGATGTGCCTCGCCGACTATGAGCACCGCCGCCGCGCCGTCGCCGAACAATCCGCTGGAGACGATGTTGGCGATCGACACGTCGTCCGGCTGAAGCGTCAGCGAGCACAGCTCGATCGACAGCAGGATGGCGGCCTCGTCGGGGTGGCCGCGCAGGTAGTCGGCGACGCGGGCCACGCCGGCGACGCCGCCCAGGCAGCCCAGCCCGAACACGGGCAGGCGTTTCAAATGTCGGGAGAATGGGATGCGATTCATCAGCCGGGCGTCGATCGAGGGAACGGCGATGCCGGTGACGGTCGTGAAAGTCAACTGCGAAACGTCGTCGGCGCCGATACCGGCGCGTTCGAGCAGCGCGCACAGCGTCGTTTCGCCGAGATCGAGCGCGACTTTGATCCAGGCATGGTTACTTTCGCCGAAGCCGGATAGCTGGGGGTAGGCTTCGATCGGCAAGGCCAGGTGACGACCCTCGACCATCATATGCCGGTGGAGGCGTTCGAGCCGATCGAGGTTGGAGTGGCGTGCCGCCCAGAACCGGCGCAGCGCGCCGATCATTTCGTCCTGGCTGTAATAGTGTGAGGGAAATCCGGTGGCGGTTGCGACGATAGAAGCCATGTGCGTCTTCTCCTGTCGTAGCGGGCTAAAGAGGAATATATCCTCCCGCGAAAGATACGTCCAGCGAACTTTTCCGAGGGCTATTCTTCGCATAGCCGATTCTCAAATTACGATATAATTCGTTCAATCATCGAGGATTCAAGACACATGCCCAACCGACTCGCGAATGAAACCAGCCCTTATCTGTTACAGCACGCGGATAACCCGGTCGATTGGTATCCGTGGGGCGAAGAGGCGCTCAGGAAGGCGAAGGATGAGAACAAGCCGATCTTCCTGAGCATCGGCTATGCCGCGTGCCATTGGTGTCACGTCATGGAGCACGAGTCGTTCGAGGATCCGGCGACGGCGGCGATCATGAACGAGAACTTCGTCAACGTCAAGGTCGATCGCGAGGAACGGCCCGACCTCGACACGATTTACATGCAGACCGTCGTCGCGATGACCGGCGGCGGCGGCTGGCCGATGAGCGTGTGGCTCACGCCCGACGGCGTCCCGTTCTACGGCGGCACGTATTTCCCGAGCACGCCCCGCCACGGCCTGCCCTCGTTCGCGCAGGTATTGGCCGCGCTCGCCGACGTATGGAAGCACCAGCCCGACCAGCTCCAAAGCACGACCGAGAGCGTCCTCGAGCACTTGAAGCAGGAGAGCGGTCTACCCGGCCAGGCCGGCGGCACGCTGAGCGCCGACGTGCTCGACGTCACGGTGCAGAACATCGGCGCGTCGTTCGATTGGGCGAACGGCGGATGGGGCCGGGCGCCCAAGTTTCCGCAGCCGATGACGATCGAGTTCCTGTTACGCCATCATGCGCGCAAACGCGACGAATACTCGCTGCGCATTGTGGGCCACGTGCTGACGGCCATGGGGCGCGGCGGCATCTACGACCAGCTCGGCGGCGGGTTTCATCGCTATTCCACCGACGCCTTCTGGCTCGTGCCGCACTTCGAGAAGATGCTGTACGACAACAGCCAGCTCGCGCGCGTTTACCTGCACGCCTGGCAATTGACCGGGACGGACTTTTACAGGCGCATCGCCGTCGAGACGCTCGACTACGTCGCGCGCGAGATGACGCACCCGGACGGCGGGTTCTACAGCACGCAGGACGCCGACTCCGAAGGCGAGGAAGGCAAGTTCTTCGTCTGGTCGATCGACGAGATCCGCGATTTGCTCAGCGACGAGGCAATCTTGTTCAACGACGTGTACGGCGTGAAGAGAGACGGCAACTTCGAGGGTCAAAACATCCTGCATGTCGGGCGCGATCCCGAAGAAGTGGCACGCGCGCACGGCCTCGAAGTCGATCGACTGCACGCCATCCTGGCTGATTCGAAATGCAAGCTCTTCGCTGCACGCCAGAGGCGCGTTAAGCCAGGCCGCGACGAGAAGGTGCTGACGGCGTGGAACGGCTTGATGCTCGCCGCCTTCGCCGAAGCGGCGCGCGCGATGAAGCGCGACGACTACCGGCAGATTGCAGTTCGCAACGCGGAGTTCATTTTGCGCGAGATGCGCACGCCGGAGGGCCGCTTGCTGCGGACGTGGAAGGATGGCAGCGGCGCGAAGCTCAACGGCTACCTGGAAGACTACACGCACCTGATCGAGGGCCTGCTCGAATTGTACCAGACAACCTTCGATTCACGCTGGTTCGGCGCGGCGCGCGAGCTGGCCGAGACGATGATCGTGCATTTCGCCGCGCCCGACGGCGCGTTCTACGACACGAGCGACGACCACGAGGCGCTCGTCATCCGCCCGCGCGACCTGCAGGATAACGCCGTGCCGTCCGGCAACGCGATGGCGGCAACCGTGCTGCTCAAGCTAGGCGCGTACACCGGCGAGGCGCGATACACCGAAATTGCGGAGAGGATGCTGGCCGGCCTGCAAGGCGCGCTGCAGCAATATCCGACCGCCTTCGGGCAGTGGCTCGTTGCGTATGAATTCGGGATTGGCAGTCCGAAGGAGATCGCGGTCGTGGGCGCCCCCGAATCGGCGGACACCAGGGCGATGCTCGATGTCATCTTCGGCGGCTTTCGTCCACATCAGGTCGTCGCGCTTAAGCGGCCGGGCGAAGCGTCACCGATTCCACTCCTGGATTACCGTGAACAGATCGACGGCAAGGCGACGGTATCGGTGTGCCAGCATTTCGCGTGCCAGATGCCCGTGACCGAGCCGGCGGCGCTTGAGGAACAGTTGAGATAGCCTGGTTGTCTCTTGCCGGAACAAGTGTTCGGGCTATAATCAGTGTGAATTGAGGTGCGGCATGACGAACTATCGAATCCGGCTAACGCTGGAACCGAATCCCAACGGCGTTTTCACCGTTACCAGCCCAGATGTGCCCGGCCTGGTGACCGAAGGCCAAACAGCCGCAGAAATTCAGGCGAATGTGCAAGACGCTCTAAGTGCCCTGCTTGAGGCCTGGACCGAATTGGGCAAAACACCTCCACCTGCGCTTCGGCCTTTGGCTTCCGACCACGAGCAGACGATTGAAATGCTGGTTACTGCCGCATGAAGTATCGTGAGCTGTCCAAACGCCTGCGCGAGTTAGGATGCGAGGAACTCATCGGCGGCAGAGGCTCCCATCGCAAGTGGTACAACCCCGCCAACGACAAAGTCACCGTGGTTCCTGACTGGGGCAGCAAAGACCTTGCACCCGGAACTGTGCGTGCTGTTATTCGCGAACTTGGCATTGCGCGCGAGGATTTCGGGTCGGTCAAATAGGCTCTGCGATTCATCGAGACAGGCCGGCGCGCAAGCGACAGGGCGAAGAGTCTCCGATCCCGCTGTTAGAGCATCGCGAGTAGATCGACGGTAAGTCGACTGTCTCGGTATGCCAGCACTTTGCGTGCATGATGCCGGTGACGGAGCCGCAGGTGCTAGCGGAGCAGTTGGGGCGTCTGGATTCTGGGCTTCAGTCGGATCTGCCTAACCCTAACCGGTGCGAGTCGGAGCCAAGGTGGCTGCTGGTTGCCGGTTAGGTTGACTGGCGGGTATAATCCCGCCGGGAGGTGTGGCTATGAAAATGCGTACCTTCACTGCAGTTCTTCACAAAGAGGACGATCTGTACGTCGCCGAGTGTCTCGAAGTCGGAACGGTCAGCCAGGGATACACTGTTGAAGAAGCCGTCGCCAATTTGAAAGAGGCGACCGAACTCTACCTGGAAGAGTTCCCGCTGTCTGAGATGCACAGTGTTTCACCGCCGGTGTTGACCACCTTTGAGGCGACGTATGCCTAGACTGCGCCGCGTTTCTGGACAGCAAGCCATTCACGCGCTGGAGCGCTTAGGCTTCACGCAGGTTCGGCAGCGCGGCAGTCACGTCAGGAGATTTCCAATGTCCCTGGTCAGAATCGGTCCCGGGGGGCAGATTACACTTCCCGATAAGATGATCGACGCACTCGGCCTAGGCCCTGGCGACAGCCTGGCGCTTTTTCAGCGCGCGGATGAGATCGTGTTGAGACCAATAAAAGAAACATTGCTGGATCTGCGCGGCAGTGTGCCGGCCGAGGGGCCGCAGGATTTCGAATCGGTGCGTGAGCACGTTAAGGCAGCCGTTGGTCAGAAAGCCAAAGAAGATGCAGCCGACATCACAGATTCACAGGCGGCCCTGGAAGAAGCTGGAAGCGTCGCGTGGGATGCAGTGAAGCGCGAGATAGACGCCCGTGTACACGATTGAGTTTGAGCCAGACTTCCGAAGTCTCAAAGACTTCGGAAGTCTAAACCGGGCTGGATTCGCCGGTGTGTTTCCTCCGCACCTCCTCAAGTTCCTTGTGCAGCTCCGCCAGCCGGGGATGATCCGGCTCCAGTTCCCCGGCGTGCGCCAGGCTGGCTGCAGCCGCATCGAGGTTGCCCAGGTCGATGTTTGTGCTGGCGTGATTGCGCCAGTACATCGCGAAGTCGGGACGTAGGCGCACGGCTTCCTCGAACGCCGCTAACGCCTCTTCCGGTTTCTTCTGCTCGTCGCTCAGGATAGTCCCCAACTGGTTCCAGCACTGCGCGACCTCGGCTCGCAAGTCGTCGAGCGCGAAGGGAAGTTGCGAGGCATCGGGATGCTCGACCAGCCGGGTTCCCGCTGCGGCGGCAGCCTGCCACGCTTCGGCGGAACTCTCCTCTTCCTCTGCGCGTTGGCGTGCCTGCGTAAAGACGGAGAGGGCATCGCGCAGATGTTGCGGGAGACCGGCCCACCACAGTTGCGCCACCAGCCACTCCGGTGGATCGCCCACCTTCAACTCGGCCCACAATTCGGCGAACAATTCGCCCGCCTCTTCACTGATACTACGTAAGGTGTTGGCCGCAATCTGGGCATACGGCGCGTGGCCGATCTGCTCGAATAGCGACCGGGCCGTGTAGGCGCAGCGCAGCGCCTCCAGCAGGCGGGCGCGACGGTCTTCGCCCGGCAGCGTGGCGATGGCGCCGAGCAGATTGGCGCGGTTGTTCTGCGTCGTGGCATAGTCGAGCGGCGCGGCCTGCGGGGTGTAGAAGCGCAGCGTGTCGTCGTAGGCGGCGAGTGCCTGGAGCAGGCGGGCGCGGCGGTCCTCGTCGGGCAGCGTGGCGATGTCGCTAAGCAGGTTGGCGCGGTTGTTTTGCGTCATGGCATAGGCAAGCGGCGCGGCCTGCGGGGTGTGATAGCGCAGTGCGTCGTCGTAGGCGGCCAGCGCCTCGAGCAGGCGGGTGCGGCGGTCCTCGCCGGGCAGCATGGCGATGTCGGCGAGCAGGGCGGCGCGGTTGTTCTGCGTCGTGGCATAGTCGAACGGCGCGGCCTGCGGGGTGCGAAAGCACAGCGCGTCGTCGTAAGCGGCGAGCGCCTCGAGTAGACGGGTGCGGCGGTCCTCGCTGGGCAGCGTGGCGATGCCTTGGAGCAGGTTGGCGCGGTTGTTCTGCGTCATGGCATAGTCGAGCGGCGCGGCCTGCGGGGTGCGAAAGCGCAACGCGTCGTCGTAGGCGGCGAGCGCCTCGAGCAGGCGGGCGCGGCGGTCCTCGCCGGGCAGCGTGGCGATGGCGCGGAGCAGAATCGCGCGGTTGTTCTGCGTCGTGGCATAAGCGAGCGGCGCGGCCTGCGGGGTGAGATAGCGCAGCGCGTCGTCGTAGGCGGCGAGCGCCTCGAGTAGACGGGTGCGGCGGTCTTCGCCGGGCAGCGTGGCGATGCGGGAGAGTGCGTTGCCCAGCGTACCCAGCGCCGCGCCCATGGCCTGTCCGTCATCAGACTTTCGCGCGGACGCCACCAGGCGGTTCGCCCACGCGTAGTTGTCCTTGACGAGACTGAACGCCGCCTGCAGATTCGCCGTGTTGCTGGCCAGTGCCTGAGCCAGGCTCAGGTTATGCTCGGTCGCCCATTCGAACGCGTGGCGCAACTGGGGGTAGTCCGGCAGCATGATGTAATACTGCTGCCGATCGTCCGCGTCGCGCATCAGCGCCAGATAGACGGCGGCGTGGCGCTCTCGCCCTCCGTCCTCCTCCCCGACCCGGCGCAGCAAGGCGAGCGCGTAGGCGCGCAGCAGGCTGTGCTGCTGCCAGCGCTCGTCCTCCAGCCGCTTGAGCAATCCGCGCTCGAAGAAAATCGTCAACTGTCCGTGCGCTTCGTCGACGGGGCAATCCCACACACCGGCCGCGGCTTCGGCGCGAAAACCGGCGTCCGGGGCGAACGCGCCGAGCGTGCAGAAGCGCGCCTGGGCCGCTTCGTTCAGATCGGCGTACGAGACGTACAGCGCCGCCTCGACGCGGCTCTCGGTCTCTTCCTCGCCCGGCAGGCGCAGCTCGCCGAACCCGCTGCCCTCGCGCACCTGGCGTTCCATCTCGGCCACGGCCGCCGCCCACTGCGAGCGGCTCAGCCGGTCGAGGCTGCCGCCGGCGATGTCGAGCGCCTGCGCGTGATTGCCCAGCGCCTACGCCAGTCGCTGGAGCAGCGGCCGGTCGCCGTCGGTCGAGGCGCGGACGCGCGCTCGCAGCAATGCCAGCGCGTCTGCGTCAGACAGCATGTCGAGCGAGTACACTTCGCCGCGCAGCTCTTTCGCCAGCCGCTCGCTGCGCGTCGTGATGAGCAGGCAGGCTTCCGGCGGCAGCGCGTCGAGGCACGGCCGGATGGCTTTTATGTCCCAAATGTCGTCCAGAACCACGAGCAGCGCGCCGTGCCCGGCGAGCAGCGCGCGCACGGCATCGGGTGTGAAGGCGAGGCCTTCTTCGAGCGCCCGACCACCGTACGCGTACCTGGCCCATTCTTTCAGGCGCGGGATGGCAAGCGCCGAGTCGCGGAAGCCCGTGCCGAGCCGCTCGAGCAGCACGCCGCCGGGGAATTGGTCGTCGAGTTCGAAGGCGAGATGCTCGGCGAGCAGCGTCTTGCCGACGCCTGGCGTGCCGTGCACCGTGGCCGTGATGGCAGCTTTCGATCCGGGGTTCAACAGTTTACGCACGGCGGCGGACTCGCCTTGCCGGCCGATCATGGGACGGCTGGGGCGCGGCGGCGACGGTCGCAGCCACTCGCGTGGGCCAAGCTGCGCAAGTTTTGTGACGTCGACGAGGAGCGATTTGATCTCCCGCTGCCCGGTGAGCAGTTCGCCAGTGGTCACTTCGATACGCCCGGTCGCGGCTTCGATCCTCTCGACTTTAGTGAATAGCATGGGAAGCAGCGCGCCGTAAGTCGCGGCGAGCGAACGCTCAAGGCACAGGCGATAGGTGACAGCGGCGTGGTCGAGCTGCTCGGGCGCCAGTTTCCCCGACCAGTCGTCCTCGAATCGGCGGCGCAGCGCGGCCAGCAATCCGTCATCGTCGAGTGTCTTCGGCAGGCTGGCGGCCAGTTTTTCGAGCGAGGGGAGCGCGGCGAACGGCTTGGAGATAATCATCTGCCGAAGCGTGTCGTCGCCGCATTCCTGCTTGAAGCAGGCGTCGGCGGCATGGAAGGCGTCCCGGATCTTGTCCGCGTCTCCGGTCTTGCGGAGAAAGCTGACGAGTCTGTCGAGCGTCTTCTCGCCCGCGTACTCGGCCAGAATGTCGCCGATCTTCTCGGCGGCTTTCTCGCCCAGCGTCTTCTCCGCCTGCCAGTTCAGCAGCAGGGCGGCGAGCGAAAGCAGGAACGGCGCGTAGTCGGCCATGACGCAAATTATAGGCCAGTTTTCACCCTCTTACCATTCTCCCTTTGACTCGCCCGATCACCGCTGGTACAATGGGGCGGTTTGACCGTAATATACAGCCATGCTTCGAGACCAGATTGTAGAAAGGCTCAGCTACACAGCCATGTCACCGATCCCCGAATTCCCCGTCGGGCAGGAGCTCGACGAGCGCCTGCAGCGAGCGAAGCATCTCACGTCCCTCGAACTCTCACACGTCTCCATCAGCGACGTCGAGCTGCTGAGCGTCGGCGCGCTCGCGCCGCTGACCGGCTTCCTGATCCGCGCCGACTACGAGCGCGTCGTCGGCGAGATTCGCCTGGCAGACGGCAGCGTGTGGAGCATCCCGATCACGCTGCCCGTCGCGCGCGAGCAGGTCGGCGCGATCCGCGACGGCGAAGAAATCGCGCTCGCCGAGCCGGGCGGCCGCATCCTGGCGACGATGATCGTTCAGGAGAAGTTCGAGTACGACAAGCGGCGCGAGGCACACGAGGTCTTCCGCACCGAGGACGAGAAGCACCCTGGCGTCGCGCGTGTGTATGCGCAGGGCGACATCTATCTCGGCGGACCGATCGCGCCGCTGCAACTTCCGAGCAACCGTGAGTTCGTCGAGTTCCGCCACACACCGGCGGAGACAAAACGCATGTTCGAGCGGCGCGGCTGGAAGACCGTCGTCGGCTTCCAGACGCGCAACCCGGTGCATCGCAGCCACGAGTACATCCAGAAGACCGCGCTTGAGATCGTCGACGGCCTGCTGCTGCACCCGCTCGTCGGCGAGACGAAGGGCGACGACATCCCGGCCGACGTGCGCATGGCCTCGTACCAGAGCCTGCTGCGCGATTATTACCCGCCCGACCGCGTGATCCTCGGCGTGTTCCCGGCGGCCATGCGCTACGCCGGCCCGCGCGAGGCGATCTTCCACGCGCTGTGCCGCAAGAACTACGGCTGCACGCACTTCATCGTCGGGCGCGATCACGCCGGCGTCGGCAGCTACTACGGCACCTACGATGCGCAGAATATCTTCGACAGCTTCACCTACGAAGAGCTGGGCATCATGCCGCTGTTCTTTGAGAATACGTTTTACTGCAAGAAGTGCGGCGCGATCGTCAGCGCCAAGACCTGCCCGCACGATTCTTCGCACCACATGGTCTTCAGCGGCAGCGAAGTGCGCCGCCGCCTGGAAGCCGGCGAGCCGCTCCCGCCCGAGTTTACGCGCCCTGAGGTGTCGAGAGTCCTGATCGAGGGCCTGCGCGCCAGGCGCGAAGGTCGGAATGTGAAGGAGATCGTCGACCCCGTCACGCCGAAGTGGGGTGGGCGCAAAGTGTTCGTGATCGGGCTGGACTGCGCGCCGCCGGAGCACGTCTTCGAGGCGTGGCGGGACGAATTGCCCAACCTGAACAGGCTGATGAGTCACGGCGCGTACGGCAGGCTCACGTCGTGCATCCCGGCGATCACCGTCCCGGCGTGGAGCGTGATGACCGCCAGTAAAGACCCCGGCCAGCTCGGCATCTACGGCTTCCGCAACCGCGCCGATCGCTCCTACGACAAGATGACGATCGCTACCGGCAGCGCCGTGCGCGAAGATCGCGTGTGGGACATCCTCAGCCGCGCCGGCAAGCGGGTGAACGTCGTCGGCGTGCCGGGGACGTATCCGCCGCGACCGGTTAACGGCAACCTGGTGAGCTGCTTCCTCACCCCCAGCACCAAGAGCAACTATACGCATCCGGCCGGCCTGAAAGAGGAGATTGCCCGGTGGGTCGGCGAATACTACGTCGACGTGCCGCAGTACCGCACCGACGACAAGGACTTCCTGCTCAAGCAAATCTACGACATGACGCACGCCCGCTTCGAAGTCGTCAAGCGCATGATCGTCGAGAAGCCATGGGACTTCTTCATGTTCGTCGAGATGGGCACAGACCGCATCAACCACGGCTTCTGGTCGTTCACCGATCCGCTTCACTGGCGCTACGAAGCGGGGAACAAGTACGCCGATTCCATCCGGGATTACTACCACTACGTCGACAAGGGCATTGAGGAACTTCTGGAACGGGTGCCTGAAGACACGGTCGTCATGGTCGTGTCGGATCACGGCGCGAAGCGCATGGACGGCGGCATCGCGATTAACGAATGGCTAATGCGCGAGGGCTACCTGACGCTCAAACATCCGCTGCCGCAGGGCATTGTACCGTTCGAGAAGGTCGAGGTCGACTGGAGCCGGACGAAGGCTTGGGGCGGGGGCGGCTACTACGGGCGCATTTTCATGAACGTCCAAGGCCGCGAGCCGCACGGCGCCGTCGGGCCTGAGGACTACGAGCGCGAGCGCGACGAGCTGAAGCGCCGCATCGAGGCCATCCCCGATGCGAAGGGCAACCCGCTCCCTACGACGGCCTACAAGCCCGAAGACGTGTATACCCAGATTGAGAATATCGCGCCAGACCTGATCGTCTACTTCGGCGATCTGTACTGGCGCTGCGTCGGGTCGTTCGGGCACGGCGCCGTCCATACCTTCGAGAACGACACCGGCCCCGACGACGCCAACCACGCGCAGGACGGCATTTTCATTCTGTACGATCCCACACGCGAGATGGGCGGGCGCGAGCTGCCCGGCCTGGACATCATGGACGTCGCGCCGACCCTCCTCGACCTGATGGGGCTGCCTGTGCCACGTGATATGCGTGGGAAGGTTATCACCGCGTAGAGGCAAGGAAGTTCCTTCAGTTCCTTTCTGCATGTCCCTCTCCGGAAGGAACTGAGGGAACTGAGGGAACTTGACTTGCTTGATGAGTCAAACGATGACCACCAACAGCTATCCCGGTTTCACAATATGGTTCACCGGCCTGTCAGGTGCGGGCAAGACCACCATTTCCGGCTTCGTCGAGAAAGAGCTGCGCCGGCGCGGCGTCAAGGTCGAAGTGCTGGACGGCGACGTCATCCGCACGCATCTGTCCAGAGGGTTGGGCTTCAGTAAAGAAGATCGCGACACGAACATTCGCCGTATCGGCTGGGTATGCGAAATCCTCAGTCGAAACGGCGTGTGCGCTATCGCCGCTGCCATCTCGCCCTACCGTGAGATCCGCGATGAGATCCGCGCTAAGATTCCGCATTTCGTGGAGGTGTACGTCGATGCGCCGATCGAGGTGTTGGCTGAGCGCGACGTGAAGGGATTGTACCAGAAGGCGCTGGCCGGCGAGATCAAGAACTTCACCGGCGTCGACGATCCGTACGAGCCGCCGTTGAATCCCGAAGTGATTTGCTATACCGATGGCCGCGAAGCGCCGGAGCACAGCGCGGCGAAGGTGATCGCCAAGTTGGAGGCGTTGCGGTTGATGCCACTGGTCGAAGAAGTAGGTGTGAGGGGGTAGGAGTTAAGCAGGCCGCTCGAATGAGCGGCCTGCCTACTGTGCGGCGCAGTGACGCCGCGTGATGGAATAGGGTCGGTCGTTTGAACCTGGTGCACCCAGGGGAGTATATATTGTGACATGTCGAGTTCTGTCGTAATGCAGACACGCACTCTTCGTGATATTCGGGTTTATCTCACTCTGGCATCCCTGGTTACGCTGGCATATGCCGGATGTACAGCGCAGACAGAGGTCAACGTTGCCTTGACGGCAACCGCGACACCCGTGCAGAGGCTTACATCACCCACACCCCCGGCTACCGCAACTCCGATGCCATCAGCCGCACCTATCGCAACAAAGACGGCGGTTCCTACACCTGCCCTGATAACGCCACCACCTCCGCTTGAGCAGTTGAGCACCCAATCTAAAATTTCACCCGATGGGCAGTGGATTGCATTGTCGAAGTTCGAGCAGCCAGCAGGAGACCTTGATTACCACATCTCGTTCCAAGTAGTCAAGGCAGATGGCTCTGTAAGTTGGACGTTGGTAGACGAATGGTCACACGGGCTAGGGTATACTTACCCACGGCTTCTCAACTGGTCACAGGATAGCCAGCGTTTCTATTTTACTCAGGTAGATGTACCGGATGGTTGTAGCCCGCCTTTTGATACGCATGCAGATATAAGATATGTTGACGTGAACACCGGACAGGTGACCGATGTTCTTGCCCCCGAGGGCTTTGAACATGCGGTATCTCCCGATGAAGCAATTATGGCGTATATTGCTCCAAGCGAGCCGTTACAATTGGCGCTACGTAACATGCAGACAGCAGTAGAACAGATGTTGCCTCTCTCCATCCAATCGTCGGGGTCTGGTGAACCAGAGGCCGGTAACATTGTCTGGTCACCCGATGGAACGGCCTTGGTCTTAACGATCGCCAATGGCGCGCTGTGTGAATCAAAAACGCCACTGTTTTCTTTGGTGCGAGTCGATGTACCAACGTTGACACTGACAACACTCATCCCGAGCGACCGACGACTCCTGCGCGCTCAAGAATGGTCTGTAGATGGGCGAATCTTACTGAAGGATTGGGACAATAACTCGTGGTGGATCGATGCAGCAACAGGGCAAGTCACATCGGCGCCCAAGACGCCAGTGCCCTGACATCGCCGCCCAACAAATCGCCGAAGTCGTCCGACTGCCGCGCCGCGATTGAGGCGCTCCGGCGGGTGAGGGAAAATCGCCGTGAGGAATTGTTCGCAACTTTCGTGTCCAGCCTGTTGCGCCTTTAGAGTAAAGAAACCCAGTTTCTGCAAGAAACCGGGTGTTTTGCTTGCTACACTTCGATCGGCTTGCGCAAGATGGCCAGCAGCAGATTCACGCACTGCAGCACGTCGGTCGTATCGACCATTTCTGACTGCGAGTGGACGTAGCGGCACGGGATCGACACGCAGCCGCTAGGCACGCCCTCGCGCGCGAGCTGGATCGCGGCTGCGTCGGTCGAGCCGGCGCGCAGGATCTCCAACTGGTACGGCATCTTGCTCTCTTCGGCGCGCCGGATCATCAGGTTCTTCACACCGGCGTGGGCGATCATCATCCCATCCTGCACTTTGATCGCCGGGCCTTTGCCCAACTCGACGGCCATCGGTAGCGCCTTCGGCGTGTCGCCAGTGAGCGTCACGTCGATTGCGATCGCCACGTCCGGGTTAATCTCGTAGCCCGCCGTGCGTGCGCCGATCAGGCCGATCTCCTCCTGCACGCTGAACACGAAGTGCACCTCGTGCGGCGTGCGGGCCAGCCGCCGCATCACCTCGATTTGCACCGCGCAGCCGATGCGGTCGTCCATCGTCTTGGCGGCTATGCGCTGTCCCAGGTCGACGAATGGCTGCACGAACCCGGCCGCGTCGCCCACCTTCACCTTCGACGACGCCCGGTCGCGCGCGCCGGTGTCGATGAATAAATGCTCCATACCCGGCGTCCTGTTCGGGTCGTCCAGTCGCTCGGCCAGGACCACGCCGATCGTGCCGTCCGCGAATTGAACGCGCTGGCCGATGCAGTTCAGCGGCCGGATGCCGCCGATGTGGGTGACGCGCGCGTAGCCCTTCTCGTCGACGTGGGTCACCATCAGGCCGATCTCGTCCATGTGCGCCGCGAGCATCACGCGCTTCGCATTCTTGCCGCCCGTCCCCTTCTTGACGGCGATCAGGCTGCCCAGCGGGCTGACGCGCACCGAGTCGGCCAGGCCGCCGATTTCCTTTCGGATGATATCGCGGATCTGGTCTTCGAACCCGGACGGGCCGTAGGCCTCAACGAGTTTCTTGATCGTGTCTTTCAACTCTGCACTCCCCTATGGCAGTTTCCAGTGATCAGTGATCAGTGATCAGTAGCGATGCCGTTCTACGGCGTTTCCCGACGGGAACCAGATCATCTCAGCGCTTGAGGACACGCGGCGTCATCTGCGCCACGCTCTCGCGCACCAGTTCGGCGCAGTTTCGCAAGTCGGCCAGGCTCAACACACACACCGGCGAGTGAATGTAGCGGCAGGGCGTCGAGATCGACACGGCCGGCACGCCGGCGCGGGATCGATTGATGGCCCCGGCGTCCGTCCCTCCCGCGCCCGGCTGGCGAATCTGATGTGGAATACCTCGCTTCTCGCCCACGCCCAACACGTGCCGCACCAGGCGCGGATCGGACACATCGCCGCGCGTCATGACGTAGATCGCCGGGCCGGCGTCGAGGCGCGCGTTCGGGCTGCGGTCTTCGCCTTCCGGCTGCGGCAGGTCGTTGGCAGGCGTGGCGTCGATCGCGAAAGCCGCGTCGGGATTCAGCGCATAGGCCGCGGCGCGCGCCCCGCGCAGCCCAACTTCTTCCTGCACGGTGAAGGCGGCCAGGACGTCGACCGGCAGGCGCGGCCCTTGCAGAATGTCGATCAGCACGGCACACCCGGCGCGGTCGTCGAAGGCCTTGCCGCTCGCCTTCCCTCCGCCGAAGGGTCGATACGGCGTGCGGAACGCTGCGTATGTGCCGACCTTCGCCGCGCCCTCGGCCTGCTCCTTGCTGCTTGCGCCGATGTCGATGACCAGCGCATCGATCTTTTGCACGGCGCTCGTGTCTTTGGCGAGATGCACCGGCTTCACGCCGATCACGCCGGGAATGCGGTCTGGCCCGACCGACACGACCTTGCCGGGCAGGATGCGCGGGTCGATCGTGCCCACCGCGCGGAACTTCAGCCCGCCATCCCCGGTGTGTCCGACAATCATGAACCCGACTTCGTCCATGTGCGCGTCGATCATCACGCGCATCGGGCGGCCCTTGCCTCGACGCGCTCGCTTGATCGCCAGCAGGTTGCCTAGCGTATCCACGCGCATCTCGTCGACGTGATCGCGGACGGCATCTTCGATCATCTTGCGCACGGCGCGCTCGTCGCCGGACACGCCGGCTGCTTCGGATAGTTGGCGAAGGTAAGAGGTGATGGGCATCGTCAGTAATCAGTCGTCAGTCATCAGTCATCAGTAATCAGTCGCCAGTTGTCAGTGACCGGCGGTCACTGATTACTGATCACTGACCACTGGTCACTGGTCACTGATCACTGATCGGTCAGAGACTTGTAGAACGCCTCGTCCAGATCGGCGATGAACGCGGCGAGCAGTCGGCCCGTACGCTCGACGTCTTGCAGCGACACGGTCTCGACCGGCGTGTGCATCGAGCGCAGCGGGATGCCGACGATGCCGCACGGGACGCCCTCGCGCGCGACCTGAATCGCCCAGGCGTCGGTGCCGCTTGCTCCCGGCAGCGGCTCGACCTGAACGCTCATCTCGATGCGCCTGGCGACGTCGCGCAGCCGGTCGGCGATCTGGGGATGCGCGTTCGGGCCGATCATGATCGTCGGGCCTTTGCCGAGCGGGTACGTCTCGACGTCGTTCGATCCGTTCTGCACGCCGAACGTCACGTCTATGGCGATGGCGACGTCGGGGGCGTGCTTGAATGCGCTGGTCGCCGCGCCGAGCATCGTCGTCTCTTCCTGCACCGTCGCCACGGCCATGACGTCCCATCGATGCTGACGCTCGGCCAGCCCTGTGAGACAGGCCGCCATGGCCGCCACCGATACGCGATTGTCGAACGCCTTGCCCGCGAGCAGGTCGTTCTTCAGCTCGACGACCGTCTGCCGGATCGACACCAGATCGCCGACGCGCACCAGCCGGCGCGCCTGCGCTTCACTCAGGCCGGCGTCGACCCAGAGCCTGTCGATGGGGGTCGTCTTGTCTTTGTCAGCGTCGGCTTGCAGGTGCGGCGGCAGCGAGGCGATCACCCCCGGCAGGTCGCGCCGGCCGTGGACGACGACCTCCTGTGCTGGCATCACGCGCGGATCGACGCCGCCCACGCGCTCGACGCGAAGGAACCCCTTGTCAATGCCGCCGACCATGAGACCGATCTCGTCCATGTGCGCGGCGAGCAGGATGCGCCGGTGGGGACGCCGACCTGTTCCGCGCTTCAGCGCCACCAGATTCCCCATCTTGTCGACGTGCACCTCGTCGGCGCAGAGGCCAAGTTCCTCGCCGATCACTTGTCGGATGGCGGCTTCGTGGCCAGATATGCCGGTCGCCTCAGACAGTTTCTTGATGAGTTGAGTCAGGTTCATGCTCTCGTGGCTATGGCGTGGGCGTCTCGGTGGGCGTGGGCGTCTCGGTCGGCGTTGGCGTCTCCGTGTCGGTGGGCGTTGGCGTGAAGGTGTCTGTGATCTCCGGCGTCGGTGTGAGCGTGAAGGTCGATGTCGGCGTTGGCGTCGCTGTCGGCGCCTCGGTATCGGTTGCCGTCGGCGTCGGCGTTGGAGAGAACGGCGTTGGCGTCGGAGAGAACAGCGTTGGCGTCAGCGTCGGTGTTCCGGTGCTTGTCGGGCTTGGCGTCGGCGTGGCCGTCGAGGTCGACGTGGGTGTGAAGGTCGGCGTTTTGAACTGCGTCGGCGACGGAGGCAGCGTACGAGTCGGCAATGGAGTCGCGCCCGGCGCGGTCGGGGACGGCGTGGCCGTCGGCGTGAAGGTGGCCATGATCGTCTGATTTGAGGGAGCGAACAGTAAGGCGGCTATCCCAGCGCAATAGCAGATTCCGGCGGCGATGATGATGCTGATCAAGATCAGGTAGCGCCTCCGCCGGCTTTCTGGCACGTCTGCCAGCCAGTTCATCGCGTCTCCTCGCGCTCGTATCGGCCGCTGTCGGATGCTTGGCCGCCCCTTCTCTGCGCTCAGGGCTTTGGCGCAGGAAGACACAGCGCCGATTTACTTAGCCCGGCTGTATTGGTGTTGGTCTCGCCGCAGAGACCGACGGCGCACGGAGGCCGCGGCCATTCCTGAGCTGCGCGGCGATCTCTGCGCGTCTTTGGCGTCTGCGATGAGGAGCAGGCCAGTCGGCTCATCAACACGGAAGAGGGAGACTGTCTGGGAGCCGAAGCGTGCGAATCATAACATCGTTGATCGGGGAAGTCAACTTGCCTTTCACTCGCCGTGTACCCTGTGTCTTTCCGTGTTGACCTCGCCTCACAGCCCGGTTATACTTCTTTGTGTGTTCTGAACCTCTTCGGTAGGATATGCGTATCTTATGGGGGTCTGTGACGATCTGGTCACGGGACACTTGCACGAGATGAGACACGAAATGATGCCATCCAAGCCGAGGCTCGACTTCGGAATCCTGCTGCTTCTGGCGTTCATGCTAGCCATGGCCGCGTTCACCGTGGCGTCGTCAGACTGGGCGCCGGGGCTGGACCGGCTCCAGCCGACATCGCTCGCGGCCTTGCTGCTCGGCACACTGCTCGCGCGCAGCCGGTTCCGTCCGCTGCCGGCGCATCTCCTGGCGAGCGCGTATGGCGTGGCGTGGATCGCGTTTGCGTCGCTGGCTTATCTGCCGGCTGCGGGGGAGGCTACGACTCTTGGCGAGAGCCTGATCGCTTTCGGGCGCCACATCGGAGAATGGATCTTTTCGCTCTTGCAGACCGGCGTCGGCAAGGACAACTTCATGTTCTTGCTGTCGATGATGGCGATTTTCTGGCTGCTCGGATATCTGGCTGCCTGGTATACCTTCCAGAGTGTGCACGTATTCCGCGTCGGGCTGCTGCCCGGCCTGGTTATCTTGGTCAACCTGTACTATTACGGCGGCCGGATGCAGTTATCCATTTTTCTATACCTGTACCTCGCCGGCGTGCTGCTCTATCTGGCGCGAGTACACTACATGCTGCGCGAGCGCGAATGGCGGCAGGCTCGGATTGGATTCGACAGCGACGTGCGCAGCTCTTTCGTGCGCGGCAGCTCCATCGTTGCCTTGTGCGCGATGATCGTAGCCTGGGCCGTGCCCGAATTCGCGCCCATGCCACAGTTCGACGAGTTGTGGCGTCAGGTTAGCCGGCCTATTCGATCGATCGAAGACGGCTTCACGCGCATGTTCTCTGCCTTGGAGGGTGAAGGGCCGCCCCTGGCGAATCCGTTCGGGCGCACGCTGGGCTTTGCCGGGCCGCGCGCCCTGGGCGACACGGTGCTGATGGACGTGTACGTCCACCAGTCGCCCGATAACGCGCATGCCTTAGCTCGATATTGGCGCGCCGGCACGTACGACGTGTACACGTCGAACGGCTGGCTCAGCTCGGCTGCGGATTCGTACGTCTACCGTCCGGGCGCGGACCCGCTCGCCGTCCCGTATGCCCAGCGCTCGAACGTGAGGCAGACCGTCACTTTCTATTTCCAGCGCACGTCTCTGCTGATATCCGCGGCCCAACCCGTATATTTCAATCGAGATGCGGAGGCAGACGCGATGCTGGCCGTCGTGCCTGCCGGCAGCATCCAGGGCGGCTCACAGCTCGTCGTCGAGCCAACATTTGTGACGAGCCGCGATCTGCTTCGCGCGGGCGACAATTATGACGTCGTCTCGTCCTTGTCGACGGCCGATGTGGACACGCTGCGCAGTGCGGGAACGGACTATCCGGATTGGATCGTCGAGCGCTATCTCCAGTTGCCCGACGGCTTTTCGCCGCGTGTGAAGGACCTCGCCCGGCAGATCGTGACAGAAGCCGAGGCGACTAATGCGTTCGATCAGGCAGCAGCGCTCGAGCAATGGCTGCGACGTAACATCGGCTACAACGAGAAGATCGAAGGGCCGAGGCTGGGACAAGACGGTGTCGACTACGTGCTGTTCGAGTCGCGCGCCGGTTACTGTGACTACTACGCTGCCGCGATGGCGACGATGGCGCGCGGGCTGGGGATCCCTGCGCGGGTCGCCGTGGGCTACGCGCGCGGCGAGTACGAGCCATCTGGCGAGGTCTACCGCGTGCGCGAGCGCGATGCCCATGCCTGGGTCGAAGTCTACTTCCCCGGCTACGGCTGGGTCGAGTTCGAGCCGACGGCGGCGCAGCCTGTTATCAATCGCCCTGTGCCGGCCAAAGAGGGGGATTTGGCTGAGCCTGCGCTGCCACCCACGCCGTCGGCGCGCGACCTCGAGCGGCTCTCGCGGCTTGGCGAGGACGAAGGCCTCGACGCGTTCGATTCGAGCGCGGCGACCGGTGCGGTCCAGAGATGGCTGCCCGGAGCTATCCTGTTGGTCGCCAGCGCGCTGGTCGTGTGCGCGGCGATGGCCGGCGCAGCGATTTACGTCGTCGAAAACCGTGGCCTGCGCAGCCTGCGCGGCGCGCGCTGGGCTTATGCCCGGCTCGTGCGCCTGGCGAAATGGCTGCGCGTCGATCTGACGGCGTATCAAACGCCGTACGAGCAAGCCGAGCTGCTTGGCGAGGCGGCCCCCAGCAACCGGACCGCAATCGAGGAAATCACCGTTGACTTCGTGCGGGAAACTTTCGGGCGCGATGGAAGCGGTGGGGATCGGGTGCGTTCGATCTGGCGCCAGGTTCATCTCGGGTTGTGGTGGACCGGCCTTAAACGCCGCTTCTTCAGCGCGACAGGGCGTTATCGGCGTAAGGACTTCCTGCAACACCGTTTCCCCAGGCGACGCGTGTAGGCACGCGGTTTAACCACGGATTCCACGGATGTCACAGATGGCGGTCCCTCAATATATCCGTGTCATCTGTGGTTATTCTTTTGGTTGCGGCACAGAAAAGGCCGCTTCGGTTTGTCACCTCCAACGAGTTGTACTATAATCATCGTGCTTCGAGCCAAGTGGTCGTCTCGTGGAGACCTGAGGTGTCCGACACGTCCTCGTCTGGACCGCCATCCGATATCACGCTCATCCTGAAGACGCCGGCCGCGCAAGCCGATCTGAAGTCGATGCTGGAAGCGTTGACGGGCGCGCTAGAGCGTCAGGCTTCGGCCCTCACGAAGATGCCCGCCAGCCCCGACGTGCTGCAGGCGCAGAAGTCGCTGCTGGAAATGCAGCGCGTCTTGCCGAAGTTCCAGCAGATGGTCGACACGCTGGCTCGCGAGCGTGAAGCTCTCCGCGCGCTGTACGAAGTCGGCCAGACCGTCAACTCCACTCTCGACCTCCACGACGTGCTCAACCAGGTCATGGATCATATCATCGAGTTGACGGGGGCCGAACGCGGCTTCCTGATGCTGCGCGACGAGCGCACCGGCCTGTTGGAGTTCCGAGTCGCTCGCAACATGGAGCGCGAGACGATCAACAGCTCGTCGTTCGAGGTGAGCCGCACCATCGTCGATCAAGTTGCCACCGAGGGCGTCGCCGTCGTCACGACGAACGCCCAGGCCGATCCGCGATTTGCCACTCAAGAGAGCATCGTCGCCTACAGCCTGCGCAGTATCCTGTGCGTGCCGCTGCGGGCGCGTGATCGTATCACCGGCGTGATCTACGCCGACAACCGCATCAAGACGGGCCTGTTTTCCGACCGCGATCGCGATCTGCTGGCCGCGTTTGCTAATCAGGCCGCGCTGGCGATCGAGAACGCGCGCCTCTTCGAGAGCGTGCGGCGTAACCTGGCGGCCATCACCGAGATGAAGAACCTGATGGACAACGTATTCGCCTCGATCGCGTCGGGCGTGGTCACCACCGACGTGATCGATCGCGTGATTCTCTTCAACCGCGCCGCCGAGGCCATTTTTGGCGTGCTGGCCAGCGACATCGTCAACCGGCCCTACACGTCGGCGCTGAGTGCCGCTCGGTACCTGGCCCCCCTGATCAATGAGGTCAAGGCAAACGAGACGATCGTCGCGCAGGAGATGATGCCGACGCTGCCCGAGCGCGGCACCGTCTCGTGGCGTTTGAACGTCTCCCCGCTGAAGGATGCCGCGCACACGACGCAGGGAGTCGCCATCGTCATCGACGACCTGACCGAGCAGCGTTTCATCAAGGAGACGTTCCAGCGGTACGTCGGGCCGCGCGTCGCGCAGCGACTGCTGTCCGATCCCAGCATGCTGAAGCTGGGAGGCGAGCGCCGCGTCATCACGACGTACTACGCCGACATTCGCGGCTTCACCACGTTCGGCGAGAATCTGAAGCCCGAAAGGCTGGTCGAGATCTTGAATGCTTACCTGGGCTTGGCGGCCGACGCCGTGCTCGGCGAAGAAGGCACACTCGACAAATTTATGGGCGACGCCGTGATGGGCTTCTTCAACGCGCCACTCGACCAGGCCGACCACACGCTGCGCGCCGTGCGCGCGGCGCTCGCGACGCAGAAAGCGATCCGGGAATATCGCGAGCGCGTGCCACCCGGCGAGCGCCTGTCTTATGGCGTCGGCATCAACGTCGGCGAAGCCGTGGTCGGCAATATCGGCAACGCGCAGCAGCAGAACTACACGGCCATCGGCGACAGCGTGAATTACGCCAGACGCTTGCAAGAGAACGCCCGGCACGATCAAATCTTGATCAGCCAGGCGGCATACGATCTCGTCAAAGATCGCGTGCGCGTGAATGCGCTCGAGCCCCTGCTGGTCAAGGGCCACAGCATGCCGGAGCCGGTCTTCGAGGTGCTCGGACTCAAGTAGGCTTTCACCTGCCGCTGCGCGCCGCACCCGGCGCTTGAGGAGGCCGCGACGGACATACGTCGCGGCTTTGTGTTGCTCTTTATCGAAAGGCCGTTGAGACTGAATGATCGTGACTACTGTCTTGTATGCCATCGCCACGACGGCCCTCGGGTTATACGGCGCCTACGTGCTGGCGCTCGTCGCCCAGTGCCTTCGTCACGGCCGCTCGCCGCGCCCGCCGCTTCCACCCGTGGCGCGAGACGAGTACGACTTGCCAGTCGTCACAGTGCAGCTGCCCCTGTATAACGAGCCGACCGTGGCCGAGCGCATCGTCGACGCGGCAGCCGCCCTCGACTGGCCGCGTCACCGGCTTCAGATTCAGGTGCTTGACGATTCGACTGACGACACGACGGCCACGGCGCGGGCGCGCGCCGAGTCGCATCGGCGGCGCGGGATCGACGTGACGCTGATCCATCGCTCGAGCCGAGATGGTTACAAGGCGGGCGCGCTGGCGAATGGGCTGAAATCGGCGTGCGGCGAATACGTCGCCATTTTCGACGCCGACTTCGTGCCCGCGCCGGATTTTTTGAGGCGATTGATGCCGTACTTCGCCGCCAGCGCGTCGATCGGCTTCGTGCAGGCGCGCTGGGAGCACCTGAATTACCACCGCTCGGCGCTGGCGCGCGCCCTGGCCCTCGCCG
Source organism: Anaerolineae bacterium (assembly GCA_035283185.1). Taxonomy (GTDB): domain Bacteria; phylum Chloroflexota; class Anaerolineae; order Fen-1058; family Fen-1058; genus DASSFZ01. Next base: position 48,743 of record DATEUJ010000068.1, on the reverse strand, counting down.
TCGACGGGCATTTCGTCGTCGAGCAGTTCGCGCGGAGTCGATCCGGCTGGCCGACGATCTTCAACGGCTCGGCCGGCATCTGGCGCCGGTCATGCATCGAGCTCAGCGGCGGCTGGCATATCGATACACTGTGTGAGGACATGGATCTCAGCTACCGTGCCATGTTAGCCGGATGGCGCGGTGTGTTCGTCCCGGACGTATCGGTGCCGCAGGAAGAGCCGGAGTCGATCGGCGCGGTCAAGCTTCAGCACGCGCGCTGGGCGAAGGGCGGCGCGCAGTGCCTGCGCAAGCACGCGGTATCTATCTTGCGTGCATCGTCGTGGTCGCCTATGCAGAAGACTGCCGGCTTCGCGTACCTCGCGGGTTACACGGCGCACTTGTTGATGGTGCTGGTCGTGCTGTTGTGGCTGCCGCTGGCGATGGATGGCTCAAGCCTTCAGCAGGGACCGTTGGCTTTCCTCGGCCTGAGTGGACTGGGGCTGCCCATCGCATACGGCGTCGCGCAGTGGGCGCTCCACCGTGGCGACGGGAGCTGGCTTCGGCGGCTATCTTACCTGCCGCTTCTGCTCGTCGTCGGTTTCGGGATCGCGTTCAGCAATGCGCTGGCCGTGTTGTCCGGCCTGCTCCGGCAGGGTGGTGAGTTTCACCGCACGCCGAAAGGCGCGGCGGACTCTGCCCGGCTCGTTGATGCGCGCCCGCGCGCCGAGTTGCTCGCCTGGCTGGAGATCGGGATGGCGCTCTACGCCATAGCCGCTGGGCTTGCCCTGTGGATAGCCGGCCATCCGACGACGTCGGCATTCGTGGCGACCTTTGCGCTGGGCTTTGGCAGTGTGGGGATTGGGTCGCTGGTCGAGATCGCGCGCGTACGCGGCGATGCACCGGCGCGTGGTGCGCAGCGCGGGCGTCGCGCTGCTTTATGACATACAGATTACCATTTGCCTACTGTGCGTCTATGACCTCGCCGCGCGTGACTGCCGCGCCGCCGGGCGGTTCGAGCATCGGCATGTCAGGCTCGCCGGGCATGATGGACTGGCCTCGGAAGAAACCGCCTTCGTCGATCAGGAACGAGGCGACGGTGATGTCGCCCCACACGCGGCCTGTCGACAGAATCTCGAGCCGGCCGGCGGCCTCGATGGTGCCTTTCGCCGCGCCCGAGACCGACACGTTGTCGGCGCTGATATCGGCGATGACCTTGCCCGTCTCGCCGATGATCAAGTTGCCTGCGACCCGGATCTCGCCTTCGAAAATGCCGTCGATGCGAATGCCGGCGTCGCTGGTGATACTCCCCTTGACGTGCGCCGTCGAGCCGATGACCGTCTCGATCGTGCGCGCTGCGCCACCCGCAGGCGCGGACGGGGGCGCGGCGGCGGGTCGTTGCTGCGGTTTCTCGCGTGAAAACACGGCGGATCTCCTCTGAATGAATGATTTGAGCATGAGGCCACATCATACACGGCTTGCAGGCAATGGTCAAATGATCGAGCTTCGCTCAGGGCGACGAGGGCCGGCCTGCAACCGTGACCGGGCCGAGGATGACGCGGTCGCCTGCAAGATTCCCATCCGCTCCGATGATGTACACGCGGCGGTTGCTCGTCAATCCGTACAGCCCCGCCTGGAGAAGATAGTCGCCCGGGGGGATGTCAGGTGGCAGCGTGAGCGTATATGGATCGCTCACGCTCTGGCCTTCCATCCATCTGGGGATCCACAAATGGGTGGGAAACGCGCCCCCGAGCGGCGTGTAGAAGTCGGCCGGCGGCGCGGCGAGCTGCTCCCCCGGCGTGATCAAATGCACGAACACCTTGTAGTTGTCGAGCGGCTGGCGCTGCCCCAACCAGTCGAGCCAGACCCGTATCGACTGGCCGGGGCGCACGGCGAGCGGCTCCGTCCATGCGCGTGATGGCGCTTGGACCGTCTGCCCGTTACCCGAAGCCGATGCCCCTACCAGGGCGATCTGCGCCCCGAAATCGGCCCAAGCAGGCAAGCTCGATGTGGCCGGAGCAAGTTGAGGGACCTCGACGCGCAGCGCGCCGATCGGAACCATGGAGACTTCGGAAGTCTCCACAGACTTCCGAAGTCTAAGGTCGCGCCCCTCGGTGAGATCGGCGACGCCGAGCGACAGTGGATACTCGCCCGGCGGCATCGAGAAGGGTAGGGCGATCTCGTAGCGCTCGACGATCACTTCGCCGGGGCGCCAATCCGTGCTCAGCGCACGTGAATCGGTCGTCCACCGATAAGCGCGCTCGCCGACGGCCGCGTAGGGCATCAGGATGTGTGTTGGCGTGACGAGGGCACGCATCGCCAGTGTGAGGTGGGCCGTGTCGCCTACCTGCAGCGCCGTGCGATCGAGCGAGACGCCCAGCAGCTCGATCTCGCCCTCGGCCATCACGTCGAGCGTCGTCGACAACGCCGGGAGACTGGCATCGCCTGGCGCGGCGACGCGCCATAAGGGCGGCGATTCGCCGTCCGGTCGCAGGCGAAAGAGACCGCCCTCGACGACTTGCCGCCGATAGTCGGCAAGGTATACGGGACCGCGATCGAAGTACGCGAAGACGTTGTCCAGCCACGGATTGGAGGAGCCGGCGGCGACGTACACCAAGGTCACGTCGCGCGGATCGAGCGGATGGTTGTTCGTATACTGCTCGACCCAAAGCGGCGTGAGCGCTTCCCAAGGCGCAAGCAGGAACGCGCCTTCGCGTTTTCCCTCAAATCGCTCGTACACTCTTTCGACCCAATCTTGCCCCGCCGTGTAGTCGCGCAGCGTCAGGCGCGGCGCCCGCAGCAGCCCCGTCGTCGCCGCCAGGCCGATCAGGGCCATGGCCGCGACAATGGCTGCAGCGCGCTTCAACCGGGGCGTGAAAGCGTCGCCCAGAACGACCGACAGTACTGCCCCCGTTCCTGCGCCGATCAGGATCGCTACCATCATGAACGGCAGCATCAAGTATGCCATCACGTCCTGAATCGTATTCATGGCGAAGGCGTACAGCACGACGAGGAACAGCGTCGCGAGCAGCCAGAACGGCCTGTTCCGGCGGAGCAGGCCGATCCAGCCGACGGCGGCCAGCAGTATGCTGATCGACGGGAATTGTAGTTGCAGCAGGTTGGCGAACACCGCCAGCCGCTCGGGCTGATCGGCCAGGCCAAACGCGAACAGGTTGACGCGCAGGCCCTCGGCGGTCACGAATTGCACGAACGACTCCCACGAGTCGATGTCGCTTGCGCCGAAGGGCGTCGTCGGACTGCGCAGGGGGTAGTACAGGAATACGCTCAGCCCAATGGCTGCGAAAGCTGCCATTCTGAGCAGCATTCGCCCCTGGCGCAGGATGCGCGGGCGGGCAGCGAGAATAAACGCGCCGTAAGCGGGAAATCCCAAAACGAGCAGCGGGTGTTGCGTGACGCTCAATCCGGTGACGAGCGAGAAGGCATATAGCCACCGACCGTCGTCCGATGCCTGCCAGCGCGCGAGCAGAAAGACGCTCGCCGTCGCCAGCAGGAGCGTGACGATGTGCGCGTTCGCGTGGATACTATGTTGCCAAACATCGGAAGCGAAAGCGAAAGACAGCGCCACGAATGTGGCCGCGAGAAAGCTTACAGGCCGGCTCAGCTTCCTATCCGCTTGCCGGCTGAGGATGGTGAGGACGGTCGCATAAATCAGCGTGGCGCTGGCTGCGCCGGCAGTCGCGGCCAGCAGATGCGTGCGGTATACAACGCTCCCAATCGGGACCAGGCGCTGCCACAGCGCGGCGAGCAGTGTATAGAACGCGTAGCCAGGTGGGTGCGCGATGCCCAGGATCCACGGGATGAAGGTGTACTCGCTGGGATCGCCGGGAACTTGAACGGGCGCAAGTGTGGCGAGGTATGCGACGAAGGCGGCGAGGAAGACAAATGTGCCGCCTAAAACGGCGATGTGACGGCTCACGAACGCGATCGGACCGCGTGCGCCGACCTCATGCATCCTTTTCTCGAGAGGCTTCACGGTATTTCACGGCACGACCACGGCAGTTTCAAGTCGGCTCGGATTATAGCACAGCCTCGCCTCGCTCTACCGGCAGCCAAACGCCGAAGGTGGAGACTTTGCCGACGTCACTCTCGACCTCGATCATGCCACGGTGCAAGTGTACGACTACTTTGACGATGGCAAGCCCAAGTCCGGAGCCAGGGGTATCGAGTTGAGAAGCATGCCGGCCTCGGTAGAGGCGCTCGAACACGTGCGGCATGTCGTCTTACACCTGAAAGGTGGTCGCGCTACAGAGTCAGGCTGTGAGGCGTTCTACAGAGCGTGTCTCGAAATGAGATACGGGTGGGCCTACTTGCCCGGTGCGTCAAGCCGCGCTGCCGCTGCTTCGACGAATGCTCTGAACAGTGGGTGCGGCCGGTTAGGACGGCTCTTGAACTCGGGGTGAAACTGCGAGCCGACCATGAACGGATGATCGGCCAGCTCGACGATCTCCACGAGGCGCCCGTCCGGCGACAGTCCCGACAGTGCCAACCCGTTCTTCGTCATCACGTCGCGGTAGGCATTGTTGAATTCGAAGCGATGGCGATGCCGCTCCTGGACGGCTGCCGACCGGTACGCGTTCGCCGCGCGCGTGCCGGGCACCAGCGCGCAGGGATACGCGCCCAGCCGCATCGTGCCACCCAGGTCCGCCATGTCGCGCTGCTCGGGCAGCAGGTCGATGATCGGGAACGAGGTGCTGTGGTCGAATTCGGTGCTGTTCGGCTCGTCGCTGCCGTCGACGGCGCGCGCCAACTCGATGCACATCACTTGCATGCCCAGGCACAGTCCCAGGTACGGCACCTTGTTCTCACGGGCGTGGCGCGCGGCGATGATTTTTCCCTCGATGCCGCGATAGCCGAACCCGCCCGGCACGACGATGCCGTGCACTTTCGCCAGTCGATCCAGCCCACGGCCTTTCTCTAGGTCCTCCGACAAGATCCAGTCGATCTGTACGTCGACGTGGTGCGCCACGCCGGCGTGGACCAGCGCCTCGCGCACGCTCATGTAGGCGTCTTGCAGCTCGACGTACTTGCCGACGATGGCGATCGGCAGCGGCTCGCGCGGCGCGCGCATGGCCTCGACGAGGGTGCGCCACTCCGTCATGTCCGGCGTGGCGCGTGCGCTGAGGCGCAGGCGATCGATGAGAAGATCGCCCAGGTCTGCATCTTCGAGCAGGAGCGGCACCGCGTACAGCACGTCGGTCGTCACCAGGGGGACCACGCCGCGCACGTCCACGTCACAGAACAGGGCGATCTTGTCGCGGATGGCGTCGTTGACGGGGTAATCGGAACGGGTCACGATCATGTCGGGGGTGATGCCGATGCCGCGCAGCTCGTGCACGGAGTGCTGTGTCGGCTTGGTTTTGAGCTCGCCCGTCGCGCCGATGTAAGGCAGCCACGTGACGTGGATGTACAGGACGGTGTCGCGGCCGACGTCTTTGCGCATTTGCCGGATGGCTTCGAGGAAAGGCAGGCTTTCGATGTCGCCCACCGTGCCGCCGATTTCGACGATCACCACGTCGTGCTCGCCGGCGCGCGCTGCCTGCCCGATGCGGCGCTTGATCTCGTTCGTGATGTGTGGGATGACCTGGATCGTCCCGCCCAGAAAGTCGCCGCGCCGCTCCCTGGCGATCACCTCGGCGTACACCTGGCCGGTCGTGACGTTGCTGGCCCGGGTGAGGTTCTCGTCGATGAAGCGCTCGTAATGGCCCAGGTCGAGATCGGTCTCCGCGCCGTCTTCTGTGACGAAGACCTCGCCATGCTGGTAGGGCGACATGGTACCCGGATCGACGTTGATGTACGGGTCGAGCTTCTGCATCGTCACGCTGACGCCCCGGCTTTTCAGGACGCGCCCGATCGCCGCGGCCGTCACGCCCTTTCCGACGCTGCTCACCACCCCGCCGGTGCAGAAAATGTACTTGGGCATGGCTTCACCTCCTCGCTTACAAAGAGATCAGAGATTGGAATTGGCAGTTCGCTCTGGGGCGCGCACAGGACCGAATCTCCAATCTCTAATTACCAATCTCTACGCTAAAAACGGCGGTGGGGAGGGTCACTTTGAGGGTGACCCTCCCCACCGAATCGAATCCTTGCCTGTTCAGGTTGCGACACCGTGCGGGCATCGCGCTCCTTTAGACCAGCTTAGCCAGGTCCTCGGCGGCTCGCTTCATATCCAAGAAAATCAGGCCGAGTTTGGCCCTGGCGCGAGCCAGCACCGTCAGCACGGCGTCCTGGCCGACCGACATGAGAATCACGTAGCCGCCGTTGCCGTGGATGTAGACTTCGTCGAGGATGCCGCGACCCAGCTCGCCGGCGATGCGCTCGCCGAGCGACAGCATGGCGGCCGACATCGCGGAGACGCGGTCTTCCTCGACCCCGGCCGGGAGTGACGAGGCCATGATCAGGCCGTCCACTGATACGATGGCAGACGCTTCGATGTCCGGCGTGCCTGCCTGCAGGTCTCGCAGGCGCTCTACCATCTGATCAGTGCGTGACTTTGCCATACGGCGAAGCTCCTTGTGCTGGGGTGGGCCTCGAAGCAGCGAGCGATTGCCTGACGTTATGACGCGCAAACTATACCACAAGTCATAGGGCTTGTAAAGCAAAGGCATCACTGCAATCCCTGCACGTCACGTGTCGCGCATCACGTGAAGCCCGATTTCTGATCCTGCCTGGCTCTGTCACGAAGCTCTTGTTTGAGGCTTTCTTGCGACTTGATGGATTCGGTGCGGTTGTAGTCGATGACGGTCTTAGCCTCGGCCCGAACGCGGCGAAATGCCTGGCCCACCTCCCCGAGCCGCTCCGGCGTGTCCGGCAGCTCGCCGTAGTGGGCGCGCACGTACGCGCCGGTGATGATCTCCAGGTCTGGCTCGACGCCGGGGAACAGGCGCGTGAGCGTGGGCAGGTATTCGTACGGTGTGGCGCAGGCCAGGCGAGGCGCGCCGCACTCCTTGCCGAGTGCCGCCGTCTGAGCGTAAATGCGGCGAATCGTCATGGCTGCCAGCCATCGCGAAGGCCCCTGCCGGAACTGGCGCGCCAGGCGCTGCAGCCAGTTGCCGGCCTGCGACTCGATCTCGGACGGACGGATGCGGGCTGCGCCGTCTTCCGCGGCCAGCAGGTGATAGCGCCGGCCTTGCAGCCGCTCGCGCCGTCGCGCCAGCTCGATCAGGAGGCGCGCGACGACGACGATCGCCAGGATGCCAATGATGGCCTGAAGCACCTGAGCTGCCTGCGCAATGTCGACTTTTCTCAGCTCGGCGAGCAGCTCCTCGGAAAGCCCAAAGGTGGTCTGGCTGCCAGGTGCAGCCGTGCTTTGTCCCTGCCCGGTCACGATGCCGCCGAGCAATGCGATGATCACGATGCCGATGACCAGTATCAGGCGAGCGGCCAGTGTAAGCGTGTCCCAGACCAGGCGGACGAGCGGCGGCACGATGCCGGCCCATAGCAGCAAGCTGAGGCCGACCAGGAAGAATGCCATGAGGCTCGTCGCCACAAGCCAGCGCGCGCCGAACGGCGAGCGGCTCGCCAGGCGCTGGACCATCAAGTCCTGGCTGCGCGCCAGCGCCAGGGCGACGAGCGCGAACGCGAAATAGCCCGCGATGAAGGGCGCGGCGGCGTCGGCGGTGGGGAGCGTATTGAACGTCAGAAACAGCAGCCAGACGATGACCCCCGCGCGGAACGTGGCCTGCATAGAGTCCATCGTGAACCAGCGCCGGGCGTTGCTCAGGCCGAGCCACCACGCCAGAATCGACAGCCCGACGACCGTGGTCTCGGCGACGGCAATCACCTCTGCGTTGACGATGCGTTCGCCCAGGCCCGACAAGACTTCGCCGACAGGCGTGCCGGGATGCAGCATCATGGACAGGCCAATCAGGATCGTGGTCGAAAGCCCGGCAAGCGACAACAGGACTCTCAGAACCGCCGGCGCTGACCTCACATCCAATGCCCGGACGAGCGCCGTCGAAGCGATGATGCTGAAGGCGGTGAAGAAGACGAGCGCTATGGGATTCAGCTCGGCAAGAGGAAATGCGATCGATCGAACCCACGGGACGATCAAACAGGCCTGGGCCGCCGCGAGAACCGCCAGAAGCGCCGCATGGCGCGGGCCGGCCGGCGCCTCGGAAGCGCGCAAGATCTTATCACGGATCGAAGACGCCGTGTTTGCGCTTGCCGCGTCAGCCACGTGTCCCATCTATTTCTCCTTGCATGGGTACATGATACGCCTGCACATTCTTCACCGATGGCGGCTCGTCGTCGGTGGAGATCAGCACCACGCGCCGGCCTGCATCGCGGAGCTGAGAAACTGCGCCGAGAATCGCCGCCGTATTCAGCGGCGTGACCACGACGAGCGTCGCCCCCCACCGCACGCGCGGCGATTCGCGCAGCAGGAAGGAATCGAACGGCGTGACGATGTAGTGGGTGACGGCCGCCAGCGCTTCGAGCACATGCCGGAGCTGATCGGGCGCGCGGTTGGGCGGTACGTGGATCGACTGTCCGGTCAGCGGCGCGCCGCAGTTCGCCGCCACGCCGATCGCGTAGCCGCGCTCGGCGCCTTCGTATGCGATCGAGGCGCACAGCTCGATCGCGTGCTCAAGCCGTTCTGGGTCAACGCCCTGCCAGGCGTGTGGAAAGGTGGCGACGTTCAGGCAAATCATGACCGACGTGCTCACCGTGTGCTCGTACACACGCGTCTGCAGCGCGCCGTGGCGCGCCGTGGCTTTCCAGTGGATGTGGCGCATCGAGTCGCCGGGCTGGTAGTCGCGCACGCCCATCGTGCGCGATGGATCTTCGAAGATGCGCTGATGCGCGCGCTTCTCGCCGAACAGGTCTTTGGCCGGTATGCCCAGCTCCGCGAGCGGGACGATCTTCGGATACACGACCAGCCAGGCACGCCGATCCTCTCTGCGCATCGTTTCGAACAGGCTGAATGGATCGCCGCTGTGGAGCACCGCCGGCCCGATCGCGTAGAATCCGCGCTGTCCAGACGAAAGGCGCAGCCGGACGCGCGACTGCCCGCCGCCTCGCAGAACGAACGAGTGGACGATGCCGGTGGACAGCGTCGCCTGCAGCGGCTCGTCCGGCGAGATGGCGTCCTGGGCGTGGATGTGCTCCGGCAGCGAATCCTGCGCGATCAGCCACGGCACGGGCAGACGCTTGTCGTTGTGCGCCTCGATGGTCATGTCGACGGGTTCGTCAGGGAAAACGTGCGTATAGGAGAAGCGGCGCGCGTAGTGCACGCGGTTCAGCACGCGCCGCTGCCACCAGCGGCCTGCGCCGATCAGAACGTACATGAAAATGGGCAGCGCGAACAGCGCCGGCTGGCTGATCAGGAATCCGATCGCGACGATCGCGCCGAGCAGGATGAGCCAGGGACGGTCGAACATCTGATCTCCAACTTCAAACTTCAAACCTCAAACCTCAAACCTCCAACTTCCAATCTCCAATTACCACTTTACCTCCTCTACAGGAACCGGGACGTTCTCGACGACGCCCGCGACGACGTCCTCGGGCCGCCGCCCGCGCAGGCGCATCTGCGGGCTGAGGATGATCCGGTGCGTCAGCACGTACGGGACCAGGCGCTTCACGTCGTCAGGGAGCACGAACGATCGATCCTGAATCGCCGCGTAGGCCTGGGCCGCGTTGTACAGCGCGAGCGTGCCACGCGGGCTGGCGCCCAACTCCACCTCTTCGCGGTCGCGCGTCGCGCGCACCAGCTCGACGATGTAGCGGCGCACCGACGCTTCGACGCGCACCTTGCGCGCCTCGTGCGACAGCGTGGCCAGCTCGTCGATCGACGCGACCGCCCGCAGTGTGTCCAGCGGGTTGCCATCCTGAAAGCGCAAGAGGATCGATTCCTCTTCCTCGACGCTGGGATAGCCCAAAGGCAGCCTGACCAGAAAGCGGTCGATTTGCGCCTCGGGCAGCGGGAACGTGCCTTCCAGCTCGATCGGGTTCTGCGTGGCGACGACGAGAAAGGGCCGGGGCAGGAGGCGCGTTTCGCCATCGGCGGTGACCTGCCGCTCCTGCATCGCTTCAAGCATCGCCGACTGCGTGCGCGGCGTGGCGCGGTTGATCTCGTCGGCCAGCACGACGTTGGCGAAGACCGGGCCGGGACGAAACTCGAAGTCCTGCGTCTTCTGGTTGAAGACGTTGATGCCCGTCACGTCGCTCGGCAGCAGGTCGGGCGTGAACTGGATGCGCCGAAAATTCAGCCCCAGCGAGGCAGCCAGCGCCTTGGCCAGCGTCGTCTTGCCGATGCCGGGCACGTCTTCGATCAGGATGTGCCCTTCGCATAAAACGGCGACGAGCGCGAGATCGATCACATCGCCCTTGCCGACGATGACTTTCTGGACGTTGGCGCGGATGCGGGCGGCGGTTTCGGCGATGATCATTCGGACCTCTGGAGTTAGAGTTAGGAGTTAAGAGTTAGGGTCTGCGATCTACTCGCGAGCGACTGAAAAGGTTCAGGCAAGACGCCATCGAGAGTATAGCACTTTTGCTTGACGCTGCGTCGATGGGTGCTATACTGGCCGCGCTTTGAAAATCGGGTAGTACATTGTCTGGACTGGAGACAACCAACCCGCCAATCTTCTCATGGTATAATCCCCTTCGCGCCGACCCGCTCTGCGCCTAGAACGGATTCCGCTTCGTGCCACGCATCGCCGTCAGCCTGGACCTGGAGACGACCGGCCTCGATCCGAACCGGGACGCGATCCTCGAGATCGGCGTGGTCAAGTTTCGAGGCGACGAAGTGCTGGACGAGTGGTCAACGCTCGTCGATCCGGGCCGGCCCATCCCGCACAAGATCACCGAACTCACCGGCATCACGCAGGCGGAAGTCGCCGCGAAGGGCAAACCGCTGTTTGAAGCGCTGCGCGAGGCGGAGCATCGTATCCGCGATCTGCCCATCGTCGGCCACAACGTCGCATTCGACCTCGGATTCCTCAACAAGCAGCGCGTCTTCACCCGCAACGAGTTCCTCGACACGTTCGAGCTGGCGAGCATCCTGGTTCCGCACGCTGGGCGGTACGGGCTGGGTGCGCTGGCACGCGAACTGGGCATTGACTTGCCGGCCGCGCATCGCGCGCTCGCCGACGCGAAGGCGACGCACCGCCTGTACGCCAGGCTGGCCGAGCGCGCCCGCGATGTGCCTGCGCAGACGCTGCAAGAGATACTTCGACTCTCGGCCTCGATCGACTGGCCGGCGCGCGCTTTCTTCGAGGATGCAGCGCGCGAGGCCGCGCGCGGCGCGTTCAGCGGTGGGAGCATCGGCGCGCAGATTGCTGCCAAGCAGCCCCCCAGGCGGCGACGGGTCAGGCCAGGCGGCGCCGTGCCGGAGCTGATCGCGCAGTCGCCGATGTTCGCGCGGGAGGCGCAGGGCGCGCAGATCAAGCCCCTGCGACCCAACCCCGATGTCGAGCCGATCGACACCGAGACGATCGCGGCGGCGCTGGAGCAGGGAGGGGCGTTCGAGCAAGCCATCGACCACTTCGAGCACCGACCCCAACAGGTGCACATGCTGCGCGCCGTGTGCGAAGCGCTCAATCGCGGCGAGCATCTGATCGTCGAGGCCGGCACAGGAACCGGCAAGTCATTGGCTTATCTGCTGCCTGCGATTCATTGGGCGCAGCGCAACGGCGAGCGCGTGGTCGTCTCGACGAACACCATCAACCTCCAGGAGCAGCTTGCGACGAAGGACGCGCCCGATCTGCAAAAAGCGCTCCCGCTCGACTTCCGCGCCGCCGTGCTGAAAGGCCGCTCGCATTACCTATGCCCCGCGCGCCTGGCCGCGATGCTGCAGTCCGGCCCGGCCAACGCCGACGAGATGCGCGTGCTGGCGAAGGTGCTCCTATGGCTCCCCTCCACGCTAAGCGGTGACGGCGACGAGTTGTTCATGCCCAGCCCGGCTGAGCGCGGCGCGTGGGCGCGCCTGAGCGCCGATAACCCGACCTGCACATCCGAGCGCTGCTCGCAGTGGGGCGACGCCGGCTGCTTCTTCCACAATGCGCGGCAGGAAGCCGAGGGCGCGCACGTGGTCATCGTCAATCACGCATTGCTGCTCGCCGATGTCGCCGTCGAGAACCGCGCGCTGCCCGAATACAAGTACCTGATCGTCGACGAGGCGCACCACCTCGAAGCCGCTACGACCGACCAGCTCAGTTTCTCCATCAACCAGTACGACCTGCGCCGGACACTTGAGGAGCTAAGCCCGCTCCAGCGCAGCCGCGGCCCCAACCTGCTCGACGACGCGGTAGGCCGCGTGCGCAGCGCATGCCCGGCCGAGATCGCCTCGGCGGTGACCGTCTATGCGGAGCAAGTGAGCGGCGGCGTCGCCGAAGCGGATCGCATGGCCGAAGAGTTCTTCGCGCTCGTCGGCGATTTCGTCGAGCGTCACACCGAGGCGAAGGGCGATTACACGCTGCGCGCGCGCCTGACCCCAGCCATGCGCACGCAGCCCGCCTGGAGCAACGTCGAGATCGCCTGGGACGACTTGAATGCCCAGTTGAACACGGTGCTCGACGGCCTCGATCGACTCAACCGGGCATTGAGCGATCTCACCGACTTCGGCATCCCGGACTACGAGGAGATGGTTGCGCGCCTGCTTGGCGCGCGGCGTGGCCTCGACGAGATGCGCGGCAGCACAAACGCGATCGTCTCAAAACCGTCGCCGGGCAGCATCTACTGGGTGGAATCGCAGCCGCCTGCATCGGGGCGCGCGGGCGCGCGTCCTACCATCTCGCTACATGCCGCGCCGCTTCACGTTGGCCCGCTCGTCGAGGAGCATCTCCTCAAAAAGAAGAAGAGCGTTGTACTCACCTCGGCCACGCTGCGCACCGGCAAATCGTTCGATTTTATCCAGGGTCGCCTGAACGCGCAGGACGTGGACACGCTGGCAGTCGGGTCGCCGTTCGACTACAAGTCCTCCACGCTGTTGTACCTGGTGACGGATGTGCCCGAGCCGAACGTCAACGGCTATCAACGCGCAATTGAGCTTGGCCTGATTGACCTGTGCACGGCGATGGGCGGCCGCACACTGGCGTTGTTCACCTCGTATTCCCAATTGCGCGCGACGGCGCGCGTGCTGGCGCCCGAGCTGGCCCGCCGTGACATCATGGTGTTCGAGCAGAGCGACGGCTCGTCGCGCCGCCAACTCCTCGATCGATTCAAAGCCTCCGAGCGCGGCGTGCTGCTCGGCACGCGCTCGTTCTGGGAGGGCGTCGACGTGCCCGGCGAGGCGTTGTCATGCCTGGCAATCACGCGCCTGCCGTTCGCCGTGCCGAACGATCCGATCTTCGCCGCGCGCAGCGAGACGTTCGACGAGCCGTTCATGCAGTACGCCGTGCCGGATGCCGTGCTGCGCTTCCGGCAGGGGTTCGGACGCCTGATCCGGTCACGCACCGATCGCGGCGTCGTCGTGGTCTTCGATCGCCGCATCGTCAGCAAGCAATATGGGAAGGTGTTCCTGGACTCGCTGCCGGAATGCACCGTGCGGCGCGGCCCACTCGCCGAGCTCGCGCGCGCGGTAGCGGCGTGGATGAAAAATCACGGAGGCACGGACGCGCAGCGCACTGTGCGCTGAAAGCTCTCTGTGCTCTCGGTGTATCTGTGGCTTACCGTGCATGAAGCGATTGAAGAGCGTCCTCACTCCGCCTCGGGTAGCGCCCGCACCCGCTCCACTCGCGCCGCGCTGGCCGCTGTACGCCGGCGTTGCGCTCGCCATCGGGTTGACGTCGTTGCTGTATCTGAATACGCTCAGCCTGCCGTTCTTTCAAGATGACGTGATCCACATTCGCTGGCTATCCACGCGCAGCCTCGTCGATCCCTTCCTGACCGCCGAGAACCTGCCTACGTATCGGCCGCTCGGCGAGTCGCTGATGAAGCTGTGGTGGAGCGTGCTGGGGAGGCACGATCCGGTCACGCTGCGCCTGCAGAACATGCTGACACACGCCTTGAACGCGACGCTGGTCGCGCTCCTGGCGCTGCGCCTCGATCGCTCCGAGCGGCGGTACGTCGTCGGCGGGATTGCGGCGGCGTTATTTGCAGCGTTTCCCTTTGCGTACCAGGCTGTCGTTTGGATCAACGTGTTCTTCTATCCGCTGGGCACATTGCTCCTGCTGCTCGCCGCATTATCGTACTGGCAGGCTCGCACCGCGGGATCGATTCGCTGGCTGCTTGTGGCCTGGCTGATGTGTTTCCTCGCGCCGGCCGAGATCGAGTGGGGCCTGATGAGTGGCGCGCTTCTGGTCGGCGTCGAGATGGTGCTGTGGGCGCAGCGGCGCCAGGCGCGGCCGTGGCTGATCGGTCCGGCCATCGGCCTGGCGATCAACGCCGTCTTCTTCGCCATCTGGCAGATCGTCCCTAAGTTCGACTACAGCGGCGGCATGCGCATCAACCTCGAAGCCATGCTTCAGATCAGCACGTACTATCTGCAGGGGCTGATCTATCCGAGCGCGCCGCTGGCCGTGCCGCTTGTCAGTCTAGCCGGACTCGACGATCTGAACGCAGTCAGATGGGTGGCGCTGGCAACTCTGATTGTCGTTTTCAGCCTCCTGATTTGGCGGCGGCGCCTGGTCCTCGCCATGGCTGCCGTGGGGTGGTTCGCGCTGCTTGTATTCCCGACGCTCGTCACCGTCGATTTCGATTACGTCATCAACTCTCCGCGCCTGCTGTACCCGGCGGCGGTGGGTATCATCATCCTGTGGGCGGCGTGGATTGCCGAGTTCACCGCGCCGGGACGCTGGCGACCTGCTCGAATTGCCATCGCCGCAGGCGCCTTCGGCCTGGTGCTGGCTCAAAACGTCGCGTTCGTCCAATTGCAGAACCGGCTGTACCATCTTGCTGAGGCGCCTGTCCACGCGTTGGCGGCGGCGGCGCGCGCCGCGGAAGATGGCGAGGTGCCCCTCTTCGTCAACCTGCCGTCTTGGCTCGCGCCGCGCTGGCGCGATTACGCGATCGGCAATCACGGCGTGCAGTTCATCACGGGCTACGCCGGCATCGACGACGTGATCTTCGCGTATAATGGCGCCGATCGGTTCTCCCGCGCCGTAAGCTTCACGAATGTAATGAATGTCACGCCGTACTGGCTGGGTCTATACGGGCCTAAGCTCGACTGGCAGGGCCTCGCCCGCGTCATGGAGCGATCCGATCCGGTGTTTCTCACGACGTATGACGGCGACGGCATTCGGCTGAGACCGGCGGGCCGCGTGAAGGGGGTCCTTCAGGCCAGAGCGGCCGCCCGGTTCGGCGACGCGCCGCCGAGTGTCGAACTGGGCGCGGCGCTCGTCACGAGCCAAGACAAATCGATCGACGTCGAATTGAACTGGCGCGTGCTGCGCAGCATCGATCGCGACCTGTCGGTGTTCGTCCATCTTTACGCGCCCGATGCGCGCCTCGTCGCGCAGGCCGACGGCTACCCCCTGTTGGGGCTGTCGCCATTCTGGTTGTGGGAAGCCGGACAAACGCTGCTGGATGTGCGCAACCTGGCGTGGCCGGCCGGCGCGCCCCGCGGCGAGTATCGCATCGGCGTCGGCGTGTACGATCGCGCCTCGGGCGAGCGTCTGGCCGCGTTTGGGCCGGATGGCTCACGCTTGTCAGACGATACGGTGATCGTCGCGACGCTGAATCGACCCTGATGACAAAATCGGAAGTTATCCTTCTGTAGGACCTCAGCGCGCATCTTAAAACCCGTAGCTGTTGACGCATGGGGATGCGTCAACCACGGGGTTTAGGTTAGTCTCTAAGCGCGGCAGGAGAAGCAGGATGCCCCCGAAAGTCGTCGTGATCATGCCTGCCTACAATGCAGCCCGCACGCTGGAACGCACCTATCACGATCTGCCGCACGACGTCATCGATCACGTCATCCTGGTCGACGACGTGAGCCAGGACGAGACGGTCGAGATCGCGCGGCGCTTGGGCCTGCACGTGGTCGTGCACATCCAGAACAGAGGCTACGGCGGCAACCAGAAGACGTGCTACGTCGAAGCGCTGCGGGCCGGCGCCGACGTCGTCGTGATGCTGCATCCCGACTATCAGTACGATTCTCGGCTCGTGCCCGACCTGATCAAGCCGATCGTCGAAGATCGGGCCGACATGATGCTCGGCAGTCGCCTGCTGACGTCGGGCGGCGCGCGCGCCGGCGGCATGCCGCCGTGGAAGTACGTCGCCAATCGGTTCCTCACGATCGTCGAGAACCTCGTCCTGGGACTGAGGCTGTCCGAAGCGCACACCGGATTCCGCGCCTATCGCCGCAAGATGTTGGAGACCATTCCGTTCTTGCTCAACTCGGACAACTTCGTCTTCGACACGCAGGTGATCGCCCAGGCCGTCGCCTTCGGGTTTCGCGTCGGCGAGATCGCCGTTCCGACGCGCTACTTTTCCGAGGCATCCTCGGTCAACTTCCGGCGCAGCGTCGTCTACGGACTATCGACGCTGGTCGTGATGCTGCGTTTCGCGCTCAACCGCATTGGCGTGCTCAGGGCCGACGAGTTCCGCCTGACGCTGCGCCAGGTGATCAGCCGCTATCACGCGGCGGAGATCATCGGCGACGCGGGCGCGCCGCCCCATTCGCCTAAGCGGCCGCCATCGTGACCCCGATACACGTGCTGCGTGGAGCGTGGAGCGTGTGCCGATCGCCCGAGCGGACGTCATAGTGACCGCGATGCTTGCTGCGTCACGCCGATCGACGTTCCTGCCGAGCAATTTCGATCCGGCCTGGCGAATGGTGCTCCTGATCGCCGCCGCTGTGCTGCTGGCATACGGCGATTCGATCACGCTGCCATTTCACTTCGACGACATCCCTCACTATCTGTGGCTCAACGATCAGTCCATCGGCTCGATCTGGCTTTCCGCGGCAGGCCGCCCCTACTACCGGCCGATGCAGTTCTTCGGCTGGAAACTGTACGAGACGGCCTTTGGACGCGATTCCGTCGTCGTCTATCACCTGATGAGCATCCTGGTTCATGCGCTCGACGCGGTTCTGGTCGCGCTCGTGGCGCGGCGGCTCGTCGACGCCAAGCGCGGCGAGGGATGGTGGCGCGCGACAGCCGCCGGTTTGACCTTCGCGCTGTTTCCATTTTCGTATCAGGTCGTGCCCTTGCCCGGCTCCTTTACGCACCCCATGGTCGTACTGTTCGTCTTGCTGTCGATCCTGGCCTACGACCGATTTCGGACGCGCGGCCGCTGCGTGTGGCGCTGGTTGATCGTGGCTCTGGTGTGTGGTGTCTTCGCGTTTGCCAGCAACGAGGGCAGCCTGGTTCTCGCGGCGGCCATCGCGCTATACGAGGCTTTCGGCGGTGCGCCGCGCCCCATTCGTTGGCGCTGGGCCGGACTGTTCGTGTTGCTGGCAGTCGTTTACTTCGCCTGGTACCAGTCCCGGCCACTGCAGGCCGGCGACGAAGTACGCGTGCGCGGCCTGGAGGCCATCGTTCAGAACGCGATGTACGTACTGCAAGGAGGGACTTTCCCGCCGCAGCCGATCGGGCGCGCGCTGATGGACGCGGGCTTCACCGATCATAGCGCCGTGCTTTCGATCGGCTTTCTCGCCCTGTCGACGCTGGCCGTACTGTACGCCCGAGCGGGCGAGATGCGCGGTTTGGTCTTCGGCGCAGGCTGGTTCGCGATCTTCATGGTTGTGCCGGCGCTGTTGCTGCCCCACGATTACCTGATTAACGCGCCGAGAGTGCTCTATTTATCGGCGTGCGGCGCGGCGTGGCTGTGGGCGGGTGCAGCGGGCGTTGTTCGACGCCAGGGTCGGCGGTTGGCCGCTCTGGCCTTCGTTGCGGCTGTGCTCGCGCCGTCGTTCATCTTCATTCGCCAGCGCATGGCGCTTTACTACCTTAACGCCGCGCCGCTTCAAGAAGTCATCGACACGGCCCTGCGCGCCGGCCCGGCGGATCGCCTGCTGTTCGTGAATTTGCCCGCGTGGGTCAGCGCTGAGCGGCAGTGGTATCCGATCGGCCACGAGGGCGTGTTGTTTTTACCCGCGTACACCACGTTGTCGGACTTCGTGTTCGTCAACACCGGGCAGCCCTCGCAGGCGATCGGCGTCGAGTTCAACAACCTCACGACGCCGCAGGCCTACTACTACGGTGTGTATGGCCCGCCGCTCGACTACGAGCGCCTGGAGTTCGAGGTGCGCTCTGCTCTCGAGGTGCACCTTGCCGCGTATAAGCCGGAGATGATCGATCTGAACGCAGCCGGGCGCGTTCTCGATCAGACCCGGCCGGCCGGAGCGGATCGCGCTTCGTTCGATAGCCTGGTCGCATTGGAATCGGCGACGTGGCTGGCATGCGCGGATCGGCTTGGCGTTACATTGGATTGGCGCGCCGACGCGTTCCCTCCGGGAGATGCGCATATCTTTGTCCACGTCCTCGACGCGCGCGGCGCGCTGATCGCGCAGCACGACAGCCCGCCGCTCCAGGGGCTGCTCCCCTTCTGGCAATGGCAGCCCGGCGACCGCACCCGGGATATGCATCCGATCGACCTGCCGGCGCCGTTAGAAGACGGACCGTACGCTATTGCCGTCGGGCTTTATAATGTTGTGACAGGACAGCGCGTCCGCGCCGCTCTGGCCGACGGCTCGCGGCCGCCAAATGACGCCGTGCCGATCGGCGAGTTTGCGCCCGGCCAGCAGGCGGTATGCCCGTAGGAGGGTTGACAGCCATCCCGCTCCCGGTATAATGTCATCCGGTATTTCATCACTGGACTCTGGCGAAATACCGGAATGGAGCACTCGACTTACGATGGTTGACGTCAACGATCTGCGTAAAGGCACGACGTTCGAGCTGGACGGCGAGCTGTATCGAGTTCTGGAGTACTCGCACAACAAGCCTGGCCGCGGCAACGCGACGATCCGCACCAAGATCCGCAACCTGCGCTCCGGGACGACGATGGAAAAGACGTTCCAGTCCGGCGATCGGGTTCAAGACATCCGCATCGAAACGCACGAGATGCAGTACCTGTATCACGACGGCGACCTGTATCACTTCATGGACACCGCGACGTTCGATCAGATTGCGATAGCCGAGGCGACGCTGGGCGACGCCGTCCACTACATGACCGACAACATGATGATCATGGTGCAGGAATACAACGGCGAGCCACTGGGTGTCGAGCTGCCGACGGCCGTCGATCTCAAGGTGACCGAGGCCCAGGCTGCCATCAGGGGCGACACGGCGACCGGCGCGTCCAAGGTCGTAACCGTAGAGACAGGTCTCCGGGTACCGGTGCCGATGTTCGTCAAGTCGGGCGATACGATTCGTATCGACACGCGCACGGGCGAGTACGTCACCCGGGTGTGAGGCGGGCGCGTTTCGACGTGGCGGTCCACAGGATGGCCCATCCAGTCTCTGGGTGGGCTTTTCGTTTGTTACAGCGCTTCAATCGGTTGGCTCGTCGTGAGGTTACAGGTATAATCGCGCTATGCGTACTCGATTCGGTCAAGAGTGTCGTTACTACTACGAAGACTTCCATCGTGGCCGCTCCCTCCAGGAATGCCGTCTGGTTGAACAATCCTCTTCGTCGCGAGATTGGTCCCCTGATTTGTGCCGCGATTGCCCCGTGCCCGGCATTTTGCGCGCGAATGGCTGCCCGCGCATGAGACTGGAAGGGCGCGTCGCGCGCGGGTTCTTGGGTTTCGGGCGCCGGGTCGTCATCACGGCGTCGTGCGAGCGCAGTGGAGGCAGCGTAGCGGAGCCGTACGTCGGGTGCGGTCAGTGTCACCTCGATGCGCCGATCGCATCGCTCCTCGGAGAGGAATAAGCTGTTGCATTTTCGAGGCAATGGGCTAAACTTGTAGCAGGCTATCGAGGTGCTGGCGCGAGCGCGCAATGCCAGGCATGGGAGGCAACTGTGAACGAACGCATCCTCATCATCGACGACGATCCCGATGCTTTGACCCTGATCGGGCTGACGCTTGAGCGCCGGGGCTATTCGGTGCTCAGGGCGGCCGGCGGCTCGGAGGCGCTGATGATGATCGAGTCCGATCGCCCCGACCTCGTGCTGCTCGATCTGATGATGCCGCACATGGATGGTTACGAGGTCTGCCGTCGTATCAAGGCTGACCCGCGCCTGACCGGCATTCCCATCGTGATGCTCACGGCGAAAGCCCAGATGGCCAGCCAGGTGGAAGGCTATCGCGTCGGCGCGGACGACTACGTGACCAAGCCGGTGCATCCGGACGACCTGGCCTCCCACATCCACGCCGTCCTCGAGCGGGCGAAAGAATGGCAGTCGAAGAAGACGGGTGGACGCGTCGTCGGCGTGATTGGCGTCAAGGGCGGCGTAGGCACGACGACGGTGGCCGTCAATGTGGCCGTCACGCTGGCCGCCGCGCGCCGCACCATTCTGGCCGACTTCGACGCGGGCGGCACGGCGGCTATTCATCTCGGATTCAGCGCGCTTCCCGAGCCAGAAGGACTGGCTTCGCTTCCGGCAAGCGCGATCGACCAGGACAGCGTCGCGAAATCGCTTGTCGTGCATGACAGCGGCCTGCGCTTCCTGCCGCCTGCGAATGGCGCGCTCGTGCCCGAGCAGGCGACTGCGATCTTTTCACACTTGCTCGATTTGTGCGAGGTTTGCGTGCTGGACCTGGGCGGGGGTCTGAGCCTCGTGTCGCGCGCTCTGCTGGAGCGCTGCGATCTGGTGCTGATGACGCTCGACTCGGATCGTGCGGCCGTGCTTCAAGCGCAGCGCTTGCTGCTGGCGCTCACGGAGCTGGGCGTGAACCGCTCGCGGCTGCGCATGGTGTGGGCCAACCGCTTGGGCCTGGATGAGCAGGCTGCTCTCGCCACCCTTCGAGCTGCGATCGGAGAAGCGCCGATTCACGTCGTCGATCCGGCTGCGGAATTGGCTCATCGGTCGGTCGAGTCGGGGAAACCGCTCGTCCTCGGCGAACCGGATTCGGCAGTTGCCAGGGCGCTGCGCGATTTGGGCCAGTCCGTCCTGGCGGCGCTTGCGGATAGCCGAACGTAGCGGAAACAACTCAAACCAAACCAAGCTTCATCTCCTAGCCAACCTCGTTGGGCATCGACCTGGGCTATAGTTCGTCCCTGACCGTCGAACCACGCCCTATGGGCAGTGGCAAATGCTGCGATCCGAAGGCGAGGGGATATGAATGTCATCGTCGAGGCGCCTCACGAAACGGCTGCACTTGGCATGCCGTCAGAGCACCTCCACAAGCTGCGCGAATGGCTGACCGCGCAGATCCAGGCCACGGCCGGCGACCGTGTGGGCTTCACTCCGGCCAACGTGGCGTGGGTACAGGAGCAATGCGAGAAGCTGCTGGCGCACCACAACGTGCGCCTGATGAACGGCGACCTGGCGCGGCTCATAGAAGTGGTGACGGATGAGGTCGTGGGTTACGGACCGATCGGTCCGATGCTGCGCGATCCGACCGTGAGTGAAGTCATGGTCAACGGGCCGGATCAGGTCTACGTCGAGCGCAATGGCCGTGTGATCGAAACAGACGTCCGCTTTCGCGACGACGAGCAAGTGATGCAGGTAGCGCATCGGATCGTGAAACCGCTGGGCCGGTCGATCGATCGAAAGCGGCCGCTGGTCGACGCGCGCCTGCCGGACGGCAGCCGCGTCAACGTGATCGTTCCCCCATCGGCGCTCAATGGCCCTACCATCACCATCCGCAAATTCCCGTCCAAGCGCCTGTCGGTGGACGACTTGATCGGGTTTGGCACGCTGACGCCGCACATGGCCGAATTCCTCAAAGCGTGTGTGATGGCGCGGCTGAACATCGTCGTCGCCGGCGGCACTGGTTCAGGCAAGACGACGCTCCTGAACGTATTGTCCTCCTTCATACCGGAGGACGAGCGCATCGTCACCGTCGAAGACTCGGCCGAACTGCAGTTGCAACAGAAGCACGTCGTACGCCTTGAGACGGCCCCGGCCCTGCCGGACGGCACCGGACTCGTCACGATCCGCGACCTGGTCGTCAACGCGCTGCGCATGCGCCCGGAGCGGATTGTCGTCGGCGAGTGCCGCGCGGGCGAGGCGCTCGACATGCTTCAGGCGATGAACACCGGCCACGACGGATCGTTGACAACCGTGCATGCGAACTCGCCGCGCGACACGATCAGCCGCCTGGAGACGCTGGTGCTCATGGCCGGCTTCGAGCTCCCGGTGCGCGTCGTGCGCCAGCAGATTGCCTCGGCGCTCGATCTGATCGTTCAGCAAGAGCGCCTGAGCGACGGATCGCGCAAAATCACGCGCATTACCGAGGTGCAGGGCATGGAGGGCGAGAACGTCGTCCTGTCGGACATTTTCCTGTTCCAGGCCGTGGCAGTCAGCGCCGACACGGGCAAAGTGGACGGCGAGATGAAGCCGACCGGCATTCGACCGAACTTCAGCCCGCGCCTGCAGGCAGCCGGCTTCAAGCTGAGCGGCGAGATGTTCGGCGCGGGCGCGATGGGGGCGACGGTGAAGCAGGCCGGCCGGCGGTGATCGTGATGCAATGCAGACCTGCCAGGTGTCCGAGACCTGGCAGGTCTTGTTTTAGAATCTGCACGAACGCGGCGATGGCGGGGTCGTCTTCGACGATTAGGATGCGCTGACCGGTCACGGCGCGAGCCTCCGGCGTCATCAGAATGACGACAAAACACGCCCCGGTCAGGGGTGTGTTGTCACTAAAACTGGATGTCGATGATCACCGGCAGCAGCGCGCCCAGATCGATCCCCTTGAGAGCGCCTGCTCCGTACTTCCGCCTGAATAGCGCGCCAATGTGGTCGATCGCGTGTGCGCGCTGCCGGGCATCGGGCAGCCGCGCGCGGCCTCGGAAGCCTCGCTGCCGAATTCGCACTACGACGCCTTGGTCTCTCGCGACGTTGCGATACCAGTCCGCATCCTTGTGCGCGAGCAGATAAACCGCTCCATCGTCGTACGCGAAGCGCAGTCTGGCTTCATGTGGCGGGCCGCCGGGATCGCCTGCGCTGACGAGAACCAGCTCGCTCGCTTCGACGAGCAGGTGCTCGTCCGGTCGTGATGCCTTCATGGTGGAGCCTTCATCGGGGAAATCCACTCCGGCGCGTACAGCGATTTGATACCTGGCCGGTTGAAGCGCGGCCGCGCGCGATAGCTCGCCGGCGCAGAGTCGCCCAGTGCCTCTTCGGCCTCCAGCGTGCCTCGCAGCTCGATCAGCTCGATCTCCGGCTCGCACAGGAAGCGCATGCGCGGCATGCCTTTGCCTTCCATGCCGATGCCGCGCGAAACGACCATCGTCGTGCTCCCTTCTCGATACTCGCCCATCTCGTAGCGCTTCCCGTAGATCGAGCTGGTGAACACCGCCCCGAAGAGGGGTAAACGGATCTGGCCTCCGTGCGTGTGCCCGCACAGCACGAGATCGATGCCCAGCCGCGCCGCCTCGGGCATGAGATCGGGCGCATGGTACAACAATATAGTGTACTCGCCAGGCGCCAGTCCGTCAACCACAGAATCAAGGTTGGGCGCGTCGATCGCCGGGTTGTGCGTGCAGCTTAGACCGATCAGCTTGATGCCCGGACACTGAGGAAGCGACACGACGCAGTCGCGGAGCAGGGTGATGTTGTCCACGTCGCCAAGCACGTTGCGGAGAGCAGTCTCGGTATCGACGAGCGGCGTGCCCGGCACGGCGAACACTCCCAGCGGCGCGTGCAGCCGGGACATCAATGCGCGGCACTCGGCCTGCGCGACGGGATCGTCGATGTAGGAGTAGGAAAGCAGATCGCCGGTGTAGACGATGAGATCCGGCCGCATCTCATCGAGCAGCGCCAGCACCTTCCCTTCGCGCTGCGTGAGCCGCTCGACGTGAAAGTCGGAAAGATGCGCGATGCGCAGCGGCGGCGCGCCGTCGAGCTTGGGCGATCGGTACGTGCGGCGCGCGACGCCCATGCGGAACGGCTCGCCCCACATGCTATCCAGCGCGTAGCCGGTCAGCGCCAGATGTCCGCATAGCAACAGGCTCCATGCGATGTTCGGCTCGCGCGCGAAGACCGCCAGCGTGACGCTCAGCGTGCAGCGCACCCCGCCGAAGAATACCAGTCCCGGCGCGACCGGCCCGAACGATCGCCCCCGCTTCGGCAGGAGGGCTAGCCCGATCCAATCGATCGACATGAACACGAAGCCGACCAGCGCGGCGGCGAACCCGGCAGCGAATGAATCGAGTGCGAAGCTCCAAACCAGAGCGACGATTGCCGTGTAGGCGACGACGACGGCAGTTTGCCCGGGCCAGGTCAGCCGCGCCAGTCGCTCGGAAAACAGAATCACACGATGCAGCGTCGGCGAGGCCACGCCTCTGATCGGTTGCGAAATAGCTTGATCGGCCATGGTGCGCGGGTATCTCGTCGCCGTCCAGGCCACCGGAGTCACGGAGGGTGGCTGGTACTCAAGTCTTACCCATCATACTGCGTGCGACGGGGCGAATCAAGACGGAGAACGTTTCAGCCGCGCAACGTTGCGTTACAGTTGCATTGCGCAGTTGTTAGAAGAAGTTAGAGGAGACTTCGGAAGTCTGGCGCATACACTAGAAGATCATCTCGCCGCTGAGGAATGCCCGCGTGCGCGGATCGCGCGGCGTGTCGAGGAATTGCGCAGTGGGCGCCAGCTCGATCAAACGCCCGTCCAGCAGCAGCCCGGTGCGATCGGCCAGGCGGCGCGCCTGGAACACGTGATGCGTCACCACGACGATCGTCACGCCTCGGCGCTGCTGCTCGCGAATCATGTTCTCGATCAAGCCCACGTTGTATGGATCGAGATTGGCGGTCGGCTCGTCGAGCAGCAGTGCGTCAGGCTCGACGGCGAGCGCGCGAGCCAGCGCCACGCGTTGGGCCTCGCCGCCGGAGAGCAGGCGAGCCGGCTCCGCGGCCAGATCGCGCAGCCCTAGCTCGTCAATCAGGCGGTCGACGACGGCGCGCGCATTGTTCCGCCCGCGCAGGCGCAGGCCGTAGGCGATGTTGTCGCGCACGGATCGGTCGAACATCAGGGGATGCTGGAAAACTGTCGTGACGCGGCGGCGCACATCGAGTGGTGCCGAAACCTCGATGGGCCGTCCGTCGAACACGATGCGCCCGGAGCTAGGGCGCTCGAGAAACTGCATAAGTCGCAGCAGCGTGCTCTTGCCCGACCCGCTCGGCCCGACGATCGCCAGCGTTTCGCCGCGATGCACCTCCAACCGCTCCACGTCGACGACGAGACGCGGCCCGTACCGGTGTTGAATGGCGTCGAGTACGTACATGACCATGATTTAGCGTGTTAGCGCGTCCTGCCCTGAAACCGCAGCAGCAATGCGTTGGCGGCGAAGGCCAGGCCGATGAGAATGACGCCCAGGGCCATGGCCAGCGCGAAGTCGCCCTGGCGGGTGTAGAGCACAATTGCGGTCGTCAGCACGCGCGTCTGGCCGGCGATGTTGCCGCCGACGAGCATCACCGCGCCGACCTCGGAAATGACGCCGCCGAAGGCGGCGACGACGGCGGCCGTGACGCCAATGCGCGCTTCGCGCAGCACCGTCCAGCTTGACTGCCAGCGCGTCGCGCCGAGTGCGAACACTTGCTGCCGCAGCGCCGGATCGACGCTTGCCACGGAGCTCATCGTCAATCCGGCGACGAGCGGAAAAGCGATGATCGTCTGCGCGACGATCATCGCAGACGGCGTGAACAGCCAGCCCAGCGATCCGAACGGGCCGCTGCGGGAGAGCAGCAGGTACACAAACAAGCCGACGACGACCGGCGGCAGGCCCATGCCCGTGTACACAGTCGCCGTGACCAGGCTTCTGCCCCGGAAGCGCGCCAATCCCAGCGCTGCGCCGAGCGGCACGCCGGTCAGCGTGCTGATCAGCAGCGCCGTGCCGGTCACGCGCAGGGTCAGCGCGACGATTTCGCCGAGCGCCGGATCAGTCAGCGCGCGCAGAATGTCTCCCATGCCGACTTGAAGGTGTCCTTGACTAGACTTCCGAAGTCTCCAAGACTTCGGAAGTCTATCGACCTGCGTTTGGATAGAACAGCGGCTGGCCGTACTTGTTCGCCCCGTAACTTCCTATCTTCGCCTGCGTTTCGAGTGAAGTCAGCCAATCGATGAACTGCATCGCCAGATCGAACCGGACGCCGGGATGCAGATCGGGATTGACTGCCATCACGCCATAAGGATTGAGCAGGGCCTTGTCCTTGTTTTCCCCCAGGTTGGCGCCGCCGACGAGAACGGCTAGGTTAGGCAGCCTGTCGCTCATCGAAAGGTACGTGCCGCGATCGGCCAGGGCATGTGCACTCTGCTGATCGGCAAAGACGAGCGTCTCGCCCATGCCCTGCCCGAGCGATCTGTACCAGGGCATCTCGGCCGTCGGTGTGACGTTGAGCGATGACCAAATGCTCAGCTCCTTGCTGTGCGTTCCCGACTTATCGCCGCGGCTGGCGAAGAGCGCCTGCGAGTTCATGATCGCCTCGAACGCATCCTTCGCAGCCGCCAGGCCGGCGATTTGAGCCGGATCATCCCTTGGGCCGACGATGATGAAATCGTTGTGCATTACGTCAAAGCGCTCCCGGGCGTGACCATCCGCCACGAATTTGTCTTCTGCCTGCCGACTGTGCACGAGCACGACGTCGGCGTCGCCCTTCGCGCCGATCTCCAGCGCCTGGCCGGTGCCGACGGCGACAACGTCGACGCGGCAGCCACATCGCGCTTCAAAAACCGGGAGAATCGCATCCAACAGACCGGAATCGGCCGTGCTCGTCGTCGTCGCCAGCCGGAGCACCTGTGTTTCACCAGGCGGCGCTGGGGCAGGTTGTGTGGCGGAAGCGCAGGCAGCCAGCACAAGGACGAGTATTGGCAGGCGCACGATATGTCGCACGTGCATAACGATGGGAAAACAAAAAGCCGCATCAGGCTATTTGCCGAAAGTCTCCTGGAAGCGATGCTCGACCTGCTCTTTGAAGCCGGCCTGAAAACGGCGGAACCTCTCGACGTATTCCAGGCCGTCGGGCGTTAGCTGCGCACCCCCGCCGCCCGCGCCGCCCGTCTGCGTCTCGACGAGTTTGACGCCCAGACCGTCTTCCATCTCGCGGATTTTGTCCCAGGCGCGATGGTATGGGACACTCATCTTGGTCGCCGCCGCCGAGATGGAGCCGGTCGCCGCGATCGCCTCGAGCAGGCTCACGCGCCAGTCGCTGAGGACGACCTCGCCGTCGTGTTCGATCCACAGGTTCACTCGCGGTCGCATATTGTGCCGTGTGCTATGGACCTGGCAGGTCTTAGCCGCCAATGTTGCCCATGCGTTGGATCGCACAGACCTGCCAGGTCTATTCGGATAGACTGAGTACGGTAAGGATAGTCAACGGTTATGCAAGGATACCACGCTGCCTACGATAAGCAAGCTGCCGTTCAACATCCGGTGTGGTCATAAAGTCTGTGAGAATGAGCGAGTCGCCGAATCAACGGATGAATGACAGTCGAAGGATGCGCTGCGTGCTGGCCCTGACGGTGAACGGCTGGCCAACGCGATATCCGGCCACCCACGCGATGCGACCGCCGGCGACGACGAGCGGGAGGCGATCGCGCGCGCGCCGCGGAATCTTGACATTCGTCATCCAGTGCGTCAAGCGCACGGGCGAGGGCATGCCCTGTGGGTGGAATTCGTCGCCGAGCGCGCGCGTCCGAATCGAAACATCGAAGCCGGCCGCTTCGCCGCCGAGATAAGCTGTCCACGGGTCGGGATTCGCGAACACCTCGTCGCCCCACTTGTCGAGCGTGGCGGCTTCGAGCGACCATTCAGAGGTGGGAAGCGAAGTAATACCGGGCGCTCTCACTCTCACGACCTGCCCGACTTCGAGCAGCGGCCAGTCAGGCAGATCAGGCCCGTAGCCGGCATCGCCGACGGTGAACGTGTCGTAGTCGACGCTCAGCATCAGGTGCTGGGGAAGGCTCGCGCGCGTGCCGGTCCGCGCGGCGTTCACCTGGTTCACGGCGTCGTCGACGTGCACGAAGTTGATATTGCGCAGCGAGGGCCGCAGGCGGTGGATCGCCTCGCGCAGTGTGGCGCGCTGCAGCGCCGGAGGCAAATCCCGCCAAACACTCAGGTTGAAGGTCACGGCCTCGCCGGTTTCTGAAATCACTGCGACACGCCAGGCTTGCTCGGAGGCGTCACGCAGGATTTCGACCTCGGCGGTGACGACGTCCGCCGTGCGGCGCAGCACTTGGTGGATGTTCGGGTTGTACGTTGCCAGCAGCGGCAGTAGCTCGTGGCGCAGGCGATTGCGGAAAAACGTCGTGTCGAGATTCGACGTGTCGAAGCGCGGCCGAAGATCGTGCTCGCGACAGTAGCGCTCTACGTCGGCGCGGGGAACTCGCAATAGGGGTCGGATTAGGATGATACTGGTAATTGGTAATTGGAGATTGGAGATGCGGAGCTTCGCCAAATCGCTCTTGGGCAACATGCCGCGCAGGCCAGCTGTGCCGCTGCCGCGCAAGAAGTGCATCAGCACGCTCTCGGCCTGGTCGTCGGCGTTGTGGGCCACGGCAACGGTGTGGCTGTCGATGCTTTGCGCCGTTTCGGCGAGGAACACATAGCGTGCGTGGCGCGCCGCTTCCTCGATCGATAGTTTGTGCTCGCGCGCGAGGGCGAGCACGTCGCGCCGGGCGACGGTGCTGCGCAGCCCCCACTGAGCGGCAAGCGTGCCGACGAACTGCGCGTCGGCGTCGGCGTCCGCGCCGCGCAGCCCGTGGTTGAGGTGCGCCACGTGTAGCTCGACGCCGAGCTCGTCGCGCAGCGCAATCAGCGCGTGTAGCAGGCACAGCGAATCCGGCCCGCCGGATACGCCGACGACGACCGTATCGCCGCGCGGGAGTAAATCGAAGCGACGGACACCACGCCGAATCTCGGCCAGAACATCCACGCCGACGATTATACACCACTGGAGTTTCAGCAGATCCAGTTCTGCTCGGCCTGGATTGCCAAATCCAGGCCAAAACCGGGGATTTGGCAATCCCCTCAGAGCATTTCTGGATCTACTGAGTTTGGCAACTTCCGGAATAGAGGCTTGTTCACTGCGCCAGCGGCTTGACGCGCGGCCAGGTGTGCAGGACGAAGGCGATCGCTGCGCCGGCTTCGGCAAGCCGGCCGAGGAGGGCGATTGAGGGAGGCGCGTTGAGCACGGGAGCGATGCCTGCCAGGCACACGCCGGCGTTGACCAGCCCGAGCGCCAGCCAGGCGAACAACTCGTTCCCGCGCGCAGGCCCCCGGCTGAAGCGGGGCAAGATCCAGAAACCAACCCCCAGGATGAACTGCGCCGTCCACCCGATCAGCAGGAACTCGACGTGCGCCGGCAAGAGTCGCCAGGCCCACGATGCGAGCGGTGTGCCTTTGTTGAGGAGCATCAGCCCGCCGAAGGTGAAGCCGAGCAGAAGATAGACCAGTGCAGCGCGGATCGCCAGACGGCTCAGTCGAGGCATGTCAACAGGGTCGAATCTCGTGATTATCCACAGATGCTCCTATGGATCGCGTCACTTGACACGTCCCCACGTGTTGGCGACGAAGGCCAGACCGGCCAGCCACTGCAGCATGGCGGAGACTGCCAGCAGCCATCCCCATGCGCCTCCCGGCTGCGCGGCTTGCATCGGTTCGCCGATGGCGCGCAGGATCAACCCCATGTTGAGCAAAACGTAAGTGGTCCAGGCAAGTCGCTCGCCGCCGCGCGGCTTTTCGCGCGAATACTTCGGGAACATCCAGTACACGATGCCGAAGATGAGCTGTGTGATCCAGCCGACCATCAGCAGATGGAAGTAGACCGGGCTGAGCGCAGCGAGCGCCGGAGGAAGGTCGAACACGGGTCGCGCCGCCAGCACGACGCCGGTCGTGAGCGCGGCGATGAAATAGATCAGCGCAGACTTGATGGACCAGCGGGTCAGGGTCGGCATCGCTTCGTCGGACAGTTCAGGTGGTTGACGTCGATGCCCGCTGCGAGCGTAGCGTGCGCATCGTGTTGAACAAGAAGAGCAGAATGGCGATCGCGTTGAGCAGCCCGGCCCACATGCGCAGCGAGGGAGACGCGGCCAGGTCGCCGATGATCCGGACGACGAGCGACGCGTGCAGCAGAGCGAGATGTGCATAGAAAGACGCGTGGAACGCGATGGGGAGATTCAAGACGGCGGGCAGGATGATCGGCGCGTGGCCGAAGATCATTGAGAACACGTACCCGAGCAGCACGCTGTGCAGCGCCGCATCGTACACCTGGCCCGCACCGAAGTTGCCGAACAGCCAGAGTCCGCCCGCGAACACGAGCCACAGGTAACCGGGCAGCAGGCAAGCGGCGATGAAACGCGTCAACCCGGTTTGCCGGATCGTTCGCCGGGCGACGTCGTGAGCCAGGAGCCAGGCGCCCATCGCGATCAAACCTGCACCGCCAACCCTCACTCCGATCAGGAAGTCCCACAACGTGAGCGTCAACCCGGCGAGGAACACGGCGATGCCGGCGAGGTACGTGATCAGCGCGCGGCGGCGCAAGAGCAGCACGCGGGCAAGATCGAGCCGTTCGCCGGCGATCGTCAGCACCAGGAAGCCGATCCACCACACGGCCGCCTCACCTGTGGAGCTTCCTGATAGCCACAGCAGGTTTCCAAGGAGCCATGCCAGCGCGCCAGCGGCCATCGTCGCCGTGTCCCACGACCGGCGCAGTCGCACGATCAGCCCGAATGCAGCGAGCAGCACGAAGCTGCCCAGCGCGATCAAGGCGCGCCCAATCTCGTTCGGCAAGCCGAGCAGGAGCGCGATGCCTCCCAGGCCGGTCAGCAGCGGCGCGAGGTACGTCCAGACTCGGCGTGCTCCGGGCCGCGCTGCTGCCGAGAGCGCCGCCGCGCGCTCGAGGCTGATCAACGTGCCCAGAAAGCCTGAGATCATGAGCGGCCCGTGCAAGGAAGGCAAGGCGGGCTGCCATGCCGGCCACTGCCAGCCGATCCGGATCAGCCCGGCCCATAGTCCCGCAAGCATCGCGAGCATGGCTGCCCCGAGCAAGGGCAGGTGCCTGCGCAGTGCGGCTGTATTCAACACTTTGCGCCTGGCATCCTATTGCCCGGACTTGAGGAGCAGCAGCAACATCACGACGCGTGTCCTGGCGCGGATGCTGTGGGCAAGGTGCGCGGGCATGTGCACCCACGTGCCGGCCTGCGCGCTCATCGTGTCCGCGCCGAGCGTCAAATCGGCTTCGCCTTCTACGAAGTGCAGAATAGCCGGCTGCGAGGCTGTGTGCTCAGACAATTCCTGCCCCGCCGCGAAGCCGAACAGCGTCACCTTCAGATCATCTCCGCTGTACAGCGTGTGACTGATAATGCTGTCGGCCGGGACGTCCGGCAGCCGCTGCGTCAGGTCGGCGGCATACGTGTAGGTGGTGGACATTGGCGGCAATTGTAACACGATGGGGACTTCGGCGGCCCACACGTGTGAGGCGGCGCTCACCTGAGCACGCCGCCTCGATGGGGTCAGACTTCCGAAGTCTTACTGGCTCTCGGCGAAAGGATCGTTGTATGGGTTCGTCCCGGCCCACTTGCAGTGGACGTGGTCGTTCAGGTTGCACTCGACGTCGTGGGTGCAGCGCTGCTCGACCACGCGGAAGCTTTCGGTGCCGAGAAAATCTGCCGAGGGATAGACCCGCTTCTCGATCAGGGCCACCTCCGCGTTGGCAGCCGGGCACCAGTGCGATTTGACGACGGTCCACTCATACTGCTGAGAAGCACTCATGGGCATCCTCCCGGAGCAGGCTTTTCGGGCTATGCTAACGGTAGCATGTTCTCCAGCCGTCCCCTAGTGGCATCTGTCACCTGCCGCCTGTGACGGCTTTCACCCCGTTTCGCCCTATCGCCCGCTATCGAACGGTTGTAGGGGCGACCCCTGCGAAGCGCTCCGAGCGAAGCGAGCGAGTTGCGGTCGCCCGAACCTTGGAGGCGGCAAGCCCCCGGTCGTCGGCAGCTCCCATCATGGCGGGGGGCGAGGGAGGCGGGTTGACAACTCGCCTGCCCCGAATTATGCTCTTGCCCCAATCCACCTGGAGATTGCAGGGATGCATGCGCATAAGAGATGGCTTGCCGGTGTGTTGGCGTGTTTGCTCGTCGCCTCGCTGCTGGCGGCTCCGCGCCGTCCGGCCACCGCGCAGGAAGCGACGCCCGCGCCGGAGCGCAAGCCGTTCATACTGCCGGTGACCGACCCGCCCGGATCGGGTACCTGGTATCTGGGCCAGGCGTACGGCAACACCGTCGGCGCGTACTTCCAGCGCGACACGACCTATCGCGCCGGACAGGGCTTGCATTTCGGCCTCGACTTCGCCATGCCGTGCGGGACGCGGCTCGTCGCCATCGGCGACGGGACGGTCGCGAAGGTCGACGCGCCGGAGCACGGCTCGCGGCCGCACAATCTGCTCATCCGGTTCGACGCCGGTTACGTGGCGCTGTACGGCCACCTGTCTGAGCGCCCGAAGCTGCAGGTGGGCCAGCGCGTGAAGCAGGGTGAGTTCGTCGCGCTGAGCGGCGACTCGTTCGACACGTGCCATTCCGCGCCGCACCTGCACCTGGAGATTCGCAGCCCCAATTACGCGATCGCCTACAATCCGGTCGAGCTGATCGAGGCCAATTGGGATTCGCTGGCGCTGATCGGCGCGTTCAGCCGGGGCTTCGAGCGCGACCTGGACAACCCGCGCCAGTGGCAGTCCCTCGACGATCAACCCGATACCTTATTCGGCGGCCCCCTCCTCAACAACTACGCCAATCCGTGGCCGCCCGATTGGTTCCGCAGATGACGGCTTACAAGCATTCTTGGACGCGGATAAACGCGGATGAACGCGGATTAAAGATTCTGATCCGCGCAATCCGCGTCAATCCGCGGCCTACACGTTTCTTTTCAGTCGTGTTCCCAGTATTGCTCCTGCTGATCGCCGCGTGCGATGCGCGCCAGCCAGAGCCGATTGTCGTGACTGTCGTCGCCACTCCGACGGCCGATCCGGCGCCCATCGTCATCGCACCCACCGACACGCCGGCGCCTTCGCCGACGCCCAAGCCGCCGATCAGGCAACTGACGACGGGCGGCTGCTGCGTGCAGCCCTTCTGGTCGCCCGACTCGAAGCAGGTGAGATTCATCGACAAGCCTTCGCCCGATGTACCGGTAGGGGTTTACGCTGTCAATGTTGGTGAGCCGCCCGGCGAGCCATTCCTGGCTCTCGATCTGATTGGCCTGTATTCGAACGATCTCAGGTTGATCGCGTATCCCGAAGGTCGGGACACGATCGTCGAGCAATTGGACAGCGGTGAGCGCTGGGTGATCCCGAACCAGGGGCAAGCCGTCGTTTTCTCGCCGGCGGGCAGGCGTGTGGCCTGGGAAATCGAAGACATCGACGGGCCGTTCGATCAGCGCCGCTCCGACATTTACCTGGCGCGCTACACCGGCGAAGATCCGGTGCGCGTGACGACGGTGTACGGCGGTGGCCTGCATGGCTGGCTCGACGAACGGCGCATTCTGTTCAGCGGTCGCCCGTCGCTCGACGTGCGCGAGCGCACGCTGACGGCGCTCGACCTCACGACGAACGTCGCGGTTGATCTGGTGACGGCTGAGCGGATTGCTGGCGTGGCAGCCTCGCCGGACGGCGAATGGGTGGCGTACTTTATCTCGTTCAACGAAGATCCCGAGCGCAACGGCATTTGGGTTCAGCGCACGGATGGCTCCGATGCGCGTCGGCTGGATTTCTGGGGCGCGTATCAGTGGCGCGACGATGCGCGCCTGCTGTACATCCTGATGCGCCAATCGCCCGACGTGCCGTTTGTGATCTGGGAGTATGATACGACGAGTGGGCAGTCGAGACCGGTGACCGATCCGGCGACGGCGCCGCTTCAGATTGCGAATGGCGACTGGAAGGTGTCGCCGGACGGGCGGTACGTAGTGTACGTCAATAGCGCGGATCGGAATCTGTGGCTGGTGGAGTTGGAGCCGTGACAAGAGTGGCATCGGATACACAGCGGATAAACGGATGCGCGGCCCAGCATCCGTTTATCCGTCGGCCATCCGTTGCATCGATTCTCCTATCTGCTCAGCCGCCGGTCGATTGCGCTGCGATTCCTCGATCATCATCTCCGCCGGAGGCCGGCGCATCTTTGATGTAGCGCCGCAAGTGCTGGCGGCCGGCAAACAGGGTGGCCGCAACCAGTGCAATTGCAACCAGACTGGCTGTGCTGTAGAACGGAATGCTGCCCTGGCTCCACAGAACGAATGGCAGCAGGAAGAGCAGCGAACCGATGGCGGTTATGCCGGCAAGCGGCGCCACAGCGCCACGAGATCGATTCCACGTGCCGATCGCAAAGATCAGGCCCAGAAGAACGGCGATGACCGCCAAGCCGGGCACAAGTGTCGTAGATACGGCAAATAGATCAAAGCCACGCCCGGCGATGGCTGGACTGCTTAAGACGGTGAACCCCCAGCCGAGCCAGACCAAAACCAGTATTGTCCTTGCTATGGTATCTCTGCGCCGCCACCGTCGTGTCGCACTCGGGATGATTGTGCCCACTGTCAAGCCGATGAGCGCCGCCGAAAGCCAGATTTCGCCCGAAAGCAGCGAAATAACTTGATCGGCGCGATTGAGTTCGGGCACCGAATACTCGCCCACTGCAACCCAATGCCATGTGTCATCCCTTGTGCGCACGAGAACGCCTTCGTGTCCCATGGCGGCGACGATGTTCTCGCTGGGCGTATGTATCACGGCATCCAGTGGGCCAACGGGACTCCCGTAGTAGCTTTTACCTGACCTTCTAAGGTATGCCAGTCGCGCCTCGTCTCCCCGGAGATCGACCTCCGCGAGCCAAGTCAGCCCACCGTCGTCAGACCGCTCGATTGACACACCTGGAGTAAAGCGATACAGCACTCGTGAGTTGCTTGGATCAGGCAGTGTCCATGCGCCACGCTCGGCATAAGCGTTGGAGCCATAACTTTCCCCCTGCCAGCTCAACCCGCCGTCTTCGCTGTAGAACTCGGTGCCTGTGACGAAGATCGTTGAGCCGCTGATCTCCAGGCCGGTAATCCCATAATCGACTGCCGGCTGGTTAGCCATCGTCGCCAGCGCAGCCAGCGGAAGCAAAACCCACCCCCTGGACGGCAAGGGGCGCTTCCGGGCTTGAATCCAGATATGCCGGGCGATCAGCAAGGCCGGAAGCGCCAGCAGGTCGGTGGGGTCAAAGCGTAGCGCACTCGGCCAGCCGGTCATCGTCTCAAGCACCCAGATCGTCAACGCGTGGAAGATGGGAACCGTCTTGGCAAGGCCGAAGAACAGTCCGGTGATGACAATGGCGAGCTGGCCGACTCGCTCGTCGCGTCGTGGGAGCCGCGGTGGCAAGAGCCAGGCGAGGATCGCCGCCAGCAGGAACGGCGCGAAGATCAACCAGGTGAAGTCGCCGATCTTGCCGGTGAACCATGACGGCCAAACGCGCCGCCAGACGTGGTCGTTCAGGAGCAGGACGATGAGCGCGCCGATGGAAACGGGATGCGACAGGCCATACAAAGCTCGCCGGAATGCTTCGTTGTTCATCTGGCTCCCCCCTGCCTGGGTAGGCTGCCGTCGAGTCTATTGTGAAGTGCGATTGGGACTATTCTACAACACCAACGTCCACGAGCAACATAGCGTTCCCAGAAATGCCATTCGTGATCTACGAGAACGACACAGCGACGGGACAGTCGCGAATGGTAGCCGATCCGGCGACTACGCCGATTCAGATCGCACATGGCGATTGGAGAGTTTCGCCGGATGGGCAGTACGTGGTGTACGTCAACAGCAGCGGATCGCAATTTGTGGCTGGTGGAGTTGAAGCCGCAGGGCCTTGGGGGCGGACCCGCACTGCCTCTGCCGCAGGCAGAGGGCAGGGGGGCAGGTGTGAACGCCTGCGTTATAGTCTTTGGAGGCCGGACGGGCTAGAGGGCGAAGTCGGTTTCTATGGAAGTAACACCTGTCATTTCCTGCATCCGCATGCCCGCATCGTCTAAGGCCTTCGCATCGTCAGCCTCGACAACGGCGATGACATTCGTGCTACCACCCGAGACCGCGTCGGCATACTTGACGCCTGTGAGGGCGCGAATCTTCTCCGCTATTGCTCGCGCATCGCCCTGTACGGTGATGAGCATGTAAGCACGCATCTCTTAACTCCTTGTGTGACTGGGGTGCAATTCAGAAGAAGTTGCACCAAGCGAAACCTTCACCTTGCCCCGGCGGTGGGACAATGCCGAACTGCGTCAGCCCCAGTGTCCGCCTTGTTGGTGGCCCTCCGTGACGCCGAGTTTTTTCAACAAGCCCAGATCGTCGGCATGGTATTGACACGATACTAGTTTCTCTCCGGTAATGCGGTAGACGGCCAGCAACGAGTATTTCACCTGCCTGCCAGTCGGCGGGATACCCAAAAACTCGCCCTTGTGTGTGCCGCTCCTGGTTAACTGGGCCGCGACCTTCTCTCCTTCGGCGATCAGATCCTCAATGGCGGTATAATGGTCGGGGAAGGCAACATTGAACATTTCGACGAGCTGCTTTATGCCGTCGCGGTCGGCAGTAACCCCGTAAGGGGGACTGAGGTGGGTAAAATTGGGGTCAACAAGCTCCTCGAGTGCGGCCAGGTTCCGTCCGTTCCAGACCTCCTGCAAAAGACGGCGGACGATCGCTTTGTTCTGTTCGGTAGACATGAATTATTCTCCTGGTTATAGTAGGGACTCCAGCAGCTTCAACTGCTGAAAAGAAAGACCATAAGCCTGTGCAACCTGTTCTGGCGCACGCGCTAACTCTAAGCGGAAATCGGCATCTACGTAGACATGGCCGATCACCGCTTGTAGTGCCGGTGTCACAAAGTGCTCGCGGCGGTAGAGATACAAAGTGAAGTGACCGGGCGAGTAATCACGCCGCAGAGTGAACCAGGGGGTGATCTGGTTGCATACGTCTAGGAGATCACCGAGAGGCTCGACGTACAGGCGCTCGGAATGCTCGGGGGGCAAGATCGAAAACATATTCCACGCCATACCCCGCCGACACAGCCCGAAGCCGCGATGCAGCAGCACACGCACACGCTCATGACTGTCCGGAGTGCGCACGTCCAGCAGACCACTGGCGAGCACGTAGTCGTGCGCAGCGAGCTGGGTGGTCAGCAGGTCACCGGTAAGCCACGTGGCATCTGGGTAGCGCACTCGTGCTTCCGCAATCGAGCTCGCAACCAGGTCGATGCCCGTGTATGTCCCATGAAAACCCCGCGCACGCAGGAAGGAGTATAAGTCGCCCGTCCCGCAGCCAGCATCCAGTACCGAGCATGCGCTCAAGTCCGCGATGCCGACGAGGATTTCGAAGCAGGTATACTGTTGCAGCCGACTGACCCAGCCCACTCGATGGACGGGGTTATCATCGGCGCGCAGCGCCTCGTATACCGCCGCAACTTGCTCTGCGGAGGATTGCACTCAGGTAATCCATTTGCTCTCAGTAATGACTGAGTCGAGGCGACTGGCGAAATCCTCGATTTCTTGCCGGTTGAGTGTTTTTAGACTGTCGCGCTCCTCGGGGGTCAGATTGTACTCTTCGAGCGCGCCCTCGAAGTCTGAGAAATAACCGTGACGGAACTCTTTGTTAACAATCACGCGCCCGATGACCTGATAGAATGCTTCCGCGGACATGTTACCTCCTGTGGACTTTGTCCATTTTTACATACACGCCATATACAAAAGTATCCCGACGCAGAAAATGTCCAAATCGGGACGAATACACAAGCCATTTTACCACCAAAACTAAAGAAAAGTACATCAAAAATGCAGAAATACCTTAAAAAGTAACGACGCAACTCAACTTGCGTCGTATTTCACAGTGAATTTCGGATAGGCTTCCCGAACAAATCGGTATTCATTCACGGCGTCAACACCCACATATCGTTCAGCGCGCCGCTACCCCCTTTGCCGCCAAACACGATCAGCGTCCCCGTCGCGGCATTCCATACCGCGTCGTGGCTGGAGCGTGCTGCTGGCGTGTCGCCGGACAGGTTGATGCTCGTCCACTCGCCGGAGGCGATGTCGAGCGACCATACTTCGGCGCTCGGGCCGTCCTTTGTCAGCCCGCCGAACAGGATCATCCGCCCCTTGTCGTCGCCGGCGAGCGCCGGGTTGGATCGCGGCGAGGGCTTGACACCCTTCGGGCTGACCTCGTTCCAGTCCTTGCCGTTCACGTCGAGCGACCACAGATCGCCCTGCGGGCACGGCCCGAAGCCCGACGAGCAGCCGCCGAACAGGATCATCCGGTCGGCCTTCGCGTCGTATACCGCCTCGTGCAGGCAGCGCTTGAGCGGCACGGCGTCCTTCGGCGCGATCGCCGACCACGTATTCGTCGCCAGGTCGAGCGCGAACGTATCGTCGAACCGGCCGCTGGCGAAGCCGTGAGTGATGATCAGTTGATTCGTCCTGGTGTCGACGACGGCTGAACTGCCGTACCGCTGCGCCGGGGCTGTGCCCTTCGTCTCCAGCTTCTGCCAGGTCTCCTTCGCCGTGTCGAACGCCCACACGTCGTTGAAGAATCCACCGGCCTGTCCGGCGAAGATCAGCACGCGCTTCGACTTCGGGTCGTAGGCGGCGGAGTGACCGAAGCGCGCCTCTGGCGAGGGCGAGGCTTTCACTCCGCGCCACGTATTCGAGGCGAGATCGAAGACCCAGGTGTCGCCCAGTGTCTTCGAGCCATCCCGCCCGCCGAACAGCACGAGCTTGTTGCTGGCCGCATCGAGCGCGAGCGTGTAGTCGAAGCGGGCAGGGGGCGGGTTCGCCGTATCAAGGCGCTTCCAGCCGGGCGCAGTGCGGCCGGCGGGGACCTGGCCGGCAAGCGGGGTCGCCGTTGCCGCCTTGGTCGGCGCGATGGCCGGGCCTCCGGAACCAGGTGGACTGATTCCGGCACTGGTCGGGATGACTACAGGCTCTGTCACCACGACGGCAGCGGGAGGCTCAGTTGGAGGTGCGGCGGGGGCCGTAGCCGGTGCCGCCGGGGCGCAGGCGGCTAAGGCAGCGATCGTGAGCGTCAGCAAGAACAGTTGGCGTTTCATGTCTCCTCCTCAGTTTGCAGACGTATTTTGCCAGTCAATTGTTGCAATAAGGTTACTCCGCGCCGCCAAGTCACAACCTGGCCACTTCGCATGTCGCAACCCAATATCCGTGGAATCTGCGTTCATCCGTGTCCTGGCGATCGTTATGCTTGACACAATCCGGCGCGCTGAGTAGAATCTCAGTCGTGAATACTCCGGCGGGGCGCTCGCCCCGATTCAACTACGGCGGCCAGGCAGTCATCGAAGGCGTGATGATGCGCGGCTCGAAGGCGATGGCCGTCGCGGTGCGCAACCCCAAGCAGGAAATCGTCATTCATACGCAGCCGCTCAGCCAAAAGCTATACGGCGGGCGCATGATGCGCATCCCGTTCCTGCGCGGCTTGACGATGCTGTGGGACGCGCTCGGCCTCGGGCTGCGCAGTCTCATGTATTCGGCCGACATCGCGCTGGGCGAAGAAGACGTGAAGTTCAGCGGGCCGGTGGCGTGGGCTACGATTGCGGTGTCGCTCGCCTTCGGGCTGGGCCTGTTCATCTTCCTTCCCAAGGGCGTCGCCGCCTTGTTCGAGCCGTCGATGACGCCCCTCGCGTCTGCGCTCGTCGAAGGTGTCGTGCGGCTCGCCCTGTTCGTCGCGTACATCTGGCTCATCGGTCGGATGAAGGACATCCGGCGCGTGTTCGGCTATCACGGCGCGGAGCACAAGACGATCAACGCCTACGAGGCCGGCGCGGAGCTGACCGTCCGGAGCGTCCAGCGCTTCCCGCTCTCGCATCCGCGCTGCGGGACGGCCTTCCTGCTGACCGTCGTCGTGCTCTCGATCTTCTTCTTCGCGCCCCTCAACGCGCTCGGCCTGCCGTTTGGCGTATCGTTGGTTCTGCGCCTGGCTTTGATACCGGTCGTGGCGATGGTCGCCTACGAGTATATCCGATTTTCGGCGCGGCATCTGGACAACGCCCTCGTTCGCGCGATCATCGTCCCCAACCTGGCTTTGCAGTCGTTGACCACGCGCCAGCCCGAAGACTCGATGGTCGAGGTCGCGATCGCCGCGTTTAACAAGGTGCTGGAGTCGGAGAGGGCAGGCACTGGGACGGTGATTTGAGTTCCTTACAGTTCCCTGAGTTCCTCACAAGGGAACTGAAGGAACTCATGGAACTAACTTGATAGGAGACAATATGCGAAACAAGATTACGGTTGTCGGCGCGGGCAACGTCGGCGCGTCGTGCGCGCTGTGGCTGGCCGAGCGAGAGCTGGGCGATATCGTGCTGGTGGACATCCCGCAGACCGGCACGATGCCGATGGGCAAGTCGCTCGACTTGCTCCAATCCGGGCCGGTCTACGGCTTCAACACGCACATCACCGGCGCAACCGACTATGGCCCTACCGCCAACTCAGACGTGGTCGTGATCACGGCCGGCTTCCCGCGCAAGCCCGGCATGAGCCGCGAGGACCTGGTCGGCAAGAACCAGGAGATCATCACCGATGTGATGGGGCGGGTGACGAAGACCTCGCCGAACGCGATTGTGATCGTCGTGACCAACCCGCTCGACACGATGGTGTACCTGGCGCACAAACTGAGTGGCTGGCCTCGCTCGCGCGTCTTCGGTCAGGCAGGCCAGCTCGATTCGGCGCGCATGGCGGCGTTTATCGCGATGGAGCTTGACGTCTCGGTATCCAACGTGCATGCCTCGGTGATGGGTGGGCACGGCGACGAAATGGTGCCGCTCGTGCGCTACACGACTGTCGCGGGCGTGCCGATTGGCGAGCTGCTGCCGCCGGAGCGCGTGCAGGCCATCGTCGAGCGTACGCGCAAGGGCGGCGGCGAGATCGTCAACCTGCTCGGCACGAGCGCGTATTACGCGCCCGGCGCAGCCGCTGCCCGCATGGTCGAGGCCATTCTCAAAGATCAAAAGCTCATCCTGCCGTGCTCGGTTGTGCTGGAGGGCGAGTACGGCCTGAAGGACATCGCCTTCGGCGTGCCGGTGAAGCTCGGACGCGACGGCGTCGAGCACATCGTCGAGGTCAGACTCGACGACGAGGAGAGGGTGATGCTGCAAAAGTCGGTCGATCTCATTCGCGGGACGATGTCGGCGCTCAGGATGTAGCCGAGTTCCTTTAGTTCCCGGCCTGCCCTGGAATAGGACTCAAGGAACTTAAGGAACTCAAGGAACTCAAGGACGATTATGATTCAAAGCAAAAACGGACTCGATCTTGCTGGGCTGCACCCTGCCGGTACGGTGCACTGGAATCTCTCGCCCGCACTGCTCATCGAGCACGCCGTCCGGCGGGCCGAGGGCGCCATCACGCGCGACGGCCCGTTCAACGCGATCACCGCGCCGTTCACCGGCCGCTCGCCCAGCGACAAATTCACCGTGCGCGAGCCATCGAGCGAAAATGACGTCTGGTGGGGTAAGCAAAACCAGGCGCTCAGCCCCAAGCATTTCGAGCGGCTTTACCAGAAGGTCGTCGCGTACCTGAACGGCTGCGGTGAGCTGTACGTGCGCGATCTGTATGCGGGCGCCGATCCCGTGTATCGCCTCAAAGTGCGCGTGATCAACGAGAACGCCTGGCAGAATCTCTTCGTCTACAACCTGTTCATTCGCCCCGACGCGGCCGGCCTGGCCGACTTCATGCCCGATTTCACTATCCTGCACGCCCCGGGCTGCAAGGCCGATCCCGCGACCGACGGCACCCGCAGCGAAACGTTCGTCGTCCTTAACTTCGCGCGCAAGATGATCCTGATCGGCGGCACGAACTACGCGGGCGAGATGAAGAAGTCGATCTTCACCACACTCAACTACCTGCTGCCTATGCACAACGTGTTCCCGATGCACTGCTCGGCCAACGTCGGCAAGCATGGCGACACGGCGTTGTTCTTCGGCCTGTCGGGCACAGGCAAGACGACGCTGTCCGCCGATCCGCAGCGCGGGCTGATCGGCGACGACGAGCACGGCTGGTCGGATAGGGGCGTCTTCAACTTCGAGGGTGGCTGTTATGCCAAAGTGATCCGCCTCTCCGCCGAGGCCGAGCCGGAGATCTACGCGACGATGCGCCGCTTCGGCACGGTTCTCGAGAATGTCGTCGTCGATCCCGAATCGCGCGCGCTCGATCTCGACGACGAGTCGATCACTGAGAACACGCGCGCGGCATATCCTATTGACTTCATCGGCAATGCGGTCATCCCCGGCCTGGGCGATCATCCGAAAAACGTGGTGTTCCTGGCCGCCGACGCCTTCGGCGCGCTGCCGCCGATTTCCAAGCTCACGCCGGAGCAAGCGATGTATCACTTTCTGTCGGGCTACACGGCGAAGCTGGCCGGCACCGAGCGCGGCGTGACCGAGCCACAGGCGACATTCAGCACCTGCTTCGGCGCGCCGTTCCTGCCACGGCATCCCACCGTCTACGCTCGTATGCTGGGCGAGAAGATCGCGAAGCACAAGGCGCAGGTCTGGCTCGTCAATACCGGCTGGAGCGGTGGGCCGTACGGCGTCGGGGCGCGCATGAAGATCAGCTACACGCGTGCGATGGTGCACGCGGCATTGAACGGGTCGTTGGACCACGTGCCCACCGAGGCCGACCCGATCTTTGGCCTCCACATGCCGGTCGAGTGCCCCGGCGTCCCGTCCGAGGTGCTCAATCCGCGCCGCACGTGGCTCGACCCGAACGCGTACGATCAGAAAGCGCGCGAGCTGGCTTCGCTGTTCGTCCAGAACTTCGAGCAGTACGCCGATCAGGCTGCGCCGGAAGTGAAGGCGGCCGGGCCGCGACCTTAGAAATGGGAATCCTGACACATCAGCTCGACGGCGCGATCGTCGGCTATGACCTGGAGCTCCTGACGAAAGGTGTTCTGGTCACCGGACCCGGCTTCGCCGATGTCGCCGCCCGGCTCGTCGGAGACGGTGGCCGCCTGATCCAGCAGGGATCGCTGACGCTGCGGCTCGGCGTCTTGCTCTACGCCGAGCCTTATCTGTTCATCCCGCAGTCGATCGTCGACGAAGTGGGGCAAACGTTCGCCGGCGAGACCGTCTTCGACTGGCTCAGCGCGAATGCCTACACCATGCCGCGCGCTCAAGTCTTCGGAACCCACGCCGCCGGAAAGAATGATATGATCTTCGCACGCGACGTGGACGTCGAGTCTAGCCCCATCGTCGTCGGCGGCCCGGATGCCTCGCCCGTCTACGTCGCATTCGTGCACGGTCAGACGCCGTTCCCGCCGCGATTTTCGAAAGCCCTGAGATTGTTGCAGACGGAACAACTGCCCGAAATTCCTCGACGCATCGCGTCGGCGTAGACGAGAAGTCACCGAAGAGGTCCTCGGGAGGGGCGCGTTCGGCCGCCCCTCTTCTTCGCAACTGCCTTGACGCATCCCTGCTTTCAACTTAGAATCGTTATGCCTCTGAGAGTGCGTCGTAACTCTGCTCGAAGCCCGCGACCCTTCGGCCCTTCGGCTGCGCTTCCCGCTCCACCCCGCTGGGCGGGGCGCGAGCAGCCTGCCCCCTGCAGGGGGTTCGGTCGGGGACTTCGCAGGGCAGGCTCAGGGCAGGCGGCTCAGGGCAAGCCTTGCCGGCGCGCCCCACAGCCAACCGCGACGGCGCAGGCTGAAATTGGATGTCTGGATGCGAGGTGGGCATGATCAAAGTGACTTACCGCGATAAGAAGTGGGAAGTCCCGGGCCACATCACCGTGCGCGACCTGATCGTCAAGGCCGGTCTGAATCCCGAGACCATTCTCGCCGTCAAGAACGGCAAGCTGATCAACGACGGCACGCTGCTCGGCGACGAGGATGACATCAAGCTGATCGCCGTGATTTCGGGCGGGTGATGCAATGAAAGGGATGCGCTGCCGCAAGTGCGGCGAGCTTGCCGTCATCAACATGCGCCAGCACCGCCTGGCGCTGTGCGAGACGCACTTCGTCGAATGGATGCGCGCGAATACGCAGCGCTTCATCGAGAAATACCGCATGTTCAAGCCGGACGAGCGCGTGCTCGTGGCCGTGTCGGGCGGCAAAGACAGCCTGGCGCTGTGGGATATCCTCCTCGCGCTCGGCTACAACGCCGACGGCCTGTATCTCGGTCTCGGCATCGACGGCGGGATCGGCTATTCGGACTCCTCCCGTGTCTGCGCCGAGAAGTTCGTGCGCGATTTCTGGCCGGACGCGAGGCTGCACGTGCTGGACGTGAAAGGCGCGTACGGCGAGTCGATCCCTGAGGTCGCGCAGCGCAGCAATCGCGGGCGCGGCAAGCCGTGCTCGGTGTGCGGTCTGATCAAGCGGCACGAGATGAACCGCATCGCCTACGACCTGGGCTACGACGTGTTGACCACCGGCCACAACCTCGACGACGAGGCGGCGGTGCTGTGGGGAAACACGCTGCACTGGAAGACAGAGTACCTGGCGCGGCAGGCGCCGGTCCTGCCGGCCGATCGGCCCGGCTTCGCGCGCAAGGTCAAGCCGCTGTGCCGCTTCTACGAGCGCGAGACGGCGGCGTATGCGCTCGTGCGCGGCATCGACTACATCTACGACGAGTGTCCCTTCGCCGTCGGCGCGACGAGCATCACCTACAAAGAATTGCTGAACCAGATGGAGAAAGATCGGCCCGGCGCGAAGCTTGATTTCTACCTCAGCTTCCTGCGCGCGAAAGAGGATGGGCTGCTTGCCCAGGCGGGGACTTCGACCGATCTGCACGCCTGCGATCGCTGCGGCCAGCCGACCAGCGCTCCCGGCTTGTGCGCGTTCTGCCGTTTATGGGAGGGCCACACTGTCGAAGACGAGGGGCCGCATGTCGTAATTGTAGGCTAGCGAGTCAGCGAATCAGCGAGTCAATGGGACATGGTCGCTCCCGGAGTAGGGCTCATGAACTACAAAGGTTGGTTGGCAGGAGTTCATCCGCGCATCAAGGCTGAACCGATTTGGCGATCCCTGATGTATCA
This sequence comes from Anaerolineae bacterium, assembly GCA_035283185.1. Lineage (GTDB taxonomy): Bacteria > Chloroflexota > Anaerolineae > Fen-1058 > Fen-1058 > DASSFZ01. Next base: position 3,795 of record DATEUJ010000068.1, on the reverse strand, counting down.
GAAGGCGCTGTTTTTATACGATTTGGCATGGGAAGACTGCGGCAAGATGTTGGACGATGCGCGCGGTCGAAAGGTCGCTGCTCAGTTGATCGATAGCGCAGGATCGATCAGCGCGAACATGGAGGAAGGGCACGGCCGTGGCTTCGGCAAGGAGCGCCAGTATTTTCTACGTGTCGCGCTCGGTTCGGCACGCGAGACCAAGGGCTGGTATTACCGCGGCCGGCGTCTCCTGCCGCCCAAAGTCCTCGACCACAGATTGGCGCTTATCGATGAGATTATCAGCCTGCTTGTCACAGAGATAGAAGGTCAAAAGAAACGGCGCTCATCTCGCTGACTCGCTGATTCGCTCCTCACCCAAACCTTCATTGAGCAACATCATGATGCATTATCGGTACCTCAACTGGGTCACGGCTATCTTCGTGGCGTGCCTGATCACGGCGAACATTATCGCCGTCAAGCTGATCGACATCGGCGGACTGATCTTGCCGGCGGCCGTCATCATCTTTCCCGTTTCGTATATCGTCGGCGACGTGCTGACCGAAGTATACGGCTACGCCCGCGCGCGGCAGGTGATATGGATCGGATTCACGTGCAACCTGATCGCCGTCATCGCCATCGCCATCGCGAGCGCACTGCCTCCGGCGGACTTCTGGGCGCCGAATCAGGCTGCCTACGAAACGACCCTGGGATTCACGCCGCGCCTGCTCGCGGCTTCGTTCGTGGCCTACCTGGTCGGCGAGTTTCTCAACTCGTACGTGCTGGCGCGCATGAAAGTCGCGACCAACGGCCGGTATCTCTGGGCGCGGACGATCGGCAGCACGCTGATCGGGCAATTTGCCGATTCGGCCGTGTTCATCACCCTCGGCCTGCTTCAGATCACGGCGCTGCCGCCCGCCGTGCAGGGCACGCTCCCGCCCCAGGCATTGCTCAACACAATCGTCGTGCAGTGGCTGTTCAAGAGTGTGTACGAGATCGTTGCCACGCCGCTGACGTACGTCGTCGTCGGCCGCCTGAAGCGCGCCGAAGGCGTCGATGTGTTTGACTTTGAGACGGACTTTAGTCCGTTCCATGTGCGAGTGGATGGCTGAAGCCTGCACTCCAAACGCCACATATGGCTGTTGCCAAACTCCGTGAGTAGAATTGTGTGAGGGAGTTGTGATGGGATGGAAAAGAATGATTTGCTGAAAGACTTGACACTGTTGAATCGCGACGCGGCAAAGCCGATGCGCAAGTTGGAGACATTTCCGAACCTGCACCCCGGTCGCCCATACACGATCACGCTGGAATCGAACGAATTCACGTGCGTGTGCCCGGCGACCGGCCAGCCGGACTTCGCCACGATCACCATACGCTACGTGCCCGATCAGCGCATCGTCGAATCGAAGTCGCTCAAGCTGTACCTGTGGTCCTTCCGCGACGAAGGGCACTTCCACGAGCACGTCACCAACATCATCCTCGACGATCTGGTGGCGGCGCTCGATCCGCTTCGCTGCGAAGTGATCGGCAGGTTCAACGTGCGTGGCGGGATCGCGATCACCGTCGAAGCCAAGTACGAGCGGTCTCAATAGCAGAGTTCCTTGAGTTCCTTCAATTCCTTGTGGACCCTTTGGGAACTCAGGAACTCAGGGAACTCAGGCGACTTGCAAGGACTGATTCGTGAGCTACGAAGACGCCCACAAGCTGCTGCGTCGCAATCGCGAGTTGTCGATCCTCAACGCGATTGCCGAGGCGCTCAACCGGTCCGTCGATCTGCCCCAGGCGCTGGAGGGCGTGCTGCGGCTGGTGGCCGAGCTGCTGAGCTTGCGTACCGGCTGGATATGGCTGCTCGAAGAAGACACCGGCGAACCGTACCTGGCCGCGTCGCAGTTCCTGCCGCCCGCGCTGGCGAACGAGCCGGAGCGCATGACCGGCTCGTGCTATTGCCTGGATACCTTCGAGCAGGGCGATCTTACCGGCGCGGCCAACGTCAACGTCGTGACCTGCTCGCGCCTGAAGGCGCTCATCGATGGCACGGATGGACTGCGCTATCACGCCAGCATACCGATCTATTCTCACACCGACAAGCTGGGCGTGCTCAACGTCGCCAGCGCCGACTGGCGCGAGCTAGACGCCGACGACCTGCGCCTGCTGTACACGATCGGCTACCAGCTCGGCGTGGCGATCGAGCGCGCCCGTCTCTACGCGCGCAGCGCGCAGCTCGCCAAGATCGAAGAGCGCAACCGGCTGGCGCGCGAGATACACGACACGCTGGCGCAGGGACTGGCGGCGATTTCCCTGCAGCTCGAATCGGCCGACGCGCTGATCGACGCGTCGCCTACGCGCGCCAAGGACAACCTGCGCAAGGCGCTCGATCTTGCCCGCTTGAACCTCGAGGAAGCGCGCCGCTCGGTGCTCGATCTGCGCGCCGCGCCGCTGCTCGAACGGTCATTGCCCGACGCGCTTCGCGCACTCGCCGAGACACTCGCGCGTGAGGACGGCGTGTCGATCGACGTGCAAGTGCAGGGAGCGGTCGAGGAGCTGCCGGGCCGCATCGAAGCAGGCGTCTATCGCATCGCCCAGGAAGCCCTGAATAACGCGGCGCGCCATTCGGGCGCAGAACGCCTCGTCGTCAGCTTGAGCCGATCCGACGACCGCCTGCGCCTGACCGTCGAAGACGACGGGCAAGGGTTCGAACCGGGGGCGGCGACGACCGGCTTCGGCTTGATCGGCATGCGTGAGCGGGCGCGCCTGCTCGGCGGCACGTTGGAAGTCGATAGTCTGCCGAATCGTGGGACGCGTATCCTTCTGGACATACCGGTGTGAGTTCCTTCAGTTCCCTCAGTTCCTTTAGATTCATGGGTTGATACTCAAGGAACTCTGGGAACTCGGGGAACTCGGGGAACCCGTTCGATGATCACCATCTTTCTGGCCGACGATCACCCCGTGGTTCGCGATGGACTGCGCGCTATCCTCGAGACGCAACCTGACTTCGCGGTGATCGGCGAAGCCGGCGACGGCGCGGAAACCGTCAAGCAGACAAAGGCGCTTCGTCCCAACGTGCTCCTGCTCGATCTGGAAATGCCGGAGATGGACGGCGTCGAAGCGCTGCGTCACATACGTGAGGCCGCGCCCGATACGCGCGTGCTGGTGTTCACGGCGTACGACAGCGACGAGCGCATTCTGGCCGCGGTGCAGACCGGCGCACAGGGCTACCTCCTGAAGGGCGCACCGCGCGATCAGGTGTTCGATGCGATCCGGGTGGTGCACGGCGGCGGCTCTCTGCTGCAGCCGGCAGTCGCTTCCAAGCTGCTGAAGCAGGTGCAGAGTGGAACAGATCGCACGGCGAGCCGGCCCGGCATCTTGACGTCGCGCGAGGTCGAAGTGCTGCGCCTGCTGGCACAGGGACAGGCGAACAAGCAGATCGCCGCGCGGCTGGGCATCAGCGAGCGCACGGTGAAATTCCACGTCAGCGCGATCTTCCGCAAGCTCGATGCGACGAATCGAACCGAAGCGGTCACCATCGCTGCCCAGCGTGGACTCATCAAATTGTAGCAAGATCGGGCCAGACGGCGCAGCCTGGTACCGCATCAAGGCGGTGCGTAGAGGGGCGAATATCACGCCCTGCGTCAATAATCAGATTCTAGCGCGGATTCCACTTTGATTTACGTCGGAGTCGAGGCTTCAGCCCTGATCTTTACCCACATTTTTCAGCTGGTGTCGGGAGCGCGGAACAGGCGAGCCCCCTCCGTCAGGTCGGATAAGAGACGCCAGCCGCGCCACAAGGTGCGCCAGCCCGGCGCGCCATCGCGGCGACGA
>DATEUJ010000067.1:0-44331 GCA_035283185.1 Anaerolineae bacterium | reverse complement strand
GGCCCCCTCCTGTGGGCCAAGTCGCGAGCGGTTCCGCTAAGCCCGATCTTGCCACAGGTGGGGGTAAAACGTTAAAGGCCACCCGTCGTGGGTAGCCCATTCACTTGAGGAAACGGCCTCTCAGATTTTCCGAGAGAGCTCGCTGCTGTGTGCGGGGGTGGGACATCCGTGTGTCAGGGAGTTTGACGCGCCTGCGAACGCATGCTACCATGCCGCCCGTCAACTTCCGCACACACACGCACTTATGCATAGGTTCTTCATCCTGGCACTGCTGATCGGGCTGGCGGCCTGCTCGCGCCCGGTCGACGTCGATCCGCTCGCTGCGACCGCCGCCGTCCCGCTTGAGCCTGTCGTTTCGGCTGAATTCGTATCGCCGTCGCCCGACCCGACGCTCGCCGCGCCCAGGCCCTCGACAGAACCGTACGTGGTGCAGAGCGGCGACACGCTGAGCGGCATCGCGTACGAGTACGGAACGGCAGTGGAAACAATCGCCGTCATGAACGGCATCGAAGATCGGGTGAGCATCGCCGTCGGCCAGGTCTTGAACGTGCCCGTCGACGCTGTCGCGGCGACAGGCCCGGCAATGAAGATCGCGCCGGACGGCGAGGTCGTATACGGTCCTGGCAGCGTTGGGTTTGACGTCGAAGACTTTGTGTCACGCACCAACGGCTATCTGCGATCGTACACGGAAGAGGTCGACGGGAAGGTCTTGACCGGGGCACAGATCGTTCAGCTCGTCGCCGAGCGATACAGCGTCGGCCCGCGCATCTTGCTCGCCCTCCTCGAATATCGCGGCGGCTGGCTGAGTAACCCCTATCCAGATGCGTCTGCGCTGTATTACCCGGCCGGACACGCCGACGGACGCTGGAGCGGGCTGCACAAGCAGCTCATGTGGGCTGCCGATCATCTCAACGATGGCTACTACGGTTGGAAGACGCGCGGCCGCCAGACGATTCCGTTGTCCGACTTCACGCGCGTGCGTATCGCGCCGGGCCTGAATGCCGGCACGCTCGCGCTGCAAACGCTGCTCGCGATCGGTTCGACGCCCGACGAGTGGCAGGCGGATGCCGGTCCCGACGGCTTCGTCGCAACCTATCGCGCCTGGTTCGGCGATCCGTTTGCGCGCGCGGTGGAGCCGCTGGTTCCGCCGTCCGTGTCACAGCCGCCGCTGTCGCTTCCCTGGCCCGTAGGCGAGACGTGGTATTTGAGCGGCGGCCCGCATGGCGCCTGGGCGTCCGGCTCGGCCTGGGGCGCGCTCGACTTCGTGCCGCCGGATGGCGGCGTGGGCTGCTATTCCTCGGAAGGGTGGGTCACGTCGATGTCGGATGGACTTGTCGTGCGCAGCCGAATGGGGGAAGTGATCGTCGACTTGGACAGCGACGGGCATGAGCAGACCGGATGGGCGATCCTTTACATGCACATCGAAGAGCGCGAGCGCGTGCCGGAGGGCGCTCAACTGCGCGCCGGAGACCGCATCGGGCATCCATCGTGCGAAGGTGGTTTCTCGACGGCCACACACGTCCACATCGCGCGGCGCTACAACGGCGAGTGGATCGCCGCCGCCAGCGCGTTTCCTTTCGTCATCGGCGGGTGGACTACCCTGGGCACGCAACGGGAGTACGACGGCTCCTTGCAGAAGGACGGCGCAAGCAGGGAAGCCTGTGAGTGCCGCGACGACACGCTCAACGGCATCCCGCACGAATTCGTCCCACTCCCTTAGAACGGTTGTGCCGATGAAGCCTTTAGGCTGGCGGGCTGGCGGCGCGGGCGGCCGTCGACGATTTCGACGCCGCCGGCCGTCTCTTCGCGGCGGATGAGGTCTTCCGTCCAGCCACGCGCGTGGATAGCGGGGTCGATGAGCTTGGCGCGGGTGTCGGATTCGGAGAGGGGCATGGGTCGTCTGTTGGTGAAGAGAATATGAAGGCTGCCGGGTGGGGATTCTTCAGTCCAAAATGACGAAAGGCCCTACAGCCAGGCTAGACGCACCGTCACCTGCAACTCCAACTGATCCGGGAAGTAACCTGGAGATGTTGTACAAGTTTGTTTCAGCGACGCGTGGCTTACTTAGCGTTGGGCGGTCGGCTGGTTAGGTCGAGGGATGGCACCTGCTGCATGGGCGCTTCAGCTGTTCCACTAAGGAAACCTGAGTAGCAATGCTCTTTGTTGCTTCGCCGGCAAGCACGGTACTCGTGGCTTGGGCATTTTGCACTGCTTGAAGTGCAAATGCCCCTGTGATGATTGCTGCGAGAATTGCAGCTACGGCAGTGATTACAGAGCCAATTATGATGGCTCTGGACTCGCTGAGTTTAAGCACTATACGCCCCAACTGCACTGGTTGTGCAACAGCCGCCCAACGGTCGAAATAAGCCGCTTGCCGGGTGAGACGAAGTGCGCCTCGCCGACAACTACTGCGGCCAGCGAGGACACGCTGAATAGCGGCGCGGTAGGCGGCTTCATTGAGTTGTTAGCCGCCGTACGCAGCGAGTGCCGCCCCGATCTGCTCGACAACAGTTCCTTGGTAAGAACCGTCGCCCTCCTCGCGTTGTCGTGCTGTCTTTTCTGTTTCTTGTAGTGAAACACTAGTTTCGGTGGAGGGACTCCGCCACCAATCGTGGAGAGCAATTAGCATTTGACGGCCTTGCTCGCCACGAGCCCGACATTGCGGGATGATTGAAGGGATAGGTGTGACTTCTGACCATCGCGACAGTATCTCATCTAATAAGAATCGATTGTGATGCAAGGCGTTAGTGAGAGATTGTCGAAAATGCTCAAAAACTACATCGTGACCGTGACCCCGCTCTAGGGCATGCTCTTGCCACGCAATATGGCTCCGCAATAGATGAAACCAAGCTAGAACGTCGCTGTAGCTGTATTCGTTTGACAGGGCTTCGACTCGCTGCGCTCTATTGGGCAGGGCTTCGAATTTGGCCGTGGCATAATCCACTGCTAATAATCCCAGCTCGGCTCGGGCGATATGATGGCAGTTGAGTCGATACATCCTTAAAAGAGTGGTCTTGCCAACACCGCCGACACCATGAACTACTAGTAGGCGCTTGACTAATTCTTGGCTGCCGCTAACAAGCTGATCAAAGAGGCGCAAAGCGTATTCGGCATCAGTGTGGAATTTCTCCAAATCGGCATCGTCATCCGAAGATCGCGGCGCGTAACGATTCATAAGATTGCGAAGCAGGTTAGCCATGTTCTAGACCTCAAGGCTGCAGGGATTGACGTGGCAACAGACTTCCGGTGAGGCGGCTAACTCGTTATTCACCCGCACATAGTGGTATAACGCCCTCTGGAAGGACATTATTCCGCGAAACACGGGATAACCAGCTTTGTACCAGACGTACCCTTGTTTTTCCCGCTGCCAGTCGTTACCATGACATTATATGCCAACTCCTGAGCGAGGCAAGCCATCTGTCGGCAAGGCGCCACACCCGTCACGATCCCGTGCTCTGATAGTGCCTCGCGCCGATCCACCACATCCTCACGCCGACGGCGAACACCCGCAGAGCGTATTCCTCAAGCTCGGCTCGGGCCGGTGATTCCGAACGATAAGAAACGAGCCGGCTCGCTTATGAGCCGGCTCGTTCGGTTCGATCGGGCGGTCAGGACCGCGGGCGCATGCGGCGCAGTCCCAAGCCAATGGCGACGTTTCCGATCAGCAGCAGGCCGGCCCACGCCTCCGATCCACCCGTGGTGCCGGCCGCGACGATCGGGCCGGGCTGGCGGGTCTCGGCGCCATCCTTCGGCTTTTTGCCGTCGGCGTGACACTGCAGACAATTGTCGCCGTAGCCGCCGATCTCCTTGTGCTTCTCGTCCATCTTGCTCGGCTCGTGGCAGCCGGCGCACGACCAGCTCCCGGTATCGCCGCCCGGGTGGCACGCACTGCAGTTGCCGCCGGCGTTGCCGTGGTTCAGCGGGAAGCTGTGGTTGAACGTCGCGCCCTCCCACGAGCCGGTGTTGTGACAGTCGCTGCACTGCCCGGCGAAGTGGTTCGGCGGCGGCGCGTGGCACGACGCGCAGTCGGTGAAACCGGAGTGATTGAAGTTGGCCGGCAGCCAGGCATTAGTCGTGTGACAGTTGCTGCACTGGCCGGGGAAGTGGTTGCCCGGCGGCGCGTGGCACGACGCGCACTCGGTGAAGCCGGAGTGATTGAAGTTGGCCGGCAGCCAGGCATTAGTCGTGTGACAGTTGCTGCACTGGCCTAGATAGTGATTCGGCGGCGCGACGCTGGCGTGACACGACGTGCAGTCGGTGAAGCCGGTGTGATTGAAGTTGGCCGGCAGCCACGCGCCGGTGCCGTGACAGTTGCTGCACTGGCCGGGATAGTGATTTGGCGGCGCGACGCTGGCGTGACACGACGTGCAGTCGGTGAAGCCGGTGTGGTTGAAGTTGGCCGGCAGCCAGGCTCAGTTCCCGCCGCAGTTGGACTGCGGCGGCTTCGAACGGCAGTGCAACTGCCGCCCCAACTTCGACGTCTGCTGGGTGCGAAATTCAGGCCTAGATCAGGCTCGGCTCCAGCCTTCGGAAAATCCCCTGCGTGCCGCGCCCCTTCTCCCACGGATAGATGATGTACGCGTCCGTCACGGCGGCGTAGTATTCGGGTTTCGTGGTGAACAGCGATTCGCCTGGCTTGTAGTGCAGCACGGCCACTTCGGGCTTGCCGCCGGCCGCTTCGATGCGTCCGCGCACTGAGTTGATCGTCCGGCCGCTGCCCCACACGTCATCCACGACGAGCACGCGCCGGTTGCGCAGCAGGTCATCCTCGGGGAACTGCAGGAAAGTCGGCCAGGCCAGCAGCTTCTGATCGACTTCGGGGAACCTCACCGCAGCGGTCAACACGTACCTAATGTCGAGCGACTCGGCGATCATCCCGCCCGGCACGATGCCGCCGCGCGTGATCAGCAGCAGCGCGTCGAAGACGCCGTAAAGCTGAGGTATCAGCGTATCGACGAGCATTTCCAGATCCGTCCAGGTGACGACTTCTTGGCGCATCATGGGCGTCCTCCAGCGGGAATGCCGCGATTATACACAGAATCCCGCACGGTGGGCAATCGTCGTGCAATCGTGGGCCAGGGGGTTGGACGCTTTACTTTCGCGGCGGTGTATAATCGGCAAATCACACGAGGCTCGAGATGAAGACGCGATACGCAAGTCGGTGGGCTTTCTTTGCAGCAGCCATCGGCGCCGTGGTGTTGATGGCCGGCGTGTTCGTCGCGCGTTCGCTGCAGCCGCGCTACCAGGATAGCCTCATCAATCGGCTGCCGTCCTTCCTTCGCCCGGCGGCGCGCTCGCTGATTTTGCCCGACTATCCCGAGGTCGTCCCGACGCCGGCGGCGCAGATAACGGTGGACGCATCCAAACTGCTTGCGCCGCATCAAACGAAGACGCCATCTCCTTCGCCCACGCCGATGCCGTCACTCATTCCGACTCCGACGTTGACCCCCCAACGGGCCGAACAACAAACTGGCCGGCCGGGTCCAACCGAGAATCCTACGCAGACTTCACCGATGGCTCAACCCACGCTCACGCCCGTCATCCCGCCCGGGCCGACACAGGCGGCGCGCTCCACGCCGGCGTCGCTCGAATCGACCGACGTAATGCTGGCCGGATTTCGTCACATCTATCAGACGTGGAACAACTGCGGACCGGCCACGCTGTCGATGAATCTCAGCTTCTACGGCTGGGGTGGCGGCCAGGCCGACGCCGCGAAATACCTCAAACCCGATCCGGAGGACAAAAATGTCTCACCGCACGAAATGGCCGCCTTCGCCCGGTCGCTGGGTTTCGAAGCCGTGACGCGCGTCGGCGGATCGATGCCGCTCGTCAAGGAATTCCTGCGCGCGGGCATTCCCGTGCTGATCGAAAAGGGCTTCGAGCCTGACCCGCAGGCGGGCTGGCAAGGTCACTACGAGCTGATCGTGGGTTACGACGATTCGATGAACGCGTTCATCGCCATGGACTCGTACACCGGCCCGAATCAATCCGTGCCGTACGATACACTCGACTGGTACTGGAGCCACTTCAATCGCACCTTCATCATCGCCCACACGCCGGACCAGGCCGGCACGGTCATGCAGATGCTCGGCGTGGATGCCGATCCAGCCCAGAACCTCACAGGCGCGCTTGCCACGGCGCAAGCGGAAGCGGCAGCCGATCCTTCCAATCCATTCGCCTGGTTCAACGTCGGGAGCAACTTCGCCGCGCTGGGCGATTACGAATCCGCCGCCGCCGCCTACGACCAGGCCCGCAGCCTGGGGCTACCCTGGCGCATGACCTGGTATCAGTTCGGCATCTTCGAGGCGTATTACCGGACGGGTCGCTTTGACGACGTGCTTGCGCTAGCCGATGCGACGCTCGCCACGACGCCGTACGTCGAAGAGCTATGGTACTACCGTGGCCTCGTGCGCCAGGCGCGAGGGGAGCCTGACGCCGCTCGCGAGCAGTTCAGGCAGGCGCTCCACTACAACCCGAATTTCACGGCTGCCGCCGATGCACTTGCGGCGTTGGGCCAATGAAGCAACTGACCCCGACGATGACAGATTCCCCATCTGCCGAGGCCACTCTCACTCGCAACCGGCGCATCGCCATTGCCGCGCTACTCGTCGGCGCAGGTTTCCTCGCCAGCAAAGTCACGGGCATACTGGACGACCTCATCCTCGCCCGCATTATTGGCCCGGGCCGCGAGCTAGATGCCTACTACGCCGCCTTCAGCCTGCCCGACTTGCTCTTCACGCTCGTCGCCGGGGGCGCGCTGGCGTCGGCGTTCATACCGGTGCTCTCTGGCCTGATCGCGCGCGATCGAGCCGCTTCGTGGCGGCTGGCCAGCGCCGTGGTGACTCTCGCCTTTCTCGTGACTTTGATCGGATCGTCGATCCTCGCCCTGTTCGCGCCATGGATCGTGAGCCTGACGGTCGGCCGGGGGTTCACGCTCGATCAGCAACTGCTGACGGCGAACCTGATGCGCCTGATCCTGATCTCGACGGCGATCTTCTCCGTCAGCGCTGTCGTGATGAGCACCTTGCAGGCGCATCAGCACTTCCTTCTGCCCGCGCTCGCGCCGATCCTGTATAACCTGGGCATCCTGGCAGGTGTGATCCTGCTCGCGCCGTCGATAGGCGTGTGGGGGCCGGCGATCGGAGTGGTTGTTGGAGCAGTGCTGCATCTACTCGTTCAAGTGCCCGGCCTGGCGCGCTACGGCGCGCGCTGGTCGCCGGTTCTCAGTCTGAACGATATTCTGCTTCGACGAGTCCTCGCACTGCTCGTGCCGCGCGTCGCCGGATTAGGAGTCGTTCAGCTCACGTTTGTCGTTGCCACAAGTCTTGCTTCGCAGTTAAGCCCGGGCAGCGTCACCGCGCTCAACTATGCCTGGCGCGTGATGCAGTTGCCCGAGACGGTCATCGCCACGGCAGTTGCGACGGCCGTGTTTCCGACGCTCAGCGAGCTGGCGGCCTCGGGCAAAATCGACGAACTCCGCGCGACGATTTCTTCGACTTTGCGCACTATCCTGGCGCTCACCGTCCCGGCCACCGTCGGGCTGATCGTCCTGGGGCGCCCATTCGTGCGCGTATTGTTCGAGGGTGGGCTGTTCCAAGCGTCCGCGACTGACGCGGTTGTCTGGGCGCTGCAAGCCTACGCGCTCGGCCTGATCGCGCACTCGATGCTCGAAGTGTGCGCCCGCATCTTCTACGCGCAGCAAGACACCTGGACGCCTCTGTATGCCGCCGCCGGCGCCATGATCGTCGTTATTGCGGCCAGCCTGGTTCTGCGCGAGGCTTTCGGACACGCCGGACTGGCGCTGGCCAACTCGATCGGCGTCAGTCTCGAAGTCCTGGCCCTGCTGCTCATCGCCGACCGCCGCGTGCGCGGCATCGACGGGCGCCGCATCGCGACATCGCTGGCGCGTTTTGTGGCGGCGTCGCTGGTCATGGCCCTGGCGATCGTCGCGCTGCAGGGTGTGTTCGCGCGCTGGTCGCTTCCGGATGGAGTCTCACCTAGCTCGACGCTTCGCTCGGCGCTCGAGATCGGCATTCCATTCTCGATCGCCGCTGGCGTCGGGGTGCTGGTATACTTCGTGACGGCGCTGGCGATGGGTTCGGAAGAGATGCGCGCGCTGCCGCGCGTGGTGCTCCGGCGTCATGCTGCGTAAGATAGAACTGACGCCTACTTGACGCTTCGCCCAGGTTGGGTTAAGATCGCGGCACTTCGGCATCGGGGGTGTGCATGGCGCTCAAGCGTGCGGTTGTGATCATCGTCGGCCTGGCGATCGGAGCGGCGGTTACATTCGGCGTCGTTTACTTTCTCCAGATCTCCAGCAGCGATCCGCTCCTGCTGCAGAAGTTCGGGGCGCTGAATTTCATTCTGGCGTCCACTATGTTCGGCGCCATCGCCATCATCTATCTCGACAAGTTCCTGAAGACACAGATCCTGAAGTAGATCGTTCGGTTCAACCCTGCCGTGCGCCGGTCATCCCGGCCGCGGCTTTTTGCTCCCCGCGTCCGCATTGTCGTACCCGCTGGACGGGATCAGTCACACACCTCAGGCGCGTGGTATGCCGACTATTCTCTTGATCGAGAGCGCTCGCTCGAAGTCGTCGTATGCGCCGTATCTCGAGCGGCGAAAGTATGACGTGATTCGCGCTTCGACCGTCAAGCAGGCGCTGGCGTGCGCGAGAGACGAGGCGCCGGCCTTGATCGTGCTCGACTCGATCTCGTCGCGCATCGACGGCCCGCGCCTATGCCGCGCCATTCGGGCGCGCGTCGACGGCATCGCCATTCTGCTGCTGGTGCGCTCGAACGTCGAGGTCGATGCGACGAGCGGAGCGGATTTCGTTCTGAGGCTGCCCTTCACGCCGCGCAAGCTGTTGAACCGCGTCGCGCGCATGCTCCCCAGCGGCGAGGCCGACGTGTTGACGCTGGACGATGTCACGCTCAACGTGGCCACCCGCTGCGTGCGGCTGGGTAAGAAAGAGCACCAACTGACCCCCAAGCAGTCGCAGTTGCTCGAGATCTTCATGCGCCAGCCGAACGAAGTGATCACGCGCCGCCAGTTGATGAAAGCGGTGTGGAATACCGACTACATGGGCGATACGCGCACGCTCGACGTGCACATCCGGTGGCTGCGCCAGATCATCGAAGTTGACGCCGGGAAGCCGCGCCGGCTCGTCACCGTGCGCAACGTCGGCTATAAGCTGAAAGCGTAAAACGCAGCCGCCGGCGGTCTGCTCCCACGTGCGACGCACTCCCAACCCTCTCCGCTTCGCTGCGAGGGCGAGAGTGCGTCGCACGTTCTTTTCAATCGTCTTCGCCGATGATCGTGAACGGGCGTGATCTTGGCGCGAGAGGCTCCAGTGTTGGTGGATACAAGAGCGCATTGGAAGGGGCAGGGTTCTGCGATGGAATCACGACGACCTGCGGCGGCGGAACGGGCGTCGCGGCGCTGCGGCTGCGTGAGGATCCCACTTCCGGGCCGACCGCTTCGCGGCCTTCTTCGGAGTCGCCTTCCGCGAGGCGGTCTTCCGCGCCGCCGGTTTTTTCGCTGCGACTTTCCTGGCGGTCATCTTCCTGACCGTCGCTTTCTTTGCGGCCGCCTTCTTCGCAGTGACTTTCTTCGCAGGCGCTTTCCTGGTGACGGCCTTCTTAGTCCTGCCGTTCCCGCCGATCCAGCCCAGCCCCAGCTCGTTCAGCTTCGCCTGCGCCGGCATGCCGGTCGCCTTATCCCAGCCGGCCATCTCGTAATAGGCATTCAGCGCGAAGTCGAGCTCCTCCGGCGCGACGGTACGGCCGTCGCTCCGACCGCCCTGGAGCGGCTTGTGCAGCACCTTCTTGGGCAGCGTGTCCTTGTCGCGGCCGGCGCCTTCGCGCGCGTTGAAGGCGCGCAGCATGTTCAAGCGCCGCTCGCCGATCCGCTGAATCTCGTCGATTGTCACGTCCCAGCCGGTGACGGCCTTCAGCATCGCCACTTCTTCGTCCGGGCCATACAGCGTCCACGCCGGGCCCCACACGAACTGGCACAGCGTCGCCGTGTCGAGGAACGAGTAGTTCAATTGCGTGCGGTAGGCGAATTTCACCTTCTCCTCGTTCATCACACGCCCGCGCTGCGGATCGACCAGGCCGAGCACCTTCAGGCGGCGCAGGTACAGGTTGTCGTTGTTGTTCTCGGGGTCGGGCGCGTACATCGGATCGTGCTCGGACGACTGGTGGTCCGCGCCGAAGGGGTTGACGGCGTAGATCAGCGCCAGGCTCTTCTTCACCTGCGGCATGTGCGCAGGCAGCTCGGCGCCCTTGACGGTGATGAGATACTCTTCCGCGCCGCGGCCGATCGCCTGCGCTGCGCGCTCCGACCCTTCGGCCAGGATCGCGCCGAAGCCTTCCTTGCGCACGATCTGGTTCAGCATCGCCAGCATCGCGTCGGCGTCCCCGAACTTCAATTCGACGCCGCCGGTGTCCGCCGCCGTGATCACGCCGTTCGCGAAGCACTCCATCGCAAACGCAATCGTCGCACCGCAGGCGATGGTGTCGACGCCCCACTCCGAGCAGATCTGGTGCGCCATCGAGATCGCGTTCAGGTCATTGATGCCGCAGTACGAGCCGAAGGTGCTGATCGTCTCGTATTCCGTGCCGCCGTAGAAGGGGATGATTTTCGCGCCCTTATATTCGGTCTCGACGACGCGCTTGCAGCGCACGGTGCAGGCGAAGCAGGTATCGTTCTCCTTCAAGATGGTGTCGGCCATCTTCTCGCCGCTGATGTCGTCGGCGTACTCAAACGCGCCGCTGTCGTAGTTGAAAGTCGGGAAGGTGCCGCTCGAGTTCTGGAAGCCGACGACGCTCGCCGTGCCGTAGTCCTGCAGGCCCTTCACGTCGGGGTTGTTGGGGATGTCTTTCGTGCCGGATCGATTCAGTTCGGCGATCGCCTTTTTGTCGAACACTTCGACTTTCCGCGTGCCGCGCACGGCGATCGCCTTGAGGTTCTTCGAGGCCATCACCGGCCCCATGCCGGTGCGGCCGAAGGCGCGGTTGCTCATGTTCATGATGTTGGCGAAGCGCACGCCTCGCTCGGCGGCCGGGCCGACCTGAATCACCTCGGCCTTCGGCTCGCCGACCTCCTCTTTGATTGTCTTCTCGACGTCGCCCGTGGTCATGCCGTTGCCCCACAGGCGGCTTGCGTCGCGCAGCTCCGGCTGGCCCCCGTGAATCCACAGGTAGACCGGCCTGGGCGACTTGCCGGTGATGACGATGCCGTCGAAGCCGGCGAATTTCAGCTCGGCCGGCCAGAACCCGCCCGATTGCGAATCGCCGACCAATCCGCTGAGCGGGCTTTTGGCGGTGGCCGTCGCGCGGCTCTGGCCGGAGATGGCTACGCCGGTCGGCGCGCTGACGAAGAACGACAGCGTGTTTTCCGGCCCGAGGGGATCGGCTTTGGGCGGCGTGTTTTTCAGCAGGTAATACAGCCCCATCGCGCTGCCGCCGTAGTACGTCCGATAGAACGACTCGTCCGGCTTCTCGACGGTCAGCGCGCCTTTCGTCAGATCGACGTGCAGGATTTGACCAGCGTAACCGTACATGATGTCTCTCCTCACGATGAAATGGACTGTGTCGAGTGCGTGGCGAAAGTATAAACCGAACTGTACGGCAAGTAAAGAAGAGGTTGGATATTGGATATTGGAGGTTGGAGATTGGAGATTAGAGGTTAGAGATTGGAGATTGGAGGCGCCGCTCCAACATCTAACTTCCAACTTCCAACCTCCAACCTCAAACCTCCTCTGCAAACCGCCGTGAATACCTGTCGAACACGCCGTAGCCGACGACCAAGATCGCGATCGACGTGACGGCCGTGCGCAGGAAAAAGTCCGCGCCGATCGTGCGTCCCCAGTACAGCACGTCGCGGTACGAGGCGACGATCGACGCCATCGGGTTGAGGATGAACACCAGCCGGCGCAGATCGATGGTCATGCCGAGGATCGTCGCCGTCTCCGGCACCGTCTCGATCGGATACACGATCGGCGTGAGGAAGAACCACGCCAGCATGATCACTTCCATGATGATCTGCGTGTCGCGATAGAACACGTTGACGGTCGACAGCACCATGCCGACGCCGATGGTAAAGAGGACCTGCACCAAAATCACGACCGGCAGGAGGAGCGTCAGCTCGATTCGGCCGCTGAGCGGCACGCCGGAAAGCCAGGCGAGCACGAAGAATACCGGCAAGGCGATCAGGAAGTTGACCATGTTCGACAGCACGACGGACACGGGCAGCACGGCGCGCGAGAAGTATACCTTCTTGATCAAATGCGCGTTGTTGACGATGCTGCCCGTCGCGCCGACGACCGATCCCGAGAAGAAGTTCCAGGTCAGGATGCCGATCAGGACGAAGACGTGATAGGCGGGCTGGCGGCTGCTGCCGGCCATCACCGTGAAGACGACCGTCAGCACGATCATCATCAGGAACGGATTGAGCCACGACCAGGCGATGCCCAGCACGGAGTTCTTGTAGCGCACCTTGAGATCGCGCTCAACGAGGTTGCGAATCAGCTCGCGGTAGCGCCACAGCTCGCGCAGTCTAGCCCACATCCCAGCCCCCGCGCGGCGGCTCGAAGCTGAGCGCGCGCAGCGCTCGCGTCCGCTCGCTCCGGCGGCGCATGCGCACGGCGTCGTACACCGCCGTGATGCGGCGCGCGGCGTCGTCCCACGAGAACGCCGACTCGGCGCGCGCGCGCAGCCCGCGTGCCGCCCGCGCGCGCGCGGGCGCATCGTCCAGCGCGCGCAGCACTTGCCCGGCGAGAGATGCCGCGTCGCCCGGCCGCGCGTAGAAGCCGTAGTCGCGCATGTATTCGCGATTCACCGGCGTGTCGAAGGCCACGGTCGGCAGCCCGGTCGCCATGTAGTTCAAGACCTTGCCGTTCGCCTCCGTCTCCGAGAGCTTCGGCGCGGCGGCAACGTCGCCCAGCCGCAAGTAGCGCGGCGCGTCGTCGTACAGCGTCTTGCCGACGAACGTCGTGTGATCGCTCAGGCCGAGCGCCTCGGCCATCGCCCGATACTGGGGCGTGCCGGGGTATCCCATGATCAGGAAATGCGTCCCGGGGCGCTGCTCTACGACCTGGCGCGCGGCTTCGATCAACAGATGCGTGCCCTGGTACGGCGCCAGCAGGCCGAGGTACACCACGACCGAACGATCTGCGGGCACGCCCAGGTAAGACTTGATCGCGGCCACCTCGACCGCGTCGCTCTCGGCGCGTGGGCGGAAGAACGTCGTGTCGACGCAGTCGGGTATGGGGATGATGCGCTCGGGATCGACGCCGAACTCGTCGCGCAGCAGGGGCAGCGCCGCGTGCGAGCTGGTCAGGATCGCGCGGGGCCGGTGGTCGATGCGGCGCTCCAGCCAGCGCACGAGCGCATGCCACGGGCCGTCCGGGTTGAGAAAGTGGTGATCGACCATTTCGCCGGTCAGGCTTCCCTGATAATCGAACACCAGCGGCGCGCGGCTGATCGCGCCCAGGACCGATCCGATCAGAGCGCCCTCGTGCAGATGCGCGTGGACGATGTCCGGCTTGAAGCGCAGCGCGGCGCGGAGCGACGTCCACGAGAGCAGCACGTCGAACGCGATCTTGTGCCGCGACGAGCCGACTTCGTAGTCGGCGTGCCACGGCGTGGGTCGCGTGCGGACGATGTCCAGGCTGGGCAGGTCACGGCCTTTGTAATACGTCACGATCCGCACGGCGTGGCCGTGGCGCTGCAGCACGCGCGCCTCTTCGAGGATTCGAACGTGGCACCCATAGTCGGAGAAGAACGAGGTGGGAGCGATCATCAAGATGCGGTAGGGCATGGCTAGGTCAGTGGTCAGTGATCAGTAATCAGTGATCAGTAATTAGTGATTGGTAATTGGTTAACCGGCATGATTGCATGATTATGTATCGCGTAGCAAGCGTAGTTTCTTGGCACGGGGCATCTTCTTGATAATGGCCTCGCGCTTCATAACGATAGCCCGCGTCGCACGCTTCTCGACGTAGACCAGCTTCACGGGCCGGCGCGCGCGCGTGTAGCGCGATCCGCGCCCCGCGTTGTGTGCGGCGACGCGCTTGTTCACGTCTATTGCCCAGCCGGTGTACAGCGTTCCGTCCGCGCACTCGACAATGTAAACGAAAGGCATGGTGGTCGGGTAGTCGAATAGTCAAGTGGTCGGATAGCCGGATGGTCGAGTCGTCGATCAGTTGCGATCGTCGAACTCTTGAAGCAGCTTCAGCAGACGATCTTCCTCGCCGGCGACGGCGCTGCTCAGGTTCTCTTGATGCCGCGCGATGAGCGACACGGTCAGCTCGTCGCAGCCGGCCGCGCGCGCCCACTCGGCCCCGACGCGCGGATGATCGCGAAGGGCGGCGAACGGCCTGCGCCAGCCCGTCGCCGGCCAGCGCACGAGCCGGCGCGGCGCGACGCGCTCGACCACGACGAATATCGACCGCGTGAGCGGCGTGATGCGCGCCGCCGATTTGCCGGCGTCATGCAGCAGCGCCGCCGCCAGCAGCGACGAGTGCGTATGTCCGGCGCGCACCAGATCGCGCATCACACGCAGCGCGTGCGCCTGCCCGTCGAGGGGCATGCGCCGGAACAGGCTGCGCGCGTCGGGCGGCAAGCAGGCATCCGCCTCGGCCAGATCGGCTTCAGACACGCGCACCGTGAGCGCAGCCAGCAACTGTCGAATGCGGTACGTCGCTCTCAAAATCCGATAAGGGCCTGCCCCAGCGTCACGACGATCGGCGAGATGATCCGGCTCAGAAGACTGGCGCCTCCCAACGGCACGATCATCACGAGCAGGATGAGCAGGCTGTACTGTTGGATCTGCTCGTACGCACGCGACCATGAATCGGGCATCAAGCCCCACAGCACCTTGGAGCCGTCGAGCGGTACGAGCGGGATCATGTTGAACACGGCCAGCAGCAGATTGATGAAGACAATCGTCCCCAAGATTCCGTCGACGGTCCGGTTCCCGATGTCGATACGGAGCAGGAGCGCCGCGACTATCGCGATCACAACATTCATCAGTGGGCCGGCCAGTGCGACCAAAACGATGCCGACTTTGAAGCTCGGCGCGTCGCGCAGGTTAGACGGCACGAACTGCACCGGCTTGGCCCAGCCGAAGCCGGCGACGGCCAGCAGGAGCGTGCCGACCAGGTCGAGGTGCGCACGCGGATCGAGCGTCAGGCGGCCCTGATAGTACGGCGTCCGATCACCCAGCCGGACGGCCATCCAGGCGTGCCCGTACTCGTGCAAGGGGAGCGCGGCGAGCACCACGACGGCAAATGCGATCAGGCTCTCAACGGAAAACGGGATGAGCATAGGATTCCTGAGCTTAGATACAAGGGATGCGGGATGCCATTATAACACATCAAAAAGGGGAAGGGTGGACAACGGCCGGGAAGACGCGGGCTGTGAGCGAGACGATGTGCGACGCACTTCCCAAGTGCGTCGCACATGGCGGCTGTGAACTTTGCGCGGCTAGCGCGGCCCATCCATCGGCAGCCAGATGGCAAACGTGCTGCCTTTGCCCGGCTCGCTCTTCAGCGTGATGCGGCCCTTGTGCGCGGTGACGATGCGGTTCGCCAGCGCCAGGCCCAGGCCGATACCCTCGAATCGACGGCTATCGCTCATGTCGAGCTGCGAGAAGGCTCTGAACAAAAGATGCTGTCGCTCGGGCGGAATGCCGACTCCCGAATCGGCGACGCCGATGACGACGTGCGGAGTTTTCCCTCCGCCGGACGCCTGCGTCGGGCCGTGCGCGCCGATCACGACACGCCCGCCTCTGCCGGTAAACTTGACCGCATTGTCGACCAGATGGCTCAGCGCGTTGGACAATCGGGCTGAGTCGCCGACGACGGTCAGCGGCGTCTTGAGCGGCACGGCCTGCAGAGTAATGCCCTTCTCCACCGCGCGCGGCTGATACACTTCGACGACTTCCATGATCACGCCGGCCACGTCGACAGGGCCGATATCCAACTCCAGCTCGCCGCGCTGCAACAGGCTGAAGTCGAGCAGATTGTCGACCAGGCGCTTCAGGCGGCGGCTATATCGCTGAAGATTGTTCAGATTCTCGCGCAGGCGATCGGCGTCGAGCGAATCAGCCCCGGAGAGGAGCATCTGCGTCGACAACAGGATGACCGATAGCGGCGTGCGCAGCTCATGCGACACGACCGATACGAACTCGCTTTTCATGCGATCCAGGCTTTGCAGCTTCTCGTACGCCTCGCGCAGCTCGCGCGTCTGCTCCGCCACTTTCTGTCCCAGATGCGCGTTGGCCTCCTTCAGCTCGGCGAGCAGGCGGCGGTTGTCGATCTCCAGGCTGCGCTGCAGGAGTGCGCGGTTGATCGTGAACTGAAGCTGGTCGACGCTGTCAACCGGCTTGAGCAGGAAATCGTAAGCGCCGTGGCGCAGCGCATCCAGCGCCGTGTCCAGCGTGGCGTGGGCGGTGAGGATGATGACCTGCGCGTCGCTGGAACGCTCCTTCACCCGATGCAGCACGCCCAGGCCGTTCAGACGCGGCATCTGCAGATCGGTCAGCACCAGGTCGAACGGCTGCGCCACAAACAGGCGCACGGCCGCCTCGCCGTCGTGGGCCACCTGCGCCTCGTAGCCCTGCTGCTGCAGATACGATTGGAGAAACGAGGCAAGCTCTTTATTGTCCTCGGCAATCAGGATGCGCTCTTTGACCATCCACACCCTCCGGGTCTTCGATTCTCTCCTGTGGGCCTGCATGGATTATAGCGCAGGCGACGCACAGATCAACTTGCCCCAGGCCGCTCGCCGTGCTAGACTCGTTCCTGTCGGGAAACGCCGTAGCACGGCATCCCAATGCCGTTCGGATAAGGCTGGCCTGATGAGCGATTACACCGCATTCGCGGGTCTGTACGATCTCTTTTACGACGATTTCACACAAGACATCCCGATGTATCGGGGCTTCGCTGAGCGAGTGGGTAGCCACGTGCTCGAGCTCGGCTGCGGCACCGGCCGCGTGGCGATTCCGCTTGCTCGGGACGGCTGTTCCGTCACCGGCATCGACGTCGCCGAAGCGATGCTGGCAATCGCACGGGGCAAGGTGGAGCGTGCCGACCTCGCCGATCGCGTGAAGCTGCTGCAGGCCGACATGCGCCGCTTCGACCTCGGCGCGCGCTTCGATCTGGCGATTGTGCCGATCAATACGTTCATGCACAACGCGACGCTCGACGATCAGCTCGACACGCTGAGCTGCCTCCGGCGGCATCTCGCGCCGCATGGCCTGCTCGTCCTCGACCTGTTCAATCCCGATGTGCACGCGTCGAATGAGGGCCGTCTGGTACTGCACCGCACGCGGCCCGGCCCGCACGGGCAGCTCATCTTGCAGTTCACGGCCCGCTCGCTCGACTGGGAAAACCAGGTCTCCTCGGTCATGTTCATCGTCGACGAGCCTGACGAGGGCGGGCTGATCCGCCGCACGACCTTCCCCTTCCAGATGCGGTTCCTGTTTCGCAACGAGGTCGAGCTGCTGCTGCGACTGGCCGGTTTCGAGTTGGAAGCCGTGTATGGGTCATACGACTTGGAGCCGTACGGCGAAGGGGCGGAGAAGATGATCGTCGTGGCTAATCCCGCACGACCAACACCGCCGCGTCCAGCGCCTCCAGCACGTGTGACGTGACGTCGTCGAGCAGGAGACGGCTCATGCCGCGCACGAAATGCGCGCCGACGACGACAAGGTCGTAGCTGCCTTCGCGAGCTTCGGCGTCGATTTCGTCCATCACCAGGCCGTGGCGCACCCGGACCTCGCCTCGCGCGCCAGCTTGCTGCATGGATTCGAGCGCGGCCGCGAGGTGCCGGCCTTCGCGCGTGCCGCGCTCGATCAACTCCTCGGCCGTGGCCTCCAGATCGTATAGATCGGAATCTTCGCTCAGCGCCACCTGTGACATCACGTGCAGCACCGTCATATCGGACTCGGTCACGGCGGCGATGCGCGCCGCGAAGCGCACGTCGCGCAGGCCCGGCTCGCCGCCGGCCGTGCACACCAGGATGCGGCGCAGCTCGCGCGACGACTTCTTGACGACCATCACCGAGCAGGGCGCATACTGCACGACGCGCGACGAGGTCGAGCCGATCAGAAAGCGCGTCAATCCGCGCCGGCCGCGGTCGCCGACGATAATCAGGTCGTAACCCCCCGCCTCTGCCTCCTTGAGAATCTCCTCGGCGGCGTGGCCGCGCGCCAGCTTCATCGACACGTCTGACCGGGCGGGCCTGAGCCGCGCGAAGAGCAGGTCGAGCGAATGCTTGATCGAGCCGGCTTCGCGCTCGCTCTCGATCGCGCCGTACAACGTCACCTGGTGACCCGGCGCTTTCAGCAGGTATGCGGCGAATTGCGCCGCCTGCTCGGAAGTCGCCGAGCCGTCTGAGCACATCAGAATCCGCACTTTGCACACTCCGACTGCCTGCCCCCGATAGAGGCATTCGGGGGCCTGAGCATCAGTCGCCTGTCAAATCATCAGAAGCACGATGGGCATGCCGACCATCGCCAGCATGAAGATGGTCTGGTTGCGACGGCTGCGCGTGATCGCGCCGGCCGTGCCCAGCAGGAAGCGCTCGTAGCGTCGATACGACACGAGCAGGATGGCGAGCGATGCGATCGTCACGCTCACCATTTGCACCAGCACGATGGTGAAAGCCGCCGGGTTGCTCATCAGCAGCGCGACCACCAGCGTGTCGACGAAAGTGGTCACGTTCGCGCCCATGATGTAGGGCACGACGTTTTCGATGCGGATGTAGCCGCGCGCCGAGAGCGGCACCAGCAGTCCGAGCGAAACCGACACCGACATCGACAGCGAGGTCACGGCCATGCCCAGGATGAACATGGCGAGGGGGCGATACAACAGGCGCGGCGCTTCGCCGAACCCGGCGCGTCCCAGGTTTAGCTCCGGCAGCGCGCGATCGATCAGGTTGAAGGACACGATGATGATGCCCACGCCGACGACGAAGACCAACAGGCCGGGCGCCCAGGAGGTGATCCAGGCGACGAGCGGATCGAATACGGCGTCGATGGCCGACACCAGCTCCCCGGTCGCCGACAACTGGAACCGCTTCAGCCATCCGTTCGACAGCAAGGCGTACCCCAGCGCCATGGCGGGAATGTACGTCGTCCACGTCGTCAGCATCGAAAGCAGTCCCGCGCTCATGCTGCGCTTCGACTCGTGGCCGCGCAGCATGTAGATGAAGCCGATGAACAGCACGATGAACGACGCGCCCATGCGCGAGCCGTTGATCATCATGAACGTCTCGACCGAGTCGAGCGCGCCGCCGTTGAACAGGCCCAGCGCGGCCGCCGCGACCGGCGATCCGCTGAGCACGAAGTAGGCGCCCAGCCAGCCAAGGCCCAGACCGTTGAGCGGGCTGCGGATCAGGCCGGCCTGCTCCAACTGCGGCGCCAGCCCGCGCGCGCCGGCCTTCATCAACTGAATCGCCAGGACGAAGAAAAACAGCGCGATCAGGCCGTAGGCGAGTTTTCGCAGGTTGACCTGGCTCGGGCGTATCATAGAGGGAATGGGCGAGGGTCTAAGCCTCGCCGCGCGCCTCACGCGCCAGGCGCTCGAAGAACGCGGCCATGGCGGCATGTCGCTCTTCGGCGATGGCGCGCCCTGCCCGCGTCGTCATCCGCTCGCGCAGCCGCGACAGCTTCACGACGTACTCGTGATGCGAGGTATGCTCCCCCGGCCGGACGTCGCCGCGCGCGAAGCGGTCGGCGTAGTCGGGCGTAACCTCGTCCCACAGCCGCTGGCCGATGGAGCCGGCGAAGGCGAACGCGCGCGCCACGCCGATCGCCCCGATCGAATCGAGCTTGTCGGCGTCGAACAGGCAGCGCGCTTCGAGCGAGTCGGGCCGCGGGCCGGAGCGGAAGCGATGCTGAAGGATCGCCTGCGTGACGGCTTCGACCTTCTCCGGCGGATGAGATTCGAGGATGCGGCGCGCAACGTCGGCGGAGACTTCGGCGTGATCCCGTCCCGACGCATCGTCGCGCCCTACGTCGTGCAGGAGCGCGGCGGCGCGCACCACCTCGACGTCGGCGCCTTCGGCGCGGGCGAGGCGCACGGCCATCTCCGTCACGCGCAGCACGTGGTCGAAATCGTGCGCGGGATCGCGCCGGTCGGCGTAATAGCGCCGGGCATCATCCGGATCGATCACGGGCGCGCTCCTCGGCGATCTGGACTATGGTGCGAGCGACGCTGAATGCCGCATTCGGCCGAGACGCGGCGCGCGCGTTCACGGCAAGCTGCTCCAGACGGGCCGGATCGTTCAGCCAGTCGCGCAGCGTGCGGATGACCTGCGCCGGGCGGGGGCAGTAAGCGCCCGCCCCGGCGTCGACGACGAACTGCGGGTTGCCCTCTTCCTGTCCGGGCACAAATTCAAACAGGATGATGGGTAGGCCGCGCACCAGCGCTTCGGCGATCGTATTCGAGCCGGACTTGGCGATCAGGACAGATGCCGCCGCCATCCAGTCCGGCATGTTGCGGGTAAAGCCGAGCACGCGCGTCGGCATGGGCCAGTCGGCGTGCTCCAATTCCTCTCGCAGCGCCTGGTTGCGACCAGCCACGACCACCATCTGCGCATCCAGACCGCTCTCGCCGATCGCGTGCGCAATGTCGTACACGCGACCCATCCCCTCGCCGCCGCCGCTCAAAAGAATGATCGGCTGGCCCAGGGCGACGCCGAGTTTGCTTCGCAGCCGGTCGGGCGGCTCGATCGGATCGAGAAAGCGGGGATGAACCGGCAAGCCGGTCACGGCGATGCGCTCGGCGGGCGCCCCGCGCACGATCGCCCGTCGGCGAGCGACGTCGGTCGGCACCAGGTAACACTGCGCGCCGGGCGCGCACCACAGCGCGTGATTCGTCACCAGATCGGTGAACACGAACACGCTGGGCAGACGCAGCCAGGTGAGCGGATAGCTGTACGTTGGGTGAAAGGAGACGTACAGGTCGGCGGGATGATCCCGGATCATCTCGCGCATGGCCCGGCGCATGGGCCGCCACATCACGCCCACGCCCAGACGAATGCGCAGGCGGGTATCCAGCCCGTGGAAAAACAGCCACAGCATGGGACGTGCGAAGCGCGCAGTCTGGGTGTAGGTCTGCCGCCCGCGGTTGTAAGGGAACGGCGCGTAGTCGGCGAGCGCGTCGACCAACTCCACCTGAGCCGCATCGCCGGCCGTGCGCCGCAGCGCCTCGCGCACGGCTTCGGCCGGCGCGCGATGCCCACCGCCGACATCGGCAAACAGAAACACGAGTCGAACCGGTCGCCGGGTCACGATGGCGCTGGTGAAGGTGGGGCCTGCGGCGGATCGCTGGCGGCCATCGCGCGCCGCACGAAGGTCTTGAGGCGCTTCTCGAAGTCGCGCCGGGTGAGGAGCACGCGCCGGCCGCACGTGTTGCATTTCAGGCCGATGTCCGCGCCGAGGCGCGCGACCGTCCACTCGTACCCGCCGCACGCGTGGGGCTTGCGCAGCCGGACCACGTCGTCGAGTTCAACTTGTATGGGCACGGCGCGATTATACCATGCCGTAAGTGGGCTGTAATATCTGGCGGCTACACTCGCAGGCGTAAAAGGAGGGATGCCGCGATGAAAAGCTTGCTGTTGGGCCTCGCCGCATCGGGCCTTATACTCGCCGCCTGCGCGCCAGCCGCCGTGGCCCCGGCCGATTCCGCCAGGCAATCTGCGCCGGCGGCAGATGCTCCCGAATCATCCGCGCCCGAACAGGAGAACGCCGTGCCGAATCCGTTACCCGACGGGCCTCTCGCGCCCGAATTGAAGAACGACATCTGGCTCAACACCGGGCCGCTCACTACTGCCGATCTGCGCGGTCACGTCGTGCTGATCGATTTCTGGACGTTCGGCTGAATCAACTGCGTGCGCTCGATTCCCGCGGTGCGGGAACTCCACAACACGTACAAGGACGACGGCCTGATCGTCGTCGGCGTGCATTCGCCGGAGTTCAACCACGAGAAGGACGTCGACAACGTCCGGGACGCCATCGCCCGCCTGGACGTGCCCTACCCGGTGGCGATCGACAACGACTTCGCTACCTGGCGCGCGTTCGACAACCACTATTGGCCGACGCTCTACCTCGTCGACAAGCGCGGCGTGATCCGCTACAGCCACATCGGCGAATTGCACAAGGATACGAAGAGCTGGAACGAGCTCGTGAGCCTGATCGAGCAGCTGCGGAAAGAACCGGGGTGATAACAGACCTGGCAGGTCTCGCAGACCTGCCAGGTCTTCACTTTTTATTCCGTAACCGAGATAGTGCGGCGCCCGCCCTTGCCGTTGGCGTGCGTCTCCAGGCGATACGAAACCGTGGTCACCGTCGCGTGATCGACGTCCTGCAGCGCCAGGTTCAAGATGATCGCCGCGTTCTCGTGGAGCGCCTGCTCGCGGAGTTTGTCCATCACCAGATGGCCGACGATGACGTGGATGAAACCATTCGGCATTTCTTCCAGCAGTTTGAGCACGTACTCGCGCACCGGATCGACCAGGTTGCGATACGGCGAGGGCAGGACGGTGAGATACGCCTCGTCGCCGATGCGCTCCTGCCACTTCTCCTTCACCTGTTCGGCCTTCTCCGGATCGATGGCTACGTGCACCGCGGTCCAGGGCACGCCCAGCGACTTGGCGAAGTTGATGGTGTGGATCGTCCCGGCGTGAATGTCGTCCACCAGTACCAGCGTCTTGACCGGCCGCGGGCGCAGGTTCGGCCAGCGCGAACCCTGGCTGAGAATGTGGGCCACATCTCGATAGTGGCGATGGATGCGGAAGAAGACGTACACGAGGGCCGGAATCAAGATGACGACGATCCAGGCGCCTTGCGCGAACTTCGCGACGGCAAAGACGAGCATCACCACTCCGGTCATCACGCTCCCGACGGCGTTGATGATCAGCTTGCCGCGCCAGTGCGGATCGTAACGCAGGACCGAGTCGTGCGTCGCGATCTCTTCGCCGGGCCGCATGCGGCCGATCCGGCGCCAGCGCACCACCATCCCACTCTGCGACAGGGTGAAGGACAGGAACACGCCGATCGCGTATAGCGGGATCAACTGGGTTGTCTCGGCGTCGAAGACGACGATCAGGAGGGAAGCGGCCAGGGCCAGCGCCACGATGCCCCACGAAAACACCAGCCGCCGCCCGCGGAAGGTGAGCTGCTTGGGCAGGTAACCATCGCCAGCGGCCAGCGCGGCCAGGCGCGGAAATCCGGCGTACGACGTGTTCGCCGCCAGGATGAGGATGACCGTCACGGAAATCACCGTCAACAGATACAGCGAACCTTCCGCGAAGATGGTGCGGGCAATCTGCGACACGACCGTCTCCGTTACGCCCTCGTACGCGACCACATGCACGGCGTTGGCCAGGATTGTGATGCTGATGAACGTGATCCCCAGGATAGCCGCCATGACGATCAGGGTTCGCGCCGCGTTTTGGCTGCGCGGCTCTTTGAAAGCCGTGATGCCGTTGGAGATGGCTTCCACCCCTGTCACGGCCGCCGAACCGCTGGCGAACGCCCGCAGGAGCAGAAACAACGTGAGCGCCTGCACGCCGATCTCGCCTTCGCCGTCTTCCACGCCGGTGACTGTGCCGAGTGTGCCGGTGAGCAGTTGATAGAACCCCACGCCCAGCATCATAAACATCATCACGATGAAGAAATAAGTCGGAATGGCGAACACCATCCCCGATTCCCTCACGCCGCGCAGGTTGATAATCGTCATGATTGCAATCATCGCTATCGCGATCTCGACCCGGAACGGGTGCAGGGCCGGGAACGCCGAGGCGATCTGCGCCACGCCGGAGGAAACGCTCACCGCGACCGTCAGGATATAATCGGTCAGCAGCGCCGCGGCGGCCGTCTGCGCCGGCCACTCGCCCAGGTTGTCGTGCGCGACGACGTACGCGCCGCCGCCGTTCGGGTAGGCGTAGATCGTCTGCCGGTACGAGATCACGAGCATCACCAGCATGGTGGCGATGATGATCGAGATGGGGATCGACAGCACGAAGTAGGCCGTGCCGGCCAGCGCCAGGACGATCAGGATTTCCTCGGTCGCGTACGCTATCGACGACAGGTTATCGGAAGCGAAGATGGCCAGGCCCACTTTCTTGCTGAGCGTCTGGTGGGGAATGTCGGCTGTCTGCAGTGGCCGGCCGAATAACAGATCGGCCAGCGAAAAACGTCTTGTGCTGGTTGCCATGGTCACGATCGTCCCAGCAGCGCGGCCAGCGCCTCGCGCTGTGCGGTGCGCACGACGGCCAGCACTTCGTCATAGGCGTGCAGCACCGTGTCGCCGCGTGGGGTGATCACTTCGCCCTTGCGGATGACAGCCGCCAGCGTGCAGCCCTCCGGCCACTGGATGTCCTTGATCGCCTTACCGTTGGCGGCAGCGGTCTCTGCGATCTTCTCCTCCACGATCTCCACTTCGCCCTTGCGCAGCTTGAGCAGCGTCATCATGTCGCCTAGCGACATCTCCTCGGCGATCATCTTCGCTATCAGGTCGGCCTGGTTGAGCGCCACGTCCACGCCCATTTCTGGCGTGAACAGCCAGGCGTTGCGCGGATTGTTGACGCGGGCGATGATGCGCGGCACGCTATATTCGAAGCGCGCCAGGGTGGTGACGACGAGGTTGGTGTCGTCGTCGCCGGTCACCGCCGCCAGGACGTGAGCCTTGCGAATGCCCGACTGCTCTAGCCGCGCCGGATCGGTGCCGTCGCCAGGGTGGATCATCTCGGCCGGCAGCTCGCGATGCAGCTTCGTCAGGACGTCCGGACGCGGATCGATCACGCGAATGATGTGGCCCTCTTCGAGCAGCAGCGTAGCCAGGTGCGAGCCGATCTTGCCGCCGCCGACAATTAACACGAACATGACCTCTTCTCCTCTTTATTGGACCTGCAGCGCCGATTCGACCAACTGCGGCATCAATTCCGCCGGCAGGCTGACGTACGCCAGGTCGCCCGCCTGGAACCGGTCGCCGTCCTTGGGCACGAATGCGCGCCCGGCGCGCGTTACGGCGATCACACTCGCCTGGCCGTCTATGACCCGGTTCGCCGGCTGGCCGACCCACGACGGGGGGACCTGCATCTCGATCAATTTGACTTCGCCGTGGCCGATCATCTCGACGTCGGCCAGGCCCGGATGGAGCAGCAACTGCTCGATGCGCTGCGCGCCCCACGTCGACGAAGCGACCGTCTGCAGGCCCAGTCGCTCGTACACTTCGCGCCGCTTCGGATTGTAAATGCGCGCGACGACGTTCGGGACGTGGAAGATGTCGCGGGCGATCTTGGCGGCGATGATGTTCGCGTTGTCGCTCGACGTGGTCGCGGCGAAGGCGTCCGCCGCCTCGATCCCCGCGCGCTCCAGCACGTCGCGGTCGAACGCGAAGCCCTGCACTGTGCGTCCCTTGAAGTCAGAGCCTAGCCGGTCGAACGTGCCCGGGCTTTGATCGACGACGGTCACGTCGTGGCCGCTGCGTGATACCGACATGGCCAGCTCGGCGCCGACGCGGCCGCATCCGACGATGATGATTTTCATAGAGTTTTCTCCGCAAACTCGCAAATAAAAACCCGCCCCTGGACGGGCGGGCGTTACGCGCGTGAAACGCTCGTCAGACCCTAAACGGGCGAGATTATACCGAGGACACCACGCTGTGTCAAAAATGAAGCGCTACCGCGCGAGTATGCGTTTCACCTGCTCGGCTGAGCGCTGCAGTACCAGCATCACCAGGCCGAGCTTCGCGTCGTGGTCGACCATCACTGCCAGCGCCGCTTCGGCGCCGGCCGGCACGACGATGATGCCGCCCTCGCTGCCGTCGATCAAGACGCGGCTGATCGAGCCGCGCGCCAACTGCGCCAGGACTTTGTCACTCAAGGCGATGATCGAGGCCGCCATGGCGGCGACCTGTGGGCTGTCGGCGGCGCTCGACGCGTGCTCGCGACGGCCGTTGCCGGAAGGCAGGTGCGCTGCGACGACGAACCCGTCGAGGCTGACGACGACCGTGCCCTGCAATCCCTCGACCGATTCGTGCAGAGCGCGCAGCACGGCTTCGAGCTGGTTGACGCGATACTCGGGCATGCTTTCGACCTGTTCAAGATAATATGTACAGTATACCGCCAGTACGGTCGGAGGACAAACCAGAGCGAATCAGCGACAGGTGGAGCGCTTACTCGCTGATTCGCAGACTCGCTGGCTCGCTGATTCGCTGACTCGCTTATCGTAGCATCGGCATCTTGATTCCGGTCTTCTTCGCAAACGCGATCGCTTCGGGATACCCGGCGTCCGCGTGCCGCACGACGCCCAGACCCGGATCGGTGGTGAGCACCCGCTCCAGCCGCTTCGCCGCTTCGGGCGTCCCATCGGCGACGATCACCTGACCCGCGTGCTGGCTGTAGCCGATGCCGACGCCGCCGCCATGGTGGAAGCTCACCCACGTCGCGCCGCCGACGGCGTTGATCAGCGCGTTGAGGATCGGCCAGTCGCTGATGGCGTCCGACCCATCGCGCATGCCTTCCGTCTCGCGGCGCGGGCTGGCGACCGAGCCGGCGTCGAGATGATCGCGCCCGATGACGATCGGCGCGGAGACCTCGCCTTTCGCGACCAGCTCGTTGAACTTCAACCCGGCTCTGGCCCGTTCGCCGTAACCCAGCCAGCAGATGCGGGCAGGCAGGCCCTGGAGCTTCACGCGCTGCTGCGCCATGCGGATCCACCGCTCGAGGTGCTTGTCGTGCGGGAAGAGTTCCAGGATGGCTTCATCCGTGCGGTGCAGGTCCTTCTCGTCGCCGCTCAACGCGACCCAGCGGAAGGGGCCTTTGCCTTCGCAGAACAGGGGCCGAATGTAAGCCGGCACGAAACCCGGGTAGGCGAATGCGTCCTTCACGCCGGCGTCGTATGCGCGCTGGCGCAGGTTGTTGCCGTAGTCGAACACGACCGCGCCCTTTTTCTGAAACTCGAGCATGGCCTGCACGTGGCGCGCCATCGACGCCATCGACCGGCGTGTGTATTCGTCGGGATCCTGCGTCCGCAGCACGTTCGCCGCTTCCAGCGACATTCCGTGTGGGACGTAGGAGAGGGGATCGTGCGCGGGCGTCTGATCGGTGACGACGTCCGGGAGCGCGCCCCGTATCACCAGCTCGGGGAACACGTCGGCGGCGTTCGCAATCAGCCCAACCGACAGCGGTTGCCTCTTGCTCCTTGCCTCTTCGACCATCGTCATCGCTTCTTCCAGGTCGTTCACGACCACGTCGACGTACTTCGTCTCCAGCCTGCGCCTCGCTCGCGCCGGGTCGATCTCGACGATCAGGCCGACGCCTTCGTTCATCGTGATCGCGAGCGGCTGC
This sequence comes from Anaerolineae bacterium, assembly GCA_035283185.1. Taxonomy (GTDB): domain Bacteria; phylum Chloroflexota; class Anaerolineae; order Fen-1058; family Fen-1058; genus DASSFZ01. The sequence goes on along the minus strand of DATEUJ010000067.1, from coordinate 16,963 downwards.
GCGCCGCCCATGCCGCCCAGCCCGGCCGTCAGTACGAACTTGCCTTTAAGCCCCTCGGCCCATCCTTGCCTGCCCGCGAGCGAGCCGAGCGTCTCGTACGTGCCTTGCAGGATACCCTGCGTGCCGATGTAGATCCACGAGCCGGCCGTCATCTGGCCGAACATGATCAGACCGTCGCGTTCCCACCGATCGAAATTCTCCTGGGTCGCCCAGTGCGGCACGATGTTCGAGTTGGCGATCAGCACGCGTGGCGCGTCAGGGTGCGTCTTGAACACGGCCACCGGCTTGCCCGATTGCACCAGGAGCGTCTCGTCGTTTTCCAGCTCCTTCAGGGCGGCGACGATGGCGTCGAATGACTCCCACGACCGGGCGGCGCGTCCTCGTCCGCCGTACACGATCAGATCGTCGGGTTTCTCGGCCACGTCCGGGTCGAGGTTGTTCATCAGCATGCGCAGGGCGGCCTCTTGCAGCCAGCCCTTGCACGCCAACTGCGTGCCGCGCGGGGCGCGAATCATGCGTTGCGACATGGCTTGCCTCCATTTGAGACTTCCGAAGTCTTTAAGTGGCATCTCGCCAGCGAAACTACTCGGATTGATGGCCACCGTCGCCTGTGAGAATACGCCTTGAGACTTCGGAAGTCTTTAAGAGTCTTGCAGTTCGATTAATGGGCGCAACCATCCGATGAGAATCCATAGGAAATTCTTGCCAAGGGACACAAAATAGAACTTTCAGGCCATATGCCTCATATGTGTTCACTGGTACAATTCTAACGAAATGCAAACCACAATTGTGCCTACTCCAAACCTGGTCACGTATCAAGATACCGAAAGCCTTCAGCGTCAGAGCGTCATGGGCTGGCTGATGACGAGCAACAGCCGTCGGCTGCTTGCGCCGGCGTTCCACGTCGACGTTGAGGATGCGCGTCCGCTCCTCGGTAAGCTCCTGGCGACGTTAGTATCCGAGCAAATCGGCGGCGCGATTCTAGGGCCGCGCAACCTGGCCATCGCCGATCGGCTGGCCTTCGTGGACTTCATCTTCCGCGATACCCGGCGGCGCCTTCCGATCCAAACGATCGCCGTCTGGCTATCGATGCCCGTCGAGCTTGACTGGACGATGCGGCTGTACTACGGCGCCTGGCACTCCTACCTCACCAGCCAATCCTTGACCGGCTGGCTGCCGTGGCAAGAACAGGGCATCCTTCCTGTCACCGCGCTGCGCCGCATGCGCGACCGGCTGCTTCGGGATTCCGTCGGCGTCATGACCCGCCTCGAGCTGATCGAGTTCCTCAAGCACCTCGACGTGCTCGCCGCTGAGTGGTGAGGCGATAGCGTGCAGGAGTGCCAAGCACAGTATAATCCAGATCGCCTGAGTTTCGGTAGATCCGATTTGGGCGACGACCCAAGACTTTGGAAGTCTTAAATTTAAACAGCCAACGGCGTGTTTAGAGGTGTTGACCGCTTGGGTGGATTTCTTCGAGGGCGGTGATTCGATCTTCGTGCCGCGACACCCGAAACGAGAGCGCCGTGAGTTCGTCACGGATAGCATTCAGAATGCCCAGCACCTCATCCATTCGGCTCGCAAACTCGTCGCGACTCGGTAAAGCCTCGGTTAGCGCATCGACCTTGACCCGCAACTCGTCAACTTCCAAATGGATAACGGCTCTTATGGCCTCAACGTCTGCGGGAGTGAGTCCCGTCTTAGGCTTTGGCGTCTTGGAACGTTTCGGCTTGGGTGTCTTGGGCGTGGTGGGCATAGGCTAATTAAAGCATAGAAACGCCATGTGTCAACCTTTGCATCACATTTTGTCTCCAACCCGATTTCCAAAAGGAATCGGGTTTTGATTTCCCCCTCTGTGCCGATTATGCTATAGTATCCCAAACACACCTGGATTCTCCGGGCAGACCTGGCAGGTCTCCACGATCCAGTCTACGGCTAACATCGGCGGACAAGACCTGCCAGGTCTACCTCCCCGCCCGTGGAGGCGTGATGAAGTTCCTGCGGCGCGCAATGGCCGGCCGGGGCATATGGCTCGTGCTGTTGCCGGTTCTGGTGATCTTAGGCCTCCTGCTCGACCCTGAGCGCTCGTGGGGCGGCATCGCCTGGGCGCTGTTGACGGCCTACGGCATGTACCGCATCGGCCTGGAGCTGGCTGCGCCTTTTTTGCTTCCCGTCGAGCCACACACGAGATTGCGCGCAGACGTTAAGAGCATGATTCACCGTCACGCAGGCGGCGGCAAGGTGGCGATGGCCGTCATACGCGAGGGCAAGGTTTTGCCCGGTCCGGATAACAAGGCTCGCGACGAGGCACGGGGCGAAGGCATCCTCTTCGTCGACGGTACCAGCGCCGTCCTGCTTGCGACCGATACTCGCCCTACCCGCATGCTCGAGCCGGGCGTCCACTTCATGCGCAAAGACGAGAAAATCGGCGCGGTAGTCGATCTGCGGATGCAGATGCGCCGCAAAGACGTCGAGGCTCAAACCCGCGACGGCATCTGGGTCATGTTCAAGATCAACGCCAGATTCCGCATCGACAAGACGAAGCTCAAGCTGGAGGAGATCGATCTCGAAAAAGTGCGCTGGCCTGCGCCGTACGAATGGTCGCCGCGTCAGGTCGTCCTGGCGCTGGGGCAGTCGCGCGTGGGAATCGAGCAGGGTGAGTCGCTGCGCTGGGACGACATCGTCATGAACGAGGCGGTCAAGCGCGCGCATACCCTGATCGCCGAGTACACCTTTGACAGGCTGATCGAGCCGCACGACCCGCGCCTCGATCCGCGCGAGGATATTCGCAAAAGGCTTGAACACGATGTCAAGGAAGCGCTGGCAGGCAGGGGCATTGCGGTGTTGGGCATCAGGCTCACCCAGTTCGTCCCGCGCGACAAGCGGGTAGACGCGCAGCGGGTCGAGGCGTGGAAAGCCGAATGGCTCAGCCGCTTACACGTCGTCGAGGCTGAAGGGTTGGCCGAGCGTTACCGGTTGATCGAGCTGGCCCGAGCGCAGGGGCAGATGGAGCTGATCACGCGCATCGCCCAGGCGCTCGATGTCAGCCAGCAGGTCAGCGTGGAAGACGCCCAACAGGTTGCGCTGCGCCTGCTGGAAGTCATCGAGCGTCTGGCCGCCGAGCCGGGGTTCGACGAGCGGCTGAGCGGCGAACCCCGCGTAGCGCTGAGCGATGTGCACAGGATGCTGGGGAGAGTCGAGTAGTGAAAGCGCAGCCACGCCCTAGCTTTGGTCAGGCTCTCCAGGCATTCGCGGCCGATGTGCGCGAGTGGTGGGGGCGCGAGACGACGGATGCCACACGCCGCCGTCTCTATACCCTCGTCATGATCGTCGCGTTAGGTGCGCTGGGACCCATCTTCATCGCGCTCCCGATCTTCCCCGATCCGGCGACCGCCATACCCGGCGAAAGCGATGGAAATCCCTGTGTCTACGATGCGGATCCGGCAACGCCACGGGATAGGCTGCAAGAGCCGACGCCGATACCGGTCGTTTCGAGCGTCACCACGACGCTGCCGTTCGACATCCGCAACACCGGCACGTGCCCGTGGGACGGCGCGACGACGCTGCGCCGCGAGGACAGCAACCCGATCGCCGCGTCTCAAACGATCACTCCGGCCGGGACTGTCGCGCCCGAAGGGGTCTTCAGGGCAGATATCTCGTTCGCCGCGCCGCCGGCGGACAACGTGCTCTTGAATTTCCTGTATCGCATGTATGCGCCAGATGGCCGGAGCTTCGGCGCGCCCATCGAGGTTTCGCTGATCACCTACCCGCTGGGCGGCGAGCCGAACTATCTTCAGCAGCGGAATGCAGGCAATGACATCGTCAATCTGATCTGGATGGCCTTGCCCGGCGCCCTGGGTTTCGGGCTGGCGATGCATCGGACCGGCCGATTCACGCGGGATTTCTACAGCCTCAAGAGCGTCCAATACGGCGTCGGGTTCGTTCTCAGGCGTTTGTTCAATGTCGGCCCGAACGTGACAGCCACAGTGAAAGACGGGCAGATCGATTGGGACTCAAGAGGGGGCGCGAAGAAGGAGCGCGAGAACGACGTGCTCGAGAAGATCGGCGGGCCGGGAACGCTGTCCGTTCACAGCGGCATGGGAGTTTTGCTCGAGCGCGGCGCGCGCTACTTGCGCATCGTCGGGCCGGGCGTGACTCCGCTCGGCGCGTTCGAGTGCGTGCGCGTCTTCGTCGACGCCCGGCCGCTCAGCCGCCCAAAGGATGAGTCCGCCTACACCAAAGACGGCATCGAGGTCAAATGCAAGACCACGATCACGTTCAAGCTGATGAAACAGAAAGACGGCGAGCAGGTCTCGCAACCTCAGCCGCGCGTATCGGGGTGGCGCCAGTTCAAGCTGCTGCTTGGATTCAAGACCAAGCCGCCCGGGCCGCCAGCGGGGCTGCCCGCCTCGCCGCAGGCGGTTCGCGCCATCGCGTACGATTGGCCGGCGGGGCTGGCCTGGGAAAGCACCGTGTCCACCGGCATCACCGATGAGATACCCGGGCGGATGTTCGACGAGCTGTGGGCGCCAGACTCTGACCGTAAGCCGCGCCGCGACATGATTGAGAAGCTGTTCAACGATAACAAGGAATCGCTGCGCAAGCGTGGCGTCGAACTCATCGATATGACGATCGGCGCGCTGGAGGCGACTGACAAATCCGTCGACGAGCAGCGCCGTAAATATTGGGAGGCTTACTGGGCATCGAAATCCCGCACTGTCGAGGCGGAGGGCATGGCGGACGCGCTGCGATACATGCAGACGGTGCGCGCCGAGGCGCAGGCCGAGATGATTCAATCCATTGCGCAGAGCTTCCGCATGCTGGCGCTCAGCGGCGCGCGCCTGCCGTCGCGCGAGGTGGCCCTGAAAATGCTCGAGGTCATCGCCCGCACGATGAAGGCGACGCTGGAAGGGGCGGACAAAGCCCGCACGATGAAGGTCATACTGGAAGAGGCCGAGAAAGACACCGAGCCTTCCGACAAGACGCTGCGTATCCTCGAACAGTTGCAGCGCATGATCAATCGGTGAGAGATGAAGCCGTATGTCACTGAAACCGCTTGATCCGATCGACTTGCTCTCTCGCTTCGAGTTCAAGAAGCCGTCCAAGGCCTTGGAGTCAGTTCGCGCCCGATCGATTGAGTTGCTCAGGCGGGGAAAACTATCAGAAGCAGCCGACCACGCCCGCGACGCGCTGCGTGACGGCAACGAGACGCATGATCGTCATATGCAGGTTTACGCGTGCGCGTATCTGGCCGTGGTGCACGCCCGGCAGGAAGATTTCGAGGCGGCCGCTGCGAGCGCGGACGACTGTTATCGCCTATCCAAGCAGATGCGGAGCCAGCACAACACCGCCATTGCCCGGGCACTACTGGCGACGGTTCACCAGCAGCATTTGGAGATGCTCGGCGTCGAATTCGTCAAGCCGATCCGAGAGGTTCAGGACGAGTTCGACAGCCTGGCGACCAAAGCCCTGGCCCAAGGCCAGGTAGCAGAAGCAGACAAGAACCGAGCCTATCTGGTCGAATTCGGCGAGCAGGGGCGCCGCGCCCGCTGGATACCTGCGCTCCCCTATACGCTGCCACTCATATGGCTGCCGGCTCTGGACCCGAATCCGAAGTTTCCACCGGCTCAAAGCTCATCATTCCAAGGCTACATGGAGCCGGTCCTGTTTGTGTTGCGCTCGAAGCAGCAGGCCGCTGATGATCAGTCGGGTAAATCGGACCCGGGCACAATCGACGATGAGTTGTACACGGCTCGCCCGCTGCCGGACCTGAACAACCCTGACGCCACCCCGTTGCACCCCCCGCGTCTAGATCCGAGCGCTCGGTACTGGGCCATCAAGATTGATCCGGAAAGCGCACGACTACCAGGCTTCGACGCTGATGACTATTTACTCGTCCGCGTGGATGATCCTACCCAGTTCGATCAGCAGATCGCGGCAGCGGGTGGCGACTTCACCGGTTGGAAGTTTGAGCGCACAGCGGACGGCGGCTTCCGGTTCACGGCCATTCCTCCAAAGTTTGTCGGCGCGCATCAGGCTGCGATGCTCGTCTTGAAGGTCGACGCCATCTTGAGGCGCGTGAGATGATCGGCCACCCCTCCCCATCCGTCCTCGTCATCGGCTCCGCCGGCCTCGACATCAAGGGCCTGGCGTCGGGGCCGCTGCTGCCCGGCACGTCGAACGCCGGGCGCGTGCGGCGCAGCCTGGGCGGCGTGGCGCGCAACGTCGCCGAGAACCTGGCCCGCCTCGACGTCGACGTGACTTTGCTCACCGCCGTCGGCGACGACGACGCCGGAACGCAAATCCTCCAGCAGGCGAGCGAGTGCGGCGTCGATACTTCGCCGTCGATCGTCGTGTCCGGCGGGCGCACTGGCTCGTACCTGGCGATCGTCGACGAGAACGGCAGCCTGGCCGTCGCCATCGGCGACATGGGCATCGCCGAGTCGATCACGCCGCGCTATCTCAACGACCACCGCCGCCTGTTCGCCGAAGCGTCGATGCTGGCCATCGACGCTAACCTCACCCCCGACGCGCTCAGCACGATCTTGAAGCTGGCCGCGAAGCACGACCTGCTTGTGTGCGCCGATCCGACCTCGACCGCGCTGGCCGATCGGCTGTGCCCCCACTTGCGCCAACTGCACCTGATCGCGCCGAACGTCGCCGAGGCCGCCGTGCTCAGCGGCCTTCCCCCCGCCAGCACGCAGGACGAGGCGCTCGACGTCGCCCGTCACCTGGTGTCGCTCGGCGTCGACTTCGCCATCCTGACGCTCGCCGACCAGGGTTCGGCCTACGCCACGTCCGAGGAGAGTGGGCTTGTGCCGGCCATGCACGTCGACATCGTCGATCCGAGCGGCGCGGGCGACGCGCTGACCGCCGCGCTGATCTTTGCCGTCCTGAACGACATCCCCACCGACGAAGCTGTGCGCCTGGGCATCGCCGCCGCCACGCTCACGCTGCAATCCAGGGAGACGGTCAATCCCGAGCTAAGCCTGGAGAAACTCTACGCGCAACTGGCGGCATGACATTGATCCACGAAGGGACACGAAGGATCACGAAGAGTTTCGTGATGATCTCCTTCGTGCCCCTTCGTGTTCTTCGTGGAGATCAATCTGATGAAGGCGTTTATCCAGATACTGCCCGAAGTGAGAAGTGCGCTCGACGCTGGCCGGCCGGTCGTCGCACTGGAATCGACGTTGATCGCGCACGGCCTTCCTCGGCCCGTGAACCTGGAGGTCGCGCGCCGTCTCGAGGCCATCGTACGCGAAGCAGGCGCGACGCCCGCCACGATCGCCGTCATCGGCGGGATCATTCGCGTGGGACTGAATGATGCGTCGCTCGATTATCTGGCAAACGCTTCGAACGTGCGCAAGGTCAGCCGGCGAGACCTCCCAGTCGTCGTGGCGCAGAAAGGCGGCGGCGCGACGACCGTCGCGGCGACGATGTGGATCGCGGCGCAGGCCGGCATCCGCGTGTTCGCGACGGGCGGCATCGGCGGCGTGCACCGGGGACAGCCGTTCGACGTGTCAGCCGATCTGCCCGAGCTGGCGCGCACGCCGGTCGTCGTGGTGTGCGCCGGCGCGAAGGCGATCCTCGATCTGCCGTTGACGCTCGAGTGGCTGGAGACACATGGCGTGCCGGTGATCGGCTATCAGTGCGACGAGTTCCCGGCGTTCTACTCGCGCCGCAGCGGGCTGCCTGTCGGCGCGCGCGTCGACACCCCTGAAGAGGCGGCGGCCATCATCGCGGCGAAATGGAGATTAGAGATTGAGGGCGGCGTTCTCGTCGCCGCGCCGATTCCTGCGGAGCGGGAATTGGACCCGGCGACCGCCGAAGACGCGATCCAGGAAGCGCTGGCCGAAGCCGAGCGAAGCGGCATTCGAGGCAAGGCGATCACGCCGTTCCTGCTCGAACGGGTCAGCCGGTCAACCGGCGGCGAGAGCCTACGCGCCAACGTCGCGCTGCTGGAGAACAACGCGAGAGTCGCTGCGGAGCTTGCCGCCGCGATGAGAGAATGAACCCTCCTGTTCGATTTGCCTCAGCCGCGCTTCCACCCGCGCCAATCGCTCCTGCTCTTCTCGCACCCGATCCTGAAGCTCGGCCTGCTTCATCCGCAGCATCCCGCGAATCTGCGCCGCAGGCAGGTTCTCGTCGAGCAGTTGCGCGATCTGCTCCAGCGAGAAACCGAGGTCCTTCAAGGCGAGAATGCGGTTGAGCCGGGACAATTGGTCGAGCGAGTAGTAGCGATAGCCGGTGAAGCGATCGACCTCAACGGGCTTGAGCAGCCCGACTTCGTCGTAATAACGCAGTGTCTTCACCGGCACGCGGCTGATTCGAGAAAAGTCTCCGATCTTGATCATGCTGTGCGTGGTTCTGCGCGCAGAACAGTCCGGCCGAAGAACTTCGCTTACAGGATACACCCTCCAGCGACGGGAGAGTCAAGCGGCCGGTGGGGGATATTTTCTAGAGAACCCTTCCGCGGGCACTTAACCTGCGGAAGGTGTAACTGCTCAGCCATTGCGCTTGCACCGTGCGGTGTCATTCCCGCACGCTTTAGGCGGGAATCCAGTAACCTGCCAGCCTGGATGCCCGACAAAAGCATTCGGGCATGACGGCTGAGCAGTTACCGGAAGGTTCGGTCACGGTGTGGCTGTCGGCGAAGCGGGGGCCGTGGGCGCCGGAGTAGGCGGCTGGCCGACCAGCGAGTACTGCACCTGGAACTGGAGATTCGTGCCCAGGTAGGCGCGCAGCTCGAACGCGCCCGGGCGGCCGTCGTGCGCGCAGAACGCCCGCGAGGTCTGAGGGGCCGGACCATCGTCCCATAGACCGACGAACGAGTCGAAGATGTCGCCGTCCCGGTAACAGAAGATGCCCCACCTCGCGCCATTGTTGACGCCTGACGCGCGGAAGAACACGTACACGCGCGACGCGCCCTCAGGGAATTGCAGGCCCGGATCGACCGGATTGAGGTCTCCGTCGAGGCGAGAGGCCAGCGTGAGGAATTCGAACCTGGCCACCGGGTTCGGCGTGGCGGCATTCGGGATTGGCGTCAAAAGAACTTCCGGCACATCCGGCGCGATCGTCGCCGTCGGCGTGAGTGTCGGTGTGTCGGTCGGCGCCGGGCTGGGTGTGTCCGTCGGTTTCGGCGTATGAGTGGGCGCCGCGCCAACCGTCGGCACGGCCTTGGTCGCAGCCGCCGTCGGCGTGGGCGCGGATGCGGGTGTGGCCTGCGAGGCGTACAAGGCCAATGCGATCGTCGCCGCCGCAGCCACGATGGTCACGATCGTCCAGCGGCCGGCGCTGCGGGCGGATTCTTCGCGGAGGATGTAATACGCCGCGCGGCGCGACTGCCTGAACTGGCGGATGGTCTTGCGCAGGGCGAAGAGCGTGAATGCGACGCCGGCAAGCAACAGGACAGTGGCGAATGGTATCAGCAGCGTCTGCATGCGTTAGGGGCGTTCCTCAGATTGGCGCGGCGCACAGCCCGCAAAGGGCCGGGCAGCGAAGCCAGCATGGGCGGCGACGACCAGGACTCGCCGCAGCAAGCCCCCGCCCGCCGAAGCTCACTCCGTTGTGGACACGCTACTTGTGGCGCATTCCCAGTATACCATACTCTCCTGCGAAAACACTCGATCAGGCCCTGAGAGCCTGCCTGAAAACCCCGTGGTTGACGCATCCCTATGCGTCAACAGCGGGGTGTGCACGCAAAACATGTCAGGCCGCTCACCGCCCGCGTCCGCGCGGGCGGCCAACCGCGAGGACGCGGTTTGGCGAGCACTGTAACGACTGACAACATTTGCGTGCACACACAGCGGGCATAAGGATCACGCCCGTGCCTCGCTGTGGTATAATCTTGGTCGCACGGCACGAACGGGCTGTTTAGGAGGAAGTGCGCATGATCGAAGTCGCCATCGACAGTATTCGGGTCAGCTTGATGACGCAGCAGCGCGTCGTCATCTTGAAAGACCTCGAGAGCGATCGATACCTGCCGATCTGGATCGGCCCGTGCGAAGCGGAATCGATCACGATCGAGCTGCAGGGCGTGGCCGTGGCCCGGCCGCTGACGCATGACTTGCTCAAGACCGTCGTCGTCAACCTGGGCGGCAAGGTCAGCCAGGTCGTGGTCAACGACTTGCGCAACGACACCTTCTACGCCCGTATCCTGCTCAGCGTCAACGGCCGCCAGATGGAAATTGACGCGCGCCCGAGCGACGCCATCGCGCTGGCCGTGCGCGCCAGGGTGCCGATCTACGTCGCGGAAGCGGTGATGGACGCCGCGTCCATCGTGCCGGAAGAAGATATGGACGCCGAGCGCACGGACACCGACGCCAGGCTGTCGCAGTCGCCGTTCGGCGATCTGATCGACAACCTCGATCTGGACGATCTAGGCCCCGAAGACAAATAACCCGGCTCTTTTCAGACTTCGGAAGTCTTAAGGCTTGGACTTCCGAAGTCTTGGCCGTGGTCTTGGTCGTGGCTCAGACATGGCGACTGTTCCCATCGACCGCATGGTTCCGCATTCCGTCGAAGCCGAGGAGGCCGTCCTCGGCTCTTTGCTCATCGACCCCGAGACGATCTTCCGGGTCAGCCCCTTCCTGAGACCCGACGACTTCTACATCGTCAAGAACCGCTGGGTCTACGAGTCGTGCCTGGCGCTGCACGAGCGCCGCGAGCCGATCGATTTCGTGACCGTCACGGAGGAGCTGGAGAAGCGTGAGCAACTGGCCGAGATCGGCGGCCCGGCTTTCGTCTCCCACCTGATCAACGTCGTCCCGACTGCGATCCACGCCGAAGGCTACGGCCGCATCGTGGAACGGGCGGCCGTTCGGCGCAAGCTGCTGCAGGCCGCCAGCGACATTGCCCAGTACGCGTACGACGAATCCGCCGAGATCGACGAGACGATCGACCAATCCGAGCAGGCGCTGTTTGCCGTCAGCCAGCGCCGGCAAAGCCGCGACCTGCTGCCGATCAGCGACGTGATGCGCTCGTACTACGAGCGCATCGAATATCTGTACGAGCATCGCGGCGAGCCGCTGGGCATTCCCACCGGGTTCGTCGACCTCGATAAGCTGCTGGGCGGCTTGCAGCGATCCGACCTGATCATCGTCGCGTCAAGACCCGGCATCGGCAAGTCCAGTTTGATGCTGAGTGTGGCGCTCAGCGCGGCGCGCAAGTTTCACCAGCGCGTGGCGATCTTCACGCTCGAAATGTCGAGTGAGCAACTCGTGCAGCGCATGGTCAGCGCCGAGACCGGCATCGACAGCCAGCGCCTGCGGCTGGGCGAGCTGCGCGACGACGAGTGGCCGCTGTTCGTGCAGGCGTCTTCGGCGCTTAGCGATTCGCTCATCTACCTGGACGACACGCCGAGCATCTCCGCGCTGCAACTGCGCACCAAGGCGCGCCGCCTGCACGCCGAGCACGGCCTCGATCTGATCCTCGTCGATTATCTGCAACTGATGACGGGCGAGGCACGCGCCGAGAATCGCGTGCAGGAGATCTCGTACATCTCGCGCGCGCTCAAGGGCCTGGCGCGCGAGCTGAACCTGCCGGTGATGGCCGCCTCGCAGCTCAGCCGCTCGGTCGAGCAGCGCAGCGACAAGCGCCCGGTATTGAGCGACTTGCGCGAGAGCGGTTGTTTGGCAGGCGACACGCTCGTGACCTTGGCCGATACCGGCGCGCGAGTGCCGATTCGCAGTCTCGTCGGCCAATCGGGCTTTAGAGTCTGGGCACTTAACGAGCGGACTCTTAAGATCGAAGCAACTGAGGTCAGCCGCGCCTTCACGACGGGGCGAAAGCCAGTGTATCGGCTGGAGACGCGATTAGGTTACGTGATTCGCGCTACAGGGAATCACAAGTTTCGAATGCCTCTGGGCTGGCAACGCCTTGATAAGCTGCAAGTGCGAGATTGGATTGCAGTTCCACAGCCCGATGCTATCTTAGGCTCTGAGAGTCCAGCTTACGTAGAATACGCAGACACGGGCATCAAATCCGCGTTTGTCCGCGTTCATCCGCGTCCCGAAATCTTGCAGCCCGCGAGACAAATGGGAGCGCTGTTCACAACGCCTGCAATCACCGATGTTTACTGGGATGAGATCGTCTCGATTGAGCCTGATAGAGAAGAAGATGTTTACGATTTGACCGTTCCCGGCCCAAGCAACTTTGTGGCGAACGACATCATCGTGCACAACTCGATCGAGCAGGACGCCGACGTCGTGATGTTCATCTACCGCGACGACGTGTACGATCCGCAGAGCGAGCGCAAGAATGTGGCCGAGATCATCGTCTCCAAGCACCGCAACGGCCCGACCGGGACGATCGAGCTGTACTTCCGCAGCCACCTGGCGCAGTTCGTCAACGCGACGCGGCGGGAGATTTCACTATGATCGGATAGGTTCTTAGAGTTTGCAGCAAAGTTTGGAGTTTGCAGTTTGGAGTTTGGAGTTGGGAGTTAGCCTTGGCATGAAGGTGTTTAGCGGGTTTCCCGCCGGCAAAGTCCGCAGCGTTTCGCTGCCCGAGCCTTTTTTCGACGATCTGCTGCCGCTGATCGACGACCTGGTCGAGCTGAAGGTAACGCTGGGCTGCCTGAAGACCCTGGCGACAAAGGACGGTCCGGTTCGCTGGGTGACGCATTCGGAGCTGGCCGCCGACCGCCACCTGTTAAGTGGGCTGGAGGCCGGCGAGTCAAGCCTGGCGCAGGGCCTGGAACGCGCGATCGTGCGTGGGACACTCTTGAAAGCACAGGATAGGAAGACAGGCGAGACGCTGTATTTCGCCAACTCCGAGCGTGAGCGGGCAGCCGTCGCCGCGCTCGAGCGCGGCGCGACGACGACCACCGTCGAGGGGATCGCCGATCGTCCGAACATCTTTCAACTATACGAGCAGACGATCGGTATGCTAACGCCGCTCGTCGCCGACGAGCTGCGCGAAGCGGAACAGGAGTATCCGGCGGCGTGGATCGAAGACGCGTTCCGCGAGGCGGCCCGACAGAACGCGCGGTCGTGGGCGTACGTGAAGAAAGTGCTCGAATCGCGAGCACGGCGAGGCAAACGGGATGAAGCGCATAAGCGAGACGTTGGCCGCGAGTGGCAGGAGTATCTCGATCGGCGCCGGCAGCGAACAAAAGATGGCGGCAAGTCCTAGCCCGGCGACGCCGGCGCAAAGCGAACCGTGCCCGATCTGCGGCGGTCTGCAGTGGGTGAGCCGCGACGTGCCGGTCAGCCATCCCGATTTCGGGAAACTGTTCCCGTGCACGTGCCAGCAGACCGACTTGAACCGCGCCCGGTCAGCAGCACAGCGCGCCTCACGCGACCTGGCTCATCTTGCGCGCATGACCTTCGGCACGTTCCAGCCGGAGGGACACGCTCAGCATGCCGAGCAGCGGCTCTCGCTGCAAACCGCGCACGAAGTCGCGCAGCGATATGCCGCCGAGCCGCGCGGCTGGCTCCTCATCCTGGGCGGCTTCGGCGTCGGCAAGACCCACCTGGCGGCGGCGATCGCCAACGACTGCCTGAGCCGCGGCCTGCCGGTGACGTTCCTCAACACGCCCGATCTTCTCGACTATCTGCGCGCTGCTTTCAATCCCAATGCCGAAGAGACGTACAGCCAGCGCTTCGAGCAGCTCCTCGACGCGCCCCTGCTTATCCTGGACGATTTCGGCACACAGAACGCCACCGCCTGGGCCGAGGAAAAATTGTTCCAATTGCTCAACCATCGTTACATCGCGCGGCTGCCGACAGTGATCACGACCAACCTGTCGCTCGACGATCTCGATCCCCGGCTCAGCTCGAGGCTGGCCGACATGGATCTGGTGCGCAAGCTGCCGATCAACGCGCCCGACTATCGCCGCAGCGCCGTCGACCAGGGACAAAGCTCATTGAGCAGCCTGGTGCACTACCACGACAAGACGTTCGAGACGTTCGACATGCGCAAATTCGAGCTGGATGCCGAGCAGAGCGACAACCTCGAGCACGCGGTCGCGACGGCGCAGTCTTATGCCGACCTGCCTCAGGATTGGCTGGTTTTCCTCGGGGTGTCCGGCTGCGGCAAGACGCACCTCGCCGCGGCGATTGCGAACCGCTGCGCGCAGCGCGGGTACCCGGTGCTCTTCGTCGTCGTGCCTGACCTGCTCGACCACTTGCGCGCGGCGTTCAGCCCGGACAGCAAAGTGTCGTACGATCAGCGCTTCGAGGAAGTTCGCACGTCGCCGCTCTTGATCCTGGACGACCTCGGCACGGAATCCGCCACGCCCTGGGCGAGAGAAAAACTGTATCAGATCATCAACTATCGCTACGCTGCACGCCTACCGACGGTAATCACGACCGCGCTCTCAACGGGCGAACTCGACCCACGACTCGCTAGCCGCATTCTTGACGAGACGCACTCCAGTGTGATGCCGGTCTTCGCGCCGAGTTATCGCGGCGGACGAACGCCCGGCAAATCGGCTAAACCGCCGAGCCGGGCGTCGACGACGCGGAGACGCAGCTAAACCAACAAGGCTTTGGCCGATGTCCCCAGCCAAAGCCTCGAAGGCGATGCCCTGCGCCGGAACGCGTGGGGACTACCAGGCTTCCCAGCCCGCCTCCGCCCACATGGTGACGTCCGGCTGGCCGTCGAAGAGCTTGGCGAACTCCGCGCCGAGGTTCGGGTCGCCGAGCAACTTCTGCGGGCCTTCCAGGTTATCCCACATGTCGATAGCCAGGAACTCTCGGCGGTTCTGGATGTTCAGATGTGCCCGGTGTCCGACGTTTCCCATCGACCGTCCCATTGGCCCGATTTTCTGAACGGTTGCGTCGTGGGTTGCCTGCGACTCTCGCTCGTCGGCTGCCTTCAGTTTCCCACGCACGACGACAATGTACTTCATGCTATCCCCCTTAAGATTGGTCTCGATAGATATGACGGAAACTCAATCCAAAACTGTGCGGTGCGACGGAAGGAATCTCGAGCCCGGCGGGCGCATAGTCTGAGCGTCTGTTGCCGTCATATTATTTTACGGGAGATGCGTTATGCTGGAGCTGCCTGAGAATCGCTACCCTTCCGGCGTGGTCGGCGAAATCGATGCGGCGCTGGCTGCCGCGCGCGCCGGCGATCAGCATCAGTTCAGCGCGCTGACCGAGCCTTACCGCCGTGAGCTGCAGGTACACTGCTACCGCATCCTCGGCTCACTGCAGGACGCAGAGGATCTGGTTCAGGAGACACTGTTGCGCGCCTGGCGGCGGCTCGATACGTATGAGGGGCGTGCGTCGATCCGCGCCTGGTTGTACAAGATCGCCACCAACGCCTGCCTCGACGCACTCGATAAGCGCTCGCGGCGTGTTTTGCCGTCGATGCTTGGCCCTGCCACCGATGCGAGCCAGCCGTTCACGCCACCTGTCGATGAGCCGATCTGGCTGGAGCCTCTGCCCGACCATCTCATCGTCGAGACAGCGAGCGATCCCGAGGCGCGCTACTCCCTGCACGAGAGCGTGACGCTGGCATTCGTCGCGGCGCTGCAGTCTCTGCCGCCACGGCAGCGCGCCGTGCTGATCTTGCGCGACGTGCTCGACTGGCGCGCCGGCGAGGTGGCTGACTTGCTGGACCTCACCGTGTCGGCAGTGAACAGCGCGCTGCACCGCGCCCGCGTGACGCTGTCTCGACATTATCACGGCAGCGCCGCCGAGAACGTGACGGGGTCACCTGCCGACGATCACGTCAGGGCCTTACTCGACCGTTACGTGAGCGCCTGGGAGAGCGCCGACGTAGCGGGACTGACGGCGCTGCTCAAAGAGGATGCAGTGCTGAACATGCCACCCTCGCCGTCGTGGTATCACGGGCGTGATGTGATCCGCGCCTTCCTGCAATCGACTATCTTCGGCAGTGTCGCCTTTCCTGGGTCTGGCGCTGGCCGCTGGCGCCTGACGCCGACCCGCGCCAACGGACAACCCGGTTTCGGGGTCTATCTGCGCGGCCCATCCGGCGCTTATGCCGCCTTCGGAATCATCGTGGTGGCGATTGACGGCGACCGGGTCGCCAGCATCACTCACTTTGGCGCTCCCACGCTCCTCGCGCGTTTCGGTTTCCCCGATGAACTGGCCGCTTGAACCGAGTTCGCACCAAATTCACACGATCGGCGTCTTCTCGCCGGCCATCGCCAGCTCCAGCCACAGCCGAAGCGCGACGGCCAGCTCCCGGCACGTGGCGTATCGATCCTGCGGGCGCTTCGACATCGCTTTGAACAGGATGCCGGATAATGCAGCCGCCTCGGGCAGCTCGTCCGGCGCGATGGGGCGCGGATCGGCCTCGACGATCTGCTGCATCACCGCGTGGAACGCGTCGCCGCCGAACGGCAGGCGTCCCGTGAGCATGCGATACGCGGCGATGGCCAGCGAGAACTGGTCGGATTGCGGCGACACCGGCTCGCCCAGCGCCTGCTCGGGCGACATGTAGTTGGGCGTGCCGACGAGATGGCCGGGCCGCGTCAGCGAGGATCCGTGCACCAGCTTGGCCAGGCCGAAGTCGGTGATCTTCACGCGGTTGTCTTCGAGGACGATGATGTTGGACGGCTTCAAGTCGCGATGGATGATGCCGTGGTGGTGCGCGAAGTCTAGCCCGTCGGCGATCTGCTCGACGAACGAAATGGCGAGGTCGGTCGGCAGCAGCGTGTCCCCGCGCAGGAGCTGCGCCAGCGTGCGCCCCTCGAGATACTCCATGATGATGTAAGCGCGCGTCGGCTCGTACATCACGTCGTACAGCGTGACGATGTTGGGGTGCGACAACTGGCCGGCCAACTGCGCTTCCTGCTGGATGCGCAGCATGTCGGCGGCGCTGCCGAGCGCGTCGGTGCGCACGACCTTGATCGCGACGTATCGGCTCATGGACGGATCGAACGCCTTGTGGACAGCGCCCATGCCGCCCTCGCCCAGCAGGCCGGCGACCTCGTAGCGACCGATGCGCTCCTGGCCCCCCCTGTCATCCCCCCCGTCAGACGGGGGGG
>DATEUJ010000066.1:0-29717 GCA_035283185.1 Anaerolineae bacterium | reverse complement strand
CATCGTCGTCGAGGATGCGCCCGCCGGCATCGAAGGCGCGCGCCGCGCCGGCATGCGGTCGATCGGCGTGCTGTCCACGCATGCTTCACTGCGCGCCGACCTCACCGTGCGCACGCTAGATGAATTGCCCGACGATACGTTCGAACGCTTGCTGAGTAAAACGTAAAGCGTAAAACGTAAAGCGTGAAACGTAACCGGAGCGCCACGTGCTTTACGCTTTACGTTTCACGTTATACGTTTCACGTTCTAGCGAGACGTTGCGTCGATCCCCAGCAACACTCGAACTCCGTATGACACTAACCCGCCCGCCTCGCGCGCTTCACGCACAATGCGCTCGAGCGGATTCATTGGCCCCGCCGTGACCTGCGCCGGGCTGGGATATGTTTCGACGCCGGCGCGCCGGAACATCCACTCCGCGCGCAGCAGATGATAACCGTCGCTGACGACGATCGCGCTGCGCCAGCCGCGCTCGCGCATGATTGCCGCGCTGAATGCGGCATTCTCTTCGGTGCTGGTCGACCGTTCTTCGAGGAGCAGCGCCTCGCGCGGCACGCCCGCCTCGGCGATGCGATCGCAGGCCACCTGCGCCTCGCTCTTCGGCGCCGGTTCCGTCAAGCCGCCGGTGCAGATGACGTGTCCGGCATATCCCAGGCGATACAGCGCCGCCGCGTGATCCGCGCGCCGCGCGAGCGAGGGGCCGGGCCGGCCGCCGGGATACACTTGCGATCCCAGCACGACAATCGCATCGGCGGGCCGGGCGCGATCGACCACGCCGTAGGCGTCGATGACGGCAATCGACGCGACCAGACCTGCCAGCGCAGCAGCCAGCAAGCCGAGGGCGAATGGGACCCATCGGGAGCGCTTCATCAGCGCAAATGTACCACAATTGACACGGCCCCATGCTGTTGCTACAATCGCGCCACGCGTTCGCATTTCCTCCACGGCGCGTTCACAATGCATTCACAATTGTGAGGCATACTCCTGTTCAGATTGAGCGGAGCAGCCGCATCACAATAAGGAGACAACCATGAACGGGAGATTCATCTTCAGACTGCTGGCAGCGCTGGTGGCGATCGTCGCCATCCTGGGACTTGGCGCAATCGTGTACAACGCGGGCGTGGCGCAGGGGATGGCCCAAGCAGCCCTACTGGCCGGGAGCGAATCGGGCGCAGTGCCGGTTCCATACTACGGGCCGTACGCCCTGCCCTTCTTCGGATTCGGGTTCCTCGGCCTGCTGGGCCTGCTGTTCTTCCTGTTCCTGCTGTTCGGCGCGATACGCGCGCTGTTCTGGCGCGGGCCGCGGGGCTGGGGTCACATGCATCGCGGGCCATGGGGCATGCCGCCGATGGCCGGGAAAGAGGATTGGGGCAAGGGCGTGCCGCCGCCTTTCGAGGAATGGCATCGCCGGGCGCACGAACCCAAACCCGAAGCGGGCAGCGAGCCGCAGACCCGCTCCCAGTGAATCGGCCGCACCGATTCCAACCCTTGCGAAGGCTTGGAGCCTTCGCAAGGGTTCAGGATGTCTGCATGAAGACCATCCTCGTCGTGGACGACGAACCGAAGATCGTGCGACTGGCCCGCGACTACCTGGAGCACGCCGGCTTCAGTGTATTGAGCGCGCACGATGGCAAAGCCGCGCTGGCTGTCGCTCGATTCGATAAGCCCGACCTGATCGTGCTCGACCTTGGCCTGCCGGAGATGGACGGCCTCGACGTGACGCGCGCGCTGCGCAAGAACTCGAACGTGCCGATCATCATGCTCACCGCGCGCGCCGAGGAAGCCGACAAGCTGATCGGACTGGAGCTGGGCGCGGACGACTACATCACCAAGCCCTTCAGCCCCAAGGAGCTGGTCGCGCGGGTGCGGGCCGTCTTCCGCCGCATCGACGCGGCCGGCGCGGGCCGCGAGACAATCCGCGCGGCCGACCTGACGCTCGACGTGCCGCGCCTGCGCGCGACGGTGGGCGATCGCGACGTGGAGTTGACGCCGACCGAGTTCGAGCTGCTGGCGACGCTGGCGCGCCAGCCAGGGCGTATCTTTACGCGCGGCCAGTTGCTTGACGCCGTGCATGGCGTGGCTTTCGAGTCGTATGAGCGTGCCATCGACGCACACATCAAGAACATCCGCCGAAAGATCGAGCCGAATCCGCGCCAGCCGCGTTACATCCTCACCGTGTACAGCGTTGGCTACAAGTTCGCCGATGAATAGAAACCCCATGTCCGGCCCGCACTTCCGGCGCGAACGACCCCCGTGGTGGCCCACCACCGAGCCGTGGCCGCCCGCCGCGCCGCCGTGGCGCGCCGCGCGCGGGCGCTTCTTCCGGCGCATGGGCTGCCTGTTCGGGTTGTTCTTCTTTCTGTCCGTCGCCGCGTGCGTGGTTCTGTTCTGGCTGATCGGGGCCGCGCTGGGCCTAGTCGTAATGCCGGCCGGCGCATTCCCATGGATTCAGCCGGTAGGCATCATCGCGCTGATGATCGGCGCGGGCGTGCTCGTCTTCGCCGGGCGCGCACTGCGGTATACCGCAGCTCCCATCGGCGATATGATGGATGCCGCGCGGCGCGTCGCCGACGGCGATTACTCCGCGCGCGTGCGCGAGCGCGGCCCGCGTGAGGTTCGGTCGCTGGCTAGGGCCTTCAACTCGATGGCGAAACGCTTGCAGGTGACCGACGAACAACGGCGCAACCTGCTTGCCGATGTGACGCACGAGCTACGCACGCCGCTGACCGTGATCCAGGGCAACCTGGAAGGTCTGATCGACGGCGTGTATCCTGCGGACGAGGCGCACCTCAAATCGATTCTCGACGAGACGCGCATCCTGTCGCGCCTGGTCGACGACTTGCGCACGCTGGCGTTGGCGGAAAGCGGCGCGCTCGTGCTCCAAAAGGAGCCAACAGACCTCACCACGCTCGTGAATGATACGGTCTCCTCATTCCGGGGGCAGGCTGACGCGGCGAGCGTCGCCTTGAGCGCAGAGTGCGCGCCAGACCTGCCACTGCTCGACGTCGATCCGGCGCGCATGCGCGAAGTGCTGGCGAATTTGATCGCCAATGCGCTGCGCTACACGCCGCACGGAGGGGCGATTCATGTGCGCTGCTCCCCCGGTCATGATGGAAAACAGGTCATCGTGGCCGTCGAAGACACAGGCGCGGGAATCGCGGCGGACGATCTGCCGCACGTCTTCGATCGGTTTTACAGGGCGCGCGATTCGCACGGCATGGGGCTGGGCCTGGCGATCGCCAAGAATCTTGTCACAGCGCACGGCGGTGAGATCCGCGCGGAGAGCAAGTCAGGGCAGGGAACGACGATACACTTCTCTCTGCCCGTGACCGAATGAACAAGAGGACCTAACACTCACTATGTCCGCAACTGTAGCATTTGCGGCAGCCCTCTTCGTTGACGAACGTCGCCTCGCCGCACGCCGGACACAGGTCACCGATCTTCAGAGGCAACTGCTGCGCCACCGGCGCGTCGGCGTGCGTATGTCCATCGTCCCCACCGTTCTCACCTGGCGATTCAGAAGTCTGGCCGAGATATTCGATCAGCGCTTGAGCAATGCCGTCGGGCAGAGACCGGACGCGCTGCGGGCCGAAGCCCATTGGCCGTCCGCCGCCGATGCCGGACAACTGCTCGGCGACGTTTTGCAGGCGCTCGAGCGGATCCATCGCCGAAGGCAGCCGCAGCACGAGCGAGATCAACCGGCCCAACGCCTCGGCGACCGCCGCAGTATCCGATCCGGCCTTGCCCACATTGAGGAATACTTCGAACGGCTTGCCCTCGCCGTTCTCGTTGACGGTGATGAAAGCCGTGCCTAGCGGCGTGCCGATCTTGAACGTGCTGCCCTCCAGCTTGCGCGGGCGCGGCTTCTTAGTGGCGTGTACTTCAAGCCGCGTCTTATTCGGCGTCTTCTCCTTCGCCGCACGCGTCTCCGTGGTTTCCAGCACCACCTTATCGCGCGAGCCGGTGACGTACACCGTGAGACCCTTGCAGCCGAGTTCCCAGGCCAGCATGTAGGCTGTAGCAACGTCTTCCTCTGTTGCACTGGCAGGGAAGTTGACCGTTTTGGATAAACTGTTGTCGACAAACACCTGTAGCGCCGCCTGCATGCGAACGTGCTCTTCCGGCGTGATGTCGGCCGCCACGACGAACGCGTGCCGCACGGACTCCGGGACATCTTCGATATTCTGGCACGTGCCGGAGTACATCACATCTTGATAGATGCGCGATCGTGTCGCTTCGTCCACGCCGGCGCGGATGAGCGCCTGCTCGAACAACGGGCTGGCGTACGTGAGCGTCGTGCGCCCATCGCCGCCACCGGCTTCGGCGTCGACGATGTGGCGCAGGTACGCCAGCGCGAAGACCGGCTCGCAGCCATAAGCTTCGCAGCCGGCCACTGTCGCAATTGTTCCGGTCGGAGCGACTGTACATTGGGCCGCATTGCGGATGCCGTGCTTCTTGATGCCGTCGACGATCTCGTTCCATTTGATCGCCGGCCGGCCCCAATCGCGGGTGTACGGTTCGAGCGGTTTGGGGGCCGTCCACTTCAGGTTCTTCGGATCGTAGATACTGTCCTCGATCGCCGGGAAGGGACCGCGCTCTCTGGCCAGCCCGATCGACGTCTTCATGCAGTGGTAGCGCACGAACTCCATGATCTGCGCGGCAAACTCCTGCGCCTCCGGGCTTCCATAGCGGATGCCCAGGTGATACATCAGGTCGCCCAGGCCCATGATGCCCAGCCCGATGCGCCGGGCGCGATAGGCTGCCTCTTTCAATTGCGACACAGCCGGGACATACTGGTTCGCCGTCACCACGTTGTCGAGGAAGTGTGTCGAGAGGGCAATCGATTCTTCCAGCCTGGCCCAATCGACTGCAGCCTTGCCGCCGACGTGCTTCACGTGCTGGGCTAGATTGATGGAGCCGAGACAGCAGTTCTCATAACTCCCTAAAAATTGCTCCCCGCACGGGTTTGTCGATTCCAATTGATACAGATGCGGCACCGGGTTCGATCGATTGGCCGCGTCGAGGAACAGCACACCCGGCTCGCCGTTGTGATGCGCCTGCCTGACGATCTTGTCGAACAGATCGCGCGCGCGCACGCGCTTGTAGACTTTGGTCGGGATACCCGCCGCCTCAGCCTGTTCCAGCGTGCCGTCGAAACCGTTGTACTTGGGCGACCCGACATCCGGGAAGCGCAGTTCCCACTCCGCATCGCGCCGGACGGCCTCCATGAAGGCGTCGGTAATGCCGACCGAGATATTGAAATTAGTGATGGCGTTTTCATCTGTCTTGCAGGTGATGAACTCTTCGATGTCGGGGTGATCGACGCGCAGCACGGCCATGTTGGCCCCGCGCCTTGTACCGCCTTGGGCGATCTCCCCAAATGCCTTGTCGTACACGCGCAAAAAACCGACCGGCCCTGTGGCATGTCCAGCCGATGACTTGACGAGGCCGCCCTTTGGACGCAGGCGTGAGAACGCGAAGCCATTGCCCCCTCCAGTCTGCTGAATGAGCGCCGCGTCGCGCAGCGTCTGGAAGATGCCGGCGGAGCCTCGGCCCATGTCGTCACTAATCGGCAACACAAAGCAGGCAGCAAGCTGCCCAAGCGGCGTGCCCGCGCCGGTGAACGTGGGCGAATTGGGAAAGAACCGCAGCGAGGTCAGCAAGCGATAGAACGCGCGCTCGGTGGCCTCCACATCGCCGCCACATTCTTGCTCCGGCTCGGCGATGGCGCGCGCGATGCGTTGGAACATGCCTTCCGGCGTCTCGATCGGCCTGCCATCCGGCCCGCGCCGCACGTAGCGCTTCATCAGCACCGTTCGCGCATTCGGCGTCAGTTGTAGATCGGATTCGTCATTCCGCCCAGAGTCCACTCTCTCAGATCGTGTCGCCTCCAACATGACATTCCTCCTCGGTAAGCCTGATATTCACCAACCATTTATCAACAAACACAGACGCCGGACGCGAAGCCTGCTAAGTCATTCGCGTCAGGCGCCTGAGTTCAGCGATCGAGAATCTTGTCGATTTCGCGGCGGACGGCCTCCACGTCCTTCAGGCCGAGGTACACCATGGCGAATCGTATGTAAGCGACCTGATCCAGCTCTTTCAGGCCGGCGATGACCATGTCGCCGATCATTTTGCTCGGCACCTCGGCTTTGCCCGATTGCTGAACGCGCGTCTCAATGTGGTTGACCAGCCCTTCGAGCGCATCGCTCGGGATCGGGCGCTTGGCGCAGGCGACGCGGATACCGTTCGAGAGCTTCTCGCGATCGAACGGCTCGCGGCGGCCATCGCCCTTCACGACCAGCGGAGTCGTGACGATAGCGCGCTCGACCGTCGAAAAACGCTTTCCGCACGCGTTGCACTCGCGGCGGCGTCGGATGCCGCCGCTGCTTTCGTGCAGGGTATCGATGACTTTGGTGTCGGTTTCACCGCAGTATGGGCACTTCACAAGCCGCCTCGAAGCCGGAAACGTGCTACTTTGAGATCACGTCAGTCACGGGCCGCGCCGACACGGGTTGCACATATATGGGAAATGGGTACCGCACGACCCCAACATATGGGGTTCTGAGCGTCGGCATTATATCATGGCGACTTGCCAAAAGCAATAGCCCAACCTTAAAAAACATGTGTTCTAACAGAAAACGGCCCCCTCCCCCGATGGCGAGAGCATTCTTCAGGAGAGGGGGCCTGGAGGAGGGCGAGGTCAGCCGCGCTTGCGCAGGAACGCTGGAATCTCCAGATCGTCCCGGTCGAACTCGCGCACGGCGAATTCGAAGGTTTGCTCGGCCATCGGCTGGGCGGGCGCCGGCTTGTGGAGCGCCTCGCGCTGCACGCTGGCGATCGAGCGACGCCGGGCGGAAGTCGTCTGATCGAAGCCCGTGGCGATCACGGTGACACGCACTGCGTCGCCCATGTTCTCGTCGATCACCGCGCCGAAGATCAGGTTCACGTCGGGATGAGCGGTCTCCTTGATGATGGCGGCCGCCTGGTTGACTTCGAACAGGGTCAGGTTCGGGCCGCCGGTGACGTTGAACAGAATGCCTCGTGCGCCGCCGATCGTAATGTCGAGCAGCCGGCTGGTAATCGCCTGCTGAGCCGCATGCACGGCGCGATCCTCGCCCGACGCCTGGCCGACGGCCATCAGGGCCACGCCGCCCTCCACCATGATCGCCTTCACGTCGGCGAAGTCGAGGTTGATCAGGCCCGGCACCGTGATGAGCTCGCTGATGCCCTGAATGCCCTGGCGCAGCACGTCGTCGGCCACGCTGAACGCCTGCTGCAGCGACGCTTTCTTGTCGACGATCTCCAGCAGACGGTCGTTGGGAATGGCGATCAGCGTATCGACGTGTTCTTTCAGTTTGTTGATCCCCAGATCCGCTGAAGCCGAGCGTTTGTGGCCCTCGAATGTGAACGGGCGCGTCACCACGCCGATCGTCAGCGCGCCGACTTCCTTCGCAATGCGGGCTACGATCGGGCTGGCGCCCGTGCCCGTGCCGCCGCCCATGCCGCTCGTGATGAATACCATGTCCGAGCCTCTGAGCACTTCGTACAGGTCGTCCGCGCTCTCTTCGGCGGCCCTCTCGCCGATGTCCGGGTTGCCTCCCGCGCCCAGCCCGCGCGTCAGCTTGTCGCCAATGCGCACTCGCTTCGGCGCTTTTGACAGCATCAACACCTGCGCGTCGGTGTTCACGGCGACGAAGTCCACACCCTGCAGGCCTTCGGCGATCATCCGATTGACGGCGTTCGTCCCGCCTCCGCCGACACCGACCACACGAATCTGCGCATACGACTCCGGTTGAACTTGCGGTTGCATGATCATCTCCTCCTGATTCATTTCTTGCTTAGCGTGTATTGGTTCTTGATTATCCGGCTGTGTGATTGAGTCCATCTATCGCCGCCTCCCTTCAAGGTGTCAGGTGTCACGGTGTCAGGTGTCACGTGTCATGTTCCACCTCGATCGGGCAGCAGCGAGCGGAGGAACCTACCCAGTCGCCGGCCTAGGCTGGGGCCGCTGCGCCTCGTGCGCGCCAGAGCATCGCTCTGGCGATCGCCCCACTTCAAGAGACCGACGCTCGTCGCAAACGCCGGAGTCGAAATGGTATCGACCAGGCCAAGCAGGTCGTGTGGCCCGCCCACGCGCACCGGCATATTCATGACCTGGCGGCCTAGCTCGCGCAGGTCGCGCAACTGCGCCGTCCCGCCGCTGAGCACCAGGCCTGCCGGCAAAAGCCCGTCGTAGCCGGAGCGCTTGACTTCCTGCATGATGAGGCTGAAGATCTCTTCCGCCCGCGCTTCAATGATTTCGGCGACGTCGCGCTGCGCCACGCGCGACGCGCCGCTGTCGTCGAAGCCCTCTACTTCGATCGTCTCCACCGGATCGATCGTCTGGTACCGGGCGTGCCCGTGCGCGACTTTGACGTTCTCGGCCGCGTTCGCAGGAATGCGCAGTCCCACTGCTACGTCATTGGTGATGTGGCTGCCGCCGACGCCGAGGATCGTCGTGTGCCAGACGCTGCCGTCGATGAAGATCGCGATGTCCGTCGTGCCGCCGCCGATGTCGGCCAGCGCCACGCCCATGTCTTTCTCGGTTTCGGTGAGGACCGCCTCGCCCGAAGCGATCGAGCTGAGCACCAGCGCATCCACCGCGACGTTCGCGCCCTCGATGCACTTCAATAAGTTGTGAACCGACGACGTTGCGCCGGTTACAATGTGCGCCTCGACTTCCAATCGGAAACCGGTCATCCCGATCGGATCGCGCACGCCGTCCTGCCCATCGACCGTGAAGCCGCGCGGGATCACGTGCAGCACTTCGCGATCGGCCGGGATGGCGATCGCGCGGGCCGCCTCGATGGCGCGGTCGACGTCTTCTTGCGAAATGCCGCGCTCGCCGTGGACGACGGCCACCACGCCTCGGCTGTTCACTGCGTTGATGTGCGTCCCGGCCAGGCTGACGAACGCCCGCGCAATCTGGTATCCGCTGCTGCGCTCTGCCTTCTCCAGAGACGCGCCGATAGCTTCGGTCGCCTCGCCGACGTTGACGACCACGCCGCGCTTGATGCCACGCGAGGGCGACAGCCCCACGCCGACGATGCGCAGGGCGCTGTCCGGGCCGCTTTCGCCGACGAGCGTGCAGATCTTCGTGGTGCCTACGTCGATTCCGACGATGGTGCGTTGGGCTGTCATGTCACGTCCTCGACCCTGTGGGCGGGGCGCAAGCAGCAGGCAATCTTCCTTCGACTACGCTGCGCTCCGCTCAGGATTCGTCACGGGCGGCCGTAGTACGGCGCCAGCGGGAACCTCACGTCGATATAGAGCGGCTCGATTCCGCGCGAAGCCAGGTCCTCGCGCAGCGCGCGCCAAACCACTGCCCGATCCGCCATGTTGTATCCGGTGCCTAAGTACACCGGATAACCGCTCGCATCGGTGAATTCCAGGCCGCGCGCGACCGAGACCCTCAACATCCGCACCTCCGGCAGCGCCTGCGCGGCAGCCACAATCGCCGCCATCAGATCTGAATCGACACGCTGACCCGGCGGAGGCGGTTGAACATCGCTCGACTCGATCGACAGCACATCCTGCACGCCGTTGCGCGCTGAATAGACGACGCCATCTTGATCCACCCATACCAGGGCGTCGCCCCATCGCCAGGCGAGAAAAGGCTCGCGCTCCGCGACCGTGATGGCGCAGTCCGCCGGCAGGGAGCACGTCACCCGCGCGGCGCGCAGCGACGGCAGAGTCTCGAGCAGCCTGGACTCGACCTCAGCCGAGTTCGCCCATGCGACATGCAGTCCGATCAGGCCGCTCGCACGAGCGATATCGTCCACCCCGCAGGGCGGGGCGCAAGCAGCCGGCACGCGCGTCTGACCCGTCACGCTCGGCACCGATACGTAGAATGCCTCGTCGAACCCAATCCACACCCCGGCCAGCGCGAGAGTCATGAGCACGGCCAAGCTCACCAGGCGCCTGCGATCGATTCTGAACTCACTGGCCTGCCGCAGATCCCGATGCCGGACATAGGCTCCGCGCGTCGAGCCGCGCAGCGTGGGCAGCGCCACGCCTCCGCCTTCGCGGAGGGCCCGCGCTCTGCGTTGAGGCCGGCGGGCGGGCCGCCCGCGATGCTTCATTCTATGCGCTCCGCGTCGTACGTCGTGCGTGTCCGCTGCTTTTCGGCGTGGCGCTCCAGTGCCAGCTCGATCAGGCGGTCGATGAGTTCCGGATACGGAATGCCGCTGGCTTCCCACAGCTTCGGATACATGCTGATCGCCGTGAAACCGGGGATCGTGTTGACCTCGCCGATAAACAACTCTCCGGTCGCCCGCGACAGCAGAAAATCGACGCGCGCCATGCCCGCGCAGTCGAACGCCAGGTACGCATCGATCGCCAGTTGCCGTATCTGGTCGGAAGTTTCCGGATCCAGGGGCGCAGGGATGAGCAGCTCACTCGCGTTGTCGAGATACTTGGCCGCGTAATCGTAGAACTCGCGGCTCGGGATGATCTCACCGGGCGCCGACGCGATCGGATCGTCGTTGCCGAGCACACTGACCTCGATCTCGCGCGCCTGCTCCACACATTTTTCGACCAGAATCTTCCGATCATACTGAGCAGCCAGTTCGATCGCCGCGTCCAGCTCCTGTTCCGCGTGAGCCTTGCTGATGCCCACGCTCGATCCCAGATTCGCCGGCTTCACGAAGCACGGATACCCGATCGATTCGGCCACCTGCGCTCGAACCGGCGCCGGATCGGCCTCCCAACTCGATCGCTTCACGACGACGTGAT
The DNA here is from genome assembly GCA_035283185.1 of Anaerolineae bacterium. Classification (GTDB taxonomy): domain Bacteria; phylum Chloroflexota; class Anaerolineae; order Fen-1058; family Fen-1058; genus DASSFZ01. The sequence continues at coordinate 18,944 of DATEUJ010000066.1, read as the reverse complement.
CCACGACCGGCAGCCCGTGACTGCGCAGCACGTCTTTCATGATGGCCTTGTCCATGGCGACCGCGCTCGCCATAACGCCCGCGCCGACGTAAGGGATATCGGCCAGCTCGAGCAGCCCCTGCACCGTGCCATCTTCGCCGTACGTCCCGTGCACCGCCGGAAACACGACGTCGACTTCGGGAATGCCGGCGGCCTGCGTTCCGGGCACCAGCTCGCGATGCTCAGGCGGCGTCTGGCCGCGAGGCACATCCGCTCCTTCGGCTACGCTCAGGACAGGGTCGAGCACATAGCCGCTCTCCAGAAGTTGAGGCATCGAGGTCTGCCCGCCGGTCAGCGCCTTGAGCGGATCGCCGCCCGTCAGCCAGCGACCCTCGTGGGTAATGCCGATAGGCACCACCTCATATTTGCCTTTGTCGATCGCGCGCATGACCGACTGGGCCGACATGAGCGACACCTCATGCTCGCCCGATTTGCCCCCGAAGATCACGCCTACGCGAATTTTCCGCTTCATCGCCCACCTACCGGCATCTGGAGATGCCTCCTACGTCTAGACATACAGACGCTGCATCCGTTTATTCGTTCTCATCCGTTGCCCCAGTCGCCGACCGCCTCTATCTCTAACTCTAACTCCACTCCGAACTGCTCTCGAACCGTCTGGCGCGCCCGCTCGATGAGCGCCATCACATCCCGTGCCGTCGCGCCGCCGAGATTCACAAAAAAGTTCGCATGCACGCTCGAAATCTCTGCGTTTCCTGCGCGTAGGCGCTTCAAGCCAGCCGCATCGATCAGACGACCTGCCGCGTCGCCCGGCGGGTTCTTGAACATCGACCCGATGCTCGCCCCCGGCGGCTGCGTGCGCCGCCGGTACTCGTTGAATTGCGCCGCCCTACGCTCCAGGTCGACGCGATCGCCGCGCGCCAACTGGAACTCGGCCGCCAGGGCCACATAACGCGTATCGCGTATCGCGTATCGCGTATCGGCCCCAGGCTCCCGCGGGCGACCGCGACTCGCTCGCTTCGCTCGGAGCGCTTCGCAGGGGTCGCCCCTACCTTCCTGTTTAATCCGGCTGTCGCGATATTCAAACTCCAACTCGTCAACCGTCCACTCGCGCACACGGCTATCCGGGCCGAGAATCCAGACCCGCTTCACGTCACTCGCCGTGTCGCGGCCGTGCGCGCCGGCGTTTCCGACAATCGCGCCGCCCACCGTGCCCGGCACGCCCACGGCCCACTCCAAACCACTCAGGCTGCGAGCGATGCACTCGCGCGCCAGCGTCGGCAGGACCACGCCGCTCTCCGCTCGCACGCGGCCGCCATCCAGGAATTCCAGGCGTCGAGCCTTGTTAACGATCGTCAGCCCGCGCACGCCCGCATCGCTGACCAGGACATTCGCCCCGCCGCCGAGCACGAAAACCGGCGCGTTGCGTCTTCGCGCTTCGAGAACCAGATCGCGCAGATCGTCGGCGCTCGCCGCCTCCACCAGCAGGTCGGCCGGGCCGCCGATGCGCGAGGTCGTATGCCGACTCAACGATTCGCCGCCCCGCGCCCGATCGCCGAGGAACTGCCTCAAATCCGTTAGAGGATCCATTCGACTTTGTGGATCACCCTCCGCACCGTATCGGGCGAGGCGGGCGCCATCGGCGTCTTCAGCCACGCTGCGAACAACTCGCCCCACGTGATGTCGTCGCCGCGCCGCCACTTCTCGAGCGTCGTCTCGAAGGCATTAGCCGGCTTGCGCGCCATGCCAGTAATTGGTAATTGGTGAGTGGTGAATCGATTCAACATCGCTCCTCGAGCCGGCGTAGCAGGCTATCGCCGACCACGTTCCCGTCGCCCGCGCTCAACGTGATGACTACGTCGCCGGCCTGCACGTCTTCCGCCAGCATGTTCGTCGCGTCGAGCAGCGAAGCTGCGTGCCGGACGTGACGGTGCCGCATGCGTTTCACGACGGCGCCGGCCGAGACGCCCAGCGTGTCTTTCTCGCGCGAAGCGTATACTTCCGTCACGATTACGTGATCCGCATCCTCGAATGCAGCCGCAAATTCGTCCATCAACAGCTTCGTGCGGCTGAACGTATGCGGCTGCCAGACCGCCCAGATGGCGCGCCCGGGATACGTTGTGCGCGCTGCGGCGAGCGTTGCGCGGATCTCCGTCGGGTGATGGCCGTAATCGTCGACGACCGTCACGCCGCACGCCTCGCCGCGCAACTCGAAGCGGCGTCCCACCCCACGGAACTCTACCAAAGCATCGCGCATCTGCTCGACCGACACGCTCAGAAAGTCCGTCGCCGCAATCGCGGCCAGCGCATTCAGCACGTTGTGGCGGCCTGGAATGCGTAACCGCAGCAGCCCGTGTGTCGTGCCGTCGCGCAGCACCACGAAGTCGGAGCCGCCGGTATTGTTGACGCGCAGATCGGTCGCCTGCCAGGTCACGTCGCGCCCAAAGCCGAAGGTGACGGCGTCACGACTGCCGCGGTACTCCATCAGGCCGTGAGCGGGGGCGTCATCGCCGCACAGCGCCAAAAGACCGCTCTCCGGCAGCAGCCCGACGAAAGCACGGAACGCGTCGAGCATCGACTCGAAGGTCGGATAGCAGTCCGGATGATCGTGCTCGACATTCGTCACTACGGCCACCGTCGGCGTCAATCCCAGGAACGTGCGATCGTATTCGTCAGCCTCGATCACGAACTCCCGGCCGCGGCCGGCGTGCGCCGGCGTGTTCATCCCTGCAATCGTGCCGCCCACGATGAAGCTCGGATCGCGGCCGGCGCCGGCCAGGATCGAGGCAATCATCGCCGTCGTCGTCGTCTTGCCGTGCGTGCCGGCCACGGCCACGCCGAGCGCGCCCTGCATGAGCCAACCCAGGAACTGCGCTCGCTTGGAGACAGGGATGCCGCGGCGTTGCGCCTCGGCCAGCTCTACATTGTCCGCTTTGATGGCAGATGAGATAAGCACGTGATCCACCTCACCCACGTTCTCGGCCCGGTGGCCGATGCCAACCTGCGCGCCGCGCTCCCGCAGCGCCTGCGTCGAGGGCGACTCGATCTGATCCGATCCGCTGACGCGGTGCCCGCGTTCGAGCAGCACCGTCGCGATGGCCGACATCCCCGCGCCGCCGATGCCAACAATATGGACCCGAGCGCCTGGCTTCAACCCCGCAGGGCGGGGCGTCCCCTCCGCTCCGCTACGAGGATCTGCGTCAAGCAGCGAACTTCCTTCCATCGATCCACGAACTCCTACCTCGGCCACCCGACTACCCGACCACTCGGCTACCCGACCACTCGACTACCCGACCACGCGACCACTCGACCACGCGACCACCCGACTACCGGAGCACGCGCAGCAAGATCATCGTGATCAACAGCACGGGCAGCAAGCCCAGCGTCCCGGGATCATCCATGCCTCCGGCCAGCAGATCGGGCGGCAGCAGCTTCCACACGTTGACGATATTATTCGCCACGAGCGATAGGAGCGATTCGCTGCTGTAGGCGAAAACCTGCATGGGCCCGGGATAGTTGTAGCGATTCATGATCCACCACAGCGTGCCCGACGCCAGGTATCCGTTCACCAGGCCGATCAGGAGCGCGAACAGGCCACCCAGCAAACCCTTGGGCGCCGTGCCGCCGAAGGCCAGCGTCTCGCCGTGATAGGCGATAAACACTACGATCACAGTGAGCACCGAGAAAAACAGCCACATGAACATATCGTCTGTCTGCGGTGTGAGGCCCAGGCGCTGCATAAACGAGCCGGGCGTCTCAATCATCTCTTCCATGCGTGGAAGAATCAGGTCCATCGCGAACAACCACACCAGCAAAACCGTCGTCAGACCCAGTTCTTTTAGAAAGCCGCGGATGATGCCGACAAAGGCAAAAATTCCGACCAATCCGCCAAAGTAAGCCTCGAGGGTTACCATCGGCGTCTACTTGGCCTTACGCTTGGTCGTCTGCACGCCGTAGGCGATGATCACCAGCACGACCAGGATGAGGACGGTCGGGTCGAGCACGACGCCAGGTATATCAGTGGGCGTCACAAACCCGGGCAATTCGGTTGTCGGATTGATCACGACCTCCTGCGGCAGCCCGACGTGCCGCTCGAACAGGTAGGTAATGAACAGGTAACTCGTCACCAGCGCGCCCAGCGCGCCGAGCAATCCGTCGAGGAAATTGGCGCGCCCTCCGGCGCGGCGCCGGGCAATTCGAAGTCCAAAAAAAGAAATCACCATGAAGATTATCGAGCCGAGCACCTCCACCTGCTCCGGCGTCGTGAACAGGCCAGGCTCCTGGCCGAACTGCGCGAAGAACTCCGAACCGAATCCCACGCTCGCAATCGCCTTCCCCATCCTCCAGAATATGTTGATGACGCCTGACAAAGCACTGGCCAGCGGATCGGATAGCAGCATTCCGGCGAGCACGCTGACCACTGCGATGATCGCCGCGTCAAGTCCGTGTTGAAGCCCCCAGAAGACCAGTGGCAACGACAACACGATGATCAGGGTCAGTTCTTCGAGCGTCAGCGGGTTCGGAATCATGCGCGCGTCACCCCGATAGCTCGGCGAGTACGGCGGCGAGACGACTGGCCGCATCCGGTCGCGCCAGCGCGCGCGCGCGCTCTTGCATACGCCTGCGCTCTGTATCGTCGTTCATCAGGCGCTCGATCGCCGGCAGCAGATCGCGCATCAAATTCCCGTCCTCGAGCCGAAGCGCCGCACCGCGCGACGTGAGATAATCGGCGTTCACCTTCTGGTAGCGCCAGGCGTATGGATAGGGCACCAGGATCGACGCCACCCCCAACAACGGAAACTCGCCCAGCACGGAGGCGCCCGCTCGCGACACCGCCACGTCCGCTGCTGCCAGCGCCAGCCCCATATCGCTGCTTGCGCCCCGCTCTGCGGGGTCGTGCAGGTACTCGAACAAGTGATAACGCCCCTTCGCTTCGTCCGGCAGCGCGTCGCGCCGCGCGCGCGCTTCAAGCGCATCGGTTGGCCCGCTGATGTGAATGACCTGGTAGCGCGCCACCAGCGTATCCAATATCGACGCCACCGCGTGGTTCAAGCTGCGCGCGCCTTTGCTGCCGCCGAACACGAGCAGCGTCTTTCGCTCCGGCTCCAGCGCAAAGCGCCTGATCGCGTCGGCGCGGGTGGCGTGCGCCAGTCCCGACCGGATCGGGTAGCCGGTGACGATGGCCCTGCGCGGCCCCTTCGGGAAGAACTGCAGAGAGTCGTCGACGCTCACCGCCACCCGCGTCGCCAGCCGGCTGGCGAGCTTGACGGCCAGCCCCGGCTCGATATCCGGCAGATACACCAGAATTGGCGTTCGCCGAAGCCAGCAGGCAACGGCAGCCGGCACGCTGACGAAACCGCCTGTCACCAGCAGCACATGCGGCCTGAAGGCGCGCGCCATGCCTGCCGCGCGCACGACTCCGGCGGCCAGTTTCAAGGCGTTCCACGCCGCGCGAAGAGGCGCTAGTCCGTGCACGCCGCCGGCCGGAACCGCATCGAACGCAATGCCGGCGCGCGCTACCAGGTCCTCCTCCACACCGCCGCGGCTGCCGATCCAGCGGGTCAACACGTTCGGCCGCGCCTCCCGCAGCGCCTCAACGACGGCCAATGCGGGATAGACGTGGCCGCCCGTTCCGCCGCTTGCGATCCATAAGCGCACTGCGAGTCAACCCTTTGCGCGAGCTGCGCGCAACGCTTTGCAGCAAACCGACCGCCGTCATCAAGCTCACCAGCGACGAGCCTCCGTAGGAAATGAACGGCAGCGGGATGCCGGTAAGCGGCAGCGTGCCGGTGATGACGGCGATGTTGATCAGCGCCTCCGTCACGATCCAGATCGTCACGCCTGCCGCCGCCAGCATGCCGAATGAATCCGGCGCGTGGAGCGCGATGCGAAACCCGCGATAGGCCAGGAACGCGAATAATGCCAGCACCGCCAGTCCGCCGATCAGTCCAAGCTCTTCGCCCAGCACGGCAAACACACTATCGGTGTGCGGCACCGGCAGGTAACCGAACTTCTGGTGGCTGGCGCCAGGCCCCTGCCCGGTTATCCCGCCCGACCCAATCGCGATGAGCGCCTGCTGCAACTGGTAACTGGCTTGCCCGGGATCCTGCAGTCCGGCAACATAGGAGTTGATGCGCTCCTGCGCATACGGCGAATTCACAATCAGCGCTAACAGAGTTCCGCCGCTGACCAGTAAGCCAATCACCATCTGCAGAAGATCCGCGCCGGCCAGGAAAAACATCATGCCGGCCACCAGCACGATCACAATCGTCGTGCCGAAGTCAGGCTGCAGAACGATCAACCCGGCGATGATTCCGATCAGCACCGCGAAGGGGATTAAACCGTAGCTGACGTCGCGTATCTTCTCGCCCTTGGACGCCAGCCAGTCGGCGATGTAGATCACGGTTATCAGCTTCACCAGCTCTGACGGCTGGATGGAGCCGTTCAAAAAGGCTCTCTGCGCGCCCAGCACCTCCTGACCGAACAGCAGCACCGCGACGAGCAGCGCTAGGCCGAGTCCCAACAGGGGGATCGAGAACCGGCGCAATACGGCGTAGTCCATGCGTGTGGCGGCCCACAGCGCGCCGATTCCGAGCAACAGCCACAACGTCTGGCGCAAGACGAAATAGGTCGGCTCGCCGAACTGCTGATACCCCCAGTCGAACGTCGTGCTATAGACCATCATCAACCCGATGGCCGCCAGCACGCCTACCACGATCAGAAGCGGATAGTCCAGTCTCGGAGCACGGCTATTTCCAGACGCCGGTTTGATGTGTCGAATGGTCTGAGTCGCCACGATCGGCCCCCTGCCCCACACTTACAACGCTCGGACGTACTCCTGGAACTTGTCGCCGCGCTCGGCGAAGTCCTTGAAGGCATCGAAGCTCGTGCCACCTGGCGAGAGCAGGACGACGTCGCCCGGGCGCGCCACCTCGGCAGCCTTCCGCACGGCCTCGGCCAGCGTCTCGACCCGATGCGCAGCCTCCAGGCTGTCGCGCCAGGTCACCTCTGCAATCGACCTTTGCACCAGCTCCGCCATCTCTCCGAACAGGATCAACTGCCTGACCCGTCTGACGATGAGCTGCGCCGCTTCGGCCCATGGCAGATGCTTGTCCCGTCCACCGACCAGCAGCACGATGGGTTCCTGGAAAGAGCGGAGGGCTGCGATCACTCGCTCTGGCGCGGTGGCGATGCTGTCGTCGTAGTACTGCACGCCGCGCCGCTCGCGCACGAGCTGCAGCCGGTGTTCTACGCCGGAGAACGCGGCGATCGCATCGCGCATGGCTTGAGGTGAGATGCCGGCTGCGTCGGCAAGCGCGCACGCGGCCAGCACATTGAGCACGTTGTGCTCGCCGCGCAGACGGATCTCGCTCACCTCACATATCGGGATGCGCTGATCCTTCAGCAGCACCACCCAACCCTCATCGACCTGAGTGTGCGCAAGGTAGCCCCAGTCACCGACTCCGCTCCGGCCAAACAAGGTCAGGCGGCCTTTCGCTCGTCCGATCAGCGAGCGCGTTACCGGGTCATCATATCCCAGCACCGCCGTATCTGGCGACGACTGGTAATCCAGAATGTGGGACTTGGCTGCGACGTAAGCCGCCATCGTCCCATGTCGATCCAGGTGGTTCGGCGTGACGTTCAGCACCGCGGCAACCGGCGGGCTGACGGTCATCAGGTCTAATTGAAAGGACGAAAGCTCCATCACCACGAGATCCGAACGGGTCATGGCCGCGAGATCGCCGATCAATGGATTCCCGATATTGCCGCCGATCCATGTCGTTCGCTCGGCCGAGCGCCCCATGTCCCCGACCAGCACTGTCGTCGTCGTCTTCCCTGCCGAGCCGGTAATGCCGATCACCGCCGCCCCCTTCGGGCATCGCTCGAGGAACAACTGCGCGTCGTTCGACAGCGCAATGCCGCGCTTCCGTGCCTCTTGCACGATAGGCAAGTCGATCGGCACACCACCGCTCAGGCACAACAAGTCGCACTCGTCAAGCAGGGAGAGCGGATGGCCGCCCAGCTCATATCGAATCGCCAGACCCTCCAACGCTTTGAGCGCGCCCCGCAGCTTATCGGCCGGCTGCACGTCGCTCACCGTGACACGCGCGCCATGCTCGATCAGCCAGTGCGCCAGCGCGATCCCTTGCCGCGCCAGCCCCAGCACGACGACGCGGCGCCCTTCAACCGCGGTTGACATCGAATCTCTAACTCCGATCCTTCGACTTCGCTCAGGACAAGTCTCTAACTCTCTACAACAGCGCCAGCGCGATGCCCACCATAGCCGACCAGATGCCGATCAACCAGAACCGCTGCACGATCTGCGTCTCGCTCCAGCCCAATAACACGAAATGGTTGTGCAGAGGCGCCATCTTGAACAAGCGCCGACCCTCGCCGTACTCGCGCTTCGAATATTTGAAGTACGCTACCTGCAAGATCACCGTCAGCGTCTCGGCCACCGGGATCAGCGCCACCACCGGCAGCAGCAGCCATTGACCGGTCATCAGCGCCACCACCCCCAGCGTCGCGCCCAGCGCCAGCGCGCCCGTGTCGCCCATGAACAACTGCGCCGGGTGCGCATTGAACCACAAGAACGCCAGAACCGCGCCGACGACGATGAAGCAGAACGGCACCAGGTTCGACACGACGAACGGCGGTTCTCCGCGGAACGATTGCAGGTAGGCGATGATCGCGTAGCCGATGAACGCCGTCGCGCTGATAATGCCCGCCAGTCCGTCCAGCCCGTCGGCAAAATTCACCGCGTTCGTCGTGCCGACGACGATGAACACCGCAATCGGGATCCACAGCAGACCGATGTCGATCTTCTGCTCGATGCCCGGAATCGCGATGCTGCGCAACTGCGTCGGGCCGAAATGCAGGAACGCAGCAATGACCAGAGCAAGAATGACCTGAATCAGGAACTTCATCCGACCCGAAATGCCCTCGCCATGCACGCGCCTGCCGCGCACGTTCGTCCAATCGTCAATCGCGCCGAGCGCCCCGAAAGCCACCATCGTCCCCATTGGCACCAGAATCTGCTGGCCGAACTGGTTCAGGCCGATCAAGTTGGCAATGTTCAGCGCCGCCGTAATCAGCACGACCGGCACGATGATCATCAGGCCGCCCATCGTCGGCGTGCCGGCTTTCACCAGGTGCGTCTGCGGTCCCTCGAGCCGGATCTGCTTGCCGATCCCGCGCGCCTTCAGCAGCCGAATCAGGGGCCCACCCCAGATCACTGCCAGTAGAAACGACAACCCGCCGAGAAACAGCGCCGCCGACATCAGCCCTGTCCCAGCGCCGTGACGATATCCTCCATGTGCAGGCCGCGCGACCCTTTCACGAGGATCATATCGCCTGGTTCGATCACGGTCTTCAAATACTCGACGGCCTCCTCATTTGACACGCAGGCGCGCACCCGGTTGGCGGGCATGCCGCTGCGCCGCGCCTCTTCCGCGATGATCGCGCCGCGCTCGCCTATCGTCACCAGCACGCGCGCGACGTCCATTGCCCTCAAGCCCACCTTCCGGTGCCCCTCCTCTTCGTGGCTGCCTAATTCCAGCATGTCGCCCAGAACGGCGATCTTGCGCCCCTCTAACTCGGCCAGCAGGTTCAGGGCGGCGATCGTCGATTCCGGGCTGGCGTTGTACGTATCGTCCAGTATGGTCGAGCCGTTCGGGCCGGGCACGACGACGAGCCGCAGTTGCGCGCGTCGATCTTGCAGGCCTTCGAGAATCTGATCCCACGACATGCCTTCGGCCAGGCCCACGGCCGTAGCCCGCAGCGAAGTGTGGACGCTGTGTCGCCCTAACAGGGGTACGTGCACGTGCAGAGTCTCATCCCTGTAGTGCATCTGGAAACGGATGCCTTGCAGCCCCTCGCTGTGAATGTCGTCGGCCCACAGATCGGCTGCCGGATCCAGTCCATAAAAGAAGGCACGCGCTTTCGTCAGGCCCGCCATCGGGCGCACGCGCGCGTCGTCGTAGTTCAAGATGGCGACGCCGTCGCCGGGCAGCGCCTCGACCAGCTCGGCTTTGGTCTCTGCCACCGCTTCGATCGTGCCCAGGCGCTCCAGGTGAACCGGCCCGACGTTGGTAATCACGCCGACGGCTGGCCGGGCGATCGAGCACAGCATGGCGATCTCGCCGCGCGCGTACATGCCCATCTCCAGAACGGCCCGCTCGTGATGATGATCGATCTCCAGCAGCGTCAGCGGCAGCCCGATCTCGTTGTTCAGGTTGCCTTCGCTCTTCAGCACTTCATACCTGCGCGACAGCACGGCCGCCGTCAGCTCCTTCGTGCTGGTCTTGCCCACACTGCCCGTAATCCCGACGACGCGCAGCGCGGGAAAACGATCGCGCCACCAGCGCGCCAGCGACTGCAGCGCCGCCAGCACGTCGGTGACGCGCAGACACGCAGGCAGCGGCACCGAGGGCGGGACCGGGCGGCCCGGCCGCACGTCGATGACGTCCGCAGCGAGCGCGCCGATCGCGACGTCACGGTCGATCAGCGCGGCGATCGCGCCGCGCGCGAACGCGTGCTCCACGTAAAGATGGCCGTCCGTCTTCTCGCCCCTAAGCGCAGCGAACACGTCGCGCGGCGCGGCCTGGCGCGAATCGGCGATGAAACGCCGCACCGGCTGCAGCGCCCCGCTACGCGCGGGCCGCGCGCCGCTCAAACCTTCGATTACGTCTGCCAGCGTCATCATAGACGACTTGCACCCGAAGTGAATGTCACGCGCCCGACGGCTTCGCGCCGGCTGTCGCCCGATCCGCACTACGTCGCGCTACGGGGCGCTCGCCGCGTCCGGACTATCGGGCGGAATGCCCAGCACCGGAAAGAGACGAGCGGCGACCCGCTGGAAGACCGGCGCGGCCGTCGTAGAGCCATACGGCGAGATCGTCGGCCGATCGAGTCGCACCAGGATGATGAGACGCGGATCGGTGGCCGGGCCGTATCCCACAAAAGACGCGATCGTCCACGGGTCGTCATACCCGGCCGGGATCGGGATTTGAGCCGTGCCCGTCTTGCCCGCGATGCGATAGCCCGGCACTTGCGCCTGAGGCACCTCGCGCGCGACGGCTTTGACCAGAACGTCGGTCAGGATGCGCGCTGTCTCAGGGCTGATCGGATGACCGGCCTCGACGGTGCGCGCGTGGCGCGCGCTTCGCACGCGATCACCTTCGATGATCGTCTTCACGACGTGCGGTCGCACGAGCACGCCATCGTTCGCAACCGCCGCCACCGCCGCGATCATCTGCAGCGGCGTCGCGGACAGGCCCTGTCCGAAGGCGTTCGTCCCCAGATCGCTCTCGTACCAGGTGACGTCGGCGGGCGTCCGCACGTGGCCGGGCACCTCGCCCTGCAGGTCGACGCCCGTCCGGTTCCCGAACCCGAACGCGCTGACATAATTGTAGAACGTTGGCGCCCCCATGCGCATGCTCAACGTGGCGGCGCCGACGTTGAGCGATTTGGCCATCATCTCGACCATCGTCACCGCGCCGTGGCTTTCGCGATCCCAGTTGCACAACGAGCGCCCGCCGACTTCGAGACAGGCCGTGTCCACGTACGTCGTATCAGGCGTCACCAGTCCCGAGTCCAGCGCCGCGGCCAGCGTGACGATCTTGAACACCGATCCTGGCTCGTAGACCTCGCTGACGGCCGGGTTCACAAATCGCGCCGGCTCACTCGCCGCCGTATCGGTGTACTTGTTCGGATCGAAGCCGGGGGCGTTGGCCATCGCCAGGATCGCGCCCGTGCGCGGATCCATGGCGATGATCAGTCCGCTTGCAGCGCCCGACGTCTCCAGCGCGCGGAAAAGCTCCTCTTCGACGATCATTTGGACGGTGCGATCGATCGTCAATACGAGATCGGCGCCGGGCGGCGCGAAGAGATCGGGCGGCACGTTCAGCGGCAGCGGATCACGCCACACGTCTCGATCCATCTCGACGCTGAGCGTATGGCCTGCCAGCTCGCCCTGATAATAAGCCTCCAGGCCGTAGTACCCCTTGCGCTCGGCGTTGTAGAACCCCAGGACGGCCGCGGCGAGCGCCCCTTCCGGATATACGCGCTTCCAATAAGGCTCGACCTCGATCCACGACAGGCCCAGATCCATCGCACGCTCGCCCAGCGCAGCATCCAGGTCGGTCTTCAGGAGCGACCGTGTTTGGTCGCCCGCAAGCTTTTGGCTGATTTCCTCGGATGTCAGGCCAAGTACTGGCGCCGCGTCGCGTATCAACATCGCCAGGTTGTCCGAGCCGGAACGGCTGTCGGTCAGCGCCGTCCGGTCGACGGCCACTTGATAGCGCGGCTCGTTGCCGGCCAGCAGCACCCCATTGCGATCCCAGATGCGCCCTCGCTCGGGAACGATGTCGCGCGTCTCCGATTGCCACTTCTCGCGCTGGCCGATCCAGTAATCGTGCTCGACGACCTGCAAGCGAATCAACTGCGCGATCAAGATGAGGCCAAATGCGGTTATCCCTACGGTGAGCGCAAGGAGACGACGGCGCGATCGATCTGGCATCGCTCAGCGCTCCCGGCGATCGTCTTGTAGAGACGGTGCGTCGTCGTGAATGACAACCGGCACTCGCACGAACTCGACGATTTCCGCGGCCTGGAAACCGAGCGCCCCGGCGCGTTCCAGCATCCGGGCAGCCGACGTCAGCTCGGCAATCCGCGACAGGCGCAGCGCGTTCTCGCGGCGTAGTTCCGTCAGCGCGCGCCGCATGGCTTCCGCGCGCCGGTTGGTCGTGGCAATCTGGCTCGATTGCACCAGATAGACGTCGGCCACGAGCAGCGCCAGCGACAGGAACACGGCGATCCGCGCCGCGCGGCTGGCCGGCCAGCGTGCGCGCTTCAAACCATGATCGATCCATTCCGTCAGGCGATTCATCAGTAAGTGGTAATTGGTGATTGGTGAACCTACAGTTTCTCGGCAATACGCAGCTTGGCGCTGCGGGCGCGCGCGTTGAGCACGATCTCGTCAGCGCCCGGCACAACCGGCTTGAGCGTGATCAATCTCAGCGTCGCCTCGCGCGTCGTGCTATCCGGCGGCGAGTCTGGCTGCGGAGTGACCGAGCGCGATTCTCGCCGCAGGAACTCCTTCACAATGCGATCTTCCAGCGAGTGAAAAGCGATCACGGCCAGCCGCCCGCCGGGCCGAAGGAGCGCGAGCGCCTGCGGCAGCGCCTTGATCAAAGAACCCAGCTCGTCGTTGACGGCGATCCGAAGCGCCTGGAACGTCAGCGTCGCAGGATGCAGGCGACCGCGCCGGCCCGTGGCTTCGGCGACCACTCGGGCGAGTTGTTCCGCCGTTCGAATCGGGCGCGCCTCCACGATCGCGCGGGCGATTCTGCGGCTGGCCGGCTCTTCGCCGTATTGAAAAATCAGGTCGGCCAGCTCGTCGGCATGCAACGTGTTCACCAGGTCGGCGGCGGTTTCACCCTGCGTCGTGTTGAAGCGCATGTCGAGGCCCGCACTTTGAAACCCGAAGCCCCGATCCGACGCAAGTTGATCGGACGACAGACCTAGATCCATCAGCACGCCATCGACGTCGACGAGCCCGTGCCGGCGAGCCACTTCGGCGAGCGCCGCGAAGTTGTTGTGCGCCAGCACGACACGATCGCCCGCGAAGCGAATCTGCAGCCGCGCGCGCGCGCGCTCGATAGCCACTGCATCGGCGTCGAGCGCCAAGACGCGCCCGTCGGGGCCGGTTCGATCGAGCAGTGCCATCGTGTGCCCGGCGCCGCCCAACGTGCAGTCGATGAAGCGCCCACCGGGTTTCGGATCCAGCCCCTCCAATACTGCGTGCAACAAGACAGGGACGTGCTCCGTGAGAGGTGCCATCGCCACGTCCCTGCGCTAAATGCCTAGCTTTGCCCAGTGGCCGGCGTCCAGCGCGCCGGACTCAAATCCCTGGCGAGCCGCGTTCCAGTCGTCCGGGTTCCAGATCTCCACGTGCGTGTTGAGACCGGCGACGATGACCTCGCCGTTCAGATTCGCGTATTCGCGAAGATACTGCGGGATGAGAACGCGACCTTGCTTGTCCAGCGTGTCGTCGCTGGCCCCGGAGAACAGCAGGCGGCGAATCTCGCGCGCTTGAGGCTCGGTGAGTGGCAGCCCGCTCACCCGCTCGGCAAGCTTGTGCCACTGAGTCGAGGGGAATGCGAAGAGGCAGCGGTCAATGCCGCGTGTCACGACAATACCGGTCGCGAAATCGGCGCGGAACTTGGCGGGAAGCGTGAGGCGGCCCTTGTCGTCGATTGTGTGAGAGAATTCGCCTAAGAACATGCGTTCTTATTTTCCCCACTTTCGGTCAGAAAAGCGGGGAAATCAGGCGCATCTCTCCCATAATGACCCACTTTCCCCCACTTAGGGCCACATTATACACCACACTTTGGGGAAAAGTCTAGTAGCAAAATGAGGAAATTGGTAGGAAATAGGTTGGGAAAGTGAAACTGATGGTCCAAGGAGACCTGTAAGCCGAATTCTGTACCCGACGCATCGGGCGGCAGCCATCTATCTGGGATGATCGTCGCCGATCATCTCCTGCGGCCTACCCGCGAGTCTGGAGGCGGGCCACCTCTGTGCCCCCGAAGGGGTCGCTCGCTGCTTGGCCTTGCTCCCGGTGGGGGTTGCCTGGCCGGCCCTGTCACCAGTGCCGCCGGTGGGCTTTTACCCCACCTTTTCACCCTTACCCCCGGCATGCCGGAGGCGTATTGTTTCTGTGGCCCTCTTCCGCGGATCGCTCCGCCTGGGTGTTACCCAGCACCGCGCCCTATGGAGTTCGGACTTTCCTCGAACGGCTCGAAGCCGTCCGCGGCCGCCCGGTCTCCTTGGACTTCGGCGTCATCATAGCACGCACAGCCGCAAGCGTCAAGGAGTAAGTGTCTGGTGATTGTTCAGATCTAGCCACGGAGACACAGAGGCACAGAGAAAGTGCCTTTATAAGTGTTCATCGAGCGCGGTGAGCATTCCGAGCATCCCGCAGATCGCGGGCGCCGTCCAGTTGAATGCGCGCGCTCTCGCCCCACACCGAACCGCCATCGACCGACAGGAAGCGCTCGTAGTCGGCGATGGCGTCGTCGTAGTCGCCGCGCGACTGATACGCGAGGGCGCGCATGTATAGCGCCAGCGTCCGCTGCGGATCAAGCTCCAGCACGCGCGTGAAGTCGCGAATCGCGTGATGGTAGTTCTGAATCTCGCGCCAGTAGAGCACGCCGCGCTGGTAATACGCATTGACAAAGAGCCGATCGCTCTCGACGGCGCGCGTGAAGAAATCCACCGCGCGCTCGTACGCGGCGCGCCCGCTCCCCAGGTTGCCCCAATGCCGGTGGAAGGTGGCGCGCAAAAAACACCAGCGCGCCCACCACCTCTTCCACATCGGCGCTCGCTTCGGTCGAGTGTCGATCATGTGGCCGCTCCTCTTGTTTTGATTATACATGCATACGGTGTCGACTCAAATTCGGAGCCTGGACAAATCCGTCGATCTCAGGTAAAATCGCCGCCGTTCAATCCGTCGAATCAAGTTGGAGGAGTGGTTTGGCAAACATCAAGTCTGCACTGAAGCGCATCCGCAGCGGCAAGCGGAAACAGATCCGCAATCAGGCGATCCGGGCGCGCGCGCGAAGCACGGCGAAAGAGGCACGCCTGGCGATCGATTCGGGCAACCCGCCTGAAGCGGAGCAGGCCATCCGAGTTGCCTACAGTGCGCTCGATCGAGCCGTTGCCAAAGGTGTGATCCACAAGCGCAACGCGGCCCGCCGCAAGTCCCGCCTGATGAAGAAACTGGCCAAAACCAGCCAGAACTAATTCCGAGTAGACCTGGCAGGTCTTGTCCGCCAATCCGAGTCGTAGGCTGGATCGGGAAGACCTACCAGGTCTGTAGCGCCGGGGCCACGCTCCGGCTTTTTTTCTCTTGACAAATAGAACATTTGTTCTATACTATATGTGACCCCTTTTCGTACTGGAGGCGCACCCATGCGGAAGCTACTCGAGCTGCAAGCGGACCGAATCGAGATGGTGCTGGCCCACCACAAAGCCCCCGCCCGCGTCGCCGGCGGCGTCGTCACCCCGCGCTGGGTGCAGTTCCACCTGGCCCCCGCCCTGGGCACGCGCCTCAACCGCGTCCAGGCCCTGGCCGACGAACTGGCCCTCGCCCTCGGCGCCCCCCAGGTGCGCGTCTCGCGCCACGGCGCGGCGCTACACCTCGAAGTGCCCCGCACCCACCCCGAGCCGGTGCGCCTGCTCGACGTGTGCCGTCGGCTGCCGGCCGTGCCGCTGGGCACCGCCGTGCTGGGCATCGCCGACGACGGCGCGCCGCTGCTGCTGCGCCTGCCCTCGCCGGATGTCGCTCACGTCCTGGTGGCGGGCACCACCGGCTCGGGCAAGACCGCCCTGGCGCAGGCCATCGTCCTCAGCCTGGCGCTGGCGCACCGCCGCAGCCAGTTGCAGCTCGTGCTCATCGACCCCAAGGCCGGGCGCGCCTTCGGCATGCTGGCCGGCCTGCCGCATCTGCTCAAGCCGGTCATCGTCGACGTCGAGGAGGCTGCTGCTGCGCTCGTGGAGCTGACCGGCGTGATGGAGCAGCGCGACCGGCAGCGCGTGAGCACGCCGCGTATCGTGGTGGTCATCGACGAGCTGGCCGACCTGGTGGCAACGGCGGGCAAGCCGGCGCTGGAGGCGCTGGCGCGGCTGGCGCAGCGCGGGCGCGAGGCGGGCATTCATGTGGTGGCCTGCACGCAGAAGCCGTCGGCGGCGTTGTTGGGCGCGGTGACGAAGGCGAACTTCCCGGTGCGACTGGTGGGGCGCGTGACGAGCATCGAGGATGCGCGGGTGGCGACAGGCATCGGAGGGAGTGGGGCGGAGCGCTTGTGCGGGCGGGGGGACTTCCTGGCCGTCTCCGGCGCGGGGGTGATTCGCTTTCAGGCTGCCTTCGCCGCGCCCGAAGAAATCGGCCTCGTGGTCGATCGGTTGTCGTCCGGCCAGCGCGGTTGGGACGTCGCCGATCAAGAACCCGACGAAACGGCTTCGATCGAGCGGCTCGTGCCGCTGAAGCTGCGAGCGCCGCTCGATGTGTTTCGACAGCGAGTACACGCGGATTGAGCGATGAGAAACACCGGGCTACTGGCCGCCATCGTATTTGTCGCGTTCGGCGTCACGCTCGCCGCCGCCGTCATCTCTCGACTGTCCGATCAGACGATGACGATGCTGACCGGCGCGGCGTGCGGCGCGGGGCTGGTCGTGCCGTTCGCCATTCTGGGCGGCATGTACCTCGGCTCGCAGCGCGCCGCACGCGATCGCCAGCCGGCGCAGCCGCAGCCGCCGATCGTCGTGATGACGCCGCCGCAGCCAAGCCAGCCGGCGACGCCCATGCTGCCGTCGTGGTCGAGCGCGCCCGGCATGCCGGCGCCGACGCCGCGCCAGTACACTATCCTGGGAGAGGAGACAGTCATCGATGGGCATGATCGTGTTTGGTAACAAGGCGACCCGCGCGAGCGCGCGCCGCCCCAGGCGCGTCGAAGCCATCGACATGCAGGCGAAGCGCTTCGGATACTTTCCGCGCGCGTTCCTGTGGCGCGGCCGGCGCTACGACGTGCACGCCGTCGAGCGCTGCTGGACGACCAGCACGCGCCAATGGGGCGGCCGCGTGCAGCGCCATTACTTCCGCGTGCGCTGCGTCGAAGGCGATTTCGACCTGTTTCAAGACGTGACGCACAACACCTGGCACGTCGCTCGCTTCGAGCTGGCAAAGTAGGAGGTAATGGATATGCGCGAAGGCTTGTTGTGGTTCGACGACGACCCGCGCCGCCACATCGACGAGAAAGTGCGGCTGGCGGCGGCGCGCTACCGGCAGAAGTTCGGCGTCGCGCCGGACGTGTGCTACGTGAACCGGCGCATGGTCGACCGGGCCGAGCTGCGCATCGGCGATGTGCGCGTCGTGCCCGTATCGACCGTGCTGCCCAACCATTTCTGGGTCGGGCGGGCCGGTTGAACCTGGTAGAGAATGAGCAAGGGACAAAGGCGATCGCAGTGGCGGGTTCACCTTTCGGCGACAGACGACAAAGTGCGGTTCAGTCTCCAGGGACACCTGGGACGCCGCGCCGCGTGGACGCTGGTCGTGCTGATCGCGCTCGTCTTGTGTGCGCTGATCGCGCCAGAGGTCGTCGCCGAGATCGCGCGCCTGCTGGAATCGATTTCTCCCTGACCGGAGGCGTCACATGTTCGACTTTCTCCCCTATTCCATGCATTACGTCTCGGAGCTCACGCCGCGCGAGCGCCAGGTGGCTGAGCTGATCGCGCGCGGCTACACCAACCCGCAGATCGCCGCCGAGCTGACGATCACGCGCGAGACGGCGAAGACGCACGTGAGCAACATCCTGTCCAAGCTGGGCGTGAGCAGCCGGGCCGACGTGCGCACGGTGATGGCGCACTTTCGCACCCAGCGCCCTAACTGACGATAGCGCACCGGCTCGGTTCGTGTACCGAGCGCACACGAACCTTCCGGATAGGGCGGCTTTTGCGGTCGCCCAAGCGGTCTCCCTGGGGCAGGCGCAAGGCCTGCCCCTACGGTTGGGATGAGGGGCACACCCCATCCGGCGCCAACGCGCTTCCCCATCGTCGCCTTCGCCGTGGACGATCTCGATGCGGCGAGCTGCCGTGGGGCATCGAGGAAGACGCCGGATCGCGATGGGTGATGCTCTACGATCCGGCGGGTAACTTGATCGAGTTGGCCTGCTTCAACCAGGTGACCGGCGCTTTGAAAGCGCCGGTCACCTGAAAATGTTGAGAAGTGTGAATCCTGGGTGTCAACGGACATGCTTTGTCAATACCCCCGATGGTCAATAGGCATACAGGAACGACATAGCTACTCGCCGATTATAGGCGGCTACGTTCCCCAGACCGGACGGGCGTGGTGAGCAGCCAACCGACCAGTCCGAGGCGCCGCTTAA
>DATEUJ010000065.1:0-3853 GCA_035283185.1 Anaerolineae bacterium | reverse complement strand
CCCCCTGTTCCACCGACCCCGCCGCCCACGCCCCCGATCCCCGCCCCCGGCGCGGAGTCATGCCCCAAGGAGCCGGCCGAGGGCGCCCGCGTCTACATGCGGAACAAGCCGTACGGCAACGGTCACGACTCGACGGTATGGGTCCAGGGCGATCTCGCTTTCTGCCAGGTCATCCATGGCCCGAATGCGACGGCCAACTGCCACATGGAGGGCTGGCCGAGGGCGCTCGATTGCGAGCTCTATCTCCTCGGCAAGAGCATCGATCAGGGCCAAGCGTGCCCGGTTTGGCAGTATCGAATCGGCGACGGTCCGGCGCTTCCATGTCTTCAAGCCCCCTCGACGTTCTCCTGTTCGCACTTTGGATCAACGACGATGCGCGACGATCCACAGACGCCCGCCTTTGAGGGCGAACCCGAGGTGTGCGGCGACCAGCGAGACGCAACGGGCGCACCAATGGCGGGCTTCTTCGTCATCGCCCACGGCCGCGGAGAAGTCCGCGCGTGCCGGCCCGACAAGCAGGAGTGCGGCCCGTGGCGTGGAGTTGACCATTGAAGCTCGCCATCTTCGCTTTCGGGTTCGCGACAGTGGTGGGCGCCCAGGAACCTCCCGAATGGGTTCCGCAGATGCGAACGCCCACAAGCGCATCAATCGCAGACGACACATCCCTCGACGCGCCGACATTCCTCGGCTTCTACCTCTGGACCCAGGCGCTTTGGCAATACGTCGACGATGGCAAGGACGGCTTCACGCTCGAGCGGGGCGATATCGTCGGCGGTCGTCTCGTCGGAGGGATGGGACTCGGCCGCTTCGGCGTCGAGCTGCGCGCGGATGTGTCTGGCCTGAAGGAGCAGTTCAAAGCCGATGATCCCGCGACCTACACGACGCTTGAAGTCTTCGCAGGCGCCCACTTTGTAGCCTATGCCAGTCACGGCGCTCAGGTGGGACCGATCATCGCGGCGGGCACGGTCGCAAACAAGCAGAGCCCCGACGGGATCGCGCTGAGCTTCTACGGAGGCGGCGCGCGCTTCGCCGGCTATGGCGCGGAGGTGCACGCACTCGTCGCGCGCCATGACTACCTGCCGCTCGGCGGATGGCGGATGAGCTTGAGCGCGCACATCCCAGTCAGCGGAAAGCTCTACGCGGTCGGCGATATCGTGATGGGCCGCGATGGATACGCGCGCGTCGGCATCGCCGTGAGGATGAAATGACATCGGAGGTCTCATGCTGATCAAGAAACTCATCGTCGCCCTCATGTTCGGGATCGGAGCCGCCGCGCCAGCGGTCGCGCTGGCTTTCAACAACGACAATCTCATCAGCGGGGAGGAATGGGGCGGGATCCTCGGGGCGCTCGCCATCGCCTTCTGGGGCAAGTTCTCCTCGAACACAACCGTCTTCGCGCCTTCCCGCGAGGGCGAGACGATCGCCGGTCCGCCCAAGAGCTGAGGCCATTCTCATTTACCTTCAGGCGCCGGCGCAGATGCTACCGAAGCACGACATGCGCTATCTGCGCGGGCTCGAGTTCGACGGGTTGCGCCGCGAGCTCCCAGTCATCGCAGACGCAGGACCGATGCTCAACGCGCACCGCGACGCGAATCTTCGGCTCAATCTCCTGGTGGACGCCCCAGAGCCCACCTTCGCCATCGAGAGGTGCCGTCGGGTCGCCCACTTTCTGCGGATGGAGAACGCCCGGCGCGAAGAAGTGGCGATCGAGATTGGACAGCGCTGGGATGTCCGCAATCGCTACGTGCCCCCGCAGGAAGCCGGCCGCATCTGGAGGAACGCCGCCCTTGAAATCGAGAACGAGCTTCCGGACGCAATCGTGATTACGGGCGGCA
Organism: Anaerolineae bacterium; assembly: GCA_035283185.1. Lineage (GTDB taxonomy): Bacteria > Chloroflexota > Anaerolineae > Fen-1058 > Fen-1058 > DASSFZ01. The sequence goes on along the minus strand of DATEUJ010000065.1, from coordinate 2,018 downwards.
TCTCGTCGCTCTCTGATCGGTCGCTCTGGTGGGTCTCCGCTGCCCTCGACGCGATGGGCCGCGAGGTGAACGTGAGCGTCGGTTTCCAGCCCTACCGCCCTAACCGGGCGCAGTGGGATGCACCGGACCGTGGCATGGAGCTGCGCCGGCTGCGCGCGGCGGCGATGGGTCGGCGGCTTTGGTGCACGGAGGTTGGCTGGCACACCGCGCCGAGGCCACAGAAGTTCCCGTTCTACTTCATCCGGCGGCGCTGGTCGGATAAACAGGTCGGCGACTTCCTCTTCCGGGACGTGCTCGCGCACACGGCCGCCGGGGTGGAGGCCTATACCGTGCGCGAACTCGACGACGGACCCCATAACGTACCGAGCGACCGTTTCGGCATCCGCAAGAAAGACGGCAACTGGAAAGAAGCGTCGCTGATGCCGCTCCGGTTCAGGACTCGCGTGCGGGCTGGAGGCCCATTCGCATGAGGACGCCAACCCTCCGCGAGAAGATGCAGCGGCTCACTTGGCGTGTCCCCATTCTCGTGCTCGTCTATTTTCTCCCATCCATCCTCGGTTGGGACGAGGAAACGGCCAGGCCGGTCAGGGAGGGCGCTGCGGCCGGACTCCTGATCGCCTACACCGCCTGGCTCAGCACCCAAGGCCACCGCAGGGGAGCGCCTGTACTCGCTCAGCCGGCGAACGCCAAACCAGACAAGCCGGAGGGGGAATGAGCGATCCGATGTTATCAGGCGAGACGTGGCGGGCCCTGTTGCTCGCCGCCATCGTCCTCGGCACCGCGACGAACAGCGCCTTGATTCTCTGGCTGCTAAAAAAACTGCGAGCGACCACGCCAGCGTTCATCGTCGAAAAGGTCACACAGTTCAACGGCCAGCTCGCGGGAGTCCTGCTCCTGGAAAAGCAGGTCAAGGAGAACGCCGCGCGGCTGGCGAGCCACCAGGATCAGCTCATGGAGGCACGTCGCTCGATGCTGGAGATCAACGACAACATCGTGTCAACGCTGCGCTCGATCGACAAGCGTCTGAGTCACATCGAATACGTCATGACGAAGAAGGACGAAGGAGGAGAGTGAAATGCCGGCCAATTGGTACAGAAAAGCATGGGCGAACATGGTCGGCGGAGAGGCTGCCGGCGAAGCTCGCCAGTCGGACTATCTGAGCGACACCATGAAGGTGATGCTCGCCGCATCGGGCTACACCTTGAACCTCGAGCATGAAGTCAAGGCGGACGTGACGAACGAGGTCACGGGCACCGGCTACACGGCCGGCGGCGCGACGATCGGGACAAAAGTTGTCACCTATACGGCCGCGAACTCGTGGAGCCCCACTTGGGCGGCCACGACGGCCTACGTCGCCGGAGACGTCGTCCGGCCCACCACGGGCAACGGCAAGCTGTACGTGGCCATCACGTCCGGCACGTCGGGCGGCACGGAGCCGACGTGGACGACGACACTCTACGACGAGCAGCCGGCCGACGGGACCGTGACGTGGAGTTGCATCGCTTCCTCGATCCTCTACCTCGATTCGGCCGATCCATCCTGGGGTCCCGGGGCGACGATCAGCGGCATCCGCTACGCGATCCTGTACAACGACACGCCCACCGACAAGCCGCTCTTCTGGGTGAACGACTTCGGCTCGGACCAGGCCGTCAACAACGGCACGTTCTCGGTGACCATCCCGACGACCGGCTACATGCACCTGTTCGTGCCGTAGGAAGGGAGAGACGAACATGGGAGTCTACACCGCAGAACTGAACCGGACCGGCTCGACCCCCGACATCGGCTCGATCGAGGCACCGGCCTCGTCGATGCGTCGAGTGGCACTGATGAAGGCGGAGTTCGGCATCGACGCCACGCCCGCCGACGCCACGCTCGTCTGGCAGATGATCCGCCTATCCGCGGCGGCCACAGGCACGGCCGTCACGCCGAATCCGGTCAACCCTGCCGACGCGGCAGCCGTGACCCTGGCCAAGGATGTCATCACGGCCGGCGGGACAGAGGGCGTTCTGCTCGAATCC
>DATEUJ010000064.1:0-3170 GCA_035283185.1 Anaerolineae bacterium | reverse complement strand
AACGGGGGGAGCCGGAGGGGGTCAAGCAGCGTGCGCGTTGCGCTTGATCTGCTCGATCTGCTCGTCCGTGACTGCGCGCTCAAACGAACGAAATCCACCCAGCCTGAAGCCGTGCCGGCGACCGATGTCGTCGATCGCTTCCACCTGCGCGATGGTGAGGTCCTTGCCCAGCGTATAGGGCTCGTAGCGCCCCTCCATGGCGAGCGCCATCGTCTCGGCCATGCACGCGAACGCCATCTTCGGCGGGAGACCGAAGTCGAAGTGGAAATCCACCTCGCCGGGCACTTCGACCAGTCCGCCCTCGACGACCAGCACATCGCCGCGCTCCTCGATGACTCTGCGTGACACGTCGCGTGGGCGGGCCACATCGCACACGACGGCGCCCGGCTTCAAGTGATGCGGCGCGATGATCGCGTCGCCCGCCGACGATACGGCGAGGATCACATCGGCCTGCCGGATGGCGGCGACGTCCGCGCCGACCTGCACTTCCGCTCCGGCGGCCTCGCACTGAGCCTTGACGCGGAGCAGTCGATCAGCGCGCCTGCCGATCAAGATCAATTGCGGCGCTCGCCGGGCAAGCAGCTCCGCGCCGACCGCGCCAATGGCGCCCGTCGCGCCGACCACGGCAACCGTCGCGCGACCCAGGTCGATCTCCATGCGCCGCGCCGCCTCGCGCACGGCCGCGTCGGCCATCGCGACAGTGTACGAGTCGCCGGTCGTGACCGGCACATCCACCCGCCGGCTGATCGTGATTCCGGCGTCGCCCACGACCGATGTGTACGCGCCCAATCCCACGAGCCGCGCGCCCCTGCTCCGCGCCAGACGCACCGTCTTCACGATCTTAGCGTAGACCGTCTCGACGGGCAGCGTCATCATGCGCTGCGGCGTGAACGGGCAGGCGACGAACCACCCTTCGATTTCATGGCCCTGTGCAGCCGACCGCGCGCCGGTGACGTGCGAAATGTACACCGGCGGGAAGAAGCGCGAGAAGAAGTCGATGGCCGACGCGGGCAGAGCTTTGCCGAGCGCCGGGAATTTGCGCTGCACGTCGCGCTTCGGATCGATCGGGTGGATGATGAAAGCGAAATTGTCCATCACGCCGTCGGCCGGTACTGCGCAGGGAACAGCCGATCGGCTCCCGGAATCCCATGGTGATCGCTTTGTCGATACGTGACGTTCTTGGCGATCACGCGCTCGGCGCGATCCGCCGTGAGCATCACGTCGGACTCGATCTCGCGGCCGGGATAAATGACGAACCCGGAGCCGATGCGGCAGTTGTGACCCACGCAGCCGCCGATGACGGGCATGCCCGCCTCTTCGAGGCGCCCGCGATGCATGACGCGAATCGGCTTGGAGATCAGATTGAAGTCGGTGAAGGTGTTACCGGCTCCGATGAAGGTGTCGCGCCCGACCACGCACATCTGCAGGCAGGTGTTCTGCGCCACCATCGAGTTCTCCATGAGCGTCGTCAGGAACAGCGAAGCGCGCCACGGCAAGAAGCACCCGTCACCTACGACGCTCAACATCAACACACACCCGTGCGATACGGTCACGTTATTGCCGATGTGACAGTTGTCGATGACGGCGCCCGGCTGGATGACGACGTTGTCGCCCAGCGTGACCGGTCCCAGGATCACTGCCGACGGGTCGATGTGCACGTTGCGGCCCTTCTTGATCAGCGCGCGGGTGGTCAGCACCTGCCGCCGCTCGACCAGGCCGCGCCACAGGACGCGCAGCTTGAAGCCGAGCCGCTCGATCTGCTTCTCCACACGCGCGCCTTCGGCAAACACGCCGAACGGCGAGTTGGCGACGTACACGTGCGACCAATGCTCGATCGACAGAAAGGCGCGCTGCGGCACCTGGAAGGTCAAATCGCCCTGGTTGGGCGCCATGTACTTGGGAATGTTGTAGTACCCAATTTCGCGCGCCTGCGTGTCGATCAGCAGCGGACGGACGTTGCTCTCACGCCCGTACGGGAAGTACCATAGGTCGGCCAGGTACGCGTCGCCTTCGCGGCGGATGCCCGACTGCAGCTTGAGCGCGTGCGTCACGATCGCTTTGTCGTTCAGGGCGAAGGCGACGCGGCACGCCTTGCGCTGCTCGCGCGCGCGGCGGATGAACTCGTCGATGAACGGCGGGTCGAAGAACAGGTTGTCGCGGTAGACGATCGTCTCGACGCGATCTTTGTCGCGATGGTTGGGCACTTCTTCGAGCGACCCGACGGTGGGGCGTTCCTCGCGCGTGTAAGGCGCCAGCGCATCGCGCTGCGCCAGCCACAACGGCTTATTCAAGATTCTCAAATCACGCGCCCTCTCGTTGAAGGGCGAGATGAGGCGAGTGTCTTCGATAATGTATTTGCGCATCCTAATTGCGGAGAAACTCCGAAATGATCCCGTGGAAGGCTTCCGGCTCATCCAGCATCACAAAGTGCCGCGAGCGACCCAGAACGTGCACCCGCGCGTCGTGCACCGTCTCGGCCAAGACCCGCGCCTGATCGGGGTTGACGATGTTGTCGGACTTGCCGTAGACGCCCAGCGCCGGGATCGCCAGCCGGCGCAGCGGCTGGCGCAAGTCGATCGAGTGCAGATCGCCGATGCTGCGAAAGAACGATTCGATGCTGGCCTTCTCGACATCTCGCAGAATCATCTTGCGCACGCGCTCAGAATCGCCCAGCGTGTTGATCAGAATCACGAGCCGCAGCAAAGCCGGCGCGCGCCACACCGTGTGGGCGATCCAGTCGATGCCAGCCAGCTTCAGAAAGAAATTCAGCGAATTCCCGTGGATAGGCGATCCGACGCACGCGACGCGAGTCACCCGTTCGGGCCGATCCAGCGCCAAACGCAGGGCCACCGTGCCGCCCATGGAGTGGCCCAGAACCGGCGCGCGAAAAATACCGAGCGCCTCCATGAACTGGTCGACCATGTCGACGTAGGATGCGATCTTGAACGGAGGCGTCTTCGCTTTGGCCGATTCGCCGAATCCCCAGAAATCCAGGGCGTACACCTTGTAGCCGCCGCGATCGGCGAGCTGGATCATCTCTTCTTGCCAGACGCCCCACGAATTGATCCAACCGTGCAGCAGGATCACCGGCCGCCCGCGGCCGTAGGCTTCATAATGAACGATTCCTTGCGAGGCGACGATCGAGCTCATGGCGAGAGCGCCCGCCCCCC
>DATEUJ010000063.1:0-20994 GCA_035283185.1 Anaerolineae bacterium | reverse complement strand
CCGCCGAGACCGCCTGAATTCGTCTGTTAAAGAGCCTCACGGCTAACGTTGCGCCGCTCCCCGTCTGCGTAACCAACTTCCAAGTTGGTTACGACTCAGCGTAACCAGGGCCGTAACCGACTTTTGTTGGTCCAACCCTCTAGACTTCAAGTCTCTACGGAACGGCGGAGTGTTAGGGAGGCGAGACGCATGTATGCTAACAAGTGTGTATTGAAGGGCAAGCATGGGATCGAAGAGCTAGATCACATTGGCGCCTACGCGGTCATCACCAACCGAGTGCTGCGTCACCAGGGCAAGGCGAGCAAGTTCGCCGTGGTAAACACTCGCAAGGCATGGGTGGACAGCGTGTATCGCAGTTACGGCCGGGCGTTGTCCGCGATGCAGTCGTTGAGCCGGGCCGTGTGACACGCTCAGCGCGTCCCCATCACTGAGAGCAATATCGCACGGTGCATCTCGTTGTAGGCAGCGTTTGAAGCGCCAGGCCGAACCCTGGCCTTGTGTTCGACGCGCCGTGCGAACTTAAGAATTTCTTTAGCTGGACTTTCGTTCAGCGTAAAGACAAAACGACGGGCTGTGGGCTATTCTATCTGTTGGTTGAGAATCCTCCACTCGATTCAGTATCGGTCGGAGTGGGGATATACGGAGGTGAATCATGTTAACGAATATGGATGTGGGCATCTTGATTCTGCGCATCGTGGTCGGCCTGCTATTCGTCGGTCACGGCGCACAGAAGCTCTTCGGCTGGTTCGGCGGCAAGGGGCTGACCGGCCACACCGCGTTCATGGACAAGCTGGGTGTGCACCCGGCGCGCTTCTGGGCCTGGGTTAGCGCTTTGGGTGAGTTCCTGGGCGGGCTGGCTTTTACGATTGGCTTGCTGACGCCTCTGGCGGCGGCTGCGCTGATCGGGTCAATGCTCGTCGCCATCGCCAAGGTGCACTGGCCGAAGGGGCTGTGGAATACGAACGGCGGAGTTGAGTGGCCGCTGGTGCTCGCGACTGTGGCCTTCGTCGTCGGCCTGACCGGGCCGGGCCTGTATTCGCTCGATCACGCGCTGGGTGTCGTGCTGCTTGAGCCGGCGATGTATCTGGCCGCCTTGGTGGCCATGTTGATCGTAGCCGGCGCGGCGCTGATACCCCATCGCTCGGTGCAACGTGAGCACCGGGCGGCATGATGTGTGACAGGAGGTACACCGATGTTCTGGCTACATGGCTTTGGAGCTGGATGGACGATCTTCGGCGGCGTGATGATGCTGCTCTTCTGGATCGCGCTGATCGTTCTGGTCGTCGTTGCCATTCGAACCTTGACGCGCTCTAACTACTCGGCCCGGTCGAGTTCCGTCAGAGCGTTAGAGATTCTGAAAGAGCGCTACGCTCGGGGCGAGATCACGAAGGACCAGTTTGACAGCATGCAACACGATCTGAAGACGTAGCGCAGAACCCGATCCCCGGACTGGACATCGCTCACCAGACAGCGATGTCGTGAATCGCAGAGTCCGCCGCGACGAGCACTGAAGATCACGGTGGACTCTGCGCGCCTTTAGGTTCTCTTAAGCCTGGCTTGAGTCGAGTGTAAGGACAGGCGAGCCGGTTACAGCTTATCATAATGGCAAAACGTGAAACCGATCGATCTCACTCGATATGAGACGCGTCTATGAAGGGGGCAAACGTGAACACTACACAAGGTCTACGGAACACGTTGCGTGAGGCGCGCGCGTCAACGCGCGATGTCAGAACGATCGAAGATTCCCCCATCGCCCGCTCGCTCTTCGGCGATGTGCGCTGGGCGTGGATCTGGCTGATCCTGCGGCTGTACGTCGGCTGGGCTTGGCTGCAGGCCGGCTGGGAGAAGCTGCACAGCGCAGCCTGGGTCGGCAGCCAGGCTGGCGCGGCCATCACCGGTTTCGTGACCAACGCATTGACGAAGACCGGCGGCGATCATCCCGACGTGCAGGGGTGGTATGCCGCATTCCTGCAAAACGCGGTGCTGCCTCACGCGGCTTTCTGGAGCGGCCTGGTCGCCTGGGGCGAGTTGCTCGTCGGCATTGCGCTGATCCTGGGTCTCTTCACCGGCATCGCGGCGTTCTTCGGCAGCTTCATGAACGTGAACTACCTGCTGGCCGGCTCGGTAAGCACGAACCCTATCCTGTTCGTGATCGCCACCTGGCTGGTGCTGGCCTGGAAGACCGCTGGCTGGTTGGGGCTGGATCGTTGGGTGCTGCCGGCGCTGGGCACGCCCTGGAGTCCTGGGCTTATCTTTCATAGGGATGAGAAGCAACGACCAGTGCCGAATTGAGGACAGCATGACCACCTTTCGCAGTGTCCTGCCCTGGCTGTTTGGCGCTCTGATCGTCGTGCTGCTCGGCCTGCGCGCGCCCTATCTCAAGAAGAGGTGACGCATGTCCATTCTGGAAACGCAAGCGCTGACACGCCGCTTTGGTGAGCTAACGGCCGTAGATGCACTGACGATCTCGGTGGAAATAGGCGAAGTGTTCGGGCTGCTCGGCCCCAACGGTGCGGGCAAGACCACGACCCTCAAGATGCTGACGACGCTGTTGCCGCCCACTTCGGGGGACGCGCGCGTTGCCGGCTTCGACATCGTGCATCACGCGGCCGACGTGCGTCGCGTCATCGGCTATGTGCCGCAACTGCTCTCGGCCGACGGTGCGCTGGCCGGCTACGAGAATCTGCTGATCTTTGCCAAGCTGTACAACATCTCGCGTGCCGAGCGCGAGTCGCGCATACACGCTTCACTCGCTTTCATGGGCCTGGCGGATGTGGCGCATAAGCTCGTGCGCGACTACTCCGGCGGCATGATCCGCCGGTTGGAAATCGCCCAGTCGATGCTGCACCGGCCGCCCGTGCTGTTCCTCGACGAGCCGACGGTCGGGCTAGACCCGCTGGCGCGCAACGCCGTCTGGCAACGTATCGAGCAACTGCGCGCCGATTATGGCACGACGATCGTGCTGACCACCCACCTCATGGAAGAAGCCGACAGTTTGTGCAACCGCGTGGCGATCATGCACCAGGGCAAAGTAGCCGCTATCGGGACACCGGCCCAGCTCAAGGCCTCGATCGGCGGGAACGGGGTCACGCTCGACGATGTTTTCGTGCATTACGCCGGCGACACGCTAGAATCCGGTGGAGGTTACCGTGAGACTTCGAGAACGAGACGCACCGCGCGCCGTCTCGGTTAATCTGGCTTTGCCGCGCCCGGCGAATCCGGTGGCCGCCGTCGTCCAGTTCGTGAGCAAGACGCTGGTCATCGCCGAACTGGAAGCGCGCAAGCTGCGCCACGACCCGACCGATTTGATCACGCGTGCCGTGCAGCCGGCCCTCTGGCTGTTGGTGTTCGGCGAGGTGTTCACCCAGACGCGCGCCATCCCGACCGGCGGGCTGCCCTACCTGGACTTCATGGCCCCCGGCATCCTGGCGCAGAGCGTGTTGTTCATCGCCATCTTCTACGGCATCGCCATCATCTGGGAGCGCGATCTGGGGATCGTCCACAAGTTGCTGGCCAGCCCCACACCGCGCACTGCATTAGTGCTGGGCAAGGCGCTGTCGGCCAGCGTGCGTGGCGTGTCTCAGATGGTCATCATCTACGCGCTGGCGTTCCTGCTCGGCGTGCAGATCGACTGGAATCCGCTCGCGCTCGTCGGTGCGTTCGCCACGGTGATCCTGGGCGCGGCCTTCTTCTCCACGCTGTCGCTGATCATCGCCGCTCTGGTCAAGACGCGCGAGCGGTTCCTCGGCATCGGCCAGGTGTTGACGATGCCGTTATTCTTCGCCAGCAACGCCATCTATCCCGTCGCGATCATGCCCGCGTGGCTGCAGGTGATCGCGCACGTCAACCCACTGACGTACGAGGTGGACGCGCTGCGAACACTGATGCTGAACGGCGGCGTCAGCGCCTTCGGGCTGGCGCTGGACTTCGGAATCTTGTTGGCGGCGACGGCGCTCCTGGTGATCATCGGCGGGCAGTTGTATCCGAGGGTGGCGACGTGAACGGCATTTTCGATGTCCGCGCTAAAACGCGGCAGGTCGTCGATCACCATTACGACGACCAGAGACCAGGCAAGCCGTTGTATTTGTTGATCCCCGGCGGCTTGATCGCGCTGGCGTCTCTCGCGCTGATCGTGTTCATCGCCTATCACATCTGGATCGGAGCCGACCTGCCTGAAGCGAGTGGCCTGCCGCTGATCGCCGTGCTGGTGCCGGTTTACATCGGCGGCGCTTTCCTGTTCAGTTACGGTTACGAGCTGTACGACCTGTCCAAGGCGCTGCGCCTGACAGCATTCATCGTGCTCATCACGGTGTTCGCCGTTGTGATCCTCGCCGTGTTGTTTGTCGCGTTGGGGGCGATGGGCGACCGGGAGTCGCGTTCATCTTCATCCGGATCGTCGAGTTCCAGTTCTTCTTCTATCGGCAGCGGCGGGCGCGGACCGGGTTACGGCTTTTGGCCGATCTTCATCGGCGGACTGGGTTGGCCGGGCCGCGCCGTGACGCGCGAAGTCGTTCGCGAGGTTCCCGCCGAACCGCCGCCACCGCAGCCGATCGAGTGTCCGTTCTGCGGCCAGACCTACGTGCCGGCCCAGACCGACTTTACCTGCCCGCACTGCAGTGCGGCAACTCCGAAGGAAATACTGTCGCCGGGCGCGACTCAAAATGAAAAGGCGAGCGCATGAATGTGAAATGCACTCGACAAGAGGTGACAACGATGGACATCCCAATCAACGCTGAAGTACGCTGCGCCGATGGCCCGTGTGGTCGAACGACGCGCGTGATCATCAACCCGGCCCTGCGCGAGGTCACGCATCTCGTCGTGAGGGAGAAGGATTTCTTGCGCGTCGAGCGCATCGTACCGATCGATCTTGTGCTGGAAAGCACCCCACATCAGATTCGCCTGCGCTGCACTTTCGATGAGCTGGCCGCGCTGGAGCCGTTCATCGAATATGAGTACGTCCGGGGCGATGCGCCCTACCTCGGCTACGCACGCGAGGGATACATGATGTCGCCCTATTTCGTGCCTGAGATGACGCTGGTGTTGGAGGAGCACGAGCGGATTCCGCCCGGTGAACTGGCGGTGCACCGGGGTGCTCGCGTCGAGGCTACCGACGGGCGTGTGGGCCGGGTCGATGAGTTCCTCGTCGATCCGCTGAATGGGCACATCACCCATCTCGTGCTGCGCGAAGGGCATCTGTGGGGTCAGAAGGACGTGACCATTCCCGTTTCGCAGATCGACCGGATCAAAGAGGATACCGTCTACCTGAAGTTGAACAAGCACAGCATCGAGAAACTGCCGGCCATCCTTGTGAGCAGGAGAATTCCCTGAGAACCGGCTCCTTACTCCGCAAGGAGACGTTCTTCGAGATACGCCTTCAGCGCAACTGCAAGGTGCGAATTAGAGACTGGCAGCCACGCTCTGAATCATCTGTATCAACGAAACCGGAAAGACTCCCAGCCAGACAAGGAGCACGGCCAACACCCCCAAGACCAGGCTGCCCGCCATCGATAAAGATGGAACTGCGCCGGAAGATTCTTCCGCCGGCAGCGGACGGGTGTGCATCGCCACGATAACGCGCAGATATATAGAACAGCCCGATGACGCTGCTGACCGCCAGGCTAATCACCGGCAACCACAGCGCGGAGTCCACGCCAGCGGCTGCCAGGAAGAACTTGCCCACGAAACTAGCGGTCAGGGGGGGATACCCGCCAGCGACAGCAGCATCGCTGTGAAGACCCCGGCCGACCACGGGCGATGCCAGAACAGACCCCGATAATCGTCAATGCGGTCTGCACCTCGATCGTGACCGGACAGCACGGTCACGACGCCGAACGCCCCAATGTCGTGACGAAATAGGCCACCAGATAGAACGTCCCCGCCGTGCGGCCAGCTCACCGCTCGCCAGAAAGGCCACCAGCAGATAACCGAAATATCCCCAGCCCTACTGATAACCACGCGCTGTTCACATTCTCCAAAGCAGGCAGCCGCGATGCAATCCGCGTGAATTCCATCGTTCCCAGCTCCGCGTAAATCAGCGCCATACCAAACAGCATGAGCGCCGTGGAGACAGCGGTCAGGATCAGATACTTGATAGCCGCCTCAATGCTGCGCTCGGAATTACGCAGATAGCCTAGCAGCGCATACAGCGCGACGCTCAGGATTACACCGAAGGCTTTATGGCCGGATGTAGGCCCAGCCATCGGTCTGTCTCTTCACCAGTTCGCCCACACCGGAGGGGACAACCTGGACTGCGTCCAACAAGGCGTCTCGGGTGAGACCTTTCGAATGTAGAGTGTTGGCGCATGCGGCGAAGCGCACGCCTCGCGCGGCAAGCCGGGCGAGGCGATCCGCGTGCGGGTTGTTGTCCGCCTTGAAGAGCGCAACGATGCCCCCGCCGTTCGTCACCAATTCGACCGCGACGTTGTTCTCGCCCAGGTCGGCCAGCAGGTTGTCGATGTTGTTGAGCGCCATGTCCACTCGACCCTTGTTTCCCTCGTCGAGATGAAATACCGCCCTATACTTTTCCATTGTTGGATCTCCTTACAGTCCCGTCATCCCTCAGGCGAGACTGTTCGTTGCTTGAGGCGCGTTCCCAACGCGCACTGTGAAGTCCGCCCCCTCCCATCGATGCGCCGCGGGCCAATAAAACGTGAAGCGCAGCGTCGTTTCGGCGGGCATATCGCCTGTGGGCAGATCGGCCACGTAAACATCCAGGCCGGTGTCGCGCGTCTCGGTGCCGTGCACAGACTGCCAATCGTCGGCACTCCAGTGGACGACGGCGGCGACCAACACCTCGATGCGCAGCGTCTTTCCGGCGAGGATCGTCTGGCACTTGTGGTTGAAGCGCCAGATGGCGTAAGATGATCCGACCTTCTCGATTTGATAACGCTGCACCGTCTGCGACGGCACATCGAACACACGTCCCTCGCGCAGCGAGCGGCGCAGCTTGATGTGCTCGGCGTGCGCCCACACCAGTGGCATTGCCGACCCGGACGGTTTGCCGATGAAGAGTTCGCGTGCAGGGATGTCCGGCGCGTCCCAGACTTGCTCCGGGATCATGCCGCCTTCATTGGCGAAGCCATCCAGCGCTCGCAGCAGTCGCTCTGCCTCTTGCGGATGCCCGGCTGCCAGTTCGTAGTGCGCGCGCTCGCCGGTGAGCAGCGGCCAGGCCCGGCCGATACCGGCGCCATCGAATGGCGCTCCGTCCAAATGCTCACCGTAACCATCGTCGTTGTAGCGATGCCAAGCGGGGCCGCGGGGCGTCTCCACTTTCAGCAGGGCATCGATCACCTTTATGGTGTCGAGGATACGCAGGTCATCCGGCGCGCGCAGCCCGAAGCGCACCAGAGCCAGCGCATCGGGGCTGACGATGTGGATCGCGGGCTCGAGGCTTTCGCTTGGGGGGCGATTCTTAATCGGCACAAAGCCACCCACCGGGGAAGCCGCTTCCGCGACTTCGGGCGGCGCGATGCGCACGTAGTAACCCCTCACATTTATTTGCCGGGCCAGATCTGTATCGCTCACATAGGTCCACCGCTCGACATTGGCGTTCCACACGTCCGCCGTTTCGCGCAGGTAAGCCGACACGCTCGATTCACCATGGAGGTCGGCGAGATCGGCAGCCGCGAGCAGCGCCGCGATTTCAACTGCGAGCGTGAAAGGGGAATAACCGGGGTCTTCCTCCCAACGATCTTGCTGCGTCACCGGGCCGTTGCGCACCAGGAAACCGGCCGCGCGGCGCACCATCGGCCACAGGCGAGTCAGGTCTTGGGGATTCAGCACACCTTCTCGGCGTGCCAGATCGACGAGCAGGATCGGGAAAGCGGTTTCGTCCATCTGGGTGCCGCTCCAGTAGGGCGTGCCGTCCAGCCACATGTTTTGCGGCCAGTGCCCATCGGTTTCCTGCGTGGCTTGCAGGTAATGAAGCACACGACGGACATCCTCGCACGCTCCGGCAGCCAGCAATCCTCCCGCAGCCTCCACCAAATCGCGCGGCCAGACCAGGTGGTAGCCGCCCAGATTGTCATCGCCTTTAGCAAAACCCCAGGGTATAGACAGACTGGCGATCAGACCTCCGGGGAAGCGGGTGGACTCGTGCGTGCGCAAGACCATCGTGCTGATGCGGTAGGGATCGGTCTGGGGCGGCTCACTCGGCTCCGGCGCGCGCAGTCCGTGTTGCCAGGTCTGCCACGCCTGCATGTAGTCGGTCCACGCGAACTGGAAGCCATCCTGCAGGCTCGCTAGCGCACGATGCCCGGCCTCGGCCGCGTTGCGGCCAAAACCCAGCGCCAGTACGAAGGCTCCATCCACCGCCTGCCAGTCGATTTCTCCCGTCAGCGCCACATTGCCGTTCTCCGCCCGCGCGTAAGTCCAGGTCATCTGCTTGTGCTGCATCAGGTCTTGCCAGCCATCGGAGACGCCGACGAAGCCGGCCGAGCGCTTCAGCCACGCCGCAGAACCCGCCAGGGCCAGCGCGTTCCCCTCACGTTCGGCGAACAGCATCGGCACGCCTTTGTAGTCACCCACCCAGGCGGTGTTGCCGTAGCCCCGGTTGCCGATGTGCGGGGCGAGCAGGACGTACAGGTGATAGTCTTGCGACGCGTCACGCAGGGGCACGAAGCGGACGCGCTGCAGCACCACATCACGTCGAGGGTCGGCGACGATCTCCTTCTCGATCCGATAGCGCCCTTCCTGGCAGGTGTTGATCAACCGATAGGCTGGCACACCCGCGGCCGGGTAGACGACCTGATGCCGTGCCTGGCGTTTCTCTTCCGAAAAGAAGTCGCGCCCATCGGTGACGATCAGCCCCAGGTCGCGCGTGCAGGCCTGATCTACACGCGGGTAGTAGACCTCGTTAAGGATGCCGTGGCTGAGCGTGAACCACACGCGGCTATCAGCGCCGAGCGCCGTGCCGACGCCACTCTTGGCGCTGGAGGTCCAGCGCGGCGGTATACCGGGCCGGCCGGGCGCATCGTTCGAGGAGTCACTCATCGTTCAACCTCTTTACGAGTCGCCTATTCGAGCGTGATATTCAGGCATGTGCCTACTCGATCACCGTCTTGATTTCATCCGCCGGGTGCTGGCCTAAAGCCGTCGCGAAGTCGGCATATGGATGGCGATGCGTGATGAGCCGGGCGACGTGATCGCCCCAGCGCATGCGGGCAGCCGCCAGATCGTCTACGGCCATCTGGAAGTGATCGCGCGCAGCGTTGACACTCCCGACCATCACCTGGTTATCCAGCACCAGTTGACGCACAAGTTCGGCGGCGGGAAGTTGGATCGGGCGATTGCCACCGGGAATGCCGGTGAGGACATAGACGCCGTTGGGGGCAAGTGCATCCAGCAAGTTGAACGCGACTGATGCGATGCCGGTGGCTTCAAAGATCAGGTCCATCCGGCTAAGCGCATCGTCTGCACGATCAGATGAAACCTGACGACCGTCCACATAGTGCCCGCCGATGTGGATAAGCCACTGCGGACGCGCAGTGTCGGGATCGACGATGTCCAGGCCGTAGACCTCTGCGCCGCGCAGGCGCAGCGCCAACGCGGCCAACAGACCGATCGGCCCCAACCCGGCGACCAAACAACGACGGTCGTACAGCCAGTCGGGCGTGGCAGGCGCATCCGGCAGGCGCGCCAATTGCAGGCGCACCGCTTCGTCGATCGCTTTTTCGGCGACCGACAACGGTTCGGTGAGCACGCCGACCGATTCCAATTCCGGCGGCACGCGCACGACGTACTGCTCGTTATCCACAACGTATTCGGCCTGGTAGCCATCCAATCCCCAGATACCGCGTTCGTGATACGCGCCGGTACGGCACATATCCGACCGATTCATCGCGCAGGGCAGGCACTGGCCGCACCCCCGGCGCACGGTGAAGACGGCGTAATCGCCGGGCCGCACGCGCGTGACGGACCGGCCCACCTCGACCACTTGTCCAAGCATCTCGTGGCCGATGATCAGTTCAGGTTTGCCCTCAGGCGCGCAGGCACGACCGCCAGCCACTTCCTCGCGGTCGGTGCCGCAGATGCCCACGCGCAGCACGCGCACCTTCACTTCGTCGGGCGCCGCGATGGATGGCTCCGCACGATCCGTCAGACGCAACGTCTGGCTACCCGGCACGATGGCGATCGCTTTCATGAAGTTCCCTCTCACCGGTGGCATCATCCCATCCCCAGGGCAGGCAGCAGGACGATGTCAACGAAGTCCTGCAGGAAGTGAATCACGACATCCTTCCACCCGTTCTTGAACGTCCAGCCAATCCGCTCAACGGACTCGCCGTTGCGCCGGAGAAAGAAGAGAATCAACCCGACCAGGGCAAGGTCGCTTAGAATAGTCGCGTCTGCTACACGCGCGAAGCCGGGCCTTCCGCGCAGGACCGGGAAAAACGAAAAAGACACGAACGGCACGATCAGGTACAGGGCCAGGAAGACAGAGACCTCAATCAGTTGCGCGACCCGGCCGGGCTGATCGTGGTTCTCGCCGTTGACGTTGCGGTGCTTGACGTCGCTCATCATGGCTAACGCTCTCTCTCAGGATGAGTCGTGCGATCCCTTGGACGAACTGCAGCGGTCACGACCAGGCCGAGTGCGATGCCGACGGCAGCGAGACCCGAAGTGGCGTGATAGCCCCACCAACCCGCGATCCAGCCTCCCAGCGCCGCGCCAATGACGCCGGCCAGTGCGGTGGTCGCGTTGAACACGCCCATGCCCTCTCCTTCACCGAACGGTGAAAGCTGCGCCGCCAGCGCTGTGCCGCTGACGTTGATCAGCGACCAGGCGAGCACGACGAATAGAAAACTCAACAAGGCCAACCAGCCCTGTCCGTTCACATGTGCGAATCCCAGACCGAACAATCCCAAGACAGCCAGCAGCCGCACGCCCAACGCGACCTGCAACACTCGTCGCGCACCAAAGCGATCGGACAAGTGACCGGCCGGCGCGTACAGGGCAAGCGCCAGCCCGGCGGCTATGGCAAAACCTGCTGACGAAAATCCTGGGGCGATTCCATAGACCTGCTGCATTAGCACCGGGTAGAGCGAAAAGATGGCGGCCGCGCCTGCGAAGCTCAGCAACCAGGCGAGCAGAAGTAGGCCGAAGCGCGAACGCAGAGTCGATCCCAGTCGACGCACGGCGCTCAAACTCAAGTGGTGAAAGTGGCGCTGCGGCGAACCGACCGCCCAATCGCTATGCCGGGCTGGATGCAATAGAGTCGGCTTGGGTGTCACCGGTGTGGAAGGCGTTTGTGTGGTCAGCCAGCCCGGCAAGAGTGCCAGAGCAGTCAGCCCGGCTGCCGCCACCAGGCCGACGCGCGGATCAGCTTGGCTCACTATCCCCGCCAGCAGCAAGCCAGCCACTTGACCACCGCCGTAGAACGTCTGCAGCCAACCAATGCGCTCGTCCCACTCCGCTTGCGGATGCATTTCCACCACGAAGAGATTCGCGACAGTGGCGGCGGCAGAAGCCCCCATGCCTTGCAGTAGAGCCAGCCCCAGCCAGGCAGCCGGGGCGGTGCTGAGCGGAAAAGCAGCCAGCCCGATGGTGGTAGCCAGCAGTCCAATCACCAACAGCGGTCGGTGCAGGCGGTAGCGATCGGCCAGGCTGCCCCATACGGGCGCTGCCAGCCCGCCCAGGCTCAAGGCCGCCATCACCAGCCCCACATCCGCGGCGCTGCTCACGCGGCTCACCACCAACGGCAACACGATCGGGGTCAGACCTGCCACTGTTGCGCCCAGCAGCGCATAGGCGATGTACCAGGGTTCGACTCACCGCCGCCAGTTGTGCGCTGTGCGTGTTGCGACCACATCTGATGCAGGCGTTGCAGCCATAGAGGTTTACCGCAGGAAGAGACTGTAAGTCAGGACGCTGAACACGAAGCCGGTGAACAGCGTGTATTTCCGATTGCGCTCAACGAGCGCGAAGTAGAGCATCGAGGCCAGCACGCGCAGGTAGGGCGTCAACATCAATGCCGCCATACCCATGTTGATCAGCAGTCGTGGGCGAAGTGCGCCAGCCGCCAGTTGCCGGATATCCGCCAGCACGAACTGGAACAAGTTCATCCCCACGATCGAGTATTCGAGCTGCAAATGGCCGGCGGTGATCCAATGCCAGACCAGGCCGGCGACGATCAGCGCCACACTCAACAGGACACCGCCCAGCAGGATATAGGCGACCAGCGCTTCCATATCGAAGCGGGCCGCCGTATCGGGTTGCTCACCGGTCGATGCCGGCACAGATTGCGCCATCACGCCCCCAGGATTCCGCGCACGATCATTTCGACACCCAACGCCACGAGCACCAGCATGAAGAAGCGGCGCACCGCCTGGTTAGTCAGGCGGACGAGCAGCCGCGTGCCGATGAACGCGCCCAGCACAACGCCCAGCATCACCGGCGCAGCCAGCCCGGGATCGATCAGGCCGGCCGCCAGGTAGACGCTGGTGCCGGCCAGCGCGGTCACGCCGATGATCAGGTTGCTGGTGGTCGTGGACACTTTGGGCGGCAGCCCCATCACCAAATCGTGGATCAACACCTTCAGCGCGCCCGCGCCGATGCCTAGCAGTCCGGCGATCAGGCCGGCCCCAAACATCAAGGGGCCGCCCAGGTAGGCGCGGGCGGCGCGATAGCGGATCGTTTGCTGTGTGGCTTGATCGAAGTAGCTGCCGTCCAACTCCAGCCAGCGCGAAAACGCATCTTGATGAAGGACGGGCCGCCAGCCCTCGTGGCGCTGCAGGAATAACGTTGCCCATGAAGCGAGCAGCACCAGGCCAAAGAGGATGAAGAGCGGGCGTTGGGCTGCGGCGAGTGTGATGGCTGCCCCGGCCAGCGCGCCGAGGATCGTGAACATCTCCAGGAACATGCCGACCTTGAGATTCGTAATCCGATCGCGCACGTAGGCCGAGGCAGAGCCGCTGGACGTGGCGATGACGGAGACAATGCTGATGGCAATGGCATGTTTGATGTCGATGCCCAGCAGCGTGAGGGCGGGGATCAGGACGACTCCGCCGCCCATGCCGCTCATTGCGCCGACGAAACCGGCGCCGATCGAAACGAGGAACAGCAGCTCTACCGACACGATGCTTCACCCACGAACCTCCCGCAGGCTCATGCTTCGCGCCTGCGGGAGGGAGTCATATTCTGGTCTATTGCGCCTATGGCGTCGCGGTGGGCCTTTCGCCGAGCGTCACCTGCACATCCCGCTGTAGCCCGTTGCGCAAGATCGTCAGCGTCACCACCTGGCCCGCGCTGTCTTGCTGAAGGTCGGCTTGCAGATTCTGGATGCTATCCACAGCCTGGTCATCCAGCGCGACGATGACATCGCCGCCGATCCGGATGCGGCGCCCGTTGATATCCAGCGACCTGTAACTGCCCACCAGACCGGCCTGCTGCGCCGGGCTGCCCGACTCGACCTGCTCAACCAGCACACCCTGCTGGTCAGACGACAAGTTCATCGCCTGGGCGATCTCAGGCGTCAGCGTTACGCCACTGATGCCCAACCAGGGACCTGTGAGCGCATTGCTCTCGGTCTGGCCCGGTTGGGTTTCCGACGCAGGGCGCGCCGCCAGTGTCACCTTCAGCGTTTCTTCTTTGCCGTCGCGCAGAACCGTCAATGAAACGGTCTGGCCCACTTCAGTCGAACGCGTCAGGTAAGTCACCAGGTCATCGAACGTTGTGATGGTTTGTCCCTCCATCGCCAGGATGACATCGCCGCCGACGCGCACCGGCTGGCCCTCGATCGTCACTTCGCGATTGCTGCTACGCAGACCGGCTTTGTCGGCAGGGCTGCCCGGTGTCACGTCCACCACCAGCGCGCGCGCTGATCCGCCCTCAAGCCCATCGCCTGGGCCAGGCTGGGGCTAAGCGTGGTGCCGCTGATGCCGAGCCAGGTGTGTTCGTAATGACCGGATTCGATCAAAGCCGGCACGACCTTCTGCACAATCGTGGATGGGATGGCGAAGCCGATCCCGGCCGACGCGCGCACGGGCGACTCGATGGCCGAGGTCACGCCGATGACCTGACTCTGGTCATTCACCAGCACGCCGCCCGAGTTGCCGGGGTTGATCGGCGCATCGGTCTGGATGACGTCCGGAATGGTGTAAGTCGGACCTTGCGAACTGCCATCGGTCACAGGCAAAGATCGCGCCAGCGCACTCACGAAGCCGACGGTCATCGTGTTCTGTTCACCGAACGGGTTGCCGATGGCGATCGCCAGCTCACCCACCTTGACCTGTGCGGAATCGCCCATCTGCACCGGCTGCAGTCGATCGGCCGGCATATCCACCTTCACGACGGCCAGATCACTTTGCGGATCCGTGCCGATCACTGTGCCGGGGACGGTCGTGCCATCGTAAAAGACGACGGCGATGTTATCCGCGCCGGCGACGACGTGGTTGTTCGTGACGATGTGGCCCTCCTTATCCCACACGAAGCCGGAGCCTAGCGCTTGTTGATATTGCTCCTGCGGTCCTTGAGGCGGATTCCCGAAGAAGAAGGGGAAGCCGGGGATTTCCGGAATGGCCGGGAACGTCACTTCCTGTTTCTGCACGACGCGAATGGTCACGACCGAGGGGTTGACCTGCGCGTAGATGTGCTCCAGCGTCGCTTCGAGGTCTAACACGGCGCCGAGCGACGGCGCTGTGGAGACGATGGGTGGTGTGGTCGTTGGAAGCGCCGCCGTGGTGGCCTGGGGAACAGATGCAGCAGGTGCATTGCAGGCCGCCAGCGCCAGCACTGCAACCGAGACTAAAGTCGTCAATGTGAGATTGCGTTTGATCATCATGACCTCCTGATACGCTCGCCAGCTTAGCGCAACAGGAGGCCCGGCGTCTTTAAGGGAAGCTGGCAGATACCTTAAGCCTGCTTTAAGACTCAGGGAGTTCCAGCTTGTAACCGACGCGCCGCACGGTGACGATACGGCGCGGATGGTGTGGATCCGCTTCCAGCTTCTCGCGCAGCCAGCGGATGTGCACGTACACCACCTGCGGCTCGCCGGCGTATTCCGCGCCCCACACGCGCGCCAGCAGGTCGTCGACCGAGACCATGTGCCCGGCCTCTGAGGCCAGGGCATAGAGCACATCGAACTCGCGGGGCGGCAGATCGACGGGCCGACCCCCGAGCGTGACCGTGTGGGCCAGCGGGTCGATGGTCAAGTCGCCCACAACCAGGGGAGTCGGTGTTGTCGAGGAGACGGCCGAATGCTGCGTTCGCCGCAGCACGGCCTTGATCCGCGCCAGGAGCACTTCGAGATCGAACGGCTTGGTCACGTAGTCGTCCGCGCCCGACTCAAGCCCCAGCGCCTGATCGAGCTCGCGCCGGCGCGCAGTAAGGAAGATCACCGGGACACCCAGGGATTCGCGAAAATGGCGCAGTGCATCGAGGCCATCCATGCCCGGTAGTCCGATGTCCAGAAGAACCAGGTCGGGCGGGTCATAGCGGGCCAGCGCCAGAGCATCTTCTGCATTGGCGGCCGTGATCACGTGATACCCGGCCTGCTCCAGATTGAAGGCCAGGCTGCGGCGCAACAAGTTGTCGTCATCGACCAGCAGAACGTGCGCGGCCATCGATAGTCACCTCATCGCCATTACCTTGTCTCATCCACTCCATTCAAGTGCACGATGTATGCGATTAGATCGGCGATCTGTTGCTCGGTGAGCAGCCGGCTGTCGCCGAAGGGTGGCATCACCAGCAGCGGGCTTGGACCTGCCGACACCGAACCGTGCTCGATGAACAGATCGACGTTAGCGGCGAAGATCTTCGGATCGAGATTCGCAATCGTCGGATCGATCGGGTTCAACACTGGCACGCTGCCATCGTCTGATCCCGGATTGGGAATACCCTGGACGCCTTCGGGGCCGTGACAGGCCGCGCAGTACAGCCCAAACGCCGACATACCGCGATTCATATCGCCCGGCATCGAAGCGGCCGGGCCGGAGGCGCCCGGGTTAGACGGCCGCGCCGGTTCAGGCGTCGGCGCGCCGGGCGGGAGCGGCGTCTCCGTTGGCTCAGGCGGCATGGGGGTTGCAGATGGCAACGGTGATACGCCTTGCAGCGTGTACAGATAAGCGGCGACGTTGGCGATTTCTGCATTGGTCAGCGAGCCACCATTGGCTTGCAGCCAGGCCGGCATTGCAGTGCCCGAGCGACCGTTGGCGATCGTGTCGAAGATCGCCCGATCACCTGCGGTCTGGATGTACTGGCTATTGCGCAGCGCCGGCGCGTCGACGCCCTGGCCTTGATCCGCGTGACAGGGCGAGCAGTTCTCCAGGTAGATCGGCGCGCCGAGCGCGGCATCGGCATTACCCGCGCTGATGGTCACAGGTGCGCCGGTCGCTATCGGTGTAGCCTGTAAGACAGGAATCAGCGTCGGTGTCTCAGCCGAAGCCAGTGTCGGGATTGGCGTGAGCTCCACCGGCTGCGGATTGGGACTACCGCACGCGCTCAGCAAGAACACAAGCGATAGTGTCGTGACGATCGTGAGCCTGGTTCGTGTTGACATCGTCCATCTCCGTCACTTCTTCAAGCTGCGGACGTAATTGATCACGTCCCAGCGCTCAACAGGGCTCAGGTTCTCGGCCAGGCTCGGCATCAGACCGCGACCTTGCGTGATCACCAGGAATATCTCGGCGTCGGACAGGCTTTGGACCGCTTCGCCGGTGAGGTTCGCCGGCTTTGGCGAAAAGTACCCGCTCAGCGGGCCGTCGCCGGTCCCATCCTGTCCGTGACACACGGCGCAGGTGATGCCGAATAAGACCTGGCCGCGTTGCAGCGAGTTGACTGTGGGTGAGATCGGCTCGGTAGCGGGTTGACCCGCGATCAGAACCGGCCCCTGGATCGGCACAGCCTCAGCAGGCGCGGCCAGACGCGGGCCTTGTTCATAGGCGGTGGAATCCTGATCCGCCATCTGGGTCGGGAAAGACACCTTCACGATATCGTAGGCGATGAGCAACACGCCGATGGCCAGAACGAGGACCGCGCCGGCAGCCATTGCCCAGAACACCGTATGACCCCGATCGGGCGGTTGGCTGGCATCGACACGATGCAGGTGGTGCGCGCCGTTCGCCGTGAGGATACTTTCCGCCTGATTCGCCAGCGCCGCACCGACCTGCGCCAGGACGCCGATGTGGCCCTCGGTGATGCGCGGGTCGTAGAGCTGCGACTTGAAGATCGGGAACCGGTTCTCCAGCAAGAGACCGACGAAGGTCGCCACCATCGCGCCGAGCATCGTCGCCTCGAACAGGATGATGAGCGAGGGCGGAACCGGCACGATGGGCTGTCCACCTTGTTCCAGCGGGTAGAGCAAGAAGATGCCCACCGTCAGGAAGAGACCCAACAGGCAGCCGGCTAGCGCGCCGAGAAGCGAGATGCGTCCCAGTCGCCGTTGCGGGCGCGGCCGCCCGAGCATCTCGGGCCGGTAGGGCATGCCCGACATCACAGTGATCATTTCGTCCGGCAGGCCCAGCCGGCGCAACTGGTCGATAGTGTCGGCGGTCGAAGTGGCTTCGTGAAACAGGCCGAGCAGCAGAACCTCCGCCATGTCGCCCTCCTACTCGCCCGGTTCGGCCCGCGTGGGAATCAGCGCGCGCCCGATGCGCCGCAGCCCCTGCAGCACCTGTCCCTCGTAGACTTCCCAGACCGGAATAAGCGGAATGATCCTGGAGAACAGGATGTACAGGAAGCCGACGAGTGCGAACGCGCCAACGGTGATCAGGGTTTCGGGCAGGTGCGGAATGTAAATGCCCCAGTCGAAGGGCAGTGCATTGCGCCCCAGTGTGGTCGGCACGATCAGATAGCGCTCGATGTACATGCCGATCTGGACGAAGACACAGACGAAGAAGAGCGCCGGGACAGACGTGCGTATGCGTCGTGACCACAAGGTGAGCCAGGGCAAGACCACGTTCGAGAACAGCATCAAGAACCACAAGGGCGCGGCCCAGCCTTTTTCAAATAGGTCTTGCAAGACTTTGTCGACCGGCGCCTGGCCGTACCACGCGACGAGGTAGTCGTTGAAGTAGAAGTAGGCCCAGGCGAAGGACAGCAGCAGCAGGAACTTGCCCATGCCGTCGAAGTGCTCGTCGCGCAGGAAGTAGTCCAGGTGCATAGCTTTGCGGATCAGGGCCAGCACAAGGATCACGGCTGCCACGCCGGAGAACAACGCGCCGATGATGAAGTATGGGCCGAAGATCGAGCTGTGCCAGCCCGGCTGGAGCGCCATGGCGAAGTCCCACGAGACGATCGTGTGCACTGAGAACATCACCGGGATGATGACATAGCTGAAGACATTCAGCGCCGTCTCTTGATTGGCCCATTCGCGCTCGGTGCCGCGCCAGCCCAGTGCCAGAATCTCATAGAGACGATGACGCCAGCCGACCGTGTGGTCGCGCGCCATCGCCAGATCGGGCAGCAGGCCGATGTACGCGAAGAGAATGCTGCCGGTGAGATAGGTCAGGATCGCGGTCATGTCCCACAGCAGCGGCGAGTGGTAGCTAGGCCAAAGTTGTCGCTGATTGGGAATCGGCAGCAGCCAGTAAAACTTCCACGATCGGCCCAGGTGGACGAGTGGGAACATCGCGGCGGCGACTAGCGCGAACACCGTCAACGTTTCGGCGGCACGGCTGATCGGTCTGCGCCATTCGATCTTCAACACGCGCAGCGCCGCCGAGATGAACGTGCCGGCGTGGCCGATGCCGATGAAGTACACGAAGTTGACGATATACAACGCCCACATAACCGGCCGGTTCAGGCCGGTGATGCCCAACCCCCAGTTCATCTGGTACACCCAGATCGCGCCCCACATCACCACCAGCCCGCCCAGGATCGAGAAGAGCATCCAGAAGCGGCGGCCGGTGCGATACATCGGGTCGAGCACATCTTTGTCCACATCCCACGGGCGGCGCGGGTCGAGCAGGAGGTGTCGCTGCCGCATGTGCTCCACCTGGTGCGCCAGGTCTTCGTCCCGCGGCGTCGGGCGTCGCCACAGCGGTTGGTCTACTTGATTACTCGCCGACATGGGATTCACTGCCTTTCAAGTAGTAGACTGCCGGCTCGGTCCCCAGTTCTTCCAGCAATCGGAACTTGCGCTGGTTCGCCCGAACCAGGCGCGCGGCCTGGCTGTCCGGGTCGTTCAGATCGCCGAAGACTAGCGCGCTGGACGGGCAGGCCTGAACGCAGGCCGGCACGACTTCGCCATCGCGCAGCGGCCGGTTCTCGACGAGCGCCTGCTCCTCGCCGCGCCGGATGCGTTGGACGCAGAAGGTGCACTTCTCCATGACACCGGCGCTGCGCACCGTCACATCCGGGTTGAGCTGTTCTTTCAGTGGCCCCTCGAAGACCGGGTCGAAGAAATTGAAGAACCGGACTTTGTACGGGTCGTTGTTCTGGCAGTAGCGCGTGCCCACACAGCGGTTGTACACTTGCAGGTTCAGGTTCTCGCGCTCGCTGTGCAGCGTGGCGTACACCGGGCACACCGGCTCGCACGGCGCGTTTCCGCACTGCTGGCACATCACCGGCATATAACGCGCCTTGACGTTCGGCCATTCACCTTCCCAATACCGTTCGATGCGCATCCAGTGCATAGCCCGGCCGCGCACGACTTCTTCCTCGCCGACGATCGGCACGTTGTTTTCCGTGTGACAGGCGACGACGCACGCGCTGCATCCGGTGCACGCATCCAAGTCGACGACCATCGTCCATTTGCGCTCAGGAAGCTCCGGCATCTCGTCCATCCTTGATCAATCGGCTAACCACTAAGCCACGAAGACACAAAGCCATCTTTGTGTCTTGGTGCCTTCGTGGTGATCTATCTTCATTGGCCGAGAAATGCCTGGTTGACGAAGCCTTCCGTCACCCCGACCTTGTTCTCGAATCCCACGATAGCGACCTTCCGTCCCGTGGGTGTGACCCGCACACGCAGCGTGGCCCAGGCCAGACTGCTGCCGGCCGCGTCAGTCTGCGCGCCGACCAGGCGCATTGCATGGCTGCCCCGATTCCGTGCATAGCGACCGTAGTCCGTGTGACCCTGGCCGAGTGGGATGGCGACCGTGTCGGGTCGAATACCAGGATAGGTGTAGACCGGCGCTTCCAATTCGCCATAAGGCGAGGAGACCTTCACCACATCTCCATCCTGCACCCTGAGTTGCTGCGCCGTAGTGGGATTAATCTCGACCCAGGTCTGCCAGGCGATCGTCGTCATCGGGTCAGGCGAGCCTTGCAGCCAGGGTTGATTCGCCCCGCGCCCGTCACTGAGCAAGTTCGACATGTATAGGTGCAGGAAGTAGGGGTAGGCTTGCTCATCGCCCTGGAAACGAGCAGGCGTCATCTGGATCGGCTTTGGCGCCGGCAGAGTGGCTGAGGCTGAAGCAGGGGCCGAGGCCGGCCACCAACCGCCATGTTGGAGGAAGCGCGCCCACAGCACATCCGCACCCGACCCACCGGCCGCGCCCGGTGGCAACTCGGCGACAAGCTCCTTCAAGAAGGCGACCTCATCCGCCCAATTGAGCATCGCAGCCGCAGCCGGGATGCCTCGCGCGATGGTCAGCAGCACGTCGCCGGTCGAACGCGTGTCGAAAACCGGCGTGACGACAGGCTGCTGGCTGCCGATCACGGGCAGATCGAAGTCGGGTGATGCGACCTCGTAGCCCCACGCTTCGAGATAGGTGTGGTCCGGCATAATCAGATCAGCCTGAACCGCCGTCTCGTCGACGATGGGGCTGAAGGACACGACGAGGGGCACGTGCCCTACTGCTTCAGCGAAGCCGGTTGGCTCGGGCAGGTCGTAGGCGGGATTCGCGCCGTACACCAGCAGTACCTGAACTTCGCCGGCTCGCATCCGGGCGATGAGGTCTTGCGCATCGGAAAACGGGCTCATTGGGAATTGCCGTGACGCCCGCCAGATGTGGGGGCCTCAAGTGCGGTAGAATGGCCGGTATCCTCTTGGTCCGGCTGGAAAGGTCAAGGTCATGTCTACCGCGCAGATCACGATCCCATTGGATATTCCGGATG
>DATEUJ010000062.1:0-21284 GCA_035283185.1 Anaerolineae bacterium | reverse complement strand
AGGGCGGTTGGTGTACGCCGCGCCGGGAAGCCCCGGCGCCGAGCAGCTTCTGGCAGGCGGGGCGCGCCGCCTCGATCCGGATGCGCTCGATTACGATGCGGTCGCCGGCGAGATCGCGCGGCATCTACTGCCTGACGAATCGCCATCGCCTCCGCGCCAGACTTCGCTGTGGTGAGAAGAGACTTCGGACGTTAAGACAGCGGCATTCCAATGAGCCTTGATCTCATCCACCTATACGAGCAGATGTTGCGAAGCCGTCTCTTTGAAGAAGGCGTGCGCACCCTGTGGAACGAAGGCTTGATCTCCGGCGAGATGCACCTGTCCCTGGGCGAGGAAGCTATTGTTGCCGGCGTCGTATGCCAGCTCGAGGATGGGGACGCCATGGCGCTCGATCACCGGGGAACCGCGCCACTGCTCATGAGAGGCGTCGGCCCGGTGAGCTTGCTGCGTGAGCTTCTTGGCAGAAAGGACGGCCTGTGTGCCGGTCAAGGAGGACACATGCACCTCTTCTCGCGCAA
This sequence comes from Anaerolineae bacterium, assembly GCA_035283185.1. Lineage (GTDB taxonomy): Bacteria > Chloroflexota > Anaerolineae > Fen-1058 > Fen-1058 > DASSFZ01. The sequence goes on along the minus strand of DATEUJ010000062.1, from coordinate 20,766 downwards.
GCATCTCGCCGCGTCATCCGGCATCGTGGGCGCTTCGGGGCCGGCCGGAGTTGGGTTCGCGCTGGCTGCCCAGCACTTGCGCCCGGGCAAACTTGCCGTGGCTTTCTTCGGTGAAGGAGCCGTCAACCAGGGCATGTTACTTGAGGCCATGAATCTCGCGGTCGTATGGAAGTTGCCCCTCGTGCTCGTTTGCAAGGATAACCAATGGGCCATCACCACACCGTCGTCAACCGTGACCGGGGGGACATTGACGGAACGAGCCAAAGGATTTGGGATGCCGGCCATCGCGTCAGACGGGATTGACGTGCGCGCCATGTGGGAGGCAGCCCGGGAAGCGATCCAACGCGCCCGGAACGGAGACGGCCCCACGTTCATCCATGCCCGCTGTGTCCATATCGAAGGGCACTTCCTCGGAGATCAGCTTTTCCGTGCGGCGCGGAGTCCCGTCAAGGAGACGATGCCCCTGGCCGGCCCCTTGATCAAGTCAATCGTCACACGGCAGGGCGTTCCATTGAGCGAGAGACTTCACGCGCTCACGAGTGTTACTCGACGGATCCAAGACGCGGCAAAAGACTCGTCTTCGGTTGAGAACGATCCCGTGCTCCGAGCTCGCCGGGCACTGTCACTGGACAGCGGCCAGCTTGACGCTCTGGAAGAGAAGGTGCGCAGTGAGATCGTGAGCGCAGTCGAATCGGCGCTGGCGGATTAGGGGCCTGCGATGCGAAGCATGAGATTCGTCGACGCCATCGAGGATGCGCTCGCCGTCGCCATGGCGCAGGACAGCCGCATTGTCATCTTCGGCGAAGATGTGCGCATGCTCCGCAGAAACCTCTTCATCCGATTCGGCCAGCGGAGAGTTCGGGATACGCCGATCAGCGAAGGGGCGTTTGTCGGCGCAGCGGTTACAGCGGCCATGGCCGGGCTGAGGCCCGTCGTCGAAGTGATGATGGTGGATTTCGTCGGCGTGGCCATGGACGCCCTGCTGAACCACGCTTCCAAGGTGGAGACTTTCTCCGGCGGGCAGTGGACGGCGCCACTCGTCGTGCGCGCCGCGTGCGGCGGTGGGTATAGCGATGGTGGACAGCACGAGCAGAGCCTGTGGGGATGGCTGGCCCACATTCCGGGTCTGACGGTCGTCGTCCCGTCGACGCCTGCCGATGCAGGCGGTTTGATGTTCTCCGCTCTGATGCACGATGGGCCGGTGATTTACCTGGAGCACAAACTTCTCTCAGCGGACTGGCTCGAGTCCCTCGGCGCGGGAGGGCGGCAGACAGTGCACTTCGACGTACCCGCAGATGGCGCAAAGGGGCCGGCGCCGGATGAATGGCAGCCACTGCCGCTCGGCAAAGCGGTCCTGCGCCGGAATGGATCTGACGTCACGATGTTGAGCGTGGGGGTAGGAGTCCATCGCGCGCTCGAGGCGGCCGAATCGCTGAGGGAAAGAGGCATTGACGCCGCCGTGATCGACCTGCGAACCGTCGCTCCGTTGGACAGTGAGCTCGTGATCGGTTCCGTGTCGAAGACCGGGCGAATGCTTGTGATTGACGAGGACTACCAGGGATTTGGCCTCTCAGGCGAGCTGACCGCCGTCACTTTGGAAGCCGGTATCGCTGCAAGGTACGCTCGAGTCTGCACGACGGGCACGATTCCCTATTCGTGGGCAGAGGAATTTCTGGTCTTGCCGAGCAAGCAGCGCATCGTCGAGGCCGCACTACGCCTTCTCGATCGGTAACTCACCTTACACAGTGTCTCTGTGCCTCTCTCGGAAATACGCGCGCCGCTCGTCAGGGGTCTGTGACCCCTGACCTCTGTCCGCCGGGTGATACACCTGGCGGGAGCACCTGTAAAGCTTATTTTAGGATCAGCGGGAGATAAATCTTGTGGCATCCTTGTGTAGGTAAAGATTGGTTGAGGATAATACTTGCCGATTCACTCGTAAAGGTGAGCTCCACGGGTGTAAGATCGACAAGTTGCACTTCTTGCTCAACAATACACAAGCTAGTGTTTTGATATGGTTCGTTTGCCACTCGCCCCATGGGTAATTGAGCAAACTCGAATATACCGCTGGGCGGTGGACCCCCTCCCAGTGGAATCCCCACAACGATAACAATTCGACCGGTTGAGTTGGCTTCGTCTTTGGTAGTCTTTTTAATAACAGTGCTGAGCAGATTGGTAGTTTGAATCTCATCAGTAAGGTTTATCAGTGTTGGATCAAAAACTAGCTCGATCTGAGCAGCGGCAATACTGTGAGACCTCGCGTCAATCATGAGACCAAAGGTAGTGTTGGGTGGCAAAGTAGCCTGTGCAGGGTTGAAGAAAATCCTAACCGAGTCCTGCTGGGCTGCAACGGCCTGAAGGCCGGCACTCTTCCCAAAGTTTCTTGCAAGGATAACGAAGTCGCTCAAGTCGACTTTCCCGTCAGAGTTGAAGTCTCCATCGCTTGGTCCAGTTGCGTCGGTTCTTCCAAAGTTTCTGGCTAAGATAACAAAGTCAATCAAATTAACTAGCCCGTCACCATTTGCATCCCCGGGTATGGGACAAGATTCCTGCTGATAAACTTCTATAGAGGAAACTGTGTCGTTCAATGGTGTCCCATCATCATACGTATCTGTCGCGAAGTCGGGATCGTCTCCAGTCTTACAAACGGAACTGCCCGTTTGATTATAGCCCTCATACAGCATAACGGACCAGCCGTCAGCTAAATCCATTGACGAGATGCGGTTATCGGAATTGCTAGGTACAGGGAACTTACCAGCTTCATCGTAACTGGCTGATACACCTGCGTGGTTAGGATCATTGTATACAACTAATTGACCTTCAGTACTCCCTTGCCTGATACAAAACTCATTGAAGAATATTTCAAATGAGCTAATTGAATCATCCATCGAAGTCTCATCCGGCCATGAGAATTGTGACAAATCTTCGACATTGTAGTTGAAGCAGGCTCTTTGGGTTCCTAAAAGTCCGCTGTCCTTATAGACCATAGTTGACATTCCAGCGTGGACCCAAATCGAGGAGACAGCATTGTCAACAACCGTTAAGTTCTTGGTTCCCGGCAACAAAAGATACTCATAGTTGCCGCTGCATTGTGAATTTTCTATAAGGAGTACACCCGGCTCATTCACTGCATCACAACCTAAAGCTTCCAGATAATCAGGTGCATCCCAGAAGAAATCCTTCTCCCAAATATTGTTTGACTCATCTACTTCGTCGATAACATTATCTGGGTCAACTACCAGACGGACCTTCAACCACCCGTTGTCAGGTACAATCTCTGACCAATCATCAAAACCCAAACGTACCTGAGAGCCGACATTCGAATAAGGATAGTGTACATAACGTGTGTCGCCAATCCATATATCTGTATGGAATTGACCCGTTGCTGTTGTACTGCCCTTATTTTGAAAGTGCCAGTCTATATATGCGGGTTCGTTTGTTTTGAGAATCTCAAAAGTTGTAGTGCCGGGGGTTATCGACACAAAGACTTCATCCGCCACAAGGTCTGGTTTATTCATCCCACCGCAATTGCTGTTGTTGAACACTATTACACTTTCAGCACGATCGTTGGCGTTCGATCCGTCACTGAGCGTATTGTCAATCAAGTCGGGGTCGTCAGCAATTACACAAATATACGCTCCTGTCTGTTCCAAACCATCAAACAGGGCGATCGACCAACCCGACTGCACTCCCACAGAAGTAACTCTGTTTTGCATGTAATCAGGCAGATTGAATTTACCCTCATCGTGCCATCCATAGCGCGTACCAGTATATGGTGGGTCTGCATGCACAGTTACAGTATCACCCGAAGCTATCGGGCCACCAGATCCTCCGATTCCTCCGATCTCGGTAAATGCGACCATTGGCAGTCCTCCAGGAGGAGGTGTGCATGTAGCATTGTCGAATACCTCGATACGGGAAACCATATTGTAGCCGTTGCTGACACTTGTTTGTAAATTAGTCATGTCCCATTCGTCTATAACAGACGGTGTTCCAGTTACGTTTTGTGCATTTGTAAGACCATAGTACCGATCCCAGCCAATTTTTATATTGGCATCCGGTTCATAGTGGTCGGTATCTAAATCCCACATATCAACGGTTCTGCAATTGGACGACAAACTATTGGAATCTGTATGAGCATAAAGTCTTACAGACCAACCTGAAGGAATGTATATAGATCTTAAACGATCGTTAAAGCCATACTCGGTATCGAGATTGTAGTTCCCAGGCGCAAATACAGACTTGAAATTCCCCAAACAATTCGAATGGTCAAAGAGAGTAACATAGTTAAACCCAACATTTCGTTCAAAGGCTCGCGCATTAAAATAGTTCGGACAACCTGCGACTAAAGGGGTTCCTTCCGGATGGTACGAGTGATTTTTGTCTAGTGACTCTGCAGTTATTGAACCTGGGGCGTTACACACATTATCATGATCGTTGTCGTCATTTAAACCTGTTCCATCCCGATCCCATTCCTCGACATTTTGGATGTCGAATATTCCATTGTAATTGGTATTCGTCCCCGTCCAAGCTTCCCAGTGGAGATGAGCTCCATAACTATAACCCGTGTTGCCCAATAATCCGATTAAGTCTCCCTGCTTGACTTGTTGATTAACTTGAACATACGTTTTTGCAAGATGTGCGTACCTGAAGAAAGCACCGTAACTTTCCTGATCAATATAAATACCGTAGTTGCTACCACTACTCCAATTTGCATAAACATAAGCAATGGTTCCATCGCCGACTGCATAAATCGGTGTCCCTTCATCGTTGTTTGCACGTTCAGATGAAATATCCATAAATCGCCCAGTACCGTAATGCCCCGTGCAACCTACGTACGGGTCTAATCGAGTAATTGTCGCACCGTCTATAAGAGGAATTCTAAAATGCCACGGCTCTGGCTCCCCTGTCTGTGTGATAGCTTCGGTAACGCCAAAGGTATAACTACCAGCTACAATGGCTCCTATCGTTGCCAACAAAAGGAAAAGTTTTTTCCGAAATGTGAGTTTCTTTCCTTGGCGTGATGCAGCGTAAACAACCCTTGCAAAAATAGAAACGCTTTCTTCGGAAGGTAAGGCGTCCATTGAAGTTCTCCTTTGTCCCATCTCATTCACGCACAATCTTCGTTTGGCAAAGAGCTATAGTTTGGGTATGCAGCATATTGAGTCTTTGGCAGCAACCAAGGGATACCCCCTGCGCGAAGTCTTCAACGGCTTGCGTTGGCTCGTCCGCGCGGGGGCTGCGTGGCGGATGATGCCGAACGACCTGCCCCCCTGGCACGTGGTCTATGACCAGACCCGCCGCTGGCTGAAAGGCGTGCCGAGCAGCCCTCGGCGGCGATTCTGGATAGCCGGACCTTGCAGTCCAGCCCAGAAAGCGGCCCGCGCGCGGGCCATGATGGGGCCAAGCGAATGGGCCATTTTTCCTCGGAAAACACAGGTGAGCGTGAAAATGCATAACACGCTCTATGAAGATCACTCCAAATCTTCGCGTCAAAATTCACCCCTACTCTTGCCACAGTCTACGTCAACTCGCCCCTCAAAGTCAAGTGTGACGTGTCACCTGTGCTCGGACAACTGCCCTGGCTGAAGCCGACGTATCCTCCGCTGAAATGGGTTTTCATGGCCTGAAGATGCGCGGTGTCGTGCTATAATTTCGCTAGCAAACTTTCAGGTTGATCGCAGCCCTGTGGCGGCGCGGCAGGTTCTTGCCGTTTTGAGGTGTCCTATGCAACTCGAAGACTACTTCGATTTTCTCGGCCCGGACGACATCCGTATCAAGGGAACCCGGATCGGGATCGAGACAGTGCTGGACGACTACCTGGGCGGCATCAGTCCCGAGGAGATCGCGGCGCGTTATCGAACCCTGACCCTAGAGCAGGTTTACGCGACGGTGACTTATTACCTGCACAATCAGAAGGAAGTGACCGATTACCTGCAAAGATGGCGCGCCTACACCGAAGCGGCCTGGCACGAGCAACAACGCAACCCACCTGATTTTGTACGGGAGCTGCGCGAGCGGATTCAACGCCGGAAAGAGGCCCTGCTAGCCGAAAAAGGCCCTGGATACTTCGTCGCTGATTGACAATGGCCCCACCGATTCTGCTCCAAAGCGCTACGGAGACACCGAACAGCACTGGCGGGCGAATTTCGACGCGCTGGCGCAGCACTGCGACGTGATCGCGCTGGACCTGCCCAGTTTCAGCGTCACCGAAGACTGACGGCTGCCAGACGACGCGACTATCGAACCACACGACTGAAGTCATGCCTAAGACCGGTGACACTCAACCCCGCTGCCCCATCTGCGATCGCCCGATCGACCCGGCGATCGCGCCGTTTCAGCGCAAGCTCGACGCGCACATCGAGCGCATCCTGCGCGCCGATCACCCCGGCTGGCATCCCGACGACGGCGTGTGCCCCGATTGCGTCTACCGGGCAGCGCAGCGCGCGCAGGCCGAGCGCAGCAGTTACTCGCTCCACGAAGAGCTGCTCGCGCCTTTCCCGGTTTACCTGCGCGACCAGCTCGATGTCCTGCCCACGCCCGGGCGCGTGCACGCGAACCCGAAGTACGCGGGCCGCGGCGTGACGATCGCTTTCCTCGACTCGGGCTTCTACCCGCATCCCGATCTCGTCCGACCCGCCAACCGCATCCTGTGCCACGTCGACGCGACGACCGGCGAGTTCGTCGAAGGCCGCGGTTTCAAGCGCCTGCACGTCTCGAGCTGGCACGGCCTGATGACGTCGTGCGTCGGCGCGGGCAGCGGCTTCATGTCGGACGGGCGCCATCGCGGCATCGCCCACCGCGCCAATGTCGTGCTCGTCAAGACCGGCAACCCGCGGGGCGGCCACCGCCTGCGCATCACCGAGCGCGACATCCAGCGCGCGCTCAATTGGGTGATCGCCAACCAGCGGCGGTTCAACATCGGAGTCGTCAACATCTCGGTCGGCGGCGATCACCCCTCGACCGGCGAGATGACGTCGCTCGACGCGAAGATCGAAGACGCGGTCGCGCACGGCATGGTCGTCGTGGCCGCAATCGGGAACAGGGACGCCCGGCGCGTCGTCCCGCCGGCGAGCGCGCCTTCGGCGATCAGCGTCGGCGGGCTGGACGATCAGAACTCGCTCGACCCGCTCCTGCGACGCATGTACTGGTCGAGCTACGGCAAAGGCGTGGGCGGCGTGAGCAAGCCGGACGTGATCGCGCCGGCCCTCTGGCTGGCCGCGCCGATGCTGCCCGGCACTTCTATACACAACGAGGCGCAGTTCCTGTGGCGCATGCTGCGCGCGCCCGACGCCGAATTCCGCCGTATCCTGGAGACCGATTACGCCCAGGCGCGTTTCAGCAAGAAGACGCTCAACCTGCCGCTCGCCGAGATCCGGGACGCGATCCGCAGGCGGATGATCGAGCAAAAGGTTATCCACCCGCACTATCAGCACGTCGACGGCACGTCGATGGCCGCGCCGATCGTCTCGGCCATCGCCGCGCAGATGCTCGAAGCCGATTCGGCGCTGACACCTGCCCAAGTCAAGCAGCGCCTGATCGAGACCGCCGAGCCGCTGCCCGGCGTCCCGCCAGAGCGCCAGGGGCACGGCGTGATCAATGGCGGGCGCGCCGTCGCGTCCGTGCTGCGGGCGAGCCGCAGGGACGGCGCTGCTCCGCCGTTCGCGCCGCAGCGCACCGTCACGTTCCACTACTACGACTCCGGCGCACGGCAGGTCGCCCTCGTCGGCAGCTTCACGGACTGGCAGCCGGTCGCCATGCGCGAGCGCTCGCCGGGCATCTGGTTCCTGACGCTGCCGCAGCCTGCGCGCGGGACGCACCCGTATAAATACGTCGTCGACGGCGCACGCTGGCTGCACGACCCGGAGAACCTGGCGCGCATCGAAGACGGCTATGGGGGGTTTTACTCCCTGTTAGAGATCGTCTGAAAAATATGAATCGCGAATATCATCGCTGGCACAGCCCGTCGCTCAACCGCGACATGGAGATGCTGATCTTCGGGCACGCAGGCGCGCGGATGCTCGTGTTTCCCACCTCGCTCGGCAAGTTCTACGAGTGGGAAGACCGGGGCATGATCGGGGCGCTGCACGAGCACCTGGAGCGCGGCTGGATTCAGATGTGCTGCGTCGACAGCGTCGACGCCGAGAGCTGGTACGCCAAATGGGCGCATCCGGGCGGGCGAGCCTGGCGGCACGTCCAGTACGAGAACTACATCGTCTACGAGGTCCTGCCGCTGATGGCGAGCAAGAACCCGACGCCGTACCTGATCGTCTCCGGGGCGAGCTTCGGCGCGTATCACGCCATGAACTTCGCTCTGCGCCACCCGGACGTCACCAACCGCGTCATCGGCATGAGCGGAATCTACGACATTCGTCCCTGGACCGACGGCTACGTGGACGACAACGTCTACTTCAACAACCCGGTCTCGTACCTCGAGAGCGAGCACGACGCGGGCCGCCTGGCCCTGCTGCAGCGGCTCGACATTATCCTGACGATCGGCCGCGACGACGCGAATCGCGGCAACACCGAGGGCATTTCGAAGCTGCTACGGGACAAAGGCATCTGGCACGCCGTGCGCCTCTGGGATGGCTGGGCGCACGATTGGCCGTACTGGCAGAAGATGATTCAGTTGTACGTCGGGGGGCATGATTGAGACACAGTTCCCTCAGTTCCCTGAGACCCTTTGAGGCCTCTAAGGAACTGAAGGAACTGAAGGAACTCAAGGGATCAACGTTGAAGGGAGGCACATGCTCAAAATCGGCGTCATCGTCGGGCGAGAGTGGTCGTGGCCGCCGGCGTTCATCGAAGAGGTCAACCAGCGCGATCAGGGCGTGATCGCCGAATTCGCTAAGCTGGGCGGCACGCGCATGAACGAGCCGTGCCCTTACGCAGTCATCGTCGATCGCATCTCGCACGAAGTGCCCTATTATCGCTCGTACCTCAAGAACGCCGTCCTGCAAGGCACACACGTCGTCAACAACCCGTTCATGTGGACGGCCGACGACAAGTTCTTCGGCGCGTCGCTCGTCACGCGGCTGGGCATCGCCAGCCCGAAGACGGTCGCCCTACCGAACAAAGACTACGTGCCCGGCATCGTCCACAACGAAAGCCTGCGCAACCTGGTCTTCCCGCTCGACTGGCAGGGCCTCGTCGACTATCTAGGCGGCTTTCCGGTCGTGCTGAAAGATGCGCACGGCGGCGGCTGGAAACACGTCAACGTCGTCCGTTCGCTCGAAGAGCTGTGGGCGGCCTACAACGAGAGCGGCCTGCTGACGATGGTGCTGCAGGAGTTCATCGCGTGGGACAATTACATCCGCTGCATGTGCCTCGGCCAGTCGGAAGTGTTGGTGATGAAGTACGATCCGAGCGCGCGCCGCTATTCGCACCAGGACCTCTCGCCGGAGATGTTCGAGCGCATCGTCGACGATTCGCTGAAGATCGTGCAGGCGCTGGACTACGACATGAACACGATCGAGTGGGCGATCCGCGGCGGCGTGCCGTACGCGATCGACTTCATGAATCCCGCGCCGGACATGGACGTGAATTCGCTCGGCTACGAATTTCATCGCTGGTGCGTCGAGCACATGTCGGCCATGTGCATCCGGCTCGCACAGCAGCCGAAGCCGCAGGGGGTGGAGATGCGATGGAGCAAGTTCTTCGGTGGGTGAGTAAAGCGTGAAGAGTGATGCGTAAAACGTGAAGCGTGATACGTGAGGCGTGATAGATGGTGCAACAGACGATAGGCGATACGCGATATGCGATAAGCCATCCGCGGGGGATCGACATGACGAATTTGCGCGAAGCCATCGACTTCTATCACTCCCTGCTCGACGACGAGGCCGGGCGCCAGAGCCAGGGCCAGTTGAATTACCAGTTACACCGCCGGGAGTTGTTCTTCGGCGAGCGGCCGCTGTGCACCGTGCTGCGCCCGCGTTTCCTCACCGTCGAGCAGTATCATCTGCTGCAGCGCGCCATCCGCGTGATTATGCCCGCCTTCAAGAAGGTGTACGAAGCCGCCCGCAGCAACGCCTCGATTCGCGCGCAGCTTCGCCTGGAGGACTGGGAAGAGCAGCTCATCCAGAGCGATCCCGGCTTCCGCGATCCCAGCCCCACCTCGCGCATGGACACCTTCTTCTCCCCTCTCCCTCTGGGAGAGGGGTCGGGGGTGAGGGGCGAAGGAGTGCGGGGCAGCTTGAGCTTCACCGAATACAACGCCGAAACGCCCGCCGCTGTGGCTTACAACGACGTGCTGTCGGAAGTCTTCTACACGCTGCCTGTCATGCGCGCGTTCGAGCGGCGCTACGAGGTGCGCCCGCTGCCCGGCCAGCATCACATGCTGCACGCGCTGCTCGACGCGTACGAGCAGTGGGGCGGGCGCGATCGACCGCGCATCGCCATCCTCGATTGGCGCGAAGTGCCGACCTACAGCGAGTTCGTCCTCTTCCAGGACTACTTCGCGTCGCAAGGCTTCGAGTGCATCATCGCCGACCCGCGCGAGTTCGAGTACCGCGACGGCCTGCTCCTGGCCGATGGCGTCTTGCCCATCAACCTGATTTACAAGCGCGTCCTGATCAGCGAGCTTGTCCAGCGCTGCGGGCTGGATCATGCGATCGTGCGCGCCGTGCGCGACCGGGCGGCCTGCATGGTCAATCCCTTCCGCTGCAAGCTGCTGCACAAGAAGGCCAGCCTGGCCGTCCTGAGCGACGAGGCCAACGCACACCTCTTCGACGCCGGCGAGCAAAACGCCATCGACACTTACGTGCCGTGGACGCGTGCCCTGGCCGAGCGGCACACAATATATGAAGGGCGGAAGATCGATCTGCTGCCTTTCCTCGCCGATCACAAGGACGACTTCGTCCTTAAGCCGAACGACGAATACGGCGGCAAGGGCATCGTCCTCGGCTGGGAGGTCGGCCAGAGCGAATGGGACGAAGCGCTGCGCGCGCGGCTGGCCGAGCCGACGATCGTGCAGCGCCGCGTCGCGCTGCCGACCGAGCCGTATCCCAGCCTGGTCGACGGCCGCGTGCAGATCATCGATCGTATGCTCGACACCAACCCGTACATCTGGTACGGCGCTTACGTGTCCGGCTGCCTGACCCGGCTATCCACGGCGGCGCTGCTCAACGTCACCGCCGGCGGTGGATCCACGGTGCCAACGTTCGTCGTCGAGAAGCGAGACTAGGCCATGCCCCTCACCCTTGCGAAGGTTTTCGGTAAGGCCGTGCATGCTAACCGGTATGTCTGAAACCTTCGCAAGGGTCTGTCTGGAGAGTAAGCCATGCCCGAAAGACCTTCGTTCAACATTGGGATCGAAGAAGAGTATCAGATCATCGATCCGGAAACGCGCGAATTGAAGTCATACATCACCGAGCTGCTGGAAGCCGGCAAGATCATCCTGGCCGAGCAGGTTAAGGCCGAGCTGCACCAGTCGATCGTCGAAGTCGGCACGAGCGTCTGCGATACGCCGGCCGAGGCGCGCGCGGAGCTGGTGCGCCTGCGGCGCGGCGTGATGGAGCTGGCCGGTCGCAAAGGGCTGAAGATCGCCGCCGCCGGCACGCATCCCTTCTCGTTGTGGGTGGAGCAGGAGATCACGCCGTTCGAGCGCTACATCGGCGTCAAGCAGGACATGCAAATGCTGGCGCAGCAACTGCTGATCTTCGGCACGCACGTCCATATCGGCATCGAGGACCCGGATTTCCTGATCGACGCGATGAACGTCGCGCGCTACATGGCGCCGCACGTGCTGTGCCTCTCGACCAGCTCGCCGTTTTGGATGGGCCAGGACACCGGCCTGAAGTCCTACCGCAGCATTGTCTTCCGCAACTTCCCGCGTTCCGGCACGCCTCCCGTCCTGCGCTCGCGCGCCGAGTTCGAGCAACTGGTGGAAACGCTGGTCAAGACACGATGCATCCCCGACGGCTCGAAGATCTGGTGGGACATCCGGCCCAATCCCCGCTACCCGACGCTGGAGTTCCGCATCTGCGACGTAGGCACCCGCGTCGACGAGGCGATCTGCGTCGCCGCGATCTTCCAGGCGCTCATCTACAAGCTGTGGAAGCTGCGGCAAGACAACATGACCTTCCGCGTCTATCCGTCCACACTGATCGAGGAGAATAAGTGGCGCGCCGTGCGCTACGGGCTGGACGGGAAGCTGATCGACTTCGGCAAGCAGGAGGAGCTTCCCGCGCGTGAGCTGGTGCGCGAGCTGATCGAATGGTTCCTCGGCGACGTGATCGACGAGCTGGGCAGCCGCGCCGAGATCGAGTACGCCTATCGCATCCTGGACGAAGGCTCGAGCGCCGATCGCCAGCTCGCCGCCTACCGGCGCACCGGCAGCCTGCACGCGGTCGTCGACCAACTGATTGCCGAGACGGAAGAAGGGGTTCTGTGACTGTCGTCAAACTTCAAATCTCAAACTTCAAACTTCTAACCTCCAACTTCCAACGCCCAATTACCAATTACCGAGGAGCGACGACAATGAACAACGCACGCCCCCTCACGGTGCTCTGCCTGGCGAGTTACTTCAAAGGCGAGGCGTTTCTGCGGACGGCGAAGCAGCTTGGCTGTCACGTGATCCTGGTCACGCAGGAGAAACTCGCCGACGAACCCTGGCCGCGCGAGAGCATCGACGAGCGCTTTCTCATGCCTAGCCTGACCAGGCGCCCCGACATCATCTACGCTGTCAGTTACCTGGCGCGGGCGCGGACTATCGATCTGATCGTCGCGCTCGACGACTACGACGTGCTGACGGCGGCCGCACTGCGCGATCACATGCGCCTGCCCGGCATGGGCGAGAGCCTGGCGCGACACTTTCGCGACAAGCTCGCCATGCGCACGGAAGCGCACGCGGCGGGCATCCCCGTGCCGGAATTCGTCGGCGTCTTCAACCACGACCGGCTGCGCGAGTTCATGGCGCGCGTGCCGCCGCCCTGGCTCCTCAAGCCGCGCTCCGAAGCCAGCGCCATGGGCATCAAGAAGATCAACCATCCCGACGAGCTGTGGCCGATCCTCGACTCGCTCGGCGACGAGCAGTCTTTCTTCGTGATGGAGCAGTACATTCCGGGCGAGGTGTTCCACGTCGACGGGCTGGTCGACGGCGGCCAAGTGCTGTTCAGCGCCGCCAGCCAGTACGGCGTCCCGCCCATGGACGTCTACCACGGCGGCGGCGTGTTCGTCACGCGCACGCTCGATCGCGACTCGCCCGACGCGCAGGCGCTGCTCGACCTCAACCCGAATGTCCAGCGCGCGCTGGGCATGGTGCGCGGCGCGACGCACACCGAGTACATCAAGGCGCACGACGGCGGCCGGTTCTACTTCCTGGAGACCGCCGCGCGCGTCGGCGGCGCGCACATCGCCGAGGCGATCGAGTTCGCCACGGGCGTCAACCTGTGGGAAGAATGGGCGAAGATCGAAATCGCGCACCTGCGCGGCGAGACGTATCACCTGCCCGAAGTGCGGCGCGGCTACGCGGGCGTGATCAATTGCCTGGCGCGCCAGGAATGGCCGGACACGTCAGCCTACAGTGACCCTGAAGTCGTGTGGCGCTTGAAGAAGCAGTATCACGCCGGGCTGATCGTCGCCTCGCCCGACGCCGGGCGCGTGCAGTTGCTGCTCGACAGCTACAGCCGGCGCTTCGCCGAGGACTTCCTGGCCGTCGCGCCGCCGCTGGAGAGAGCGCCGCAGTAGTAGCGGATAGCTTATCGCATATCGCCGATGGCTTATCGCGAGTGGTGGGTCTGCGCTACTGTTGCGCCAGTCGCTCGATAGCCTGGGGAAGGCTCGATAGAGAAGGGTGGCGAGCGAGCAGGTGGCGGCAGGCCTCGCAGGGCCACGCTATGGATGCCTACGGATGCGCACCCGGTGATGGCACTACGCTCTCAAACACACATCATGTTGCGCTTGACTCCCGTCGATTCGGATGTACACTGTCAAACAGATCTCTGCGTGTCGCTGACCGCAAGCCTACCGGCGGACGCGGGTGATGGTGTCCATGTTAGGGCGTTCAAGACGTCGCACGTTTTCAAAGCTCGCCCTGTCAGGGAAGGCGCTTGAAGAAGCCACCACGGTCAGAACTGGATTCGGGAAATCCGACCGTCCGGGATCGTAGGGGCTTTCGGAGACGTGACGATGGGAGACGGGCTGAGGCCCATGCCGAAAGGCGTGGATGAGCCACTGTACTCTACGGGGTGCGCCGAATTTCCATCCCGACCGGGCATTGCAGACACGGCGCGAGATCTATCCGAGGTGCTTCATGCCAACAATCTGGACGCTGGGGAGTGCTCAACGAAGAAAGCAGTTTACCTATCTTGGCAGTGTCAGCACTGGGGTTTCATTGCAGTTCACTGGAAAGCCACACGTATCACCTGAATTTTTCCGGGAGATACTGAAGCGCTTCGCAGGCAAGACTATTCCCGGCGGATTCAGTATGACCGATCCGACACCGGGCGGTTTAGGCCAATGGGTGGAAGAGAATTCTTCCAAACTCAACGAAGATAGACTTACCCCAAGACATGCCTCCTTCATTGCAGCTATATTGGCACACGAGAAACTGATCACCAGCAGCCTCAAAGGGAATGCGGTTTATCTGCACTTTGGCTCTCAACCAAGAGCGGGAGAGAAGTGAAGTGATAAACGGTCGATGACTGCGGGACTTCCAGATCGAACGGCCAGGATCGTCAGCCTACCGAAGGCGAGGTTGGCGACTTCGATGATTTGAGCCTTCCTGCGGAGGCGAGTATCTTGAAGAGCCCGGTGCAGGACATGCGGCTGCACGCCGGGATCAGTGGGAAGGCAGTTGGGTAACCGGTGGCCCTGGTTGACGTTGAGTATGCGACCGTCAAAGTGGTAGTACAATTGAGCCCAAGATCATTGACCGTGTCGGGAGATGGGAATGGAACTGCACGAATTGGTCATCGAGATGAAGTTGCTCGAACGCCGCCTAACACTCTACGAAGAGAAGTACGGCGTTCTCAGCGAAGACTTCTACGCCGCGCTCATGTCCGGCAAACTCGCGCGCTATGACGAGTACGACGAGACCCGCACCGATTTCAGTCGCTGGAAGGGCATCTACGAGACGTGGCTCCGGCGCAAACAAGCCTACACCGACCAGCTCAAGCAGCGCGAGTTGGCCGACGCCCTGCGCTTTCAGCCGGCGTACTGATCGTGAGCGAGAATCCTCTCAAGTCACTGACTGGCTATAGCCGCTTCGTTGCAGAAACGTACCCGCATCACAAGCACGTGCCGCCTGATATCAAACATCATCGCATTCCAGCGCCGGAGATGAGTTTCACGCATCCGAATCTGCCGGTTCTCATTCGGGAGGTTGAAGAACTCCTCCAGCAACAGCCCGGCTGAGCGGGAGATTCGCCGCACACTTCCCGACCGTCACCCCGCCACTTGAAAAAGCGCCGCAGTAGGTCGCGTCACGCTTGTGGCAGCCACTCGATCGTGACCAGCGACTCGACCTGTCGGAACTCCGGATCGCCTGTGAGCAAGACAGCCTGCCTCTGCTGAGCCAGCGCCAGCGCAAAGGCATCGGCGTAGGCGATCGCGTGATGGGCTTTCAGGTGCGCTGCGGCAAACGTGAGTTTGCGATCGGCCTCGACGACGGTGACAGGCATCTGATCGACTATGGCGATCAGGTGTTGCGCAGCCGTCAAGCCACGTTCCCGCTCGGTAATGGTGACGGCTTCGCCGTAGTTGACGATGGACAAGTACACCTCAACCTGCCCCTTTCGAGCTTGCGTGAGCGTAGCCGTGACTCGGGGGCCGCCTGGCTCTGCCTGCAGATGCGCGAGCAGCGCGAAACTGTCCAGGACATATGTCGTCGGCTTAGCCTTCACGCTTAAGTTCCTCGGCCCTTTCTCTCAAGAGCGCCTTCGTAAGCGAGGCGCCGCCTTTCAAGATGCCCGCCGATTCTTTGACGGAGTCGGACATGGCGGGCACGATCGCCAGCACTCCGCCGTAGTCCACCAGCACCACACGCGCTCCAGGCCGCAGATCATATTTCTTGCGTAGCTCGACCGGGATGACCACCCAGCCTTTCGACGAAACAGTTGTGATCGTCATACAAATACCCCCATTGGTTATACTTTCATGTACAAAAGTATAACGCCATTCTGAAGGTTGTCAACCGGTGGGCCGACTGGGCGACGGCGTGGATCGTCGGCCACGGCGACAGGCAAGCGAGATCTGCGGTCGCGGACGCGGCGCGGTCGGAGACCTGCGCCGAACTCAGGTAGACCTGGCAGGTCTTCGCGATCCAGCCTGCCGTTAACATCGGCGGATAAGACCTGCCAGGTCTGGCGATCCACGACATGCCATCCGCCATCTGCCATCTGCCATAAGCGATACGCAATACGCGAATCATGGTAGAATCCGCCCCATTGTATCGACCGTCTTTGGCTGAAAGGAGATGCTTACTTCATGAAACGCCTCATCTGGCTGGCGGCGATCGGCGCGCTGATCGTATCCGCGTGCTCACCGCAAAGCGCCGGCACGCCGGCCACCGATTCAAGCAGCGCAGCCGGACCGACGGCCGCGCCACCGTCGATCACCTGCGGACAGGCTCCCGATGGATCGACGATCTACGTCGTGCAGGGCGGCGACACGCTGCAAGAGATCGCCGATGCCTGCGGCTCGACAGTAGAAGAGATCCGCGAGCTGAACAACCTCACCGGCGACTCGGTCAGCATCGGCCAGACGTTGATCGTTGAAGTCGCCTCGGAACCGACCGAGAGCGCCGCCCGCCCGACGCCGGCACCGCAAGAGATCACCCGCGAGCAGGTCGTTCAGCCGCAGCCTGACGACTGGGTGCGTGGGCCGGAGACGGCCGCCGTGACGATCATCGAGTGGGGCGACTTCCAGTGACCGTACTGCGCAGCGGTGTCGCCGCTGCTCAAGCGTCTGGAAGACGCTTACCCGGAAGACGTTCGCGTCGTCTATCGACACTTCCCGCTGACCGAAATCCACGACAAGGCGCAACTGTCTGCCGAGGCCAGTGAGGCCGCCGGCGCGCAGGGTAAATTCTGGGAGATGCACGACGTGATCTTCGAGAAGTTCGACGCCTGGACGTCGCTCGGCGTCGATCAGTTCCGCGCCGAGTTGAGCAAATATGCCGAGGAGATCGGCCTGGACGTGAAGCAATTCGACGCCGATCTCGATTCGGGCAAGTTCACGCAAAAAGTGCAGGCGGCGCGGGATCTCGCGGTCCAGATCGGATTGTCCGGCACGCCATTCATCCTGGTGAACGAAGCACCCTGGCCGGAAAGCATGTCGTACCTCTCGTATAACAACCTGGAGGGCCTGGTCAAGTACTTCGCCGAGCTCCCGGATATGCAGTACGACGCGTATCCGGAGACGGTCATCGACGAGAACAGGACCTACATTGCAACCATCGCCACCGACCAGGGCGACGTCGTCGTCGAGCTGTATCCGAAGCAGGCGCCACTGGCCGTGAACAGCTTCGTGTTCCTGGCGCGCGAAGGTTGGTACGACGGTGTCCCCTTCCATCGTGTCGTGGACAGCTTCGTCGCTCAGTCCGGCGATCCGACCGGGTTGGGCATCGGAGGAGTGGGCTACGTCTACACGACCGAGACCTCGTCCGATCTGACGTACGACGGGCCGGGCTGGGTCGGCGTGGCGCGCACCAACCAGCTCGACACGAACGGCGCGCAGTTCTTCATCACCCGCACCGGCATCCAGCAAGAGCAGCTCGACGCGCTCAACGGCGGGCCGTACACCATCTTCGGCCGCGTGCTCGAAGGGCAGGACGTCGTCGACGGCCTGACCGTGCGCGATCCGCAGTCCAGCCCGGACACGTCGCCCAGCGTGATACAAAGCATCACTATCGAAGAGAAGTAGCCCGTTAACAGTCATCAGTTGTCAGTTATCAGTAATCAGTGAGCAGTGACCGCTCACTGATTACTGTTCACTGATCACTGTTCACTGATCACTGCTCACCGGGGCACCCTTGACCGTCCTCCAGGCCATTGTGCTCGGCATCGTGCAGGGGTTGACCGAGTTCATCCCCATCAGCAGCTCGGCGCACCTCGTGCTCGTGCCGTGGCTGCTGGGGTGGACGTTCGATAAGCAGACTGCGTTTGTCTTCGGCGTGCTGGTGCAGTGGGGGACGCTCGTCGCGGTCTTCGCCTACTTCTGGAAAGACGTGTGGCTGATCGGCCGCGCCGTCGTCGACGGGTTGGCGCGCGGTGAGCCGCTCGGGTCGTTCGAGGCGCGGCTCGGATGGTGGGTCGTCCTCGCTACGATTCCGGCCGTCGTATTCGGGCTGCTGCTCAAAGATCAGGTCGAGGCTACCTTCAGCGCGCCGGTTGCGGCGGCGAGTTTCCTGTTCGTCACGGCGGCGATCCTGTTCGCAGCAGAACGGTTTGGCAAACGTCTTCGCGATCTGAGGCAGTTCAGCACGGGCGACGCGCTGATCATCGGATTCGCACAGGCGCTGGCGCTCTTCCCCGGCATCAGCCGCTCCGGCGCGACGATCGGCGCCGGCATGCTGCGCCATCTCGATCGGCCGGCGGCCGCCCGATTCAGCTTCCTGATGTCGATCCCGGCACTGCTCGGCGCGGGCGTCGTCGCGCTCGTAGACTTGTTCGAGAACGCCGCGCTGCTCTCATCGCTGGCGCTGCCGCTCGTCGCCGGTTTCCTCGCCTCGGCGGTGAGCGGCTACCTATGTATCCGCTGGTTTTTGGGTTACCTGCAAAGACGATCGCTCGTCGTGTTCGCCGTATACTGCGTCGTCTTCGGCGCGTTATGCCTCGTCGTCGCCCTGGCCCGTTCTTATGCTTGAGGTGTCAGGTGTTGAGGTGTCAGGTGTTCAGGGTTCTGCCTCGTCGTCGCCCTGGCCCGTTCTTATGCCGTCGCGACTCCATAACGTGCATCACGCATCACGTATCACGCATCACGTATCACGCATCACGTTTTACGCCTCCCTCCTCATCGCGCTCGTCGCTTGCGCCGAATCGCCGCGCGTCACGCCCACGCCGGCGACGATTACGCTCGCCGCATCCTCCACGCTGTCGGCCTTAATCGACGATCTCGCCGACGAGTATCAGGCTGAGCGCCCGTGGATCACGATCCGGATGGAATCGCTTGACTCGGAAGCCGCGCTGGATCTGCTTGGAAGCGGTGCGGTCGATCTCGCCTTCGCATCATGGCTGCCGCCCGATCTCGATCCGGGCGCGTGGAACTCGCCGCTGGCCTATGATGCCGTCGCCGTGATCGTCCATCCGGCCAATCCGGTGACCGGCCTTAGTCTCGCCCAGTTGCGCGACATCTTTCAAGGCCACGTGCTCGATTGGTCGCTCTACGGGTGGACGACCGAAAATGTGATCGTCGTCAGCCGTGAAGACGGTTCGGGCACACGCGCCGCGTTCGAGGCATTCGTGATGGAAGACAAGCCGGTCACGCCGGGTGCGATCGTCCAGCCTGACGGCGACGCCGTCGTCGACTACGTGGCGCGCACGCCGGGCGCGATCGGTTACGTGTCGCGCGGGCGCGTGACCCCGGCGGTCAGGCCGATCGCGATCGAAGGCGTCGAACCCGATCCCTCGAACGCCGTGAACAACTCGTACCCGATAGGGCGATTGTTGTACGTCGTGGCGAGGAATGAGCCAATAGGTGCGGTGCGCGATTTTGTCGCCTGGTTGTTCAACCCCGAGGGCCAACAGGCGATCGCGGAAGGAGGATTCGGAAGGGTGAAATAGAATGTCCCGCAGACTTCGGAAGTCTCCTAAAGACTTCCGAAGTCATAACTACCTTGACAATGTCAGATTAGCTTGGCGCTTCGGGCTGCCGTCGGGCTTTCAAACGACTACTGGTTGAACGGGCGCGATTGACCAGCATACGTGTAACGAGGTGAGTGGCGTCTTCGGGTGTCAGGTCGGGCAGCGGCAGAACGGCCTTCAACAGTTCGCGCACGTTGGCGGTGGAGAGCGCCGGGAGCACTTCGACTTCCAACTGGCGCGCGAGTTCGGGGTCGCGCGCGTACTGCTCGCGCCATTCCAACTTGGTCTGGGCCACGAACCACAAGGCCAGCGCCGTGAGCGCGAGATGATGTTCCCACGTCCGATACTTCTGCGCCTGGAATTCATCCCAGCCGATCTCGGTTTTGGCATCTTGAAACAGGCGCTCGGTGAAATAACGTTGACAACTAGCCTCGACCAACAGTCGGACCGGCGTCTCGGCCGCATCGTTCAGCAAGGTGTAGGTGTAGTCGCCGTCGGCCTCGCGCCGGATCACCAGCCATTCTTCGCGCACCTGACCGGCTTCAGTGATCGTCCACACGCGCCGTGCAGCAAAGTCGGCTTCCAGCAGGCCGCGTTCCGTGTGGCGGATTTGAAAGCGTTGCCACTCCGTCTGGCGACTGCGAGCCAGGGCGCGGACAGGGTGCGGCTGGTGCCGGCTGAGCACCTGCCAGCGCGTGGGCGTGCGGCCTTTGGCGTGACGTTTCTTGGGCACGCCGACGCGCGGGCGCTGCAAGTAAACCAGCGTGTGGGCCGGCACGTCTGCCGCGTACAAGACGTTTTCCGCCTGCAAATCGGCCCGAAATTGAGCGTCCCGGCCATAGAACGCATCGCACGCCAGCCGCTCGAAGGGCAAACCGTTGGCTTGGGCGCGCTGAACCATGCGCAGTCCCAGATCCGTCTTCCTCAGAAAGGTGCGCTCGTCCGGCACGCCCAGGCGCTGGCGTTGGTCGGCGTAGTCGGGCGTGAACCACGCCTGGGGCAAGTACAGTTCGCCATCGACCATCGT
>DATEUJ010000061.1:0-13108 GCA_035283185.1 Anaerolineae bacterium | reverse complement strand
CGTCGGGAGAGGGGGAGGGCCCGGGGGTGGGGGTGAGGATGCTGGCCTCCCCCAAAGCGCGGCGACTGGCGATCGAGTGCGGCCTCGACCTGGCGACGCTGCACGGCTCCGGCCCAGGCGGCGCAGTGTTGGCGGCAGATGTCCCCACCACAGTTCCCTTAGTTCCTTCGGTTCCTGTCCCTGCCCTGAGCGAAGTCGAAGGGCCTGCCGTGCCTGCTCCGCCGTCGGGCGAAATAGAGTCTCTCGGCACGATCTGGCGCGTCATGGCCGAGCGCATGACCAATAGCTGGACGAATGTGCCGCACTTCTATCTGATGCGCGAGATAGTCGCGAGTGGGTTGCTCGACATGCGCGCGCGGATCCTGCCTGCCGTCGAAAAGCGCAGCGGCGTCAAACCGACCTACACCGACCTGCTCGTCAAGCTCGTCGCGACCGCGCTGCGCGATCACCCACGCCTGAACGCGAGTTGGGTCGATGGCGGGATCCGACTGAATCGCGAGATCAACATCGGTATCGCGACGGCGATTGAAGAGGGCTTGATCGTTCCGGTGATTCACGGCGCCGAGGGGAAGAGCATTGGCGAGATTGCCGCGCGGCGAAACGACCTGGTGATGCGTGCGAATGAAAACAAGCTGCGCCCAAACGACATCGCCGGCGGCACGTTCACCATCACCAATCTGGGCATGTATAACGTCGACGTGTTCAACGCCATCATCAATCCGCCGCAGGCCGCTATCCTGGCAGTAGGCCGCATCACGGATCGCGTGGTGGCGGTGAACGGCCAGCCCGCCGTGCGCCCGACGATGATTGTTACACTTTCGTGCGATCATCGCGTGGTGGACGGCGCGCGCGCGGCGAAGTTTCTGGATGATCTGGCAAACCTGATTGAAGAACCGTGGGGGTTACTGGCATGACAACACTTGAACGCCTTCGCACCGCCGCTCCCGTCGCAGCGGCGAAAATCGGAGATGAAACCCCGGCGCTGGGGGAATATGGCTGTTTCGTCGGTGGGCAGTGGTTGAAGACAGGCCATGCCGTCGAAGTCCGCAGCCCGTACGACGAGTCGCTGGTTGCGATCGTGCATCGCGCAGGCCCGAAGGAGATCGAAGCGGCCATCGCAGCCGCCGTCAAGGCTTTCCAGCTTACGCGCAAATTGCCTTCGTGGAAGCGCGCCGACGTGCTCGAAAAGATCAGCGCGGGCATCGCGGCGCGGCGCGAGGACTTCGCCCGAACGATCGCGCTCGAAGCCGGCAAGCCGATCCGCACCGCGCGCGCCGAAGTCGATCGTGCGATCTTCACCTTCAAAGTGGCCGCCGAGGAATCCAAGCGCATCTACGGTGAGATCGTCCCCCTCGACTGGCTTCCGGGAACCGAGGGGCGTGAGGGCACCGTGCGACGCGTAGCCCTCGGCCCGATAGTCGGCATCTCGCCGTTCAACTTCCCGCTCAACCTCGTCGCGCACAAGGTCGCGCCCGCGCTGGCAGCGGGCGATCCGATCATCATTCGTCCCGCCAGCCAGACGCCGGTGAGCGCGCTCAAGCTAGCCGAGGTAGTGTCGGAGTCGGGCTGGCCGGAAGGCGCGTTCAGCGTCGTGCCCAGCACTACGGAGGACGCCGCGCCGCTCGTGGAAGACGACCGCATTCGCATGTTGACCTTCACCGGCAGCCCGGCGGTCGGGTGGGCGCTCAAGCGTCGGGCAGGGCGCAAGCGGGTGACGCTCGAACTGGGCGGCAACGCCGGCGTGATCGTCCACGACGACGCCGATCTGCGTTACGCCGCCGAGCGCGTGGCCTGGGGCGGGTTCTCGTATGCCGGCCAGTCATGCATCTCCGTGCAGCGCGTGTACGCGCACGCCGAAATTTACGAAGCGTTCCTCGACGATCTCCTGCCGCGCGTGAGGGCACTGAAGGTCGGCGATCCGCTCGACGAGGCAACCGACGTCGGGCCACTGATCGATCGCAGCGCGGCGGAGCGCGTCGAAGCCTGGGTGAACGAGGCGAAACAGGGCGGCGTGGAAGTGCTGACCGGTGGGACGCACGAGCGCAACCTGTGGCAGCCCACCGTGTTGGCCGCGATCCAACCGACGATGCGCGTGAGCTGCCAGGAAGTATTTGCGCCGCTGATCGGCGTGTATCGCTACAGCGACGTGCGGCAGGCGATCGCCGCCGTGGACGACAGCGACTTCGGTCTGCAGGCCGGGCTGTTCACCAACGACTGGAACGTGATCCAAGCCGCGTTTGACGACATCGAAGTGGGTGGGCTGATGATCAACGACGTGTCTACCTTCCGCATCGACCACATGCCGTACGGCGGAGCCAAGCAGTCCGGCGTCGGTCGAGAAGGGCTGCGATATGCTATCGAAGAGATGTCTGAGCTGAAGCTCTTGATGCTGAATCAGCGTGGCCGGTGACGGGGACCCTACAGGCAGAAAGGGGGTGGTGCTCGGGCCAATCGATGATGCCGGAGATCGCGACGGTGTAGCTCGAACTGTAGCCAGGCTCGAGCCAGGCGCGTCTGGTATCGACGTGGGCACAGGCTCAGCCTCCATACGACGCGCGGGATGTGGCCGCAGCTGTGCCGGGCGCCGCGCGGCAGTATCCCTCGGCACACAAGTGTCAGGATGCCTCAAGCGGGCAGAGGAGAAAGGACAATGCAAAACCGAATGACCTCGATGATCGTGGGAGCGATCATCTTGTCTCTGGTATTCGTAGGCGGCGCCGGCGCCTTGGCGAGAGATGCGCAACCTGAGATGCCGGCGCCTGATTGGATTCTGTTCAACGGCAAGATCGCGACGGTGGACGCCAACAACTCGTTTGCTCAGGCAGTGGCCATTCGCGACGGCAAGATCCTCGCCGTGGGGAGAAACGGTCCAATTCGGTCACTCTGGCGACCGGGGACACAGATCATTGACCTCAACGGGCGCACCGTGTTGCCCGGGCTTATCGATGGTACACTCCATGGTCTGCGAAACAGCTACCACTGCTTCAGCCGGGCTGTTCGCCTTGACGGCACCTTCAGTCGAAGTGAAGCGCTCGCGGCGTATGCGGCCAAGGGTACGCAGCTTGCCCCCGACACCTGGATCTTCACCACGGCGGGCTGGGGCGTGAACCAGTTCGACGTGCCAGGGATGCTCACCCGAGCCGAGCTGGACGCGGTTCTTCCCAACCATCCAGTGTGGGTGCAGGCGTTCGGGTTCACAGGTGTCCAGGTGAACAGCCGCGCCCTCGCGGTGCTGAGGTTGAAAGCAGGTGATCCAGGAGTGGAAGTGGATCCGGCGACGGGGCAGCCCACCGGTCGGCTCACCGGTGCGGCCTTCAGCGCGGCGGGAACTGCTATCCTGGCCCAGTTGCAGACGCTGACGATCGATGAGCAGGCCCAATGCCTGAAGGACTTCATGCGCGAGGCCAATCGCGTCGGCATCACAGCGTGGGACGACCCGGCCGGCAACGCCATGCCGTTCGCACCCGGTGGTGGGACGATCGAAGCACTCACCGGCGACCACGGCTACCAAGCAGTCAACCAGCTCTGGCGCGATGGCGAGATGACCGCGCGAGTCGTCATCAATCTCATCGCCTACATAGGCCTCGAGGGCGTCCTTCGGGACACCGAGAACGCCTTGAGTCTGATCGGCGACGACATGCTCCGTATCGGCGGGGTCGGCGAGGAAGTCATGCAACCGGTGGGAGGCGTGTATCCGCCGGAGTACCGGTCGATCGTCAGGCATCTCATTCGCAATCGCTGGCGGTTCGAGCACCATGCCACGCCGGGCATCACGCAGCGGACGAACCTGGATGCCTGGGAAGCAGTGAGCGCAGAGGTTGGCCCCATCGCCGACCTGCATTGGGTCATGCTTCATCCGGGGGAGGGTCCTGTAAACCCGACCGACGAGACACTGGCGCGTCTCAAGGCACTGGGCGCCGGCGTCGTGCCGACGAACCCGAGCGCGCGCGGGGGGACCGACCACCCGCCGTATCGACGTATCTACGAGAGCGGCACTCGCATGTGCCTCGGCACGGATGCGCTCAACGTGGCACCTTACCCGCCCTTTCTGAACCTGTGGTACACGATCAGCGGCAAGACCGTCGACCCCAATGTGCCCGGTGTTGTGCCGGAGCAGCGCCTCACGCGGGAGCAGGCTCTGCGGGCGGCCACAGTGAACTGCGCCTGGTTCGTCGAGCTCGAGGGCAAGGTGGGTTCGCTTGAGGTCGGCAAGCATGCCGATCTCCTCGTGTTGAGCGGCGACTACTTCACCGTCCCGGTCGACGAGATCCGCAATCTGACCTCGGTGCTCACGATGGTCGGCGGCAAGATCGTGTTTGCCGACGCCGAGTTCGCCGGCCTGGAGCAGCCATAGCGCCATCGACCATACGGGCTTTGTCTATCCAGCAACATCCAGAGAGGAGAGAAGAGATGAAACGAAACAATCTGCTCGTCGCAGGAACGATTGTCTTGTCCCTGCTGTTGGCCGCGTGCGGCGGCCCGGCGACGACCGTTGCACCCGTGCCGACTCAACCCCCGGCCGCGACGCAACCGCCTGCTCCAACCCAGCCGCCGCCGACCGAGGCACCAACCGCAGTCGCTCCCATTCGCATCGGCGCGTCGCTGCCGCTCACCGGCGATTTCAGCGAACCCGGCACCGCCGCGCAGCAGGGCTACGAGGTCTGGGTGGAGATGGTGAACGAGGCCGGCGGCCTGCTGGGCCGGCCCGTCGAGCTTACCGTCCTCGATAACGCCAGCGACCAGGACACCGCCGTCGCCGACTATGAAAAGTTGATCACGGTGGACAAAGTGGACCTGGTCGTGGGGCCATTTTCCAGTCGTCTGGTGATCCCCACCTCCGAGGTGGCCGCGCGGTACGGTTACGCGTTCGTCGAGCCGGCCGGTGGCGCGCCCGATGTGTTCAACCGGGGCCTGACCAATCTCTTCTTCGCGCAGCCGGCGCGCGGCGCGCAGCAGGCCGATCCGTTTGCCGATTACATCCTCAGCCTGCCGGAGGATGTGCGGCCGAAGACGTTCGCCGTCGTGAGCCAGGACGATCCGTTCGCGCTGGGAGTCGTGGAACGGCTCAAGGGGCAGCTCACCGACGGCGGGCTGGAACTCGTCCTCGACGAGATCTACGCGCCGGAGACCACCGACTTCTCCGCCATCGCTACGCAGGTGGCCGATCTCGACCCCGATCTGATCGTGGGCGGCACCATTCTGGAAGATTCGATCGGCCAGATTCGCGCCTACCAGGAAGCCGGTTATCAGCCGCGCGGCGCGTTCTTCACCACCGGCCCGTCGCTGCCGGGGCCGTTCCGCGAGGCGCTGGGCGACGCCACGGAAGGCGTCTTCGCGGCGATGTCGTGGTTCCCGGAGGCAGAAGAGTATCAGAATGCCGAGTTCGTCGCCAGGTATAACGAGATGTTTGGCGGCACGCCGGCCGATATTCCCGAAGACGCGGCGAATGCCTTCACCGTCGGCCAGGTGCTGCAGCAGGCCGTGGGGAATACCGATAACATCGACAACGCAGAGCTGATCGAAGAGCTGCACGAGGGCGTATATCAGACTGTCGTCGGGCCACTCAGCTTCGACGAGGTCGGCGCGCCGAAAGGCAGCTTCATGATCCTGCAATGGCAGGGTGATACCTTCGTCATCGTGGGACCGCCCGGCCGCGAACAGGCCGAACCGATCTGGCCCAAGCCGGAGTGGTAGACCATACCCCCACCCCCGACCCCTCCCCCGTGAACGGGGGAGGGGAGAAGGGGTGGGGGTGAGGTGTGAGGCATGCGTGAATCTTCCATCGGCTAATGTCCTGATTCAAGTCGCCATTGTCGGGCTGCTCACCGGCGGCGTATACGCACTGATGGCCGGCGGCCTGTCGCTGATCTTCGGCGTTCTGCGCGTCATCAATATCGCGCATGGCGCCTTCCTGGTGTTCGGCGCATACCTCGCCTACTGGCTGTTCAGGCTGTACGGCCTCGACCCGATCCTGTCGATCCTGATCACCATACCGCTGTTCTTTCTCGTCGGGGCGGTTGTGCAGCGCACCATGCTATCCCGCGTGCGGAGTGAGCCGGGCCTGTTCGTACTGGTGACGTTTGCCCTGGCCATCACGCTCGAAGGGATCATGGGCGCGCTGTGGCAGTCCACCGGCCGCTCGGTGCGCACCGCGTACACCGGCGAGGTGATCAAGCTGGCTGTACTGGATTTCAACCTGCGCCTGCCGGTGGTGCGCATCGTCGGGTTTGGGGCGGCGATAGCCGTGCTCGGTTTCTTTCACACGCTTCTGCTACGGAGCAACCTGGGACGGGCCATTCGCGCGACGATCCAGAACTCGACGGCGGCGCAACTGGTGGGTGTTAACGTGAGCCGCGTGCAGGCGGTGGCCTTTGGACTGGGGTTAGCGGCGGTGGCCGCCGGCGGCTCGATCTTCAGCCTGATCTGGACGTTCAACGCGGCCAGCCACGAGGAGTGGATCTCCAAGATGCTCTCGGTCATCGTCCTGGGCGGCATGGGCAGTTTGCCGGGCGCGTTCATCGCCGCGCTGATCATGGGCGTCGTCGAATCGGTGGCGGCGGTCACCATGACCACTTATCTGTCACCCATCGTCTTCTATCTGGTCTTGTTCCTCGTCCTGATCTTCCGGCCGCAGGGATTGATGGGTACGCGCATACGGGAAGGCTGAATGGCACAACTTCAAACCCCAAACTTCAAATCCCAAACTCCACGATGATGGACACGCGTATCAGGGAAGGCTGAACGATGCGTCGGAACGTGCTCCGCTGGTGGCCGCTGCTGGCCTTCATGGTGCTGTTGGCCTATCCCTGGATTCTGCGTGAACCCTACTATCACTTCCTGGGCTTCAACATGCTGCTGTATGCCACGATGGCGACGAGCTGGAACATCATGGGCGGCTACACCGGTTACAAATCGCTAGGGCACAGCGCGTTCTTCGGGCTGGGCGCGTACCTGGTCGCCATCGCGGCCAACCAGTTGGGCTGGAATCCGTTGTTGAGCGCGCCGCTGCTAGCAATCGTGGTGATGCTGGTGGCGATGGCGCTGGGCTGGATCATGCTTCGCACCAGCGGCTCGGCGTTTGTGATCGCCACGATCGCGATGCTGCTGATCTTCCGTCTGCTCGCGCTGAACCTTCGCGACATCACCAAGGGCGCGCCTGGCCTCAGCCAGCCACTGCCGCCCTGGCCGCCGGAGTTTTCGCGCATGCCCTTCTTCTACTACATGCTCGTCTGGCTGATCGTCGCGCTGGTAATCTCGGCCTACGTACGCCGCTCGCGCTTTGGGTTGGGGCTGCTCGCCATCCGCGACGACGAAGGCAAGGCCGAGATGGTGGGTGTGAACACCACCTTGTACAAGGTGCTGGCCTTCGGACTGAGCGCCTACTTCGTCGCGGTGGGCGGCGGCATCTGGTCATATTTCCAGACGCACATCAGCCCGGTGTTTGCCTTCGATATTCTGGTCGGCGTGGACATGATCCTGATGACGATGCTCGGCGGGCTGGGCACGCTGTGGGGGCCGGTGCTGGGCGCGTTCATCCTGATCCCAGCGTCGGACCTGATCCTCTTCACCTTCAAGTCGCAAATTCACCTGGCCATCTTGGGGGCGCTGATGCTGCTCGTCATCCTGTTTCTGCCGCGCGGCATCCTGCCGACGCTTCAAGACTGGCTGGAGCGTCGCCGCGCGCCGCGCGCGGCCTTCGTCGGCGCGCGCGCCATGGCCGACGTGCTCGCCGAGCAAGCCCACGCAGCCGACGGTGTTCAGCCCGTGCCTGACGAGCGGGTCGTCGCGGAAGAGGCGAAGCGATGACTGCTCTTCTTCAGGCGGAAAAGGTTACCCGGCGATTCGGCGGCATCGTCGCCGTGAATGAGTGTTCGATCGCCGTTCAGGAAAGGAGCATCACCGGCCTGATCGGGCCGAATGGCTCCGGGAAGACGACGCTGTTCAACCTGATCACAGGCGTTTATCGGCCCCATTCGGGCCATGTGTACTTGCGCGGTCAGCGCATCACCGGCCTGCAGCCCAGTCGAATCTGTCACCTGGGGCTGAGCCGGACCTTCCAGATCACCCGCCTGTTCTGGGACCTGACCGTTCTGGAGAATATGATCGTGCCCGTGCGCCAGGTGGGCATCCGCCCACTGTTCGGGCCTGGTATGTATCAGCATGAGCAGGAGCGGGCGCTGGCATTGCTGGATCGGGTGGGCCTGACTCACTTGAAGGACCAGCCGGCCGGCAAGCTGTCGTTCGGCCAGCAGAAGCTGCTCGAGTTTGCCGCGATCCTGATGTCGGGGCCGGATCTGGTGTTGCTCGACGAGCCGGCCGGCGGAGTCAACCCGACGATGATCCGCTTCATCATGAATCTCATTCGCAGCCTCAACCGGGACGGCGTCACGTTCCTCGTCGTCGAGCACAACATGGGTGTGGTGATGGATCTGTGCGATCACATCCTGGTGATGGATCAGGGCCAGAAGATCGCCGAAGGTCCGCCGCACATCATCCAGTCCGACTCGGTCGTGCTGGATGCTTATTTGGGGACGTAACGAATGTCATTCCTGATCGTGCTGGAAACGGGGAACCCAGAGGAACTGAGGGGAACTCACGGGAACTCGGGGGAACTCGGGGATGCTGCTTGAATTGAGAGATGTCGAAGCCGGTTACCTGCCGGGAATCAGCGTGCTGCAGGGCGTCAGCCTGCACGTGGACCCCGGTGAGCTGGTATGCCTGATCGGGCCGAACGGCGCGGGCAAGTCGACGGTGCTGCGCGCCATCTCCGGACTGTTGAGACCCACTCAAGGTTGTATTCAATTCGACGGCGAGGATATTGGCGGGATGAGGCCGGACTTGGTGCTGGGACATGGGATCGCGCACGTGCCTCAGGGGCACAGCACTTTCCCGGCGATGAGCGTTCACGAGAACCTGCTGATGGGCGCCTACGCGCTGCGCAATCGCGCCGAGCGCCAGCGGCGGCTGGATCGGGTGTATGCCATGTTCCCGTTTCTGGCAGAGCGTCGCAAAGACAAGGCCGGCAACTTGAGCGGCGGCCAGCAGAAAGTGCTTGAAATCGGCCGTGCCTTGATGATGACGCCGCGCATGATGCTGCTCGACGAGCCATCGCTGGGTCTAGCGCCGAAGACAGCGCGCATGGTATTCGAGACGATCAAGCGCCTCAACGACGAAGCCGGCATGACGATCTTGATGGTGGAGCAGAACGCCAAGAGCGGGCTGGCGATTTCTGACCGCGCGTACGTACTCGAACTGGGCAAAGAACGGCTGGTGGGGCCAGCCGACACGTTGCTCAACGATCCGCGCGTGGCCCAACTGTATCTCGGTGGCACGCTGGCGAGCTAGGCAGCCTGGAAGGGAACTCATGGGAACTCAAGGAAACCCGGGTGCCCCGCAATGGTTCGACATTCCCTATCCGGCATCGGCTTACACCTTCCCGCGTGAGGCGCTTTTGCACCGAGTCAGATTTGATAATGACTACATGCATCTTGAATTGACCGATGGGCGGATAGTTTCGGTGCCCTTATGGTGGATCCCGACCCTGCACAATGCGGAGCCAAAGGAGCGGGAGAAGTACGAGATCAGTCGAGACCGCAAGATGATTGTGTGGGACCCGGACAAGTGCTCCATCAACGATGAAGTACGGATCGATGATTATCTGGTCCCTAGAAGCAGTGGTTGAGATAAAACAGCATCTTTTGTACTTCCATTTCAGCTGAGGGGTTGCCATGGGCCGAGTTATCCTATTCGACGTGAATGAAACGCTCCTCGATCTCAGCTCGCTCCAACCTCACTTTCAGCGTGTCTTCGGCGACCCTGCGATCATGCAGCAATGGTTTGCCCTACTCCTGCATTCGTCCCTGGTCACTACGCTCACCGCGGCATATGTCGATTTCGGCTCCCTGGCGGGCGCCGCGCTGGACATGGTCGCGAATCGCCGTGGGATTTCCCTGGCCGAAGGCGACCGCCAGGTAGTCTTGACTGCAGTGCACCACCTGCCGCCGCATCCAGACGTACCTCACAGTTTGCAGCGCCTGCGCGCCGCAGGACTGCGGCTCGCCACCCTGACCAATTCCTCCCAGCCGATGGTCACCGCTCAGATGGCCAACTCCGGACTGAGCGATTACTTTGAAATGCTCTTATCCGTCGATGAAGTACGCGCTTTCAAACCTGCTCCTGAGCCTTACCGCATGGCCGCGTCAAAACTAGGGGTTGATGCCGACCAGGTCCGGCTGGTCGCCGCCCACGATTGGGATGTGTTTGGCGCTCTGCGTGCCGGTTGTCGCGGCGCTTATATTGCCCGTCAGGGACGGATGTACCACCCGTTCTACGAGAAACCGGATGTGATGGGTCCAGATTTGAACAAGGTCACGGACCGGATCCTGGAAATCGATGTTTGATCGGGAATAGGATGCATGAGCGGAGCATTATGGGCCGTCGTGGCGGGCGTGGGCTTCGGCGTGTTTCAAAGCCTCAACCGGCGCGCCGTCAGCGGCATGGACGTGTACCTGGCGACGTTCCTGCAGCTTCTGGTCAGTGCGCTGGTGCTGGCGGCCATTAGTCTCCTCACGGTAGATGTGAGCCTGGTGAGCCGTGCGCCCATGGAGGCGCTGATCAGTTTCGCGCTCGCCGGCTTCATTCATTTTTTTATTGGTTGGACATTCCTGAACATCAGTCAACAGCGGATCGGCGCTGCGCGCACCAGCCCGTTGATCGGCACGACGCCGCTGTTCGCGGCCGTGATCGCCGCCGTGACGCTGCGCGAATCCCTCAATGCGGTCTCGCTACTGGGTATCGTGTTGATCGTCGCGGGCGTGTATGTTGTGTCCAACCGCTCTGGCCCGTCGAGCGCAACCGGCGTTGTCGCCCACGGCCCGGTGGCCGGCGCGAACCTGTGGCGCGCGTCGCTGTTCGGGCTGTCGGCGGCGCTATGCTGGGCGATCAGCCCGATCTTCACCCGGCAGGGCCTCGAAGGTCTGTCGTCGCCGCTATTGGGCGTGACCATCGGCATGACCGCCAGCGCGGCGGCGTATGGGCTGCCGCTCATGGTTCGGAGAAAGCAGCAAGGAGCCTTGCCGGCCTCCACCGACGCGCTGCTGTTCAAGATCGCGGCCGGCGTCCTGGTGGGCCTGTCGACATGGGCGCGTTGGGTCGCGCTGGATCTGGCTCCCGTCGCGCCCGTCCTGGCGCTGACACTCGTGTCGGTGCCGGTAGTCATTTTGCTTTCGCCGATCGTGTCGGGCAAACACCAGGAGCCGGTGACCGTGGCGCTGTGGGCCGGCGCGGCGCTCATCGTCGGCGGCGCACTGATGCTGATTTCGTTCGGCTGAGAGCGCATTTGAAAATTGCTCGTAGCCCGCGTCCTCGCGGGTGTCGCCAACCGCGCGGACGCGGTTGGAGAGCATTGTCAAACAGGCTCTGAGGCACGTCAATTGATTGAGGCCGCTACTAAGGTTCACAAGTTTAAGAACCTATCCGAATACCCCGTAGCTGGCGCATCCCAATGCGCCAGCAAGCGGCATGGGGATGCCGCCCTACGGTTTTCGGATAGCCTCTAAGCAGTGGGCGAGGAGGTGCTCGGTGAATATTGGATTTGTAGGGCTTGGCACCATGGGTGCGGGGATCGTTGCTCGACTCCTCGCTGCCGGATACCCTGTCACGGGCTGGAACCGGACCCGGGAGAAGGCGGAGACGCTGGTCCATGCGGGCATGCGCTGGGCGGACAGCCCGCGTGAAGTGGCAAGCCAGTCGGAGATCGTCTTCTCCATCGTCACGGATGCGGTGGCTGTCAGGGCCGTAGCGCTCGGACCTGACGGCATCATCGCCGGGCTTCCGAAAAACGGCATCTACCTGGACATGAGCACCATCGCGCCGGATGCCAGCCGGGAGATCGCAGCCGAATTCGACAAAGCCGGGTCGACGATGCTCGATGCGCCCATCTCCGGCAGCACCATCACGCTTGCCGAGGGCAAGGCCTCGATCATGGTCGGCGGCGACAAGAGCGCCTTCGAGCGCGTCCAGCCTGTGCTGCTCGCCATCGGCCCTAAAGTGACCTATATCGGCGAGAGTGGGCTGGCTGTGCAGATGAAGCTCGCCATCAACCTCGTGCTCATGGTCGAGGTCATCGCCTTTGGAGAAGGCATCGCGCTTGCAGAAAAAGGCGGCGTCCCGCGCGAAGTCGCCGTCGAAGCCATGCTCAACAGCGTGGTTGCGTCGCCGGTGCTCCGCTACCGCGGCCCGTTCATCCTCGAAGGCAAGATGCCGAAGGTCCCGCTGGCCGACGTCAACCTTCAGCAGAAGGACATGATGCTGGTGCTGGATCTGGGCCGAAAACTCGGCATGCCGGTCCCGCTCGCGGCGGCGGCCAACGAGATGATGAATGCCTGCCGCGGCCTCGGCCTCGACCACCGCGACTTTGTCACCGCACACGAGGTCTATCGGCGTCTCGGAGGAATGTCCAAGTGAGACCCTATCGCACTAATCTTCGCGAGGTGCCACTTGTCGGAGGGCTTTCGCCCAAAGATGGCTGGATCGACATGCAGGTTCAGTTCCTGATCGACCAGAAGTCGGCCAACTCGGACAGGCTGGTCTTCGGGCGGACCGTTCTTCCGCCCGGCGCCCGGCACGACCGCCACCGTCATTTCCAGGCTGACGAGTTCCTCCTAGTGCTTAAAGGCCAGGGCGTGATCTACACCGACGAGGGTGACGAGCCGGCGGGCGAAGGCGACGTCGTGTTCACGCAGCGCGGCCATTGGCACGGCTTCAACAACACGTCCGACCAGGAGGTGATTCTGATCTGGGGCTGGAGCGGCGCCGGTTCACTGGAGTCGGCCGGCTACGAAGTTGCGCACGGTGAGGAGCACTCTCACTAGTATGAGCACTGCACGCAACGATCCGCGCATCTTGCGTGGAATGAAAACTCAATTGAAGCTTCGGCAGGATCGTCTGAATGCCGGCGAGAAACCGCTTGGCTGGAAGGTTGGGTTCGGTGCGCCAGGCGTGATGGAGCGCCTGGGAATCGATGCGCCCCTGATCGGTTTCCTGACGGACGGAACATCCCTGCGCTCGGGCGTGACGCTCTCACTCGCCGGCTGGACGAAACCCGCCG
>DATEUJ010000060.1:0-18982 GCA_035283185.1 Anaerolineae bacterium | reverse complement strand
CAACCTGCGCGATCGCGCGCAGGAGATGATCGATCTGGTGCGCAACAAGACCGGCAAGCAAAATGTCCTGTTCCTGATCGACGAAGTAGGTCAGTACGTCGCACCACGCGGCGAATTGATTCTCAACCTCGATGGACTGGTGCGCGTCTTCAAGGAACTGAGCCGTGGCAAAGTATGGGTCATTGCTACGGGCCAGCAAACACTCTCGGAGATTGTGACCAAGGCGCAGTACAACTCCGGCGAGCTCAACAAATTACGCGATCGCTTCCCCATCTCGATCGAGCTGGACGCGCGCGACATCAAAGAGATCACCTACCGCCGCCTGCTGACCAAGCGGCCCGAAGGCGAGGTCCAACTCAAATCACTGTTCAAGACCAGCGGCCAGGCGATGATTGCGCATACACGGTTGGCCGGCACGTCACTGTATCGCTCTGACCCTGATGCCGATTCTTTTGCGCAGTTCTATCCATTCTTGCCGCAGCACTTCGACCTATTGCTCGAACTGATCCGGTCACTGGCACGCGGTGGCCTGGGCCTGCGCTCGGTCATCAAGGTGATTCAAGATGTGTTGGTGGATGTGAATCGCTTGCTGCCGCCCGATACTGTGAAACTGGCCGATCGGCCGATCGGGGCGCTGGCCTGCGTCGACGATTTCTACGACACGCTGCGTGCCGATATCCTCAAGACGCTGCCGCACGTCGTCGCCGCGGTGGACTTGACGACACGCCTGTTTGGGTCGAAGTCCATGCCGGTGCGGGTGGGCAAGGCCGCGGCTGCGCTGCAAAACATCGAGGAATTTCCATCGTCGGCCGAGAACATTGCCGCGCTGCTGTATCCGGCTGTCGACGCGCCCGGCCTGCTGCCCGAGGTGCGCGAAGCGCTGAAGCAGATGCTGGCCGAGAAAGAGATCGGACTAATCGAGGACCCGAAGGTCGGCGGTTACGTGTTTCTATCGGCGTCGGTGCAGCCGCTGCAAAAGAAGCGCAGCGAGATGACGGTCACGGCGGGCGACACGACACGCGTCCGTAATGAGATTTTGCAGCACCGCCTGTTTGATCCGCAGCCGGCAGCGCGTTTGGAGAATACGCGCGATGTGAAGGCCGCCGTCCGATCGGGCAAACACCAGATCGTCGGCGACGGCGAAGACATCACCTTCCGGCTGGAATGGGTCGATGACATCCGTTGGGAGACTCGTCGCACCGAACTGCTGACCGAGACAGCTGCGCAGAACGACTGGCGCACGGCCATCGCCTGGCTGGCGCGCACGAATTACACGGTCGAGGAGTTGCTGCCCGAGATTGTGAAGTCAGATGAAATCACCAAGTACATCGACGAGCGCACCGCCGATCGGGATGCGGCCCAATACCTGCGCGCCGAATTGAAATCAGCCGAGACCCACCGTGACGAAGTGGAGAAATTGCTGCGCCAGGCACTGCTCAGCGGCACGTTGATCTTTCGGGGGCGGCCTACACCGGTCGGGTCGTTGGGTGAGACGATCGATGCGGCCGCGCGCGCGATGCTGGGGAAAGTCGCCAAGGAAGTGTTCGACTACTATCGGCTGGCGCCGATCCGCGCTAACACCGATCTGGCGGCGAAGTTCTTGAGCGTCGAGCGGCTCGATCGGCTGCCGGGCGATCTCGATCCACTGCGCCTCGTGGTGAAACAGGGCGGTACGACGGGCATCGATCTGAATCAGCCTGCGCTGGCCGAAACACTCCGCGCTTTTAGCACGCGCCTGGAAGAAACAGGCGGTGGCCGCTTGCAGGGCAATGCCATTCAAGACTTCTTCGCCAGTCCGCCCTACGGTTGGTCAAAAGACACGGTGCGGTATCTGTTTGCGGCGCTGCTGATGGCGGGCGCGGTCGAGTTTCATACGGCAGAAGGCGCGTTGAAGGTCGCGGGGCCAAAAGCGGCCGAAGCCTGCAAGAGCACCGTGGCTTTCAATAAGGCCGGCGTGTCGCTGCGCGATGCCCCGCTCGATCCTGAGACGCTCGATCGGGCGGCGCGGCGACTGGAAGAATTGTTCGGCGATGAAGTCCTACCGCTGGAAGAGCACATCAGCCGATCGGCGCGGCGGCATCTGCCCGAGGCGCTGGAACTGGCGAGCTCACTGCCCGATCGATTGCGGTTGTTGTCGCTGGCCGGTGAAGCACGTGCGCGCAATCTGATCGCCGCGTTGAACAGCGCGTTGAGCGGAGACGCCACCGGCGCGGCTCCGACGTTCGGCGCGAAGGAGACGGCGCTGCCGGAAGACATCCGCTGGGCGCGCAATGTGTCGAAGGCGTTTGAGAACGGGGCAGAAGACGAAGTGCGGGCGGCGAATGTCATGCGCGGCGCGTTGGCGGAGATGCGGATGTTGTTTCCCGACGAAGACCGCCGCCTGCTGCCGGTGGCTGAAGATGAGGCGCTGGGCGAAGTCCTGGCTTCTGAACGGTTCTTCGAGCGGTTGGCCGACGTGCGCGCGACGACGCGCAGTGTGCGTGAGCGAGCGCAGGCGCGTTACGCCGAACTGCGCAGCCAGATGGAGGAATCGCTGCAGACGATCGCGGCGGCGATTGAAGCGCATCTCGATTGGCCGCTGATCGGCGATGAAGATCGCTCTGACATCATGCGCAAATTGCAGGCCACGCTGCCGCTGCAAGCCACCGGCAAAGACCCGATCGGCGAATTGAAGGTGCTGCTGCTGCGGCGCAGCGGCTTGCCGGGTTTGCAGAATCAACTCGAAGTGGAGATTGCGCGGCGTGTTCCACAGGTCGTGATCGACGAACTAGCCGAACCGGAAGTGGAGCAGGTGAGTTTTGCCAGCCTGCAACCGCCGACGATGATCACCACTGAGGCCGAGTTGGACGAGTGGTTGAAGCAGCTGCGTGCTAAGTTGAGCGCGATGTTGCGGGCGCGCAAGCATATTCGATTCGGTGAATAGCGATCCACGAATTCACGCGAATGATCACGAATTGAAAAGCGATTAGTGCAGATTCGTGTTATTCGTGGATCGTGTTTTTCAGACCTGAGACGGCTATGTCTTTCGACAAACCTACCCGCAACGCCCTCGCCCGGATGGTCGGCGCGATCCGCGAGCGGCTAAAGGATGACATCACTGCGCAACTGCAAAGCGATTTCCGCCTGCAGCCGGATGGCACATTGCTGTCGCTCGACGGGCTAAGCGAGGATCAACGCGCCGCCGCCGAGGAATTGCGCCAACTACTCGAGCACTTTGCCGCGCCACTGCCGCAAGCCGAGGAGAAGACCAAGCAGCCAAACGCACACGGCGCACAAAGCGCAAACACTGGCGCCGATGCCGTGCGGGCACAGGCCTACGATCGGTTGGTGCGCGAGATCGGGTTCACCATCCTTAATCGCCTGGCAGCGCTGCGCCTGTGCGAAGAGCGCGGCCTCGTGATCGAGTGCGTGCGTCAGGGCATGACGTCCGATGGCTTCCGCCTGTTCGATCAATTGACGGGCGGCGCGCTCGGTCCGCGCTATGCCACCTACCGCGCCTTTCTGGAGAATTTGTTCGACGAGCTGGCGATCGATCTGGGCATGTTGTTCGATCGGCATTCGCCGCTGTCGCACGTGTTTCCGAGCGAACGCGCGTTGGAAGACGTGCTGAATCGCCTGAACGATCCGAATTTGAAGCAGCTGTGGACGGAAGACGAGACGATCGGCTGGATTTACCAGTACTACAACGACGAAGCCGAACGCAAGCAGATGCGGGACGCATCACAAGCACCGCGCAACTCGCGCGAGTTGGCCGTGCGCAATCAGTTCTTCACGCCGCGCTACGTCGTGGAGTTCCTCACCGACAACACGCTGGGCCGCATCTGGTATGAGATACGCGGCGGAGAGACGGTGCTGCGGGAGAGATGCCGCTATCTGGTCATCCGTCCTGATGACAAGATGACGGGCTCCTCGTCATCCTTCATCCCTCATCCCTCATCCTTCCGCCCTAAGAAGGATCCCCGCGACATCAAGATGCTCGATCCCGCTGGAGGCAGCGGGCACTTTGGATTGTACTGCTTCGATCTATTCGAGACGATCTACGAGGAAGCCTACGACGACGCCGACCTCGGCCCGCGCTTGCAGGCAGAGTTCCCCGATCGCGCCGAGTATGTGCGGCAGGTGCCGCGCTTGATCATCGAGCACAACCTGCACATCATCGACATCGATCCGCGCGCGTGCCAGATTGCGGCGCTGGCGCTGTGGCTGCGCGCGCAGCGCCGCTGGCAGCAGTTGGGCCTGAAGCCGAATGGACGCCCGTCGATCCGCAAGGCGAACGTGGTCTGCGCCGAACCGATGCCGGGCGAGCGCGACATCCTGGACGAGTTTGTGGCCGAGTTGCAGCCGCCGGAACTGGGCGAGTTGGTGCGCTTCGTCTTCGAGCGGATGCAGTTGGCGGGCGAGGCTGGTTCGCTGCTCAAGATCGAAGAAGACTTGCGCGGCCAGATTGAAGAACTGCGCGCCAGAGCCGGCGCGCTGTTTGCGCAGGGCGACTTCTGGGACAACGCAGAAGCGCGTGTGTTGGACGCGCTGCGCGAGTATGCCGAGCACGCCGGCAATGGCGGCAGCTCCCGCCGCCAGTTGTTTGCCGACGACGCGGCGCAAGGCTTTGCCTTCGTAGACCTGTGCCTCAAACGTTTTCACGTAATCTTGATGAATCCACCTTTTGGTAATCCTAGTGAAGCAGGTAAGCATTATGCAATCGAGAAGTATTTTGACTGTAAAGAGGATATAGATGCTGCATTCATCCGCCGTAGTGATGAACTATTAGAATCGCATGGGCTAATCGGTGCAATTGTAAATAGGACTCAGTTCTTTAAGCCAACTCTGCGCGAGTGGCGTGAGGCTGTTCTGCTTAACTCCTGTGCTTTTGTGGTTTCAGCAGATCTTGGATACGGTGTGCTTGATGGCGCGCTCGTTGAAGCTGCCACCTACGTGCTGGAAAAATCCAGCAAGCAGAGTAATCCATCGATGTTTTTCCGTGTACTCAAGACTGACGAAAAGGCTACTGCGCTTCTTTCCCTGATAGAAGCCGCTCAACGCCAACAGCCGCTTCTCCCTGAGAGCTATGCGGTTGTCCCGTCGTCATTCTTGGAATTGCCAGAATCACGTATTTCGTATTGGGCAAGTGATTCGATACGTTCGGCTTTTCAATTTTTCGGTGCATTCAACGACAAGTGGGGAACAGCACGACAAGGCTCGGTTACCTCTGACAATTTTCGTTTTCTTCGACTGTGTTGGGAAATAGAGCACGATGCGATAGCTACAAGCGCCGAGGATACGCACAATTCCAAAAGATGGGCGTTCTTCGCGAAAGGTGGAGAATATTCGCCTTATTATCAAGACTTCCATCTGGTAGTGAAATGGCACAAAAATGGCTATGAGGTTCGGAACATTATTGGTCCTTCGGGGCGATTGCTCTCACGTCCTCAAAATCTTGAATACAATTTTAGACCGGCTCTTACCTACTCCGAAAGAACTGCAAGCGGATTCAGCCCTCGCCTTTGTCCAAGTGGCTTAGTTTTCAGTCAGGTTGGCCCAGTTATAGCAGTTAACACCTCATCCCTTTTGACCCCATTACTTGGCATCTTTATGAGTCGTGTGGTCGCGTTTTTTATTGAACTGATGGTCGAATCGGCAGATGCAGTCACTTCGGGAAGTGCGGCTCGCCACTATACTCAGGGTATCATTGGGAGTATACCGGTCCCTAATGTCAATGACGATGATGTTACTTATCTATCCGAACAAGTGGTTGCAATTTGGAAAACAAAATGTGAGCAAGACAGCCTCAACGAGACGAGCAGATATTTCATTCAACCTGACGTGTTACTCGCTACAAACGATACACCATCAAAAGCAACGCTTCACCGATATGCGGATCGGTTGCTGCGGCGGAAGGAAGACTCTGCACTTATCGTACTTGAGTCTAGTTGGAATATTGAGAAAGTTACTCGACAGATCTACCAGCTAGATGAACCAGCGCTAAATGAAATTGAATCCGAGCTTGGTATTCATCCATTCACGCTACCAGCCAAGGTCTCACTAGAGGAGGTCTCATTCGTGCAGTCTTACTCTAGTTCTGTGGACGATATTATTGATGAGGAAGTCGAAGAATCAGGCGGAAGCCGAGCTGTAACGAAGAAAACTTACTTTGCAGATAGAAAAATAGAACTGCTTTGTACGGTGTATGATGTTCACCCAGCAACAATTATAAAAGCTCGGCGAGAATTCGGGCTGATCCCTAGCGCCGACTCGCGTAGCGCTGCAGAAAATGTGGTGTCCTATTTGATTGGCTGTTGTTACGGTCGCTGGGACATGCGCCTCGCGCTTGAACCCACACTTGCGCCCAAACTGCCTGATCCGTTTGATCCGCTGCCGGTGTGTCCGCCGGGCATGCTGGTCGGGCCAGATGGGCTGCCGGCCACAGCGGGCCGCATCGTCAGTGAGGCGTGGCTGCGGGCGCGGCCAAATGCGATTACACTGCCGAAGGATGAGGGCCGCTTCGCGGGGATGAGGGATGAAAATTGGGACATCATCTCTGATAGCCAATATCCGGTTCGCATTGCGTGGGACGGCATTCTCGTCGACGACGCGGGCCTCGACGACAAGGTGGAGCATCCGCATGCGGACGACATCGTGCGACGCGTGCGGGAAGTCCTCGCCGTGTTGTGGGGCGATCGCGCCGAAGCAATTGAACAGGAAGCGTGCGAGATTCTGGGCGTCAAAAGCTTGCGCGACTACTTCCGCGCGCCGTCGGGCTTCTTCGCCGATCACCTCAAGCGCTATTCCAAGAGCCGGCGGCAAGCGCCCATCTACTGGCCGCTCAGCACCGCGTCGGGGCGTTACACCGTGTGGGTGTACTATCACCGCCTCACGCAAGACTCACTGTTCACCATCGTTAATCGCTACGTCACGCCCAAGATCGACGAAGTGCAAGATCGGCTGGACAAGGTGACGGGCAAACTCCCCAGCGCCAGTGGCAAAGCGGCGGTCGAACTCCGCGCGCAGGTGGACGACCTCAAAGCCTTCCTCGGCGAACTGATCGACTTCAAAGCCGAGATGCTGCGCATCGCGGCGCTGCCGTACAAGCCGGACCTCAACGACGGCGTGATCATCAACGCCGCGCCGCTGCACAAATTCTTCCGCCTGCGCAAGTGGGCCACGGACACCGCCGCCGTGTGGAAGAAACTCGAAGCCGGGGAGTACGACTGGGCGCACCTCGCCTACACCATCTGGCCCAGGCGCGTGGAGAAGGTGTGCGAGACGGATCGCTCGATCGCCATCGCGCACGGATTGGAGCATCTGTGCAAGGTGGAGGTGAAGAAGAGCAAGGGGAAGCGGAAGAAGAAAGAAGATGTTGTCGAGGGTGAGTAACTCACCTTACGCACTGTCACACCCGCGCAGGTGGGTGTCCAGTTCTTGTCATTCTGGATTCCCGCCTGCGCGAGAACGACGCTTATGAGGGCATGACGGCATGCGTTTATCCGAACATCTCACTCGAACTCTCACCGAAAAGTTGAACGATCAGCGCCTCGTCGTGTGGTACGATGGCGAACGGGCCTTTGTCGAATTTGCGCGCGACTTCAAGGCCGCGAATGTCCGCGTGGTATCGGCGCTCGATTCGTCGCTGGTGGCTCGCCGTGATGCCGAAGTGATCTATCGGCAGATGGCCGAAACCGACAGCCCCACCGCCAACATCAATCTACTGATCTATCTGCCTCAAGCGCGCCAGCCGCTCGATCGACGCACGCAAGATCCGTTTGAAATCTTCGCGGCGGCCGGTACCGTCTTCGGTGAAGATGAGAGCGAGCAACTGTTGGCACTCGCGCGCGCGGCCATGCCGGAATTGATCGATCAGATTGACGACCTGTTCGTGACCAGCCAACCGACGGTCGATCTGCTTGATCGGCTGAAGCTGACCAGCGCCTATCCGTTGGTGGAGCAAGCATTGGGCACACAATCGGTCGTCGAAGTCAGCGCAGCGATACTGGGTTCCGATCAATCGGCTGCGAGGCTCGATCGAATCAAAGGCGCGCGGGCCGAAGTGCTCAACTTGCTCAAAGCCGAACTTGGCTTCAAGTTATCAGCCAAGACCAAAGCGCTTAAGATCTTGCGCGATCATCTGGCGCAGTACATCTTATTGAGCGAACTCGCCTTCGATCTGCCAGGCCCGTGGCCGGAATCACTAGCCAACGTGCCGCGCGCCGACTTTGCCCAACGCGACCGGATCTATGCCATTGGTGACCGGTTGCGCTCCTCCGATGATCTGCGCGACGCCTACATCAATGTGGCGAATCGTATCGAGCATGAACTGCATTTGCGCGATCATTTCCTGAGTGTCACCCAACTCGGCCAGCGCGACACGTTTGCGTTTGAAGAACGGCAATACTTCGCCGCGCTCGATCGAGCCGTGCAATCCGACGATCAGTTGGCGGCACGCCGCATCCTCGATGGCCGGCGCAAATCTGTGTGGCGGTATCAACCGGAACGCGCGCAACTCTGGCAAGTGGCGGAACGCTGTGTGAGTTTGCTCGAAACGGCGGCAGGTCTGGCCCTTGAGCCGGCGGCGCACGTGCGTCAGTTGGTGGATGCCTACACGCGCTCCGGCGGCTGGAGCGATCTCGATCGGCAGCAGCGCCTGATGGAGCAAAGT
Organism: Anaerolineae bacterium; assembly: GCA_035283185.1. Classification (GTDB taxonomy): domain Bacteria; phylum Chloroflexota; class Anaerolineae; order Fen-1058; family Fen-1058; genus DASSFZ01. Next base: position 10,332 of record DATEUJ010000060.1, on the reverse strand, counting down.
TTTGCCGACTGCGCCGACAGTGACGAAGTACAAGGGCTGATCGAGTTTACGCGCCGCCGCTATCGTGAGGCGATCGATCGGCTGCAAATGCACCTGCTCGAGCGGGTACAGGCCGAAGGCTGGCCGCCCGAAGGTGTGCTGCGTCAGACGCAGGTCTTCGATCGATTTGTCGCGCCGGTGCTGGAACGCCGCGCCAAAGTAGCCTACATCCTGGCCGATTCGCTGCGTTTCGAGATGGGGCGCGCGTTGGCCGATGAGTTAGCGTCGCTCGGCGATGTCACGCTGCATCCCGCCGCCGCCGCACTGCCGACGATCACACCGGTCGGCATGGCCGCGTTGATGCCCGGCGCGGACGGGGCGCTGTCGATTCGCCGCCTCAACGAGGGGGGTGTGCCGCACATCGGCGCACGGCCGCTGCCGGATTCGGATGCGCGCATGGCCTATCTGGCCGAGCGTTACGGCGATCGCTTCAAGGACGTGACGCTGGGCGAATGGCTCGATGCGAACGAACGGAAACGCTCGAACCTGGTTACTCGCGTCGATCTGTTGGTGGTGCGCGTACCCGACATCGACGAACTGGGCGAGCACGTCAGCCTGCGGCAAGCGCGCAAACACATGAGCGAACTGCTGGGTGATTTGAAGACTGTGTCGATCCACCTGGCCCGGCTGGGCTTCGATACGGTCGTGTTCGCGGCCGATCACGGTCACGTCTTGCTTCCAGAAGTCCTGCCTGGCGACAAGGCCATCGCGCCCGAAGGCCAATGGGGTCTGAGCAAACGCCGATCGCGGCTTGGCTCACGGCTCAAAGAACAAGTCGGCACGTTGATCTTCAAGCCGGCGCACCTCGGTATTCAGACCGACGCCACCGATTTCTGTGTGCCCAACGGCTTTGGCGTATACACTTCGGATGCCAACTACTTTCATGAAGGGCTGAGCCTGCCGGAGTGCATCGTTCCGGCGATCGAATTGAAGCCACGGGTCAAGCCGGCGCTGTCTGGCAAAGAGCAGGCGATCGAGATGCGCTATGCGCGCGACCGTTTCACGAGTCAAGTGATCGGTCTGCGAATTCACTACACGTCGATGTTCAACGAACCGCTGCGCATCCGGCTGGAAGCGTTTGACGTGGCCGATTTGAAAGGCCGCCCGGTCGGCGAAGCAGCCGACTGCGAAGCCCGCGACGAGAATACGCATGAAGTCACATTGAAGCCGAATGCCGAAACCGAAGTGCCGCTGCTGATCAGCTCGGATTTTCGGGGCGATGCAGTTGAAATACGGGCCAGCGCACCGGATGCGGGCGTCGTGTGGAGCAAACTTAGACTGAAGAATGGCATTCTCGATTGACGCTTGAGGCCAACATGACCGACGAGACCCTCGACCAGAAACTCCAGCACGTCTTCCCCGGCAAGGTGGTGCGTAAGGATTTGCTGCACCAGATTCGCGGCGGCGAGAACGTGCCGTCATATGTGCTGGAATACTTGCTAGGCAAATACTGCGCCTCGGATGATCCGACCGAAGTGACGCTAGGCATCGCGGCCGTGAAAGACACCCTCCGCTCCAATTACTTCCGCCATGACGAAGCGAACAAAGCGCAATCGCTGGTGGAACAGCGCGGTCAGCATCGCTTCATCGATCGCATCGAAGTGCGTTTCCTGGCTAGCGAAGCGAAGTACTGGGCGGCGATGGATAACTTCAGTTACAACCGCATTCACATCCCGGAAGAATTCTATCGGCGTTACGATCGCTTGCTGGAAGGCGGCATCTGGGCGCAGGTCGATATCGAGTTCCGGCAGCCGGAAGGCAAAGGCGACAGCCCGTTTCGTATCTCTGATCTCAAGCCGATTCAATTGGCCCGCTTCGACGAGTTGGAGTATGTGGATGGGCGCGCGCAGTTCTCGCGCGATGAGTGGCTCAACATCCTCATCCGCACGGTGGGCCTCGAACCCGATCGGATGGAGCAGCGCCTCAAACTTTTGCTGGTTGCGCGGCTGCTCCCCTTCGTCGAGAAGAACTTTAACTTCATCGAACTGGGTCCGCGCGGCACGGGCAAATCGTATGCCTATAGCGAGATGTCGCCGTACTGCATTCTGATCAGCGGCGGCAAGGCCAGTTCAGCCAATCTGTTCTACAACAATGCGCGGAGGCAGGTCGGCCTGGTCGGTCATTGGGATGTGGTGGCCTTCGACGAAGTGGGCGGCATGAAAGTCACCGACTCCGATACGATCCAGATCATGAAAGACTACATGGCGAATGGGCGCTTCAGTCGCGGCGTCACGCAGGTCTTGGCCGATGCATCCCTGGTCTTCATTGGCAACCTGAATCAGCCAGTGGAGATGCTGGTGCAGAATAGCGCCACGGATCTGTTCCAGCCACTGCCCGAAGCATTCGACCTCGCCGTAATCGATCGCTTTCACTTCTATTTGCCTGGCTGGGAGATTCCCAAGAATTCCAAAGATTTGCTCACCATTCGCCAGGGCTTCGTGACCGATTATCTGGCCGAGGCGTTTCGGGCGATGCGGAAGAAGAACTGGTTTGACGCCGTCGAGAACTACTACCGCTTCGGCTCGCACGTCGAAGGACGAGACTCATCGGCCATCAAGCGCACGGTCAGCGGCCTACTCAAACTGCTGCATCCGGATGGCGCGTGGACGCAGGCCGAGCTCACAGAATACCTCGAACTGGCGATGGAAGGTCGCCGGCGCGTCAAAGAACAACTCAAGAAGCGCGGCTCGTTTGAATTCTACAAGACCAGCTTCTCGTACATCGACCAGCAAGCGGGTGGTGAACACATCGTGAGTGTGCCGGAGCAAGGCGGTGCCGGCGTCATCTCACCCGATCCGCTGCCACCGGGCAGTGTCTACACAGCCGCGGCCGACAATGAAGCGCGCGTTGGTCTGTTTCGGTTGGAAATTGCGATCACGGCGGGCACCGGCAAGTTGCGCACGCCGGGTGGACTGGAGCCATCGTTGAAAGAGTCGCTGAATCGCGCGTTCGCCTACGTGCAGAGCGTCAAGGACAAGCTCGGCTTAACCACGCTACTTGCGCAAAAGGACATTCAAGCCGAAGCGGTTGATCTCAGCGGCAGCCGCGTGGACTGTCCATGCGGCGTGGCTTTCTATGTCGCGATGATGTCGGCCCTCTACAATCGCCGCATTCTGGCGGGTACGGTGATCCTCGGCGACCTGACGGTGCAGGGCAACGTGAAAGGTGCGCTGTCCGTCATGGAGCCGCTGCAGATCGCCGTGGAGAACGGCGCGCTGCGGGCGCTACTGCCCATTGCCAACAAGAACCAGCTGACGGGCTTGCCGGAAGACGTGATCGAGCGGCTTGACGTAGTGTTCTATGGTGATCCCGATCGAGCCGTGAGTAAGGCGTTGGAAGGGTAGCGTGCACTCACAGCCGAGGCCACCATGAACGCCTCGCTGCTGGCCGGCGGCGAGATCGTCCTGCTGCCTCGCTTCAACGCTCGAGAGGTCGCCCGGGCGATCCAGAAATACAGGCCCACCTTCTTCACCGGTGTGCCGACGATGTTCGTCGTGCTGAGCAACCTGCCGGATATCCGGCGCTACGACCTCAGCAGCCTCAAGGCCATCTTCGTCGGCACAAGCGCGAGCCATCAAGGACAACTTCGAGGCCAAGACCGGCGGGCGCATGATCGAGGGCTACGGCCTGACCGAAGCCGTCACGGGGATCATGGGCAATCCGTATCGGGGCCTGCACAAGCTGGGCAGCATTGGCATTCCCTTCCCGGACGTGGAAGCAAAGATCGTCGGCCTCGACGATGGGCGCGATCGGCCGCCGGGCGAGCCGGGCGAGATCGTCCTGCGCAGCCCGACGCTGATGCTGGGCTACTACAAGAAACCCGAGGAAACGCGCGAGACGATTAAAGACGGATGGCTCTACACGGGCGACATCGGCTACATGGACGAGGACGGCTACTTCTACATCACCGATCGCAAGAGAGACATCATCAAGGTCAGCGGCTTCCTCGTCTACCCGAGAGAAGTGGACGAGGTGATCTACCAGCATCCCAAAGTCCAGGAAGGCATCGCCGTCGGTCTGCCCGATCCGTATTCCGGCGAACGCATCAAAGCCTACATCGTCCTCCGGGAAGGCGAGACGGCCACAGCCGGGGAGTTCATCGACTACTTCCGCCGCAACCTGACCGGCTACAAAGTCCCATCGGAGGTGGAATTTCGGACGGAACTGCCCAAGACCATGATCGGCAAGATCCTGAGACGCACGCTGCGAGAAGAAGAGATGAGCAAAGAGCATGCTTAAGGCGACGACCTAACCCAATCAAAGAATTGGGGTTACTTTAATCCACTTGTGGTATGCCACGTCACAGAGAAAACCGTAAGGAGGCTGAGATGAACATGCATAAACTATTCAAAGGGTTGGTCATCTTGGCGCTATTGCCAATCCTGCCAACAGGCGGCCCTATGCCAATGCGGGCTGCGCCGAAATCGGTAGAATCGACCGCGCCGGCCATCGTTGAGAGCGCCGGCGTCGAATTATCGCCGGGCTATAGTCAGGATGCTGCCCCCGGCAGCGTCGTCACCTACACGCATGTCCTCACGAACACCGGAACGACCACCGACACCTTCGCTTTGGACGCGACCTCCTCGCAAGGTTGGCCGGCCTCACTGCTCAGTGTTACCGGGACACTAAATCTGCCTTTGCAGTTGAATGCGGGCCTGACCACCACCTTTCTGATCAGCCTGTCCGTGCCTACCGTCGCCGTCAGCGGCACGGTGGACACCGCGATCATCACCGCTACATCGCAAACCAGCCCCACTATCTCAGCCGTCGCCATGGATACCACCACGGTCAAGAATGTCACCTGGTACGTTTACCTGCCACTCGTCCCGAAACGCTGGCCGCCCATCCCCGATGTGCCTGTGCTGAATCCGATCAGCAATCCCGACGGTGATGGGAACTATACCGTCAGTTGGAACGCGGCCTATCTGGCGGATACGTATACTCTGCAAGAGGACGACAACGCTGCCTTCTCCAGCCCGACGACGCCATACACTGGCCCTGGGACATCCTGGCCGGCGAGCGGCAAGCCGGCAGGGACGTACTATTACCGTGTGAAGGCGACCAATGTCTATGGGGATAGCGGTTGGAGCAATGCTCAGTCGGTCAGCGTTTTTCCGCCTGGCACGCTGTACTCGATCGCGGATGCCGATGTTCTGCAGGGTTATCCGAACACGAACTACGGCAGTGACGCTGCAATGTGGGCTGGCTACGACGACTACCTCAACCCAGATGGCATGATCGCGCGCAGCCATGTCCAGTTCGATGTATCGGCCATTCCCGCTGGTGCCACAATTAACAGTGCTGTCCTCCGAGTCTTTCTGGTTAGTTCCTATGATTTCCCGAATAGGACGCGCCTGATCACCACCTACCGCATTAGTTCGCCCTGGGTCGAGTCGAGTGTGACCTGGAACACGAGCCCTGCCTTTGCCGAAGCCTATGGCTCGGCTCCTGTCACCCATGGGGCATGGGGCTGGTACTCTTTCGACGTGACCAATCTCGTGCGGGGATGGGTGAATGGCACATTTCCTAACTACGGCATTATGCTACGCGGCCCAGAAGTATCCGGTTCCGACTCGTCTTGGAAGGGATTCTCTACTCGCGAGTGGAGTAACAGCCCACAACTGGTCATCACCTATAGCGGATCCTTTACATTGGTCGATACTCAGACTGATGAGTGACTAGGTGCAATAGTGCACTAACGATGCAGTCGACGTCTTCCCGTGTGTTGTGCGCTTGGAATGACGCGCGAACGAGCGTCTTTCCGTTCCATGCGACAAGTGGAAGCTCGATCCGGTATTCGTCGTACAGACGGTTCTTCAATGTGTCGATGTCGCAACCGGGCAGGGGGACGGCGACCATTTGCGTGTACCATTCCGGCGAATCCGGGCAGGGCGGGGGCAGGCGGGTCAATTCTGTAACGCGCTGACGAAGCTCACGCGTGAGTTCATGATACTCCGCGCAGACACGATCCCAATCGTGCGCGCGCATCAACTCGATCGCCGCCGGCACGCTGAGGAAAGCGGCGATGTCGCGTGTGCCCTGCCACTCGTGATGGTCGCGGCCTACACCTTAACTTGTGGCAGCAGTACCTTTAGCGCCTCCAGTAGTGTGTCTACGTCAGCCTGGCTATTGTAGCCCTGAATAGAAATACGGATGAGTGGCTGCCCGTTCCAGAGGTAAACCGGAATCTCGACTGCAAACTCATCGTTCAGTCGACGCTTCAGAGCGTCTACGTCGCACGGCGGCAGCGGAAACGCGGCCATCTGCGCGTACCAGACTGGATCATCCGGTGTCAGTGGCGAGAGACCAGTGATTGCGCTAATTCCCTCACGAGCGTAGCGGACGAGTTCGTGGCACTGTCGCTGCACTTCCACCCAATTGTGCTCTTGCATAAACTGGAAAGCGGCTGGCGTAGCCAGATACGCCGCGATATCACGTGTGCCTTGCCACTCCTGCTCGTCGACAAAGCGTGACGGGCCGGGTTGCTCACTCTCCCAACCCCAACTGACTATCAGTGGCTCGATGAGTTGCTGCACCTCGCGGCGAACATAGAGAAAGCCTGACCCCTTCGGACTCATCGCCCACTTGTGCAGATTCCCAATGTATACATCTGCACCTAATTCGTCCAGGTTTAGCTCTACCTGTCCAAGCGCATGTGCCCCATCTATGACAGTGATAATTCCGGCCTCCCGTGCTCGGCGAATCAATTCTGCTAACGGGAGGGTGATCGCCGTAGGTGATGTGATGTGGCTGATAAACAACGCGCGCGTACGTGGCGTTACTCCTGACCAGATTGCTTCTATGACCTGCTCTTCTGACTCGATCGGCACGGGTACTGGCTGCCGAATGTAGCGCGCGCCGCGTTTTCCGCAGACAAATCGCCAGGTACGGTCAAGTGCTCCATATTCGTGATCGGTTGCTACCACCTCGTCGTCTGGTTTCAGAGGTAATGAGCGGGCGACGATGTTAAGACTAACCGTCGCGTTGGTAACGTACACCAGATCATCGCGATGTGAGCCGACGAAACCACCAAGTGCCTCACGCGCTTCGCGCATCAGGTCGTTGAAGCGGCGGCCGAGGAATTCAACCGGCTGCCGCTCCAGCTCGAGCTGCCACCGCTGATAGTCCTCGAAGACCGGCTTCGGACACGCGCCGAACGAGCCGTGATTGAGAAAGACGACGTCGGGATGGAGGACGAATTGATCGCGCATGAGACCTGGCGGGTCTGGGAGACGCGCCGCCGGATGGTACCATTTCCCCTAAACCTTCGCAAGGTTATATAATTGCCGTGAGGTGGAAGGGTTAGCCTTCGACATAGGTAAGCATGTCCGCCATCACTGTCTCTCGCCAATTGGGAAGCCTGGGCCGTGAGGTGGCGCGGCTGGTCGCAGACCGCCTGGGTTATCGCCTGGTGTGGCGCGAGGTCATCAACCAGGCGGCGCGCCAGGCGGGCGCGCCGGAAGTCGCGCTGGCCACCATCGACGAGCTGGGACTGCTGGGGCTAAACCCTTCTCACCAGGCCTGCGATGCCTACGTGCAAGCCGTCGAGCACATCATGGAAGCGCTGGCCGCCGAAGGGAACATCGTTATCGTCGGGCGCGCCGGCCAGGTCATCTTGCGCGACCGTCCCGACGTGCTGCACGTCCAGGTCATCGCGCCGGCCGAGGTGCGGGCCGCGCGAATCGCCCGGCAGCACGCGATCGCGCTCGAAGCCGCGCAGGCCCAGATCGAGGCCAGCGACCGCCACCGCCGCAACTATCTCAAGCGCTTCTATCACGTCCGCTGGGACGATCCCGCACTCTACGACTTGATCGTCAACACGTCCCGGGTGACTCCGGAAGCGGCAGCCGAATTGATCGGCGCAGCGCTGCCCCTTCGCCTGCGCGCCTCCGGCGGTGACCGCGTTCAGGCACAGGAGCCTATCCTTGAGCTCGACTGAACGCCCGCGCCCGACCTTCGCGCACCCGGCTGAAGAGGCGCTCGCCCTGATTCTCGACTTTTACGGCATCGAATGGGAATACGAGCCTCGCACCTTCCCTTTGGAGTGGGATGAGCAGGGCAACGTCGTGGAGGCGTTCACGCCCGATTTTTATCTCCCGCAGCAGGCTCTCTACCTCGAGATCACGACCTTGCGCCCCCAGTTGGCCACGCACAAGAACCGCAAGCTGCGGCGCATGAAGGAGCTATACCCCGACGTGAACGTCAAGCTCTTCAAACGGCGGAACATCCGCAGCCTGATGGTCAAATACGGACTAGAGCAGGAGGCCCAACGCATCTGGGGCGCCGGCGCTCAGGAGGCGGCAGTGTGACGGACGACATGGCAGCAGCCTACGGGGAGATGGCCTCGGACATCAGCGAAATCCTGGTCCCGGCGGCGGACATACAGCGGCGCGTCGCCGAGATCGGCCAGGCCGTGTCGCGGGACTATGCGGGCCGCAACCCGCTGCTGATCGGCGTGCTCAAGGGCGTGCTGTTCTTCATGGCCGATTTGCTGCGGGCCATCACCATCCCGGTCGAGGTTGATTTCATGGCCGTATCCGGTTATGCCCCTGACGCTCGCGCGCCGGGAGTCGTGCGCCTGGTGAAAGACCTGGAAATCCCGATCGGCGGCCGGCACGTCTTGTTTGTGGAAGACGTGATCGATACCGGTCTGACGCTGAATTACCTCTTGAGGAATTTGCAGGCGCGCCAGCCGGCCGGCCTGGAAGTGTGCGTCCTGTTCGACAAGCCGGAGCACCGCCTGATCGACCTGCCCTTGAAGTACGTCGGCTTCCAGTTGCCAGATCGATTCATGGTCGGTTACGGCCTGGATCATCGGGAGAAGTACCGCAACCTGCCTTTCGTCGGGCTGCTGAAGCCTGAAGCATTCCGGCGAGGAACAAAGGACCTGGCAGATCCAAACACAGGCCACGGCCAAGACTTCCGAAGTCTGAGGGAGGATCAAGAATGCAGGGGCTCCGAGTAACCTTGTTGGCTTACCTCGTCGTTCCTCGCCGGCTTCTGCTTTCTCTCTCTGCTACCCGTATGCTGCTCAGATAGCTTCGAGTGATTGCTGTTACCTTTGAGATTTCTCTCTCGGCTCTGCTTCTTGATTCGCTTCGGATGTTCTCCGTGAGGAGACATCTTTCTGCTTGTCAAGCGCTTCGTCGCCTTGAGAGCGCTTCTGCCGCTGCTTCGTTTTGGCGTCCCAAGATGGTTTCCCATCTGACCGGGCTTACCAAACGTCGCTTTGGCTTTTGCTTCGACGAGGTCGCTCTCCAGTTCCTTGGAGCTCCCTGCGCTCACACTATAGGACATTTCAGGACGTTTGTCAATACCCGAAATTGTGTTCTGATCGTCGGCAGGTGATTATTCTTATCGTTTGTCGCGCTTATGCGAGCTTGAGAGGAGGAAGTCGAACGAGCCGTAATTGAGACAGACGCCGTCGGGGCTGAGGACGAATTAAAGACCTGCCAGGTCTCTGAGACCTGGCAGGTCTGTCGTTCCCGCTATGGTGATGGTCGATCCGGCCTGAGCGGCGTGCCCAACTGGGGCGGCGGTTCAGCTTGAAGCTGCAGGAGACCTGGAGCGACCTGCACAATGAGATCGGCGCGGTTGTCTGATTCGTTGGTTTCTATTATGGCGCCGCTCGGCGAGCTTGGCCCGTAGGAGTCGACGTAAACGTATACGGCATGGAAACCACTGGTGGCGAACCAGCCGGGCCAGCGGGTGTATTCGGGTAGGAGCGTCGCGGACGTCAGAGTGATCAACTGCCCTGGCGCTAAAGTCCTCGTAATCGACCAGGCTCCGCCGTAGCAGGGCGTGGGTGGCGTGGGGCATAGTTCATCCCAAGTCTCGTTCGCCACGGTCGGGGGCCTGACCGGATCGATGTACAGATCGACCCAGAAATCCTTGGTGATGGACGTTGTTCCCAGGTTCTGAACCACGACTGTGAAAGTCGTGGTCTGGCCGACGGTCGGTGCGGCAGGGCTAACCTTGAAGCTGACCGGTACCAGGTTAGGCCCGCCGGCAAAAGCCCTGGCAATGAGTGGCAGGTAAAGTCTAAGTCTGCGGTCGTTGTCCAGAATCGTCAGTGTCGCCGAATGGGGCGCGCCCAACGTGGCATTGTTTGGGACGCTCAGGGTCAGCATAACGCTCTCGTTCGGCTCCTCAAGGACATCGTCGGTGATCGGCACCGTGAAGCTGACGCGGGTCGCGCCTGGGGCAAGCGTCAGCCTGGATGCGATAGCCGCGTAGTCGTCGGCGCTGCCGGCCGTGCTGTCGGAGGTGGCAATGTTCACCGTGGCGGTGAAC
>DATEUJ010000059.1:0-22664 GCA_035283185.1 Anaerolineae bacterium | reverse complement strand
AATTTTAGGGAGTAGTCCACAACGGGCCATAAAGGGTCACGACGGCTTACAGGAATGAGGTACTCGATAAAGCTGTCGAACGACAACGACAAGCGTGTTCACTTTCAACTCAAATGGTCAACTTATTTTTGGACAAGGCCTTAGCCACGGGCAGTAGCGATGGAGCCGTTCGAATTTGGGACGCCAACACTGCAGGCGGCGGTGAATGGCTGACGCTGGCCAGCGGACAAAGTATCTCTGACGTTGACCTCAGCCCCGATGAGCAGCGATTGGCGCTCGGCGGTCGAGATTCGCCAGCCACCGTGTGGGACATCAACACGGGTGAATTATTGCTCACCCTTTCTGGCGACGCGGGCGGCGTTTATCGCGTCGATTTCAGCCCCGATGGCACTCAAATCGCCACGGCAGGTGCCGACAATGTGGTGCGCGTGTGGGATGCCGATACAGGCGAGACACTGCTGGCGTTCACGGGGCACGGCGAAGGAGAAGTGGGCGGACTCTTCCGAGGGACGCTGGATGTCTCGTTTAGTCCCGACGGGACGCGCCTGGCGACGGCCGGCACGGACGGCGTAGCCAAGGTGTGGGACGCCGCCACCGGCGAGGAATTGCTCAGCTTCACCGGCCACACCGATGGGCTGATCAGAGTTGCCTTTAGCCCTGACGGCGCGCGGATTGCGACCACCAGCGATGAAGAGGACACCACCGTGAAGGTCTGGGATGCGCTGACCGGTGGAGAACTGTTCACGCTGTCCGGCCTTTCTTGGCGAGCATGGGGTCTTGCCTTCAGCCCCGACGGGTCACGTCTCGCCACGGCAGGGGATCCTGGTGTCGTCAAGGTGTGGGATATGACGACAGGCGAAGAACTGTATACGCTCCCCAGCCAAGCCAGAACCGTCCTGGGCGTGGCGTTCAGCCCGGAGGGTGGACGACTGGTGACCGGCGGCGGCGAAGCGACTCGTATCTGGGATGCCGCCAGCGGGGAGGAAATCGTCACACTGTCAGACGTTGGGGATAGCTTTATAGCACTGAGCGCCGATGGCAAACGTCTGTTTGCGGGCGGTTTTCTGGATGGGATCGTGCGCGTCTTTGTCTTGCCCCTCGATGAAGCAATGGCCCTGGCGCGCTCGCGCGTCACGCGCTCGCTGACGACCGAGGAGTGCCAGCGGTTCCTGCACGTGGAGCAGTGCCCGTGAGGTACGGTCAGGTGTCAACGGATGCCTTCGGCGCAGCGGATAAACGGATGAGAACGATCGAGTTCTCACCCGATGGCAGATATGTCCTCATCGGCAACAGTGACGGAACGGCACGTCTGTGAAATATCGACTATCACGAGACGATCCGGTATTTGTGAGGGATGATGACAACGATCCGTGCTCCACCGAAGCACCTCATCTGATTGGAACACTGAAGAAAAGAGGAGATACCGGCTGACTTGGCGGTGAGCGGTATCTCCTCGGGCGACGCAGTGTCCAGAGCGCCCCCACGGCGCTTTGCGCCTGGGGGTATCACTCTCTTCACGCGCCCACTGTATTGTATCACATCCCAACTCACTTGATGACAAGGAGAAACGAAAATGAACAAGCAGAGATTTCTGACCATGGTCGCCCTGGCGCTGCTCGTCGGCGTGCTCGCGGCCGCCCTGGCCCTGCCGGCCGCCGCAACCGGGGCAACCCGGTACACGGCCGTCGTGAGTACGCATCCCTCGCGGGGTCCCGTGCAAGTGGTCGAAGGCGCTAGCGCAACGCTGGTGACCAATGACAGCGGCGCTGCAATGACCCTCCAGACCTCCCAACTGGTGCCGGGGAATGCCTATACTGTCTGGTGGGCCATTGTCAATAACCCGACGGCCTGCCTCACCCATCCGTGCACGGCCACCGACGTCCTGTTTCGCACCGCCATTGTGCAGGCCGAGGTGGCCTATGCGGCCGGCCACGTCGTGGGCGGCAGCGGGTGGGCAACTTCGCCGGGTATCTGGCGGCCAGTGACGTGCCGGGCGGCTGGTTTGGCAATGGCTTCACCAACCCGCGCGGGGCCGAGATTCACCTCATCGTCCACGATCACGGCCCGATGATCCCCGATCTGGTCGCCAACCAGATCAGCACCTTCCGGGGCGGCTGCACCGACGCGAGTTTGCCGCCTCCGTTTCCGGCGACAGCCAAAGCCGATGGCCTCCCCGGCCCGAACACGTGTCGGCTCTATCAGTTTGCGATCTTTCAGCAGTAGCGGCGCGCAAAGGATGAGGGGCTGGCCGATCTTCCTCGTTCACTTTGGTTTCAACATGATCGTGTGGACGCTCATGCTGCTGGCGCTCTGGTCGTTACGTCCTCACCGGCGATACCCAGTCGGCTATCGCTTGGCGGACAATCCTTGAAGGTGATTGCCTTTACCTGCGCTCAACTCACGCGGGACCTGACGGCTGAGGAACGAGCCTTGTACAATATCGCCGACACCACGCCGCCTTGCCTGAAGCCATGACGCGCTCACTGACGACCGGGAGTGCCGGCGGTTCTGGCATGCGGAGCAGTGCCCGTAGATTAGGGTCAGGTGTCAACGGATGCCTTCGGCGCAGCGGATAAACGGATGAGGGCGCACGCTCGAGAGCGGGGCCGCAGTCTTCAAGAAGCGGTCACAGATAGCGCAGCTCATTGCACAGATAGTTCCACCGTCGGAAAACCTCGAGAGGATTCTCCTGTGTCAGTATCATGGCCAATCGGCTCTGCGCGACGCGTCGAAAGAACGGCTCCAATCTCTCCGCCGCCGCACACGCGCGCATGATGCGCTCAAACTTGGGATGGGGATTGCGCTGATTGGCGGCATCGCACAGAACCCCCAGCACCGAGGGGACGCCACGCTCGCGCATTTCTCGCAGCAGATCCTCCTCATCGATCTGCGCAATGTTGCGCGTCAGCCATCCCAGCACGACCCATGTCAGCCGGCCCGAATCGCGGCAGCAGGCCGTACTTTCGGCAATGACTCGCTCAGGGCTACGGATCGGCAGCGCCGAATCCACTTCGGCGACTAACACCTGCCCACCCAGTCGGTGCCATTCTTGAAAAAGCTCGTCTAGTCGATCGGCCATCCCTGTTCCTGCAGAAAATAATCGTATCACCTCCATTAATTCGCGTCAACAAAGCACCCGCCTGTTGGGGGACATCAGGTGTAAGGTCGGAAGACATCGTGGCGCTGGCGACGTCGTGCGTCACGCGCTCGCCGCTGGCCGAGGAGTGCCAGAGGTTCCTGCATGTGAAGCAGTGCCCATGAGGTAGGGTCAGGTGTCAACGGATGCCTCCGGCGCAACGGATAAACGGATGAGGGCGCACGCTCGAGAGCGGTATCCATCCGCTTATCCGTTGCTCATCCGTTGACACCGACAAAAACTGCTATCCAAACAACGCCTGCGTCGCCTGCTGCACCAGCGAAAGCAGGCTCGACGGCAGCACGCCGAGGAACAACGTCGCCGCGGCGGTCAGCGCCAGCGTGAAGGTCAGCATGCGGTAGCGCACAGGCAGCACTTCGCGATCTGGCTCGCGCATGAACATTTCGACGACCAGGCGCAAGTAGTAGAACGCCGACACGACGGTCGTCAGCACGCCGACCAGCGCCAGCCAGCTCAAGTCGGCCTCGATCGTCGCCCAGAAGAGGTAATACTTCCCGACAAAGCCGCCCGTCAGCGGGATGCCGGTCAGGCTGAGCATGAAGAAAGCCATCGCCACGGCCGCGGGCAAATTACGCCGCGCCAGGCCGCGATACGCGCTGAACGACTGATCCTCGACCGCCTTGCCATCCTTTGGGGCTAGCATGGCCATGACCGCGAACGCGCCGAGGTTGGTGAACGCGTAGGCCAGCAGGTAGAACATCGCGCCGGCCACGCCCAGCTCGCGCGCGACCGGATCGCCCATCCCCGCCGCCGCGACCCCCATCAGGATGTAGCCGGCGTGCGCAATGCTCGAGTAGCCCAGCATGCGCTTGACGTTGTTCTGCATGATGGCGACGACGTTGCCCAGGATCATCGTCAGCGCGGCGATGAACGCGACGACCAGCACCCAATCGGCCTGCAGCGGGCCGAAGGCCAGGGTAAACACGCGCACCAGCGCCGCGAAGCCGGCCACCTTCGCGCCGACCGACATGAAGCCGGTGACCGGCGTCGGCGCGCCCTCGTACACGTCCGGCGTCCACATGTGGAACGGCACGACGGCGACCTTGAACCCCAGCCCAACGAGCAGCAGCCCTGCGCCGATCAGCAGCAGCGGCGAGCGCGCCGGATTCTGTGAGAGCACAGCCAGGTCAGTGGTGCCGGTCGCGCCGTACACCAGCGCGATGCCGAACAGGAGGAAACCGGATGCGAACGCGCCCAGCAGGAAGTACTTCATCGCCGCTTCTTCCGACTGCGTGTCCGGCCAGGCGAAGCCCGATAGCACGTACAGCGGGATCGACAGGATTTCCAGCGCGATGAAGACGATGATCAGGTTGCTGGCGCTGGCCATCAGCACGATGCCCGACACGCTGATCATCAGCAGCGCGTAATACTCGCCGCGCCCGATGCCCCGATCATGAATGTAGTGGAACGATTGAAGCACGGCCAGCCCGCCGGCCAGGATGCCCACCAGCCCGAAGAACAGCGCGTACGGATCGAGGACGACCATCCCGCCGAACCCGTAATGGGTCGCGCTGCCGTTTTGCGACCACAGCCAGACGCTCGCCGCGCCGGCGACGACAAAACCGAGCAGCGCCAGCCAGCCCACCAGCGCCTTGCGCTTCAAGACCAGCTCGATCAGCATCAGCGCCATCGCCCACACGGCCAGCAGGGTCATCGGCAGTATCGATAAGTAGTCGACGGTTGTGACTTCCATGAGGTTCTCGTCAGTAATCAGTAATCAGTGGTCAGTGGTCAGTGATCAGTGATCAGTGGTTACTGGTTACTGATTACTGACCACTGTTCACTGTTTCATCAGTGCCCGCCCGCCACCAATCCGCCAATACTTGCCACCACCTGCTCGACCGACGCGGACATCGCGCTAAAGAACGGCTGCGGGTACAGGCCGATGACGAAGATGAGGATCACGATCGGCACCATCACCCAGATCTCGCGCCGGTTCAGGTCGAGCAGGCTCTTGTTTTCGTCCTTGACCTCGCCCATGAACATGCGCTGGAACATCCATAGAATGTACACGGCGGCCAGGATGACGCCGCTCGCTGCAAGCGCCGTAAACAGGCCGGCGTTGCCGTAGCTGCGCGACGCGGCCGAGCCAAGCAGGATGGTGAACTCGCCGACGAACCCGTTCAGGCCGGGCAGGCCCATCGACGATAGCGCGACGATCAGCGAGATCGTCCCATAGATGGGCATGATCTTCCATAGCCCGCCGAACGCGCTCAGCTCGCGCGTGTGCTTGCGCTCGTAGACGAAGCCGACGATCAAGAACAGCGCGCCGGTGCTCAGGCCATGATTCACCATTTGCAGGATCGCGCCCTGGATGCCCTGCGGCGTGAGCGCGAAGATACCCAGCATGACGAAGCCCAGGTGCGACACCGACGAATACGCCACCAGCTTCTTCACGTCGCGCTGGGGATACGACACGATCGCGCCGTAGATGATGCCGATAATCGCCAGGATGCCGATGAGCGGGGCGGCCTGGACGCTGGCCTCGGGAAACAGTGTCAGGTTGAAGCGCAAAAAGCCGTAGGTGCCTAGCTTCAGCAGGATACCCGCCAGGATCACCGAGCCAGCCGTCGGCGCTTCGACGTGCGCGTCGGGCAGCCAGGAGTGGAACGGCCACACCGGCACCTTGATGGCGAACGCGGCGGCGAAGCCGATGAACAGGAGCATCTCCGTCGACGTGCGCACCCACTGCCCGTTCTGTGCGATCAGCTCCACCAGATCGAAGGTGCCCGCCGTACTGCCCAGCCACAAAATCGCCAGCAGCATCAGGATCGACCCCGCCATCGTGTACAGGAAGAACTTGATCGCGGCGTACACGCGGCGCGGCCCGCCCCAGATGCCGATCAGGAAGTACATCGGCACCAGCGAGAATTCCCAGAACACGTAGAACAGAAACAGGTCGAGCGACACGAACACGCCGAGCATCGCCGTTTCGAGCAGCAGCATGAAGATCATGTACGGCTTGAGCCGGTCGTGAATGGCGGTCCACGACGACAGGATCGCGATCGGCATGATCAGCGTGGTCAGCAGCACGAGCAGGATGCTGATGCCGTCGACGGCGACGTGATAGTTGATGCCCCACGCCGGGATCCACGGCGCGATCTCTTCGAACTGGAAGCCGGCCTCCTGAAGGTCGAAGCCGCCGAATACCAGGCCCAGCGAGAGGATGAACGCCATGGTGGAGAAGGCCATCGCCACGCGCTTGATGGCCTGCTCCTGATCATCCCGCAGCAGGAGCAAGACCGGAATGCCGAGCAAGGGAAAGAACGTAACGATGGTGACAAGAGGTATGCCGGTTAGATCCATAGAGCCATCCCTTGAGTTCCCAGAGTTCCTTGAGTTCCTTATATAGGACTCGAAGGAACTCAAGGAACGTTAGTTATCACTGCCCCAACACCCGCCACGCGAACCAGGCGACGATGGCGACGACGCCCAGCAGCACGAACAGCGCGTACTGGCGCACGTAACCGCTCTGCGTGCGGCGCATCGCGCCTGCGCTTCGGCGGACGGCGTGGCCGACGCCGTCGAAGAAGCAATCGACGACGCCCTTATCGAACGGGAAAGCCAGCCAGCCCGCCAGGCGGTTGAACGCCCTCGCCATCACGACGTCGTGGAACCAATCGTGCCAGAAACGCCCGTCGATCGTGTCGGCCAGCACGCGCGCCAACCACTTGAAGCGCCGGATGATCAGCCAGTCGTAGAATTCATCGATCTTGTACTTGTTGTTCAGCGCCGTGAAGATAAGGCCCAGGCGGCGCAGCGGATCGTCGGGTGCACCTTCGACTGCCGGGCGCGGGCGATAGACCAGATAACCCAGCCCGATCGCGCCGAGTGCAATCGCCGTCGAGAGTAGTGCGATACCCAGGTCAAACTCGCCGTGCGCCTCGCCTTCCAGCCACGCCGAGAACAGGTTAAGCCCCGGCGCGTTGATCAGACCGATCGTCGCGACGAAGAAGGCCAGGATGATCAGCGGCACGGTCATTACCTTCGGACTTTCTGACGCGTGTGCGGCGGCCTCGCTCTTCGGCGCACCGAAGAACACCATCCACACTTGCCGGGTGATGTAGAACGCCGTGAAGCCCGCCGCGATCAGCAGCAGGATATACGCGACCTGGTTCAACTGCGAAGCTTCGAGCAGGATTTCATCCTTGCTCCAGAAACCAGCGAACGGCACGACGCCGGCCAGCCCGAGCGCGCCGATGAGGTACACCCACTTCGTCACCGGCATCCGGTTCCACAGGCCGCCCATGTTTCTCATATCTTGGGGATCGAAGGGCTCCTCCGTATGGCGGGAGGTGCTATGGGAACTATGGGAACTGTGGGAATTGTGGGAGTCGTCTCCAGACGACGACGACCCATGTTTGGCATGCAGGTGATGATGCCCATGCTCGACGCCGTGAATCACCGATCCCGCGGCGAGGAAGAGCAGCGCCTTGAAGAACGCGTGCGTGAAAAGGTGGAAGATACCGGCGACGATCGCGCCCATGCCGACCGCGCCGACCATGAAGCCCAATTGCGACACCGTCGAGTAGGCCAGCACCTTCTTGATGTCGAACTGCGCCACGGCGATCGACCCGGCGAACAGAGCGGTCACCGCGCCGACGATGCCGATGAAACCCTGCACCTCGGGCACGAGATGAAAGATCGGCTCGGAGCGGGCGATCAAATACACGCCGGCGGTGACCATCGTCGCGGCGTGAATCAACGCTGAGACGGGCGTCGGGCCGGCCATTGCGTCGGGCAGCCACACGTACAGCGGAATCTGCGCGCTCTTGCCCGTCACACCGAGAAACAGCAGCAGCGTGATCCCAGTTGCCAGCAGCGCGGAGAATTCGCCGTGCTCAGCCGCCTCAAACACGCCGCTGTATTGCAGCGTGCCCACGCCGACAAACATCGCGAGCATCGCCAGCATGACGCCCCAATCGCCGATGCGGTTGGCAACCATCGCCTTGCGCGCGGCGTCACTGTTCGCCTCCTTCTCGAACCAGAAACCGATCAGGAGGAACGAGCACAGGCCGACGCCCTCCCAGCCGAAGAACATCATCAGGTAGTTGTTGGCCAGAACCAGCGTGAGCATGGCGGCCATGAACAGGTTCATGTAGATGAAGAAGCGCTGGATGCGCGGGTCGCCGCGCATGTAGCCGATGGCGTAGACGTGGATCAGCGTGCCGACGAAAGTGACCACCATCAGCATGACCGCCGAGAGCGAGTCGAGCTTCAGGCCAAACTCAACCTCCGCTCCGCCGACCGAGAAGAACGTGTACAGCGGCACGTCCACGCCTTCGACGCGCGCCTCCGGCTCCATGCCGACCAGCGCCATCACGACCGCCAGCGACACGAGGAACGCCGCGCCTGCCGCCAGCGAGGCGACCGCGCCGATGGCGCGCTCGCTCATGCGTCGCCCAAAGGCCAGGTTGATCAGCAGGCCGATGATCGGGAGGACGATGATCAGCCAGGCTATGCTGAAAACTTGTTCCACGATCACTCCGCGAACGAATCAGCGAGTCAGCGAATCAGCGCCGCTTACTGCTCACTGATTACTGATTACTGATAACTGATTACCGACCCCGACTCGCTACCCTCTCATCGCACTAATATCATCGACGTTCGTCGACTTCTTCGTCCTGAAGATCGTCACGATCAGCGCCAGGCCGACCGCCACCTCCGCCGCCGCGACGACGATCACGAAGAACACGAACACCTGCCCGTCGAGCTGGTTGAGCTGCCGGGCGAAGGTCACGAAGGCGTGGTTCGCCGCGTTCAGCATCAGCTCGACCGACATGAAGATGATCAGCGCGTTGCGCCGGGCCAGCACGCCGATCACGCCTAACGTGAACAGCACGGCGCTCAGGCCGATCAGATAGGGATACAGTAGGATGAAGCTCTGGCTGCTCATGCTCCCTGCTCCCTAGGGCGGCGCGTCAGCACAACCGCGCCGACCATGGCCGCCAGCAACAGAATCGATACAACTTCGAAGGGAAAGAGATAGGAGGTGAAGAGCGAATCGCCGACCAGGCACGGCGTGCCCTGCACGACGCCCGACGCCTGAATCAGGGCGACGTCCTCGGCACACGCCTCGGGTATCACCGTATCGAAACTCGCCGCCGGCTGCGGCTCGACGGCCGCGGCCGTCGCCTGCGCGCTGAACAGCAGCAGCCCGGCGGCGACGAGCAGGATCACGCCGAGCGCCAGCGCCGCCGGTATCTGCCATCTCAGGCCGCTCTGCGCGCCGACCCGCTCCGCGCCGAGCAGCATGACGACGAACAGGAACAGCACCATGATCGCGCCGGCGTAGACGGTGATCTGCACCATGGCGATGAACGGCCCGCCCAGGCCGAGGAAGAAGAGCGCCAGCACGACCATCACTACGACCAGGAACAGCGCCGAGTGCACCGCGTTGCGCGTGACGATCATCGCGATGGCGGAGACGATGGCGATCGCGGCCAGGATGATGAACAATACGATGTCGGGAGACAACGGTGACTCCTGCAAGTAGTAATTGGAGATTGGAGATTAATCCCCCAATCTCTAATCTCCAATCTCCAATTACGGCTCGTTAACAAGCCCTTCCGGCAAAATCGAGCGCGTGCGCTTTTCGGGATCGGACACTTTCTGCGGCGTTCCCGGTTTGCCTTCCGGCGGCGGGACAATCAGCATCTCCTTCGTGTAGATCAACCCTTTGCGGTCGTAGGAGCTGAGCTCGTACGTATTCGTCAGGACGATCGCGTCCGTCGGGCAGGCGTCCTCGCAGTAGCCGCAAAAGATGCAACGCAGCATATTGATCTCGTACGTCTTCGCATAACGCTCGCCGGGCGAATAGCATTCCTCGTCGGTGTTCTCCGCCGCTTCGACGTAAATCGCGTCGGCGGGACATGCGGCCGCGCACAGCGCGCACCCGATGCAGCGCTCCAGCCCGTCGCTGTAGCGGCGCAGCTCGTGCCGGCCCCGGAAGCGCTGGCGCACCGGCCGCGTGACCTCCGGGTATTGGATCGTCACCGGCGGCGTGATGAATTCCTTCAGCGTTGCCTTGAAACCCTTAAACAGCTCAAAGATCATGTCGCCTTCACCCCATTCGCACCCCAGCTCTCCTCTAGCCTCGTTTCCGTCGGAAAATGTGCCGTAGCATCGCCGCTTGTCGGCGTCTACTCACGGAATCCGAACGCCCACAAGGGGCTACACTACATTTTCCGACACGAACTAGCCTCGCTCCTATCGGGGAACGCCGTAGAACGGCATCCCCATGCCGTTCGGACAAAGCTGGCATCCACACTCTAACTCCACACTCTAACTCCACACTCTAACTCCATACTCTAACTCCGCAACAAGATCGCCAGCGCCGTCACCACTACGTTGCCGAGCGCCAGCGGGAGCATCAGCTTCCAGCCGAACGCCATGAGCTTGTCGTAGCGAAAGCGCGGCAGCGTCGCGCGAACCCAGACTGCCACGACCAGCAATACAATGATCTTGCCCAAGAAGTAAATCGGGCCGAGCCACGGTACGTTATCGACGCTTAGCCACGGCAGCGCCTGCGTCAGGGAGGGTGGGAACGGCTCCCGATACCCGCCGAAGAAGAAGGTCACCAGCAGGCCGCTCACCGCGATCAGCTTGATGTACTCGGCCATGTAGAACAGCGCAAACTTCATGCCGCTGTATTCGGTGTTGAACCCTGCGACCAGCTCTTGGTCGGCCTCGAGCAGGTCGAACGGCGCGCGATTGGTCTCGGCGAAGGTCGCCATGATGAAAATGACCGCCGCCAGCGGCTGCAGGAACACGAACCAGATGTTTTTCTGCTGGTCGACGATGGCGTTCGTGTCGAGCGTCCCCGCCAGCAGCACGACGCTCACCACCGACAGGCCGAGCGCCAGCTCGTACGACACCATCTGCGCTGCGGCGCGGATGCCGCCCAGCAGCGCGTACTTGTTGTTGCTACTCCAGCCGGCCAGCGTCACGCCGTACACGCTGATCGACGTGACTGCCAGAATGTACAGCACGCCGACGTTCAGGTTAGGCGCCAGCGTCAGCGAGATCGGCAGGCCGAACAGGTTGGCGTTCGTCGGTCCGAAGGGCATGACCGCGAACAACACCAGCGCCGGCATCACCGTGATGATCGGCGCCAGGATGAATATGACGCGATCCGCCCCGGCCGGAATCAACTCCTCTTTGAAGATCAGCTTGATGCCATCGGCCAGCGGCTGGAGCCACCCGCCCAGAATGCGGCCGCCGCCCGGCAGCGGAATGTACCCGGCGCGATTCGGGCCGATGCGCGCCTGGTAGCGCGCCACCACCTTGCGCTCCAGCAGTGTCGTGTAGGCAAAGCCCGTGAGCAGGGCAAACACAATGACCAGGATTTGGACGATCCACACGATCGCCTGGGTCACCGCATCCATCGCTACGCTCCCTTGCGAACCTGCGCCGCGCCGCCCGGCACGCCCGCCGGAGCCAACGCTACGCCCTGCGGCGCGCGGCCGTCGACGCGCGCCGTCATCCAGGCCTCACGGCCATCGACCGCCACCGCCACCGCATCCCCGTCCAAGATGCCCAGCTCCGCCGCATCGTCCGCGTGAAGCTCGAGCGTCGCATTCAGAAGACGCGGCTGGAACGGCTCCGACTGGTCGATCAGCGTGCCGCGAGCGTACAGCCGGCGCGACGGGACGACGAGGAAGCCGTCGGGCCGCGCGGGCGCGTCGATCCACGCCAGGCTCGCCCGGCCGTCCAGCTCGACGCCGGACTTCGTCTGCGCGCCGAGACCACCGCGATTGTCGTAGGCCGTGCCGCCGAAGTATAAGTCTTTTTCACCCACCGGCGGCCATTGCGCGGCCGACTGCGCCAGTGCCGCATACGATAATCCGGCGTAGCGCGGATGCGCCGATGCGATCTCGGCGAAGACCTCTTCCGCCGTGTGATAATCCCATCTGAGATCGAGCCGCCAGGCGATGTCTTGCGCGATCTCCCAGTCCGCCTTGCCGTCGCCCAGCCCGGGCAGCGCGCGATAGAACCGCTGCACGCGGCGGTCGGCGCTGGTCGTCGTGCCGTCGCGCTCGGCGAACGACAGCGCCGGCAGCACCACGTCGGCGTCCTGCGCCGTCTGGGTCAAGAACAGCTCCTGCACAATGCGGAACGGGCCATCGTCGCCGCGCCGCCTCGGCATGTGTTCTTCGCCGACCGGATCCGTGCCGACCATGTACAGCACCTCCGGCATCGGCTCGGCGCCGAAGCGCAGATCGCCAATCAGATCGTGCGTCCCCTGCGTGTTGTTGTGAGGCCACAGCGGCAGCAGGCCGTTGTTCGGCCTGCCGAAACGCCCGGTGGCGACGGCGATATTCGCGCACGCCTGCGCCAGCGCCGATGCCTGCGGCACGCTTCGCGTCTCGCCGCCGGTCTTGACGAGATTCAGAGCCATCTGCCCGAAGATGATCACAACGTCAGTCGCTTCGGCGATGATCTGGGCCGCCTCGCGGATTGCAGGCGCCGCCACGCCGGTCAGCTGCTCCACCTTTTCCGGCGTGTACTCCGCTGCTCTGCCCTTCACTTCGGCGAAGCCCTCGACGCCTTCGCCCCGATTCTCACTCAACAAGCCGTTCAGAATACCGAAGGCGACGTACGGCTCGGCGCCGAGTTTGTAGCGGAGCGCGAGCCGGGCAGAGCGATCCAGCTTGGTTTCGTAACCGTGCGCGACGATCAATTGCGCGCCGCGCTTGACCGCGCCCCTGATGCGTAGGAACCAGATGGGCGCTTCTTCTTCCACGTCGCCGGCAATCACGAGGATCGCGCTGCCCTTGCCCATCTTGCCGAAATCGCTGCCGGCGCCGACGCCGTAGTGCGTTGCAATCTCGTGGGCGGCGACGTGAGGGCGGGCGTTGATGCGAACCGACTGCAGGCCTTCGCCAAACAGCTTCCGAATCAGACACACGTCCTCGTTCGCCAGGCGATCGCCGATGAGCGCGCCGGCGTTCGATCCGGCGGCCTTCAGCCTCGTCGCGACGAGCGCCAGCGCTTCGTCCCACGACGCGACGAACAGCCGGCCGTCCTTGCGGATCAAGGGCTTCACCAGGCGCTCTTCGCTGCGCGCGTAGTGATGGCCGAAGCGGCCCTTGTCGCAGATCCAGATCTCGTTAACCTCCTCGTTCTGGCGCGGCATCACGCGCAGAATGTCCCAGCGCCCCCCGCGCGCGTTGCTGCGCCGCGTGCCGAGCGTGACGTTGCAGCCGACCGCGCAGTGCGGGCAGATCGACGGCACGTTGGTCATCTCCCATGGCCGGGCGCGGAAGCGGAAGTCGCTGGTCGTCAGCGCGCCGACGGGACAGATGTCGGTCGTGTTGCCCGAGAACTTGGAGTAGAAACCCGGCTCGCTCAGCGTCGCGATTTCCAGCGTCCTCCCGCGCTCGTTGAAGCCGATCACGCGATCGTCGGCGATCTCTTCCTGGAAGCGGATGCAGCGCGCGCACTGGATGCAGCGTTCCTTGTCGAGAAAGATCAGATCGCCCAGCGGGGAGTGCTTGTCGAGGCGCTGTTTGCCGGCGAAATCGAAGCGGGACACACCGGGCCCGTAGTCCAATGTCAGGTTCTGCAGCGGGCACTCGCCGCCCTTATCGCAGATCGGGCAGTCCAGCGGGTGCGAGGTGAGCAGAAATTCCAGCACGTCCCGCTGAGCCGCCATGGCCTTGTCGCTCTTCGTGCGGACGCGCATGCCTTCGCTCACCGGCGTCGTGCAGCCCGTCTCCAGCTTTGCTCCCCAGGCGATCTCCGGCTGGCCGTCCGGCCCCACGACGACCTGCTTGGTCGCGGGGTCGAGCTTGGGGCGGCCGATCTCGACCAGGCACATGCGGCACATGCCCACCGGTTCGAGCTTCGGGTGGTAGCAGAAGACGGGGATGTCGGTTCCCATCTTCTTCGCCGCATCCACCACGACCATGCCCTTGGGGACGGAAACGAGTTGATCGTCGATGTAAAGAGTAACCAGATCGGTCATTACGAAATGTCCTCGTCCCTCCAAATGTCCAGCAGTCACCCAGGCTTAGATCGCTTCAGCCTTCGAGCAAGGTTCAATAGAGTCTGCTTCATGTCTTCGATGTCGAGCGGCTTGAGCATTCTGGGCAAGTCCCGTGCCTCCACTTGCGTCACCTGCTCCAACATGCCGCCCAGAAAGTATTCGCTGAACCCTAAATCCTTCTGCTTTGACAGAATGAGCAGGCGATCTATGTCGGTGCCATACTTTAGCAGGAAATACAGGTCAACAAAATCTCTCGGATAAGCGCGTCCAAACACCGCCAGTAGTTTTCCCACGGCCAGGTTTTCAAGCGAGTCTACTCGTATCCCGCCTTGCAGCATCACCTCGCCAAAGTACGGCGGTGGATCGTGAACCACATCGATCTTGATTTCAGGTTCTCCGCTCAAGGTTAGGAAGCAGCGACTCAGATTGTCACCGGGCTTCGGCGGATGAAACCGGACAACTTCGGCTCCGACCTCGTGCGCCGCAGCCGTGAGGTCACCTTCACTGGTTTCAAAGGCCGCCTGCGACTGAGTGAATAGATCAAGATCCTGGCTAAACCGATGCTGCAAATAGAACTCGGACAGCGCAACACCGCCGGTCAGGTAGAACGCCTGCCCCGACGGTCGAGCAAAGAACCTAGACAAGAACTCGCGCTGCAACCGGGTCAGCACACTCATCCGGCGGATAACCCATCAACGTCAACATCTGCTTCCAACGGTCACGCAGTTGTGGCGTGCGCCAGCGAATCTGCCAGAAGTGCTTCTGAACATCGCGGACGCTCAAATACTTCCACACATCGTCGAAGTCTGCGTCGTTGACGATGTAACTCATCACAGTAATCCGGCGATACAGGTTGTCACCAGCAAGCGCATCGCGCAGATCTTGCTCAGTAATGTCCTGATCCCACCAGATGAAATAGGGCCGCTTCTCTTCAGTTCGATCGGCGGATTTCGTCGCGTCCATCTCAATCACGCGTCACGTTTTACTCGTCACGCCTGCGACCTGCCCTCGCCCCGAAGGGGCGGGGGTCGCGCTGCAGGCGCGGGCGTTTTACGCTGCCTGCTTCACCGGCGCAGGCCTGGCAGTCGGCTTCGCCGCCGCCTTCGCACCGTCGACCTTCGCCTCGTAGTCGCCTATGAACAGCTTCAGGCTCGACAGCACGGGGCCGGTGGCGAACTCGCCGAGCGGGCAGAAGCACTTTCCGACGATCTGGCTCGCGACCGTGCCCAGTAGCTCGATGTCCGCCTTCTGCGCTTTGCCCGACGCGATCTTCTCGTAGGTCTGCAGCATCCAGTGCGTCCCCTCGCGGCACGGCGTGCACTTGCCGCACGACTCGTGCTTGAAAAAGCGCGTCACCTTGTGCGCCGCCCAGGCGACGTCGACGGTGTTGTCCATGATGATGACCGAAGCCGAGCCGAGCAGCGAGCCGGCGGCGGCGACCGATTCGTAGTCGAGCCGCACGTCGAGCGCGTCCTCCGTCAACAGCGTCGACGACGCCCCGGACGGCATGATCGCCTTCACGGCCCGATCCAGCTCCGGCAGACCCTGGCCATACTCTGCGCCGAAGATCAGATCGCGGAAGGTGATCTGGCCCAGCTCGAACTCGTAATTGCCGGGCCGGCGCACCGTGCCGCTCAGACAAGCGATCTTCGGGCCGGGGCTTTTCTCGGTGCCGAGCTTGCGGTAGGCGTCGGCGCCGTTCAGAACGATGGTCGGCACGTTCGACAGCGTCTCGGTATTATTCACGACGGTCGGCTGTCCGTACAGGCCGTGCGTCGCCGGGAAGGGAGGGCGCATGCGCGGCATGCCGATCTGGCCTTCCAGCGATTCGAGCAGCGCGGTCTCTTCGCCGCAGATGTACGCGCCTGCGCCGAGGTGAATGTGCATCTGGATCTCGACGCCCACGCCGAAGACGTCCGCGCCGAGGAAACCGGCGGCGTACGCCTCGTCGATCGCAGCCTGCAGCCGGCGCGCCACCGGCTGGAACTCGCCGCGCAGGTAGTGATACACCCTCGTCGCGCCGGTGGCGTAGGCGGCGATCGCCGCGCCTTCGATGACCTGGTGTGGGTTGAACTCCATCAATTCGCGATCTTTGAACGTCCCCGGCTCGCTCTCGTCGCCGTTGACGCACACGTAATGCGGCAGGCGATCCTTGGGGACGAACGACCATTTCACGCCGGTCGGGAAAGCCGCGCCGCCGCGCCCGCGCAGCCCCGACGCCTTGACGACGTTGATCACGTCATCCGGCGTCATCGACGTGACGGCCTTGCGCAGCGCCGCGTAATCGCCGTACACCGACAGTTTGTGGATATTGGCTATATCGCGGTGGCGAAGGAGGATGTAATCCATACGCGAACATCCCGTGTGGGCAGTTATCAGTTGTCAGTTATCAGTAATCGGTATCCGTGTTTACCAGTCACTGGCCACTGATCACTGGTCACTGATGACTGATCACTACTCGTGCGGCTGCCCGGCGCGCAAGCGCTCGAGCAGCGCGTCGAATTTGTCCGGCGTCAGATGCTCGGCGTATTCGAGATCGATCTGGGCGCACGGCGCTTTGTCGCAGGCGGCAATGCACATCACCGCCTCGACGGTGAACATGCCGTCCTGCGTGCTGTCTCCCCCGTGCTCGACCTTGTGCCGGTCCAGGCCGAGCTTCGCGCACACGTCGCCGAGGAACTGGTCCGATCCGCGCAGGGCGCAGGGCAGATCGTTGCACACGTGAATATAATGCCTGCCGACCTGGTGATCGAAAAACAGCGTATAGAAGCCGACGATCGACTGCACCTCGGTCGGATCGAGATCGAGGACACCGGCGACTTCTTTCATGGCTTCCGGCGAGCAGTAGCCGTATTCCTGCTGCGCGATAGATAGGATCGGCAGAACTGCCGAGCGTCTGCGCTCCGGCGGGTACCTGCTCAAGACGTGCTCGATTGTGGCGCGATGTTTTTCAAGAAGCACGGGGTTCAAACTCCAAAATCCAAACTTCAAACTTCAAATCCCAAACTTCCACCTTCAAACCCCAAATTCCAAATTACCGATCGATATCGCCCAACACGATGTCGATCGATCCGATCAGCGCCACCACGTCGGCCACCAGCACACCTTTCGCCATCTGGGGCAATGCCGAGAGGTTGGCGAACGATGGCGCGCGGAAATGGACGCGGCGCGGCCTGGGCGAGCCATCGCTGTTGATGTAACAGCCAAACTCGCCGCGCGGCGACTCGACGCTGACGTACACCTCGCCAGGAGGCGGGCTGAACCCTTCCGTCCACAGCTTGAAGTGGTGAATCAAGGACTCCATCGACCACGCCAGCTCTTCCTTGGGCGGCGGCGCGACCTTGCGGTCGTCGGTGATGGTCGGCCCTTTCGGCAGCTTCTTGAGCGCCTGATCCAGAATGCGCAGCGACTGCCGGAACTCCTGCATGCGGCACCAGTAACGATCGTACACATCGCCGTTCTCGCCCAGTGGCACGTCGAACTCGAAGTGATCGTAACCGGAATACGGCTCCGCCTTGCGAATGTCCCAGTTCACGCCGCTGCCGCGCAGGCTAGGCCCGGTCATCCCCATGGCCAGCGCATCCTGGCCCGAGATCGCGCCGATGCCCTTCGTGCGGCTGAGCCACAGCGGGTTGTTGCGCAGCAGCGCCTCGTATTCGTCGATGTGCGATGGGAATAGGCTCATGAACTGGCGCACCGCATCCTCGAAGCCCTCCGGCACGTCGCGCCACAGGCCGCCGATGCGGAAATAGGACGCCATCATGCGCTGCCCGGACACCATCTCGAAGATGTCCAGGATCATCTCCCGCTCGCGGAAGCAGTACAGCAGCATGCTCATCGCCGCCAGGTCGATGGCGTGCGTCCCTAGCCATACCAGGTGGCTGGCGATGCGCTGCAATTCGCACAGGATCACGCGGATGAACTGTGCGCGCAGCGGCACCTCGACGCCCATCAGTTTCTCGACCGCCATGACGTAGCCCAGGTTGTTCGACATGGGCGACAGGTAGTCCATGCGGTCAGTCAGCGGAATGACCTTCGTGTAGGTCTTCGATTCGCAGGTCTTCTCGATGCCGGTGTGCAGATAGCCGATGTCCGGCACGCACGAGACGACCCGCTCGCCGTCAAGCTCGAGCAGCAGGCGCAGCACGCCGTGCGTCGACGGGTGCTGCGGGCCCATATTCAGCAGCAGCGTCTCGCCGGAGAAGGCGCGATCGCTGACCAGGCCCTTCAGCTCGTCGAAGGTCATACTGATGGAACGCGGAGGGGCAACTGACGCACTCATAGATACTCTCTAGGGAGTTCCTTCAGTCCCTTGGCACGCTCTGCGAGGGAAAGGAACTCGATCATTCCTTTGCGTAAGGCTTGCGCGCTTCGACTTCGTCATAGTTATAAGTAAACTCGACTTCCTCGACGACGAGCGGCGCGTCCCGGCGCAGAGGATGGCCGAGATAGTCGTCGGGCAGCAGGATGCGGCGCAGGTCGGGATGGTCGTCGAACTTCACTCCGAACAGGTCGTACGTTTCGCGCTCGAACCAGTTCGCCGCCGGCCACACGCCGGTGACGCTGGGAAGCGACTGCCCGTCGCGCACGCTGACCTTCAGGCGCAGCCGCGTATTCCGCGTCATCGAATACAGATGATAGTTGATCTGAAAGCGCGGCTCGTCCGGCCACACGTCAACCGCCGACACGTCCGACAGGAAATCGTAACTCGCGGCTTCGTCGTCGCGCAGGAACGCGCACACGCCGGCGATCGCGTCCGGCCGGACGTGGATCGTCGTCTCGCCGCGAAATTCGACGACGCCCGTGATGGCGTCGCCGAAGCGTGCTTGGAGCGTTGCGGCTATCGGATCAGACATGGGCCGCGCTCGCCTTCGGCTGTGCTTCGCGGAACGGCCGGCTGCGCATGACCTTCTCCTGCAGCTTGATGATCCCGTCGATGAGCGCCTCCGGACGCGGCGGGCAGCCGGCCACGTACACGTCGACCGGGACGATCTCGTCGATGCCCTGCACGATGGCGTAATTGTTGAACACGCCGCCGCACGCGGCGCAGTCGCCCATGGCGATAATGTACTTCGGCTCGGGCATTTGATCGTACAGTCGGCGCAGCACGGGCGCCATCTTCTGCGTGAGGCGGCCTGAGACGATGATGAGATCGCTCTGGCGCGGGCTGCCGCGCACCAGCTCCATGCCGAAGCGCGAAATATCGTAGCTCGACGCCTGCGTCGAAATGAACTCGAACGCGCAGCAGGCCAGGCCGAAGCCCAGCGGCCACAGGGCGTTGCTGCGCGCCCAATTGACGGCCTTCTCCAACGTCGTCGTCACGATCCCCATGTTCCCCAGCTTATTCTCTACTCCCATTCCAGCGCCCCCTTCTTCCAGATGTAAACGTAGCCCACCACCAGGATCGCGATAAAGATGACCATCTCGATGAGGCCGAAGAGGCCGAGCGCTTTGAATATCACGGCCCACGGAAACAAGAAAATGATTTCGACGTCGAAGAGGATGAAGAGAACGGCGATGAGGTAGAAGTGCACGGGGAACCGGCGCTGCGCCTGGCCAAAGGGCACGACGCCGGATTCATACGGCTGGGACTTGCGAGGATTGCTGCGGCGCGGACCGAAGAGCGTGCCGATAAGAATGAGCGCCACCGCCAAAGCCGCAGACACGACAAAGAGGATCGCAATGGGAACATACTGATCCAGCATGTGGGCTCCCAGGGTAAGGATTAGAAGACGCGGCGACTAGGAACAGCCGCCGCAACGTTGTTGATTTTATCACAAGCACATATCAGTGTCAACAAACTTTGGATTGCTCGATCATCGACTGTCAACAGGCTGCACCCAGATCGTGCGCGCCGCTTTCAGCCCAAGCGGCACTCTCTGGCCATCCAGGATGAGGGTGATCACGCCGCTCCACGGCGCAACTTCCTCGACGGTCGCACGCGCGCCGGGCACCAGGTTGCTCCGCTGAAGATAACCGAGCAGGCGCGGGTCGCGCTCGCCTTCCTCGGTGATGCGCAGCACCGCCACCCGCTGGCCCGCATGCGCCGTGTCGAGCGTGAGCGCATCGGGCGGCAGCTTCGTCGACCGGACGCCGGGAATCGGGTTGCCGTGCGGGCAGGATTGAGGGTGGCCTAACGCCTCGGCCATCTTCTGCTCGATCAGATCGCTCATCGCGTGCTGCAGCTTCTCGGCTTCCCGGTGCGCCTCCGCCCAGCCGATGCCCAGAAAGTCGGTCATGAACCGCTCGACGAGGCGGTGGCGGCGAATGGCCGCCTCGGCAACTTCAGTACCCAGCTTGGTGAGCCAGATCTCGCTGCTTTCGATCTTGATCAGCCCGTCACGCTCCATGCGGCGCAGCGTCTGGCTGACCGTCGGCGGCTTCACGCCGAGCCGCTCGGCCAGTCGAGCGGCGATCACCTGCTTGCCCTCGTCGCGCATGTTGTAGATCGACTCGAGATAGTTTTCGATCGTCTCCGTGACCCTGGCTTTGTCTTTCATCGAGCCATCCCCCAACGAGCTGGTTTGACGTTGTCATCGCACATGCTGCTCAAGCCGCCGTCCCCCCGGCGGCGACATCCGGGCCGGCCAGCGCCTATCACGAAGCTATGCATCTTGCATGATTAGGATAACTGGCAGGATGCTAATTAGCAGCCAGTTAGCCTTGACAAATCGTATTTGTTTGTATAGCATCGCGCACGAGATTAGTATATCCTAATCTACTAAATTCGGGGAGGACTCCATGCTACCCAGTTTCCTGCTCGCCTTCCGGGAAGGCGTCGAGGCTGCACTGATTGTCGGCATTGTGTTGGGTGTGTTGAGGCGAATGAACCGGACCCAGTACGCGCCCTATGTGTGGCTGGGCGTCGCCGCTGCCGTCGGGATCAGCGTGCTCGGCGCGGTCACGCTCAACCTGATCGGCGCAGAGTTCGAGGGCGCTGCAGAAAAAGCATTCGAGGGCGTCACCATGCTGTTGGCTGCTGGCGTCTTGACGTGGATGGTTTTCTGGATGCAGAGGCAGGGACGCCGTATTCAGGCCGGTTTGGAGGCCAATGTCAAAATGGCGCTGTCGCGCGGCCAGGCATGGGCGCTGTTCGCACTGGCATTCTTCGCGGTCGTGCGCGAGGGCATCGAACTGGCGCTGTTCCTGACCGCCGCCAATTTCTCGGCGGCCGAAGCCGGGCAAGCGCCCTTCCTCGGATGGCTGGGCGGCGCACTGGGACTGATCGGAGCCGTCATCGTCGGCTGGTTGGTGTTCGACGCGGCGATCAAGCTCAACCTGCGGCGCTTCTTCCAGCTCACGAGCGTGCTGTTGATCGTCTTCGCCGCAGGGCTGGTCGGCACCGCCGTCCACGAGTTCAACGAACTGGGCTGGATTCCACCCGTCCTCGAGCACATTTACGACCTCAACGCCGTGATCCCCGAATCGTCTACATTCGGCCAGTTCCTCAAGACGCTGCTCGGCTACAACGGCAACCCGTCGTTGACAGAAACGATAGCCTACGCCGGATACTTCGTGGCGATAGGTTTCCTGGTGCGCTGGATGGATCGCCGCGTGGCGGCCAGCCCGGTCTCTGTTTAGGCCGGCACGCAAGGAGAGCCTCGCCCATACTGGCGAGGCTCTTCGTTCAAATGACTGTATACTCGCCCCCGAGCGTCGATGGCCAAGACACTTTGTGGACTCTGCGCCTCCGTGGTTATTTTCTCAAGGAGATCGAATTGGACATCTTCGAAGCCATCTACAATCGACAGTCAATCGGCAAGGTGAAGCCGGATCCCATTCCGCGAGATTTGATCGAGAAACTGCTGGCGGCGGCCGTGCAGGCGCCCAACCATCACAAGGTGCGGCCGTGGCGCTTCGTCGTGCTGACCGGCGCGGCGCGCGAGCGACTCGCCAGCGCGATGGCCGACGCCTTGCGCAAGAGGAAGCCAGACGCGGACGACGAATCGCTCGCCAGGGAGCACAGGAAACCGCTGCGCTCGCCCGTGCTGATCGCCGTCGGCGTGGACAAGCCGAATATCCCAAAAGCGATCGAGATCGAGAACGTGTGCGCCGCCGCGGCAGCGGTCCAGAACATGCTGCTCGCCGCGCACGCGCTGGGACTCGGCGCGATGTGGCGCACCGGCGATGCTACATACGACCCGCACGTGAAATCTTTCCTCGGCTTCGAGTCGGAGCAACACTTGATAGGATTTATCTACGTCGGCTATCCCGAATCGGAGCCGGCCTCACCATCTCGCCCATCTTACGAAGATCGCACGGTGTGGATGGAATGACGACGGTTGACGAATGCGTCAAGCATGTCATGCCGAGGAGCGCGTAGCGCGACGAGGCATCTCTACCCCGGCGCGCCTCCTGAGCGGAGCGCAATGTGTCTTTTCAACTCGGCGGCAATGCGCTGGCCACCCAACCCCACGGGTGGCGCAGGGCGAAGATGATCGCGACCACCGTGTCGCAGACGCGCTGCACGATGTGTGGCGGGCGGCGCGACAACGGCCACAGCGCGCCGTAGTTGCC
>DATEUJ010000058.1:0-26680 GCA_035283185.1 Anaerolineae bacterium | reverse complement strand
AACTGCTCGATCTCCATGCCTGCCGGTTGCATCTGGACGACCTCAACCACCGATCCGGTAATCCCGCCTCCGGCGGTACTCCGAAGCGCCTGTTCGCGCAGCGACTCTCGAGTCTCGGTTGGCAACGACGCGCCAGCGGTCTGGTCGATTTGATCGAGGAACAGGTCAATGCCCCGTGGCGCGACACCTGTCATTAATGCCTGCTGACTCAACCCGGTCAGGGTGCCTTTGACCGGGCCGACGAACTGCGACGATAAAGCCGGATCGACGACCAGGTCGATCTGGGCCTTCTGCGGTGTTTCGTCGGTCGGGGTGTCAAACACGCTGCGCTGGATCGTATCGCTGAAATCGGCCGGGATGATCACGGCGATGCTGCGCTCCTGGTCGGCGATCAACGCCTCGGCCCTGGCCCGCGTCAGCGCTGCGCCGTCCCATTCGGTCTCGACGGCGAAGCCCTCGGTTGCCTGGAGCCCTTCGACGATCTGAGCCCCAATCGTGCCCGTGTCATCGTTGACAACCAGGATTTCGGTGGGGTTGTCGCCGCCGTCGCTGAACAAGCCGCCCAGCGCCAGCGTCATGACGAAGATGAACATCACTGGCATCAGGAACAACGTGGCCAGACCGCCAGAGTCTTTCAGCAGAATTTTAAG
Source organism: Anaerolineae bacterium (assembly GCA_035283185.1). Lineage (GTDB taxonomy): Bacteria > Chloroflexota > Anaerolineae > Fen-1058 > Fen-1058 > DASSFZ01. Next base: position 26,030 of record DATEUJ010000058.1, on the reverse strand, counting down.
GTCTTTCCAGGTGGTAGCGAGAATTTGTCGAATCATGCCGGTCCTCCGGGAAGTTGGCGAGAAGGCTTGTTATAGACTAATTTCGTAGCCGCTTGCCAGTCAGGTGTAGGAACACCGTTTCGAGGTTCGGTTCCAGGATCTCGAGCGAGGTGATGGATATGCCGGTCTCATTGAAAACTTCGATCACACCGATCAATGTGTGCTGCGCGTGCTGTGCGGTGATTTCGAGTTTGTCATCCTTGTGTGCCACGCTCCGTACGTTGGGCAGACGCTCAACTTCTGCGACAAGCGCTCCGGGCATCTCAGGCGGCACACCCAGGTGGATGATACCGCCCCCCAGTGAATCGATCAGCGCCTTCGGCGTATCCAGCGCGATGATCTGACCCTGGTCAATGATCGCCACGCGGTCGCATAACCTCTGAGCTTCTTCCATGTAGTGCGTGGTGTACAGTACCGTCAGCCCGTCCTGGTTGAGCGACTCGACATTCTCAAAGATGAAATTACGCGACTGCGGGTCAACGCCGACTGTTGGTTCGTCGAGAAACAGCACCTCAGGCCTATGCAGCAGTCCGGCCGCGATGTTGACCCGACGTTTCATCCCGCCTGAGAACGTCTCGACGGCGTCGCCGGCCCGATCAGACAGGCCGACCATCTTCAAGGCATCGTCAACGCGCTGACGCAGGTCGGAGCCCTTGAGACTGTAGATGCGGCCAAAGAACAACAAGTTGTCGCGGGCCGACAACGTCGGGTACAGTGCCAGGTCCTGAGGCACCAACCCAATTCGCCGCTTCACCTCGGCCGACTGACGGATTATGTCGAACCCGGCCACCGTCGCGCTGCCCTCGGTCGGCTTTAGCAGGCACGACAGCATCGAGATGGTGGTGGTCTTGCCTGCGCCATTCGGGCCGAGGAATCCGAATATTTCGCCCTGTTGGATGGCGAAACTCACCCCGCGCACCGCTGGCTCCGGGCTGCCCGGGTATTGCTTGACCAGCTCATTCGCCTCGACAATGTTCGGCATTTTATCCTCCATGTCTTTATTGGCTGAACCGTGGTTCGATTTTGCCTCATTCGCATTTGAACGGCTGTCGCGTTTTTATTCTGACAGCCCGCAAATTGCGAAATTGCTGTTTAGTGGCGATTAGCCGCCCAACTCGGGATTATCCCACGAACATCTCGGATAATACCCTCTACCGGAGGCTTATCCGACCTGTCACATGCATCCCACACTCCAGGGAGAAAAAAGACGACACCTACCACCCAAAATAGGTGGGCAGGTGTCTATTTCCAACCGTCCCACCAAGGCCTCGCCTTGGCTGTTCCTCGGTCAGTCGCAACTGCCGAGGCATTCAATTGTCGTCTAAACGCAGTATACAGAATTACGTCAGGAAAGTCAATACTTATCGCTGCTTTCAGTTCCCCGTCGTCTGGCCGGTGCCGACGCGGTATATGGCCTGCCACGGCAGATAGCGTGTGAACACCACGTCCTCGGAGACCACGACGCCGCCGCGCATCACCGTGCGCTTCACCGTCACGTCCGCGCCGTCGACCGCGTAGTCCTCCTGCTTGCGCTCGCCAACCGGCAGCGCCGGATCCTCGATGATCACGTCCGGCCCGTGCGGCTTGACGTTCTCGACGATCGGATCGCTCACCGTCACTTGCCGGCCGTCGCTCGTGCTGTAGAACTTGAAGGTGAGACGACCGGCCGCCGGGTTGACGTACGTCTCGACCAGCAGGTGATACGGCGTGTCGTTCTTGAATTTGAAATCGACTTCGGGGACGAATACCGTCGCGTCGAGGCCGGGACCGAAACCGCGCTCGTACCACCCGACCCGGTAGGCGTGCGGCCAGCGCTCGATGATCGGGTAGCCGCCGAAGAAGGCCGCGCGGAACGCCGTCGTCGATACCTGGCACACGCCGCCGCCGACGCCCTGCACCGTGCGTCCATTCGCGATGATCAACGCCTCGGCGTAGCCGGAGTCGAGGCTCACGTCGCCAAGATGCGCGCCGAGCGAGTACACCTCGCCAGGCCCAACGATCACGCCGTGCAGCTTCGACGCGGCGACGGTGATGTTATTGACCCGCTCGGCTGCCGACCCGGCGAAGAACGTCTGCGCGGTGACGACGTTCTCGGTGATGCCCAACTGCGCGGCGGTGACGCCCTCCTTGAATTCGGCGGGCGTTTCTGCCACGGCGATCGGCGCGCGATGCTCGCCGCGCCCGATCGCCGCCTCGATGCTCCCCAGCGTCGCGTCGACGTTCAGCTCGCGGCCGTCGGCGCTGGGCGCGACGACTTCCAGCTCGCGCGTGTCGTCGTTGAACACGAAGCGCGCGTTCTCCGGCTCGACCTTGACCTGCATCGCCAGATCGGCCAGGCCGGCGGCCAGCTCGTCGCGGTCGAGTGTGACGACGAGTGAAGCGCCGTCGGGAGAGCGATTCACGCGTGCCAGCGTCGCCAACTGCTCCCGCGCCATGTCCCACGCGGCATGCACGTCGCTCGGACGCGGCTGTTCCAAATACAGCGTGAACGGCTGGCCGACCAGCGTCTGGAGCTGCTGCGCCGCTGCCGATACGTCCGTGATGGTCGCCGGTCGATCGGCGAAGACCATGTCCACAGCAGCGGGCTGGAGAGCGCGCATCGCGTCCGACAGCGCCGCCAGCGTCGTCGCCACGTCGAGCGCGCGTCCGTTCTGGGCGGGAGTCGCGACGACCGTCAGCCCATCCAGCGACACGCTTGCGTCGCGCGGCTCGACGTTCAGCTCCGCCGCGCGCGCTTCCAGGTAGGCCGCCGCCGCGTTCGGATCGACCGAGACGACGGGCGCGACCTCGGCGCCCCGCGTCATCATGTCGAGCTGCGACGACAAGGCGCGCAGGGGCGAGCCGCTGCGCCCCAGCCGATGCGCCGCGCGCGCCGTCGCGGCGCCGTCGACGCGCACGCCCAGCTCGCCCGGCGCGACATCCCACGATTGCCCGAACGCGCGCAGCGTGAGGACAGGCTCGTCGAGGTAGGCGAAGCGCTGCGCGATGGCTTGCCCGGCTCGCTCGACGGTCATGCCGGATAAATCGACGTCCCACACGCGCACGCCGGGCAGCACCCGGTCGCCGTAGGCCATCTGGAAGATCGCCAGCGCCGTCACCAGCGTCGCGACGAGCGTCAAGACCGCGAATGAGATTCGCAGGAACCAGATTGAGAGAGGAAGAGGTGGCCTGAGCGTGCGAGTGGTGGTTGTTCCCATTTCCGGTAGAACTATGAGAGTTCACGAAACGCTGTAGCCGACCGACGCGCGGCATGAACAACTTCTTCTGCCGCGCACTGCCCCGTCACCGCATGTTGCCAGGCGTGTTGCCTGCCCTCCTGTTTCACCATGTGCGCAACAAAGTCGCAACGGAAATATCTTCGTCTACGTCTTCCCAATGAATCCCGATACCCTTTGCGATAAGTCGCCAGTTCTTACGCTGTTTGGGAGTCGCGTCTCGCAGACGTGGAAACCATTCCAACGGAACAGACACTTCGCGTCCGTCGGAGAGGCTGACGATTAGCGTATCATCGGTAAAGCGAGCATCGAGTGCCAGAACAGCTTTTGGCAAATCAACTTCCCATCCGCCAATGGTGTGCCACGTGTGTTAGGCGATGGCTTTCTGCTCCCCCACTCTTTCAGTTTTGTCGGTTACGGGTATGCCATCTTCATACAGCGTATCAGGACAGAAATCTTGACCATTCCGCCACTGAACACTACCCAAGGAGGGTCTGACTGAGTTGAACACGCTCATGTCTTTCAATTCTCGGAAGAAGCCTTTGTCCAAGTATGGCTTGACGTCAAAGCGTCTGACATCACCGTTGGTGAAACCCAAAGTGATTGTATAATCGGGATTGGGTTTGACTGCCGTAACTCTCGGATTCATAGCCTACTCCTATTTCAATGGATCAATCTTGAACACCGGTTGACCCTGACTGGCAAGTTCCCAGTCAGCCATGAGTTCCTCTTGATGTATTTCAACCCACGCTTGAACCAACTTCAATCTACTTGCCCTCAATTCGCCTTCCAATATTTCGCCGCTTGGAATGGTGACAACTGCTTCTTGGTCTTGATATTTGACGTGAATGTGGGGAAGATGATGTCTTCGGGTATCAAAATAGTACATCGAAACGATAATTCCGTAAAACATTGATATGACTGCCATAGTTGAACATCCTCTTAATCTTTGCTTCGTTTATACCTCTGCTGTCCTGCCAAAAAGCGTGATGATTTCTTCGTCTTTCATCCCCTTTCGCCCAACGTCAGCACCCAATTGGTGAACTGGAATTCCCCACCTCTGCAATAGTCCGCGCTGGTCTTCGCGAATGTTTTCGTCGAGGAGGTTCATACTGCCGTTGGCTCTAAAACGAACTCATCTGTGTGTCTGAAGAATGCCTCGCTCGACAATTTCACTGCTTCCGCAATCGCTTGTTTAGTAATGCTGTTATGCCATTGCTCGATAATTGTCTCCCAAGCCATTCCTTCTGCGACCATCTCTAGCACGTCAGAAACAAAGATACGTGTGCCGCGAAAGACTGGTTTGCCGTGACAGATCGCAGGGTCAGCGACAATGTAGCGACCGAGCAATTGCGGCTTTTTGTAGTTCCTCATCATGTCACCCCATCATTCCTCTATGTTTTATTATAAGCGAAATCGTGGCGATGCGCCATCACAGTGCTGCCCCGTCGTACTATGTGCGAAAAGCAACGGCTTGCTCCTCCAGAACAATACGGCAACCATCGATCTCGTCAATTGAGCGAGCATGCGAGAAATGGTGGTAGTAGCCATCCCATGACTTTTCGTCAGGTGACAAACCGTCGTTTAGTTCGATCTGTTGGCGCAAGCCATAGGCTTTCGCCTCAGCTTCAGAGTCGAATACCTTCCATTCCGTTCTCAGAAACTCAAATTCATCACATCGAATGAGCCAGCAAAGCTCATAAACCTGCTTCGGCACGCTCACCCTCCAAGAAAAACCGACAGTTGCACTGGCGGATGATGATACCACACTATGCCAGATACCACGGTCAGAAAGTGGAGACTCACTCGGGCTTGGGCCTATTCTTAAAGATGTCGTCCAGCAGCGATTTGACTCTTTTCTTGCGCGCAGCAGTGTCTTCCGCATCGATCTCGATCGACAGCCAGACCTCACCTTTACCCGCCTTACCCGGCCATTGGATCGACTGGCCATCGTCCAGAGCGACCCTACCCTCCTTCCCCCACTTGCCGCGCCACGTGCCCGCCTTGCCCAGCCGGGCGACGACCGCATCGCCGGCTTTGGCCCCCTTCGGCAGCTCGGCGCGCGGCAGGTCGAGCCGCTGGTTGTCGTCAAACACAATCGCAGCCAGGTCACCCTCGAACCGATCGATGACCCCCCTGAGTTCCTTGAGTTCCTTGAGTTCCCTGGTTTCCTCAGCCACCCGTCATCCCTCAACCAACCCTACCTGTCCGTCTCCACGTCGATCGTCGAACCGTTCGTCGTGATCGTGATCGTCCCGCCCTGGTCGGTACGATAAATTTGCACACCGCCCTGCTCGAGCCGGTCGAGCACTTCCTGGTGCGGGTGGCCGAATTGATTGTTCGCGCCCGCGCTGATCACGCCGATCTGCGGATCGACCGCCGCAAGGAACGGCTCGCTCGTGCTGCTACGGCTGCCGTGATGCCCGACCTTGAGGATCGCGCTGCGCAAGTCCGCGCCGCTCGCCAGAATGGCTTCCTCTTCCGGGTCTTCGGCGTCGCCGGTGAACATGAAGCTCACACTCCCGTAGGTGAGCCGGATAACGATCGAGGCATTGTTCGTGTCGTTATCGTCCTGAACGAACTCGTCGTCCGGCCCCAGCACCTCGACCCTGACGGCCGGATCGAACGGGATGGACGTGCCGGTGCGCGTCTGGATGGCATTGACGTTCAGGTCGCGGATGTCGGTCAGCAGGCGCTCGTATATCTGCGTCGTATGCACCTGTCCGGTCAATGCCACTGTCTCGACCGGGAAGGTCTCGAGCACTTCCGGCAGCCCGCCGATGTGGTCCGCGTCGGGATGCGTGGCGACCATCACGTCGAGCCTGTCCGCGCCCCACTCGCGCAGCTTAGGCACGATCACCTCGTTGGCGTCTCTGTCCGAATTGCCGCCGTCGATCAGCATCGTCATTCCGTTCGGCGAGTGGATCAAGATCGAATCGCCCTGGCCGATGTCGAGGAAGGCGACAGTCAGCGCGCTGCCGGTCGGCGTTGGCGTAGGGATGCAAGCCGAAAGGAATAGCGCAAGTAACGCAAGAAGTGTGAGCAAGCGGGTTCTGGTCACAGGTTTCCCCAATCTCCAATCTCTATATCATACGCATCCAGCTCGACCTGTCGCTTCTGCCCGTCCACGTCCAGCGTCACACGCCAGCGCGGCAGCCAGGCCAGGCCGAAAACGTCGACGCTGACGTCGGAGCGGCGGGGCGTCAGGCGAATCTCCTCGACCTGCTCCAGAAGATCGACCCACTTCTGCGAGACCTCCGCAATCTCCTCTTCCAGCGACTGGCGCAAGTCGGCCAGAGCCTCACGCAGATCGGCCAGCTCGTCTTCGGACTCATCGATCTCCCGCTGCGCCCGGCCCGTATTGCCGCTGCGGCGCATGGCCCAGGCCACGGCGTAGGACGGCCGGCGGCCGCGCAGGAAGTTCCACGCGGTCTCGGCCAGCGCCCAGTTCTCCTCACGCTTGCGCGCGCGGTGCTCTTCAGTATCCCGCTCCAGCTCGCGCTGCTCTCTGTCGATCTTCTCTTCGACGCGCGCGATCTGCCGCTCGTAACTCTTGCGCAGCCTGTCGATCTCTGCATCGCGCCCGGCGCGCGCCGCGTCTTCGCAGCGCGCGCGGAACTCGCGCGGCTTGTCGCCCGGCCGCCCCGCGATCTTCAGCGCCGAATTGTACGGCACGCTCACCGCGACGTTGTGGTACAGGTAGTCCGCGAAATCTTTCGATAGCGCCTTCACCGCACGCACTGTGGCGACGCCCGCCGGCAGCGGCTCGTAGAGCGCGCCCTCCGCCGGCGGCGAATGCAGCGCCGCCGCATCGACCGTCGTCTCGCGTGCTTTCTCCCATTCGATGAGAGCCGTCTTGGACCTGGCTGCCTGAAGGCGCGTCTCGGCATGTCGATGGTCGACGCCGTGCTTGCGATCGACGATGCGCACGGCGCCTATCCCCAGCCAGTGCGGCGCGTAGACGAGACGCTTCTCTGCGACCAGCGCCGTCGCGCCTTCGCGCTCCTCCCACTGTCGAACGGCCCACTCGACGGCGACCGTCGGCGGAAGGAAGAACTGGGGCACGTCGGGAGGAAGTGTCGGCGGATGTGGGGAGAATGAAGAATGTTGAATGTCGAATGTAGAAATTGCGGATTGTGGATGTGCGATTTCAGATGTTTGGCCTGCCGCTTCCGCGGCCCGCGCTCCAACCTCCAACCCTTCGACTGCGCTCAGGGCAGGCTTCCGATCTCCAACCTCCAATCTCAAATCTCTAATCTCCTGTTTCGTCAGCGGCCCGCGCAGAAAGCTCATCGCCCAACGCGACATGAACACGATCGGATGTGGCGCGTGAACGTTATGCAGCACGAAGACGCGGCCGGGCAGCCTGCCCAGCGCCTGCTCGAGCTCGTCGCGGTCCAATCCTGCCCCGGAGGCAGCCGCGACGCTCTCCAGCCCGTCGAGCACGCGCGCCTTGTCGCGATCCGTGCGCAGCCGTCCGATGCACCACACGCCGATGTTCGCCAGTCCCTTGTAATCGAGATCGACCGGGTTCTGCGTCCCGATCACGACGCCCAGCCCCATCGCCCGCGCTTGCTTGATCAACCCCAGCAGCAGCGACTTGCTCGGCGGGTTCGCGGGATGCGGAGGGCAGTAGCCGAAGACCTCGTCAATATACAGCAGCGCGCGCAGCGTCGTCGTACCGCTCTGCCGCCGCAGCCAGGCCGTGATCTGCCCCAGCAGCATCGTGACGAAGAACATACGCTCGGCGTCGCTCAGGTGTGCCAGGTAGAAGATCGACGCTCGCGGGCGGCCGTCCGGGGCGTGCAGCAGCGAATCGACGTCGAGCGGGTGCCCGCTGCGCCACATCTCGAATCCGGGCGAGGCGATCAGGTTGTTGAGCGATGCGGCGAGCGCGAAGCGATCTTTCTGCGGGAAGAACGCATCCAGCTCGAAGACGCCCACCTGCGCGATCGGCGGCTGCTGGATGGATCGGATCAGCGTGGGCAGGTCGATGCGCTCTCCGCCGCGCCAGGCGCGCTCAACCAGGTGCGACAGGAGGATGTGCTCGCGGCTCTGCACCGGGTCGGCCTCGACGCCGACCATCGCCAACAAAGCCGACACGGCCCCTCCAATGCGCGCGCGAAGCTGCTCCTCGTTGCCTTCCCACTCGACGCCGGGCAATTCGACGGCGTGAAGAACGTCGACCGGCACGCCGGAATCGCTGCCTGGCGTGAAGACCACGACCTCGGCGCGCTCACGCAACTGGCCGACGCGCTCGGAAGTGATGCCCCACTCGGCCCAGCCGGCCTGCCAGCGCTCGGCGACCTGGGCCGCCAGCGCCGGCACGTCGATGCCCTTCTCGGATGCTTCCTCGGCGCTGACCCACGGCTCGAAATCGGCCGGAGTCGCCGAGGGGAACGACAGCGCGAGATTGGCGACGTCGCCTTTCGGATCGACGGCGATCACCGGCAGGCCGTCGAGCAGCGCCTCCTCGATGAGATCGATCCCGAGGCCGGTCTTGCCCGAGCCGGTCATGCCGATAATTGCCCCGTGAGTTGTCAGGTTGCGCGTCTCGAGCTGCACGGGGTCGCCAAGCTGGCGAGTGGCGAGGTCGTAGGTCTTGCCCAGATACAGCGCGCCGCGCGGGTTGAGGTCCGTCATAGGGAATGCCCCCGGCCTGACGTGCGACGCACTCGCGCCCTCGCAGCGCCTGTCCTGCCTGCACCCCCGGGCTCGCCCGAGGGCGGGCCTGTGGCGCAGGCACAGGTGAGCAGAGCCGAAGGAAAGCGGAGAGGGTTGAACGTGCGTCGCACGTTCGAAAGTGCGACTAGAACAATTGTACCATATCGAATACGAAATGGAGATGGCCGTTGCTGGCGAGCAGCATGGGCTGCGTGTAGTTCCACGTTTCGTCCTGGGGATTGGTCATGCGCCCACCCGCTTCGGCGATGATGAGCTGCGCCGCCGCGCCATCCCACGGCTTGAGCGCGAGGTTGAAAAAGAGGTCAACCCAGCCGGCGGCAAGATAACACATTGCCAGCGCAGCCGATCCGATCGCGCGCACAGTGCGGCACTCGGTTCCGATGGCGTGAACGAGCGCGAGCGCGCGGCGCCGATCCTCGGGCGACTGGCCCCAGTCGACGGCGAGGATGGCCTCGGGCAATGCGCGCACGTCCGATACGTGAATCGGCGCTCCGTTCAGCGTCGCGCCGCAGCCGGCTTCGGCCGCGAAGAGATGATCGCGCAGGGGATCGTATACGGCTCCCGCGACCGGCTGCCCGCGCTGCGTCACGCCGATCGAGACGGCGAAGAAAGGAAACTGTCTCGCATAATTCGTTGTGCCGTCGATCGGATCGATCACCCACAGCGTCTCGGCTCCGGCCGGCGGCGCCAGGTCTTCCTCGCCGAGAATCGCCGCATCCGGGAATCGCGCCAGAATCGTCGCGACGGCCGCATTCTGCGCAGCGACGTCGGCTTCGGTCACGATGTCGCGAAACCCTTTGTGAGTGACAATCTGGGGCTGCTCGAAGCGATCGAGTGCGACGCGCGCAGCGGCTCGCGCCGCGTCGATAGCAACCGCGAGAAACATAGATGAGGTCATCACAGTATTCCCATGCGCCGACCGCGAGGTTTTTACCACGGATAGCCGCGCATCGAACTCCGTGTCATCCGTGTCATCCGTGGTTAGCCTCTTGGTTGCGGCGCGAGGCTACGCTATGGGGCGACCAGTTGATTGACGGCGTCCCGCGCCTGGCCGTGCGCCAATTCCGGCGCGTCGCCGGCGACGACGGCCAGCACGGCGCGCGTCGCGGCCTCCGCCACGGCGGGCCAGTAGGAGACGAGCGGGGCAGCCTGCGCGAAGGGCAGCAAGTCGAGCGCGGCGACCATCATAGAATGCTCGTCGTGCTCCCGCCGGAGCTGATCCGCCGCCGAAGCGCGCAGCGGCAACTGCCCGGTGCCGAGCGCCCAGGCGAGCGTCTGCTCCGGTTCGGCGAACCAACGCACGAAGAGCCAGGCCGCCAGTTGCTTCTCGAGCGTGCTGCGCAGTATGAGCCACGATTGACCGTTCACGTCGAGCGTGATGGGCTGCTGGCCGTACGGCACCGGGGCCATGCCCCAACGGAATCCGCTGCGACTCCTGACCGCGCGATCGATTTCGCGCAGCTTCGACGCCTCGGCAAAGATCATCGCGACACGGCCCGTGCTGAAGGCTTCCAGGTCGGCGCCTGGACCGGGCGTCGGCCGGAAACAGCCGCCCTGCGCCGCTTCGGAGAGCGTCTCGAGCACTCTGACCCCGGACGGATTGTCGAACCCAACGGTGTGACCATCCGGCATGAGCAGGGGCGCGCCCCGGCTCAGGAACCAGGCCGACACGAATTCGGGGCGCGGCGTAAAGCCAAACCCGTAGATGTCCGGCCGACGGTCGCCGTCTCGGTCGACCGTGGTCACGAGGCATACTTCGCGAAACAGTGGCCACGAGTTCGGCGGCGTCAGATAGCCGGCCGCAGCCAGGCGGTCGGCGTTGTAGACGAGCACCGTTCCGTCGCCGCCGACGGGAAAACCCACCAGCGCATCGTCCCGATGCGGATCACGGTTAGCGTCGAGGAAAGCCGGGTAGAGATCGGCCATGTCGGCCTCGCTCAAGCCGTAGCGGGGATCGGACGCGTACGGCTCGACGGGCACGACCGAATCGCCCAGCCACGTCACGTCGATCGGCTGGCCGAGAAGCAAATCGGGAGTGCGGCCCGATTCGATCGCGACCTTGAGCGCACCCGCCATGTCCGCCGGGCTGCCGTGATACTCGGGCACGACCAGGATGCGCCAGGGATTCGTCGCATTGAATTGGTCGCCCAGCTCGAGCAGTGTGCGGCGCTCTTCGTCGCCGTCGGCGCTGTGCCACAGAATGATCGTCTGGCCTGTGAGGCTGGGTGCATCGAGCGGTGCGGGCGGCGCGGACGGGCCGCATGCTGCGAGCAGCGTCGCGGCCAGGACGAGGATCCACTGTCGAATCGTATTTCTCATGGCGACGGCGCCGATTATAACACGCGCGGAGCGCCTGTCCCCACGTGAGACTCATTCGAGCCACGGCCAAGACCTCGGAAGTCTCAGATTGCCGCCTTGCCATAGAACCCACCCGGATTGCCAGAAGCCATCGCCGGCAAGCATGGGCCTCAAGACTTCCGAGGTCTGACACTCGCCCTTGACAGCCCCTCGATTTGGGCTATATTTAGTGTCGAAAGTACACCAATTAAGTCGTCAAGAAACCTGGTTTCTCGCAGAAACCAGGTTTCTGAAACAGGTGATGTGATGAAATCCCTGACCGTCGGTCTGGCGCAGATCTATCCCAAGCTGGGTGACGTGCGCGCCAACTGCGAGCTGCACATGCAGTTCGTCGAACGCGCCGCCACGCACGCTCCGCGCGTCGACGTGCTCATCTTTCCCGAGCTGTCGCTGACCGGTTACACGCTGCAGGACCTGGTGCGCGAGGTGGCGATGCGCCCGACGGCGGAGCATCCGGCGTTCGCCGCCATGCTCGACGCCAGCCGCCGCCTCGACCTGGTGGTAGGCTTCGCCGAAGTCGACGAGCGTGGGCGGTTCTTCACCTCAGCCGCCTACCTGTCGCAGGGAAAGGTGGTGCACCTGCACCGCAAAGTCTACCTGCCGACGTATGCGTTGTTCGACGAAGGGCGTTACTTCGACCTGGGCGAGTCGGTGCGCGCGTTCGACACGCGCTTTGGACGGTTCGGCATCTTGATTTGCGAGGACTTCTGGCACGCCAGCCCGCCGTACCTGGCCTGGCTCGACGGCGCGGACGTGCTGATCCTCACGTCGTCCAGCCCGGGGCGCGGCCTGGGGTATCCGGGCAAGCTCGCATCGTCGCGGTTCGTGGAGACGGTCAACCAGGCCTACGCCGCGCTGTTCGGCTCGTACGTCGTCCATGTCAATCGCTGCGGCTTCGAAGACGGGCTGAATTTCTGGGGCGGCTCGACCGTGTTCAACCCCGACGGCGATCTGATCGCGCAGGCGCCGTATTTCGACGAAGCCCTGGTCGTCACGCAAGTCCATCTCGACCAGATCCGCCGCACGCGCACGCGCCTGCCGCTGCTGCGCGACGAGCGCCCCGAAGTAACCCTGCGCGAGCTCCAGCGCATCCTGTCCGAACGATCCGGCTAGTCCTGAGTTCCTTCAGTTCCCTTGAGTTCCTTGAGTTCCAAGGGAACTGAAGGAACTAAGTGAAGGAACTCAAGGAACTCCTTAAAGAATGAGAGCGATGATGAATCTCGACGACAAGCTCCGCATCGACCCCGAGCTGGTGCACACCGTGCTCAAGCATTTCCTCCGCGACGAGATTCGCAAGGTGGGTTTCGAGAAGGCGGTGATCGGCGTGTCGGGCGGCGTCGACAGCGCGGTGGCGTGCACACTGGTCGCGCACGCGATCGGCGCGCACAACGTGCTGGCGCTGCGCCTGCCGTATAAGACGTCGTCGCCTGACAGCCTGGAACACGCGCAGAGGGTCATCGACGCGCTCGGCGTGCCGAGTGAGACGATCGACATCACGCCGATGGTCGATCCTCTGTTCGAGCACCTGCCCGTCATGGACGACATACGCAAAGGCAACGTAATGGCCCGCCAGCGCATGATCGTATGGTATGATCGATCGGCGGCGATCAAGGGCCTCGTCGTCGGCACGAGCAACAAAACCGAGCTGCTGTTGGGCTACGGCACGCTGTTCGGGGACATGGCCGCGGCGGTGAACCCGATCGGGGATCTGTACAAGACGCAGGTGCGGCAACTGGCGAAACACCTCGGCGTGCCGCAGCCGATCATCGACAAGCCGCCCTCTGCCGATCTGTGGGCCGGGCAGACGGACGAAGGCGAGATGGGACTGACCTACGCGGAGGTCGATCGGCTGCTGACGCTGCTCGTCGACGAGCGCTACACGCCTGCCGAGGCGATCGAGGCCGGCTTCGAGGCGAAGTTCGTCGAGCGCGTGTGGCGCATGGTGCGCGTCAATCACTTCAAGCGGCGCGGGCCGATCATCGCCAAGCTAAGCAGCCGGACGATCGGGGTCGATTTCAATTACCTGAGGGACTGGGGATATTGACCGCATGACCCAAGAAATGCCGCTTGCCTCTAATCTGAACCTCATTCCGAAGGCGCTCCAGTTGTACCTGGAGATCAGCCAGTATCCGATCCTCGCCAAGCGCATCCGCGAGCAAATGCGCGCCGAGCTGTTCTCGCGCGGCGTGATTCGGCCGGAGGCGTTCGAGCAGGAGGTGCGCGCCAAGGCGATCCGCTCCCAGGAGCTGGAAGGCCTGAGCAACCCTTTCGAACAAGAGCCAGCCGACGTGTGGCAGACGCGCATGGAGAAGATCCGCGACGACCTCACCGACTTCTACTTCGCCTTCAACCTGCCGCACGATCTGTTCCGCGACATTGTGCAGCGCCTCATCGGCCAGCGCGCGCCGACGCACGAGGTCATCCTCACGTTCAATCCCGAGCTGGCGCCGTGGGACCTGCTCTTCACGCAGGGCACGGCCTACGAGAGCGCGCCGCCGGAAAAGCGCGCCCAGATCGAGCACCACCTGCGCGAGATCATCGTCGTGCTCATTAAGGGCATGATCTCCGACCAGCTCGACTTCGTGCGCGTGGCGCGCGAGCACTTCACTCTCCAGGATCTGAGAGAGATTTACGACCGGCGCATCGGGCGTGGCAAGATCGGCGGCAAGGCCGCCGGCATGCTGCTCGCCTACAAGATCATCCAGCGCGAAGCTCAGAGACACGGCATCGACGTGACGCGCTTCATCACCATCCCGGACTCGTACTTCATCGCCTCCGACGCCTTCTACGACTTTCACGCCAGCAACAATCTGTTCCCTTACATGAACCAGAAGTATAAGAGCCACGAGCGGATGAGGGAGGATTACCCGGCTGTCTTCCAGGCCTACGTCGACAGCCAGATACCGGTATACGTCGAGCGGGCGCTGGCGCGCCTGCTGGAGCGGCTGAGCGGCGCGCCGCTCATCGTGCGCTCGTCCAGCCTGTTGGAGGACAACTTCGGCAAGTCGTTCGCCGGCAAGTACGACAGTTTTTTCCTGCCCAACCAGGGCACGCTCGAAGAAAACCTGGCGGCGCTGGCCGATGCGATCAAAAAAGTGTACGCCAGCGTGATTCGTCCCGAGGCGCTGATCTATCGCGAGACGGTCGGCCTGACCGACTACGACGAGCGCATGGCGATCCTGATCCAGAAGGTGGAGGGAGCGCCGCATCACGGCTATTTCCTTCCGGCCTTCGCCGGCGTGGCCTTCAGCAAGAACCCCTACCGCTGGAGCCCGCGCATCCGCCTCGAAGACGGGATGCTGCGCATGGTGACCGGGCTGGGCACGCGCGCCGTCGAGCGGGTCGACAACGATTACCCGCGCATGGTCGCGCTCAGCCATCCTACGCTGCGGCCCGAGCAGTCGGCCAGCGCCGTGCGTCGCTACTCGCAGCACCAAGTCGACGTCCTCGACATGGAGGCGAATGCCTTCAAGACGCTGCCGGTGGTCGACGTGTTGGGCGCGGACTATCCGGCGCTCGGCGCGATCATGTCGCACGATCGCGGCGACTACGTCCAGCCGTTCTCCGGCCGGCCGCTGTCGCTGGAACGGCAAAACATGATCGTGACGTTCGATCGCCTGCTGGCGCACAAGCCGTTCGTCGAGACGATGCGCAGTATGCTGCGCGTCGTCGAAGAGGCTTACGGGCGGCCGGTCGACATGGAATTTGCCGGCGAAGTGGTCTCGACTTATCCCGATCTGCAGTTCAAGGTTGCGCTGTTACAATGCCGGCCGTTGAGCCTGCGCCAGCCCGACCAACGCTATACGATCCCGGAGGACGTCCCGCCTGAAGCGATCTTGTTCACGGCCAACCGGCAGGTGCCGCACGGTTCTGCCAGCGGCATCCGTTACATCGTCCACGTCGATCCGCGCCGGTACGCGCGCATCCCGGATGCCAACACGCGCTTCGAGATCGGTCGCGTCGTCGGGCGCTTGAACCAGGCGCTGGCCGGCGCGCCCTTCGCCCTCATGGGACCGGGACGCTGGGGCACTTCGAACACGAGGCTGGGCGTCAAGGTAACGTACGCCGACATCTACAACACGAAGGTGCTGATCGAGATTGCGCACGAGGACGAAGGCAGCGTGCCGGAGGTCTCGTACGGCACTCACTTTTTCCTGGATCTCGTCGAGGCCGACATTTACCCCCTGCCCCTGTACCCCGACGATCCGTCGACCGTTTACAAGGAAGAATTCTTTGCGGGCGCTCCGAACGCGCTGCCTCAGTTGCTGCCGGCCGACGAGGCGTACGCGCCTTACCTCAAGGTCATCGACGTGCCGGCGGCGAGCGACGGCCGCACCCTGACGATCGTGATGAACGCCGAGCAAGACAAAGCGATCGGTTACCTGACCGATGGCACAATCTGATCGGAGTGCAGGCTTTAGCCTGCAGCCTAAAGGCTACACCCCAACCCATTTGACAGCAGCGAACAATGGAGTGCAGGCTTTAGCCTGCGCAGCCTGAAGGCTGCACTCCAACCTATTTGGCGCCAATGGAGTGCAGGCTTTAGCCTGCAGAGCGAACCATGAGCAAAAATATCTCACCCCATCGCCCGCCACATATTTACCTCGACAACACGTGGTACATCATCACAGCCTCTACTGCCAATAAGGCGCACTATTTGGCTACTGACGATCGCCTAAGACTATGGACAGAGATACTTCGAGAGTTGGTCAAGGAATTTGGCCTCACGCTTAGCGCGTGGGTTGTGCTCCACAATCACTATCATCTGTTACTCAAATCGCGCATTGGACGCGATATCGGCAGATTCATTGGCCGCTTGAACGGACGCACATCGCGCGCACTCAATCTGCTCGATAAAGCCGAAGGCCGACAAGTTTGGTACAACTATTGGGACACGTGCATCCGCACTGAAGCTGATTACTGGACGCGGTTCAACTACATCCACAACAATCCCATCAAGCATGGATACGTGAAACGCCACGTTGAGTGGGAATTCTCCAGCTACCACTATTATCTGCGAACAAAAGGCGAAGAATGGTTGGACGATTGCTGGCGGCGCTATCCGGTGATCGACTATCTTGAGGGCGATGATTTCTAACACGAGTATGGAGTGCAGGCTTCAGCCTGCGGAAGCTCACGGTATAGCAGCCTGAAGGCTGCGCTCCGCCGACGTTCCGGAATGCAGGCTTTAGCCTGCCTGGCCGCACATATGGCAGCCTGAAGGCTGCACTCCGACAACGTTCCGGAGTGCAGGCTTTAGCCTGCGGGAGCTCACGGTAAAGCAGCCTGAAGGCTGCACTCCAGCACAGCCAGGGGCAGGTGTCATGAAACGTGCCGTCAGCATCAGCCTGGGCAGCGCGAAACGGGACAAGGTTGTCGAGGTCGATCTGCTCGGCGAGCGGGTGCGCGTCGAGCGCATCGGGACTGACGGCGACATCGCCCGGGCGGCGGCGCTCTTCGCCGAGCTGGACGGCAAGGTCGACGCGTTCGGCGTCGGCGGCATCGACCTGGGCGAGCACACGCCGTGGAGGTTCTACCCGCTGCGCGACGCGCAGCGCATGGTGAAGCACGTCCGGCGCACGCCGATCGTCGACGGCGGCGGGCTGAAGATGACGCTCGAAGCGCGCGTGATGCAGGTTGTCGAGCGCGAAATCGGCGCGGACATCCGGCCGAAGACGGCGCTGCTCGTCGCCGCGATCACCCGCTACGGCATGACCGCGTCGTTCGTAAACGCCGGATACGAGTGCGTCTTCGGCGACTTGATGTTCGCGCTCGGCCTGCCGGTTCCGGTGCGCAGCCTGACCACGCTGTGCCGCCTGGCGAAAGTGCTGCTGCCGATCGTCGGGCGCTTGAAGATCGAGTGGCTGTACCCCACCGGCGACGGCCAGGAGAAAAATGCGCCGAAATACGAGAAGCACTACCAATGGGCCAGCGTGACCGCCGGCGACTTCCTGTACGTCAGGAAACACATGCCGCCGCGCATGGACGGTAAGACGATCGTGACGAACACGACGACCGGCGCCGACGTGGATTTCCTGCGCGCGCGCGGCGTGAAATACCTGGTGACGACCACGCCGGTGTACGACGGACGCTCGTTCGGGACGAACTTGCTGGAAGCGGCGCTGGTCGCCGCCACAGGCGAAGGCCGCGCCCTGACGCACGACGAGCTCGACGCGCTGATCGATCAACTCAAGCTCGGGCCGAAGATTCGGCGCCTGTAAGATCCCTGAGTTCCTTGAGTTCCCTCAAATCAGGAACTCAAGGAACTGAAGGAACTTCCATGGACGCCATCGTCGTCGCGGGGCACACCCCCGGCAAGAATGACATGCTGCTCGAATACGCCGGCGTCGACGCCGGGCGCAAGGCGCTGATCCCCATCGGGGGCAAGCCGATGATCAAATGGGTGACCGACGCGCTGGCCGGCTCGCGGTACGTGGATCGCCTGATCGTCGTCGGGCTGGACGAATCGTGCGGGATCGATTTCGGCCCCAAGCCGGTAGCGTACGTGCCGAACCAGGAAAGCCTGCTCCAGAACGCGCTGGCCGGCGCGCGCCGCGCCCTGGAAGACACATCCGACCGCGATCATCTCCTGATGTGCGCGTGCGACATCCCCCTGATCACGACGCCCATCGTCGACGATCACATCGCGGCGATGCTGGCCACACAGCACGATCTGTATTACACCGTCATCGATCGAGAGACGATGCTGGCCCGCTTCCCGACCTCGCGCCGCTCGTATGCACGCCTGCGCGACGGCGTTTTTTGCGGCGGCGACCTGAACATGGGCAGCAGCAAGATCATGGAGACCGACCGGCAGTTGTGGGACGACTTGCTCGAAGTACGCAAGAGCGCGCTGCGCCAGGCGCGGCGCGTCGGCTTCGGGATATTGCTGCGCTTCGCGACAGGCAGGCTGTCACTCGACGCCGCCGCGCGCCGCGCCGAGAAAATACTCGGCGTGAAGTGCCGCGTCGTGCGCTCGCCTCACGCCGAACTCGGGATGGACGTGGACAAGCCGTTTCAGTTGGACATCGTGCGGGCGGAGCTGGAGAAGAGATAGGGCGGCTTTCCATAGCCGCCATCGCCGATTTGCAGTCTTATTGCGCCCAGCATGGGTGACCGTGGGAGGTGCCGAATGATAAGAGCATAAAGCTGCGCGTAGCCTGGCTGTGGCCTGCCGAGAAGTTTGTTTCCGTGCGTGAGGCGTTGAAGGAGATGGGAATAAGCAATTATTGAGCAAAATCAAGACATTATAGCGACCCAACAGAACATCCGGTCAGACAATAACCCAATCGTATGGCAATCGTCAGAGAAAGAGGATTTGGGGGATTGACACGCACGGCGATCCGGGTTTATACTCTTCGTAGATTGGGCAGGAGGAAGCGGCGTTGCACGACGCAAGCAGCCGGTCCAAACTGAATACCTCGTGACAAAAGCACGATCATCCTCATGGATGTCGTGCTTTTGTGTCTATACCAGCCACAAAGGAGAAACGAATGGGATCGTCGACTATCAGCAAGATCGAGAAAGCCATCCTGTATGCACGCGAACCCGATCGCTTCGAATTTCAGGACTTCACGGTGAAGCTGCGCGGCATGCACAGCACACACACCGTTGTGTACCGTGGCGGCAAGCTGACTTGTGACTGTGAGCACTTTATTGGGCACGGCGACTGCAGCCATACGATCGCCTGCGAGAAGAGGCTGGGCGAGATGCTGCCCGGCGGGATCCCCCTGCTGGTGAACTGACATTACAACTGAATAGGATATGAGCGCGGGCGAGGGAACCCTCGCCCGTTCTGTTGTGGCGTGGTAAAATCGAGCGCCGGCGAGGCGAAAGCCTCGCCGATGTTCTCTCGGTGGCGATACGCGTGTTCCGACGCTGGCAATTCTGGCTGGGCCTGATCGTGAGCGCCGCCTTCCTGTGGCTGGCGCTGCGCCAACTGAAGCTCGAGGAGGTCGTCAACATTCTTCGCGCGGCGAACTACGTCTGGCTGCTTCCAGGCGTGGCCGTGTACTTTGTGGCCGTCGCCGCCCGGACATGGCGCTGGCAGGTGCTGCTCAAGCCTCTGAAAGTCGTCTCCGTCCGAAGGCTGTTCCCCGTCGTCGTGATCGGCTACATGGGTAACAATATCTATCCGGCCCGCATCGGCGAGCTGCTGCGCGCCTACGTGCTGAGGCACAACGAGCAGATCAGCATCAGCTCCTCACTCGCCACCATTGTCGTCGAGCGCCTATTCGATGGGCTGGTAGTGCTGTTGTTCGTGTTCCTGGTGCTGCCCTCGGCGCAGGCTCAGTGGGATTTGCCGGAATCGATGCGAGCCTTGATCGCGGCCGGCAGCCTCCTGTTTTTCGCGGCTTTGGTCGTGTTCCTGGCGCTGGCCGCGCACCCCGACATGGCATCCCGGGTCTACGGCTTCCTGATCGTGCGCCTGCTTCCACACCGCCTGCGGGCGCCGGTTGGCGGGCTGCTCGATCGATTCGTGACGGGCCTGTCCGCACTGCGCGACTTCCGCCAGGTGCTGGTCGTTTTCCTGATCACGCTCGTCGTGTGGCTGGTGGAAACCGCCACGTACTGGCTGGTGATGCATGCCTTCCCGTTTGAAGTTCCGTTCACGACGCTGATGCTGATGAACGGCGTGGCCAATCTGGTGACGACGATTCCGGCGCTGCCGGGATACATCGGCACGTTTGACCTGCCCGGCATTGCCGTCCTGGTGGCCTTCGGCGTCGATCCAGAGATCGCCACTTCATACACGCTCGTGCTGCACGCCGTGCTGTGGCTGCCGATCACTTTACTGGGACTCTTCTACATGGTGCGCCAGAGCTTGCGCTGGAGCGATCTCGCCAAGGCCGCAGACTTGCAGGACGCCAGGGCAGCCGCGCCATGAAGGTCGCCATCATCGGAGCCGGGGCGGCCGGCTTGGCCGCCGCCTATGACCTGTCTCGCCGGCGTCACAGTGTCACGGTTTATGAAGCGGCACCCGAAGTCGGCGGGCTGGCGGCCGGTTTCAAGATCCCGCGCTGGGACTGGACGCTCGAAAAGTTCTATCACCATTGGTTTGCGTCGGACAAGCACATTCTTGGCCTGATCAAGGAACTGGGCTGGAGCGACCAAGTTCTCTTCCCCCGCCCGTACACGGTCATCTACTACGAGGGGCGATTTCATCCCTTCGATTCGATCTTCACCAACATCCCACTGTTCATCCTGCGACACTTCCCGTTGATCGACTTTATCCGCTTCGGGCTGGTCGGCGCATACTTACGCTTCTGGCCGCGCTGGCAGTCTCTGGAAAAGGTGACCGCCGTGGAGTGGACACGTCACTACTTTGGTGAACGGATTTACCGTGTGATGTGGAAGCCTCTGCTGGTCAGCAAGTTCGGCGAAGAGAACTTGAATGTCGTCAACATGGCCTGGATGTGGGCGCGCCTGCACAGCCGCACGACGCGGCTGGGCACTTTCAAGGGAGGATTCCAGGTCTTCCTCGACAGGCTGGCCGGCGTCGTGCGATCGCACGGCGCGGAGATTCGGCTGAGCACACTCGTGACCGGCATGCGGCGAAACGCCGACGGCACGCTGAGCGTGCAGACCGCCGCCGGCCAGTCGAGTTTCGATGCCGTGATGTCCACTTCCTCGCCCGCGCTCATGGCGCGGCTCGCCCCCGACCTGCCCACCGCATACTCAGAGCGGCTGCGCGGCTTGAAGTCGATGGGCGCAGTCGTGCTGATCCTGGCGCTGGATCGCCCCCTGACGAAATACTACTGGCATAACCTGCCCAAAGAGGCGGGGTTTCCTTTCCTGTCGCTGGTCGAGCACACCAACTATGTCAGCCCCGAGCATTATGGCGGCGACCACCTGGTGTACTGCGGCGATTACCTCGATCCCGGTCACGAATACTTCAGGCTCGGGAAAGACGAGTTGCTCGAACGGTTTCTGCCCGCGCTGAAACGATTCAACCCGGCCTTCGAACGGAGCTGGGTGAGGGAGACCTGGCTGTGGAAGACGCCTTATGCCCAGCCGGTGCCGCCCCTCAACCACTCGCGCAACATCCCCGACATTCGCACACCGGAGCGCGGTCTCTACTTCGCTTCGATGTCGCAGGTGTATCCCTGGGATCGCGGCACCAACTACGCGGTCGAGATCGGCCGGCGCGCTGCGCGCATGATCATGGCAGACGCCGAATCGGTGTAGAATTGGGCCTGTGCGGCTACAAAAAATTACCTTCTAAGGACTGCACCATGAAAAACATCGCTGTCGTCGGAGTCGGATACGTCGGCCTCGTCACTGGCACCTGCCTGGCCGACCTCGGCAATTGCGTCACCTGCCTCGACATCAGCCAGGAACGCATCGAAAACCTCAAGAAAGGCATCCTGCCCATCTACGAGCCTGGGCTGGAAGAGGTCGTCCGGCGTAACGTCAAGGCCGGGCGCCTGTGGTTCACGACGAGCTACGCCGATGCGATCAACGGCGGGAACGGCATGCAGCCGGCCGAATTCGCATTCATCGCCGTCGGCACGCCGAGCGCGGTCGACGGGGCGGCCGATCTGGAATACGTTCGAGCCGCGGCCGAGTCGATCGCAGAGGTGATGGATCATCCGCTCGTCATCGTCAACAAATCGACCGTGCCGGTCGGCACCGGCGACTGGGTCGCCGACATCGTCAAGACCGGGCAGAAAGAGCCTGTCTCGTTCAGCGTCGTCTCCAACCCGGAGTTTCTGCGCGAAGGCTCGGCGATCCACGACTTCATGAATCCCGACCGTGTCGTGCTCGGCTCGCTCGACCGGGAGGCCGCCGAGAAGGTGGCGCAACTGCACTTGCCGCTGCGCACCACGCTGGTGATCACCGACCTGCGCACGGCGGAAATGATCAAGTATGCGTCCAATGCCTTCCTGGCGACCAAGATCAGCTTCATCAACGAGATCGCCAACATTTGCGAAGAATTGGGCGCGGATATAAAAGAGGTCGCCGCCGGCATGGGCTTCGATAAGCGCATCGGGCGGGCCTTCCTCGACGCAGGCATCGGCTATGGCGGTTCGTGTTTCGAGGGGAGCGAAACAGTCTTCGCGCTCAACAGCCCGAACGCCTGCGCTCGCGCTGCCCCACTCCCTTTGGTCGGGGACTTCGCAGGCGCGGGCGTGACGACCGAGTCTCTCGAAGCGCTATTTGCCAGCGGTGGGGAGCCGTTTCAGGGCGAGGCTGTCCAGGTTGTCACACCCTCTCATCGGCGCGTGCTGGCCTTCGACTTGGAGACCGGTCTGCCGACGCTGGCCGAGGTGAAGGCCGTTACCCGACGATCCTACAACGGAACGATGGTCAACCTGAGGACGAGCATGGGGCGCGCGCTTAGAGTGACCGCCGATCATCCTGTGATCGTGCGTGCCGCATCCGGTTTCGAAGTGCTGCCGGCAGCCGCCGTAGCGCCTGGCGATCAACTGATGGCATTGTGCGAATTGCCCGCTGTCGAAACGTCTGCCGATTTGAACCTGCTCGATCTGCTGCGCGGCACGCTGCTTGAGGCGGATGTTTACGTGTCACCGGTCGATTCGTCGTTCAGCGACCAATACGCGCACTTTGCCGCGCACGTTCCACCGGACTTATTACAGTATCCCCACGAGATCCGGCGACACAATCGCATGTCATTGCGCCTGTTCCGGCAGTTAAGCGAGGCCGGTGTGCTGAATGTGCCCGCTGAGAAACTCCAGCTCTACACAGCGAAGGGTGCGGCGACCAAGATCAATGCCATCCTGCCGGTGGATGCCGACCTGATGCGGCTGTGCGGCTATTACCTGGCCGAAGGCTTTATCAGCCGCGATGTGGGACGGGCAGGCGCGGTGCGCCAGCGCGTGGGGTTCAGTTTCGGGGAGCACGAGATGGAATACATCGAAGACGTGCAGCGCATTCTGGCGCGATGGGGCTTGAAGTTCATCGAGCGGCACAGCACCGGCGCGGTCAGCACTCTGGTATCTTCGCGCATTTTCGCCTGGCTGCTGCGCGACGTGCTCAAGTGCGGAACGCGGTCGGACGACAAAGCCTTGCCGCGGCTGGCGCTGAACGTTCCACCCGATCTGCGGCTTGAGCTCCTTCGAGGCGCGTTCAGCGGCGACGGCGCGGTGACGCCGGTTCAGGACGGTAAAAACCTGATGCTGGAGTACGCCACCGTGAGCAAGCCACTGGCCGACGGCATGGCTCTGCTGCTGCAAACGCTGAGCATCGTCCCATCCATTCGCACGCGCTGGATGAATAAGTCGAAGCAGCCGGCGTACATTCTGCGCGTGAGCGGCTACAAGCAACTGCAAGCGCTGCAAGATGTATTTGGCGGAAAACGTCGTGCGCAAATCGCCGAAGTGCTAGCCGGTTACCAGCGCCATATTCGCCAGCGCGGCTTCTCACGGCAGGGCGCGTACGCTGCGCTCACCGTGCGGGCGGTCGAGTACGAAGAGGTGAACACGACGGTCTACAGCCTGGAAACGACCGCGGGCACGCTGATTGCCTCGTCGGGCTTGATCTGCCACAACTGCTTCCCGAAAGACGTTCTGGCCCTGGCGCACATGGCCGAAGTCAAAGGGCGTCATCCGCAGTTGCTGCAAGCGGTGATGGACATTAACGGCGATCAGCGCAGGAGCATCCTGCGCAAGGTGAGCGCTCTGCTCGGCGGCGAGCTGAAAGGCAAGACGGTTGGCCTGCTGGGACTGGCCTTCAAGCCGAACACCGACGATATGCGCGATGCGCCATCGATCGAGCTCGCGCGCTGGCTCGCCGAGCAAGGCGCCAAAATCAAAGGCTACGATCCGGTGTCCATGACGGCCGCCGCTTCGATGATGCCGCCCGGAATGAAATTCGCCGAGGACCCGTACGAGCTTGCGGCGGACTGCGATGCGGTCATCCTGGTCACCGAGTGGAACGAGTTCAAGCAGCTCGACTTCGAGCGCGTCAGGCAGTCGATGAAGACGCCGGTGCTCGTCGACGGCCGCAACGTCTACGATCCTGAGCTGATGCGCGCGCTGGGCTTTACCTATCGCGGCGTCGGGCGCGGCTACAATGACCGCCAGTGAGCATGGGAGTGTGCGGGCTGCAAACTCCAAACTTCAAAGTTCAAAATCCAAAGCTACAATGCGAAGCATCTCTCCGCCCGTCGTGAGACTCTTCGCTTCGCTCACAGTGACAACAGTTGATCCATTTGAGCCGGGTTGTACCATAGCAGTTTCCGGTTTGCTTTATGGCATCCCGGAGTCGAGCCTTCAGGCCTGATCTTTACCCACATTTATCAGCTGGTATCCGGGGGCTGGAACAGCCGCGCCCCCTCGGTCAAGTCGGCCAAGCGACGCCAGCCGCGCCAGAGGGTGCGCCAGCCCGGCGGGCCATCCCGGCGACGGCCTTGGTGGCCCCCGAGCTGGGCGACGCGCCGCCAGAACTGGGCGGCAGTCATCGTGGCGGCCTCGGTGTGTTGATAGCGTGCGAGCACTTCGACGAGCAGCGGCTCGACCACGGTCACCGCGGGTGCGTCGGGCGTCTGACGGGCGGTTTGGCGCAGTTGCAGCAGGCGCACGGCGATGGGCGCGGCGAAGCCCAGTAAGCGTTCCAGGTCGGCGCCTTCATCCAGTTGGCTGTGCTCCACCCGGCAGCCGGTTTTCAAGCATTGATGATAATCTTCACTCAACCAGCGGCAGGTATACCAGTCGGTGATGCGGTGGGCCTCGGCCGCCTGCGCCACGGGCCGCGAGGTGAGCAGAATCCACTCGATGGGTTCGACGCCCGGCGGCGGGTCGACCTCCCAGGCGCGCACGACCCAGGCGTCCAGGGGTGGCAGACGCCGGACGGCGGGTGGGGCTTGGGTCGGGGCCGGCACGCGCACGGCTGCCCAAGCCAGCACCAGTTGCGCCTCGCGCGCGGGCTGGTCGGGGGTGGCCGGCACGCGCACCCGATAGGCGCTGCCGGGTTGGGCAGGCAGGCTGCGCGCATAGTCGATCAAGTGTTGGGCGTGCGGCTGCGTGGCCTGAGGAGCGTCGGCTACCCAGTCCAGCGCCCGGTTATGGCGGACGCGCACCACAAAGTCCTTGTCCAGGCTGCGGCATTCGGCCAGATATTCAAAGTCGTCGCTGCCGCGATCACTGACATGCACCCAGACCACCCCAGCGGGCGGGCGGCCGACCGCCTGAGCCGACACTTGCCACACCCGGCCCTCCGCCGAGCGCGTCCAATGCGGGCGGCTCGCCGGGGTGGGCGTGCGCAAGACAACTTGGGCGTGCGCCAAGCCCAAGACGCTGCGGGTGTCGGGCAACACGGCCAGCGTGCTATGCAACAACAAGCCCTGGCCGCGCCCATCGCCAATCGGGCCCAAGCCGCGGGTGGACGGATGGGCCGTGTAATCCAACTCGGTGGTGTCTTCCACCATCAACACCAGCGGCGCTTGCCCCGCCGCCTGCAACGTCGCCTGCCAATGCGGCGTCAGCAGCGCCGTCAGGCTCGCGGCCGGGTGGTTGAGCAGGCGATACGCGCCGCGCAAGGCGGCGCGCGACCCCATTTGGTTGGGCAAGGACGCCTCCGGCTGAGCCGCCATCCTGGCGCCGATCTCCACCGCGCGCCGAGTCCGGCGTTGGTCACCCAAGTCGACGTGCGCCCACTGTTGCGCCGCCCATTCACTCGCGGAAGCGATCATGGTTCTCTCCGGCTTCACCCAAGCTACGCGCATTATCGCACAAGTCGAGGGAACAAAAGTTCTGGGTAAAGATCAGGCCT
>DATEUJ010000057.1:0-12992 GCA_035283185.1 Anaerolineae bacterium | reverse complement strand
CTACATCCTCCACGGCGAAGACGAATTCAGCCGCGCCGAGCAGGTCGCCGCGTTCAAAGAGAAAATCGGCGATGCGACGGTGCGCGACTTCAACGTGACCGTCCTCGACGGGCGCAAGCTCACGCTGGCGGAGCTTCGCCTCGCAGCGGACAGCGTGCCGTTCATGGCCGACAAGCGCCTGGTCGTCGTCGAAGGGCTGCTTGCGCGGCTGGGTGCAGGCAGAGGAGGCAAAGGATCGAGCGGCGACGAGCCATCCGGCGCGGCCAGGGAGTTCCTCGCCCAACTGCTCGACTATCTGCCGCAGACGCCCGAGTCGACGCGGCTGGTGCTCGTCGAGGCGAGGACGCTTCCGCCGTCGAACCCCATCCTGAAGCTGGCGGCTTCGCAGCCGGGCAAGACCGTCCTCGCCTTCGAGATTCCGAAGAACCCCGTTCCCTGGATCGAGAAGCGCGCGCAGCTTCACGGCAGCCGGATTGACCGCAAGGCGGCATCGAAGCTGGCGCAGTTGATCGGCAGTGACCTGCGCCGCCTCGACTCGGAGATTCAGAAGCTGATCACGTACGTCAACGCCGAGCGCCCCATTGGCGAAGACGACGTGGCGCGCCTCGTGTCGCCTTCGATCGAAGCTAACATCTTCGACCTGGTCGACGCGCTGGGACGGCGCGACGGCCGGCGCGCGATGGGAGAGCTGCACCGCCTGCTCGACTTGGGCGAGAACCCCCTCGGCCTGCTGGCGATGTTCACACGCCAGTTCCGGCTGCTGATTCAGGTGAAGGAGCTGCAGGAGAAGAACGTGCCCGCGCCGGAGATGGCGAAGGCGCTCGGCCAGCATCCGTTCGTGATCGACAAGATCGGCCAGCAGGCGCGGAACTTTTCGATGGAGCAGCTGGAGCGAGTTTATTCGCACTTGCTCGATGTAGACGTGGCAATCAAGACCGGCGAGGTTGGCGACGTCTTGGCACTAGACTTGCTGGTGGCTGAGCTGGCGGGGTGAGAAGTCGCTCACCTCGCCAGCTTATGCAGAACGCGATCTTTGGTTGTTATGGCTGCTAAGGCACGGGGCCGATTTGCTTCAGCAGGCCCAGGCTGTCCCACTCAGTGTGATGCTTGACGATCTGGCTACCGCTGAATTGGAAGATCGTGATCCCTGTGTACGAGATGGGTCTGCCGGTCACAGCCACACCTTGCCACTTGCCCCGATGCGTGCCTCGGGCTGTGAAACGTGCGACGACCCTGTTTCTTTCGGCGATCAACTCTTCTACTTTGTGCTGGATGTCGGGGAAGGCCGTCCGGAATGCGGCGACGTATTGTTTGACACCCTCGGCGTCGGCGAGGATTTCGTCCGCTGCGGTCATGTTCCCTCGATTCCAGACCTCTTCGTAGAACCGGCGCGCGATCGCTTTGTTGTCTGCGGACATTGGATGTTCTCCTTTCGCGGTTGAAAGCATGAATTGGCGGGGCATGCGATGTGATCGGTCAACGCTTTCGGCTCATGGTGCACCTCCTTTCATGAAACGAAAGTACCCGCGCTCGACGCGACGAGCACGGGTACCCGTGTGAAAGGGGTGTTCGTTGTCAAATACAGTTGCTACAACGCATAGAGAACATGAGTGTGTCGAAGAAACCGTTTCAGATCGATGAAGCAGTCCGCCTGATCCGAGAGGCGATCCGGCCCTGGCCCAAGGCAGCGATGTTCGAGCTGGCCGAGGAAGGCTTCAACTCGCCCTTCGAGCAGTTGATCGCCTGCATCATTTCGATCCGAACCTACGACGAGATCTCACTTCCGACGGCGCGCAATCTGTTCACACGCGCCCGCACGCCGGCTGACATCAGTCAACTGGCGGTTGAAGAGATCGACGCACTGATCCGAGAATGCTCATTCCACGAGCGTAAAGCGCCGCAAATTCGAGCGATTGCGCAGCGCGTGGTTGATGAGTACGGCGGGGCGTTGCCATGCGATCGGGAAGTCTTGCTGTCGTTCGCAGGCGTCGGGCCGAAGTGCGCGAACCTGGCGCTGGGCGTTGCCTGCGGCGAGCCGTTCATCAGCGTCGACGTGCACGTTCACCGCGTGACGAATCGCTGGGGCTACGTCAGCGCCTCCACACCAGAACGCACGATGACTGCCCTCGAAGCCAGGCTTCCGCGCCGCTACTGGATCGAGATCAATCGACTGCTCGTGCCCTTTGGCAAGCACATCTGCACGGGAAGCCTGCCGCGCTGCTCGACCTGTCCCGTCCTTGACATGTGTCAGCAGGTCGGCGTCACGAATCACCGCTGAGGTCTTGTCTCTGGGATGCCCACTGCCTCACCACTATGCCAACCGCGCAACAATCGGCACCAGCGCAGTCTTCACACCAGTTGCTCGCCGTTGCTCCTGTTACACGGGCGGGCTATAATATTGCATAAGGTAGATTGAAGCATGCCAGACGGCAGCCCGCGTCGATGGGAAGTCCATGATCGGTATGGCAACAAGATTTACATGACCGAGGAGCGCTGGCGGCATGCCCTTGACAGTCGGCCGTGCCTGTCGGATCTGCTGGAAGAAACTCTCAATACGCTCCGGCGAGGGCGCCGTAAGCAGGATCCGCTTAATCCACGTAAGTACAAGTACTACTAGCCGTGTGACAGGCTGCTACCTGACTACAATCATCTTGTCGTCGTAGTGCTATTTGGCGCAACTACAGACACACCCGGCAATCTTGTGCCGAACAACTACGTAGTCAACGTTTGGGCCGTGTTCATCTATGGTAAAAGGTGATCGAATGAACGAGACTTACGGATACGATCCTGAAAGCGATGTGCTGGAAGTCCATTTTGGCGAGAAGCGTCCAGCCTGGACAATTGAACTCACGGATAACATTACGATCAGCATTGATCGGGGGACTCGCCAGGCGCGAAGTCTGCTGTTTCTGGACTTCACCGAATTAATTCGTCCGACGCCGATGGGACCACGTAGTTTCCCACTCACGGGCTTGGCTGACTTGCCGATAGCTGAGCGAGATCTGGTCATTGAGATATTAACCACGCAGCCCGTTGCGTCCTGGCTCGATGTCTCCGCCGTTCAAGAACTGCCTGATTCACCGTTTGCCGTCACTCATCTCGAAACGCCGCCGCCCGATGTTCTGAAGTTAGTTACTGTCGCGGCTTGACGGACGCCGCCTTAGTCTCCACACCACCCCAACCGGATACCCGATCATCTTTGCCACATCTCCGACCACGCGGATGACCGGTACCAGCGCAACAGCCTTCAACTTGTCACCCGGCGTCATCGTGCGCAATCTTGGCCGAAGCCGCCGATACGGCGTCCGCGTGTAAGCCGCCGCGCCCGCCAGATACAACAGCAATAACCACGGGCTAATTACCGCGCTCAAAGCTGCGATGCCCGGCACGCCGATGAGATACGTCGCGTATCGAATGACGTGCCGCCTGAGCCACAGGCTCGCCTTGCCGTCGCCGCGCGCGTACCGGTAGTACTGCTGGAAGAACGCGCGCAGTGATCGGCGCGGGCGGAAATGGACAATCGCGTCCGGCGCGAACGCGAACGGATGGTATTTCTCCTGCAACGCGAAGTCGAAGACCAGGTCTTCGCAGTAGTCGAGCCACTCCGGGTAGCCGCCGACTTCTTTCCACACCTCTTTCCTGAACGCGACGCTGCGGCTTGAGGGGAGAAACGTCTCCGGCCGAATGTCGCGCCGTTCAGGTAGCACCGCTGCGCCCATCGCCACTTCGAATGCCGTCTGCGGCGCCGGCGCGAAGAAGCCGGAGACGACGCGCGTCTGCGGCTCGCGCCCAAACGGCGCGACGAGGACTCTGAGCCAGTCGGGATCGAGCCTCACGCCGGCGTCGGTCGAGGCGATAATGTCGCCGGAAGCAGCTTCGATCGCCGCATTGCGCCCCTGCGAAATGTTCGCGCCGGGGCGCTCGATGACGCGCACGGGGAATCGCGTCTCGCCGCGAAGGACTTCGAGCGTCGCATCGGTCGAGCCGCCGTCGCACACGACCACCTCGTCGGGCGGGCGGGTCTGCGCCGCAATCGAATCGAGCAGCGCGCCGATGCTGCCTGCTTCGTTCTTGACGGTGACGATCAGAGAGACTCTCATTTCGGGGTTGGAAGCGGGTTGACGACAATCACCCACTCGGCGCTCTTGCCATAGTCGTGCTGCGTGCTGACCATCTCGCGCGAGACGATCTCGAAGTGCGGCGCGAGCATCGCCGCGACTTCTTCCGGTGTGTAGTACGAGTCGATCACGCCCGTCACGTGACGGCTGGCTATCTCGCGCCGGTGCGCAGGTCCGGCGTTCGGATCGCGCCGCCAGTCGGAGGGATCGAGCGCGTGCAGGATCGCCGTGCCCTGCGGAGCAAGCGTGCGTCGAATTTCTCGCAGCGCGCGGTGAAGCTGGTCGGTGAACAGGTGGAACAGCACACCCCAGGCGACGATCCAGTCGAACGTGTGATCGGCAAAGGGCAGCGCGTCGACGGAGGCCTGCGCCAGCGGGACCCTGGATGCGAACCGGTGGCTCCTGGCAATCGCCGCTGCCGAAAGATCTACGCCGATCGGACTCAGCCCATGTTGCGCCAGCGCCGGAAAATGCCGGCCCGATCCGCAGCCGAGGTCGAGCGCGCGGCCGCCCGGCGCCGGATTGAGTCGAGACAGGGTGGCTAAGAGATGAACGTTGGGGGGACGGGGCGCTTCGTGGTCCTCGTATGTGGAAGCCCACGGATCGTGATCGGCCATCACGCAGGATTATACCTGAACCTTGCGAAGGTTCAGAAACCTTCGCAAGGTTGGTGTGGAGGGCTACAAGTCGCGGACGACGGCCATGATCATAGGGCGGCGCTTCGTTTCGCCGTACAGGTATTCGCGCAACGACTTCTCGACCTTGTCGCGGATCGCCTCCTGGCTGGCCCGGCCATTCGATTCGACGATTTCGATCACTGCCTGTGTCGCGCCTTCGAGCAGGTCTTCCGCTTCCCGGGCGTAGACGAACCCGCGCGTGACGATGTCGGGCGTGTCGAGCAGGCGGCCATTCTCGGGATCGCGGTGGACGATCGTCATCACGAATCCATCGCGCCCGAGCATCTCGCGCTCGCGCAACACGCTCGGGCCGATGTCGCCGACGCCCGAGCCGTCGACGTACACGTAGCCGCCCGGGACGCGCTCGCCGATGCGCGCCTCGCCTTCGTCGAACTCGATCGGATAGCCGTTCTCGACGACGTGGATGTTGGGCGGCTCGACGCCGACCAGTCGGGCCAGCCGGGCGTGCGCGTGGAGGTGACGCAGCTCGCCGTGAATCGGGATGAAATGCTCCGGCCGCACCAGGTTGAGCATCAGCTTCTGCTCCTCCTGCGAGGCGTGGCCCGACACATGCACCATTTCGATTGGATCGTACAGCACCTCGGCGCCGCGCTGGAAGAGCCTGTTGATCGTGCGGTGCACCATCTCTTCGTTGCCCGGCACCGGGTGCGACGACATGATGACCGTGTCGCCGCGCTGCACCTTGATCTGGCTGTGCTCTCCCGCCGCCACGCGCGCCAGCACCGACGACGGCTCGCCCTGCGTGCCGGTGGCCATGATCACGACGTCGCGCGGGCGCAGGCGCGCCGCCTCGTCGAGGCGGACGATCAGGTCGTCGGGAAAGGTCAGGTAACCTAGCTTTTGCGCCATGCGCACGTTCTCGGCCATGCTCGTCCCGGCGATCGCCATCCTGCGCCGATAGCGCATGGCGGCGTTGGCCGCCTGCTGGATGCGCGAGATGAGCGACGCGAACGTGCCAATGATGATGCGGCCTTGCGCTTCGCGGAAGACGCGGTCGAAGGCTCCGTCGATCACGCGCTCGGACGGCGTCGTGCCGGGCTGGTCGGCGTTGGTGCTGTCGGACATCAGCGCCAGCGCGCCGCGCCCGCCGAACTCGGCTAGCCTGGCGAAGTCGGTCGGCTTGCCGTCGACTGGCGTGTGATCGAACTTGAAGTCGCCCGTATGGACGACGAGGCCGGCCGGCGTGGTGATGCCGAGGCCAACGCCGTCGGGAATCGAATGCGCCACACGAAAGAATTCCATCTTGAACGGGCCGATGGTGACCGTCTCGCCTGCTGCGATCGTGTTCAGGTTAGTCTCTTCGAAGACCTTGTGCTGTTTCAGCTTCACTTCGAGCAGCCCGCGCGTCAGCTTCGTGGCGTAAATCGGCGCGTTGAATCCGTCTTTGAGCAGGTACGGCAGCGCGCCCGTGTGATCCTCGTGGCCGTGCGTCACGACGATGGCGCGGACCAAGTCTTTCTTGTCGCGCAGGTACTGCCAGTCGGGGATGATGAAGTCGATCCCCAACATGTCGTTCTCGGGGAACATGATGCCGGCGTCGACGAGGAGGATGTTGCGCCCATACTCGAACGCCGTCATGTTCTTGCCGATTTCGCCGCACCCGCCGAGTGGCACGATGCGTAAAGGTGATGCCATAGATAGAGTTACTCCTGTGCCTCACCCCCCTCCCTTGGCGAAGCCGAGGTAGGGGGTGAGGGCTAATAAACAAGCCGCCCCGACGGTTATCCAACCGGTGGGGCGATTCCGGTCCATCTACAGTTTGCCGTGCGCGGCGCAGCTACACGCGCACGACGTCGGCGGCCAGTGGGCCGCGATAGGAATCCGTGATGGTGAACTCCACGCGCTGGCCGGGGTTCAGGATCTTCAGCCCCTTATCCGTGATGGCGGTGTAGTGCACGAACACCTCCACGCCATTTTCCGGCTGAATGTATCCGTAGCCCTTCGAGATGTCGAACCAGCGCACGGTTCCACGCATGCGTTTGTCCATCTGAATCCTCTGATGAGTTCGAAGAATGATCTTCGCGCGCGCCGCAAACAAAAGCCGCCGGTGCCTA
The DNA here is from genome assembly GCA_035283185.1 of Anaerolineae bacterium. Lineage (GTDB taxonomy): Bacteria > Chloroflexota > Anaerolineae > Fen-1058 > Fen-1058 > DASSFZ01. Next base: position 6,122 of record DATEUJ010000057.1, on the reverse strand, counting down.
CCTCGCCCTGGCGGCTTATTTCGTCGATTCAGACAACCAGATGCTGCAATGCCCCATACAAGCGCAAATATATCACGCCTCGAACGACCTGTCAAATCGCGCACAGCCATACGCAGCCTCGAAGGCGACCCGAGGCCCGTCGCGAAGCCACACACCTCTTGTTGCGGCGCCAGGCAGCGCCGTGTTCCGCACCGGCGAGCGCGGATAGCCACACGCCGAATGTGAGCGCTAGTTGGACGGCTAAGCGTTGCCGGCGACGCCGACCACCTGCACCGCCTGCGGGCCTTTGGCCGAGTCCTCGATGATGAATTCGACGCGCTGGCCCTCGTCGAGGTTGCGATAACCGTCGCCCACGATTCCCGAATAATGGACGAAAACGTCTTTTTCGCTGTCGTCGGGCTTGATGAAGCCGTAGCCCTTCACCCGGCTGAACCAGCGAACCGTTCCGGTCAAGCGCGCACCGTTGGACATAGATGAGTTCTCCTTACATTGTGCTGCCATTCGACATCAGAGCGCTCGGCTCTGTGCTGCCCCGCTAGACAACGCGAGCTGCTACAGCGAATCGGGCGTCGCTCAGAGGTTCGATCGAATTGGTCCTGTTGTGAGCCAGATATAGGGGATAAGTGGCGTTAGCTTACCACATGTTCCGGGCGATGTCAAAACGAGGCAGCTACAGAATGCCCACTTTGCTGTAGTCGCCGAGCGTCAATTTCACCGCCTTTGGCTTGATCGGCGAGCGCGTCACCTCCACGTTGCGGCCGATCAGGCTGTCCGCGATGCGCGCCGGGATGTCGACGATGCGCGTGTTCTCCAGCACGATGCAGTGCTCGATCTCGCTGTGCTGGATCAGGCAGTGGTGGTAGATCGACGTGAACGGCCCGATGAACGAATCGACAATGCGCGTCTCCTCGCCGATGATCGCCGGCCCGCGGATGCGGCTGTTGACGATGTCCGCGCCCTTCTCGATCGTCACCTGTCCCTCGATCTGCGACGTGGCATCGACCGTCCCCTCGACGCGCGGCGTCAGCTCCTGCAGCACCAGGCTGTTGGCCGCCAGCATGTCGGCCATCTTGCCGGTATCGATCCACCAGCCCTCGTGGACGTAAGGGTAAACGGCATACTTCTTCTCGACCAGATATTGAATCGCGTCGGTGATCTCCAGCTCGTTGCGCCACGATGGCTCGATCGCGTCGACGGCCTCGAAGATATGATGATTGAACATGTAGATGCCGACTAAGGCCAGGTTGCTGGGCGGCTCTTTGGGTTTCTCGATCAGGCGCTTGATGCGCCCGTCTTCCAGCTCGGCGACGCCGTAGTGCTGCGGCTCGGCGACGCGCGTCAGCACGATCTGCGCGTCGTAGCCGCTGGTGGCGAACTGGCGCAGCAGCGGGCTGATGCCGCCCTGAATCACGTTGTCGCCCAGAAACATGACGAAGCGGTCGTCGCCGATGAAGTCCCGGCTGATCTTCACCGCGTGCGCCAGGCCGAGCGGCGCGTCTTGCGGGATGTACGCGATGCTCACGCCCCAGCGGCTCCCGTCGCCGACGGCGTCGCGAATCTGCGGCCCGGTGTCGCCGATGACAATGCCGACGTCAGTGACGCCGGCGTCGCGGATGGCCTCGATGACGCGGAAGAGCACCGGCTTGTTGGCGACCGGGATCAACTGCTTGGCGCTGGTGAAGGTGAGCGGTTTCAGGCGCGTGCCCTTGCCGCCGCTGAGAATGAGGCCTTTCATGGAGTATCCTTGGCAGAAGTCAGTCGGTGGGATCGGAGAAGACTTCGGCTTCGAGTTTCGTCACGCGCGCTTCGAGCGCGTCGATCTCCTCGTCAGTGGGATGACCTATCTGATGCTGCTTGAGCAGCGTCTTGATGTCGGCGATCTCGTCGTTGAGCCGAACGAACTGGCGTTCCAGGCCGGTCACCCGCTGTTCGAGCTGACCAACCCGCTGTTCGAGCTGGCTCACCCGTTGCTCAAGCTTGTCCAAACGCGCATTGACCTGGCTAAATCCGCGCTCCATCATCTGGATGATGGGCTGAACGATATCTTCCACGATGCTTTTCACGTCGCGCTGCACCGTCTGTACGTCTTGGCGCAAAGTCTGTACGTCCTGGCCCAAAGTCTGTACGTCTTGGCGCAAAGTCTGTACGTCTTGGCGCAACGGCTGAACGGCCTCCTGCACGATGACAATCATTTCCTGCCGGTCTTTCTCATCCATGTCGACCTCCGCTCAAGTCGATGTGGCGTAGACGGTTAGACAGAATAGTATCCGCCGAGCGCCGAGTCCGGGCTGACGTTGGTGAGCGCAACGCCGATCACGCGCACTTTCACTTTGTCCAGCAGCTCTTTGGCGCGTCTGGCGTGGTCGCGCTTGGTTTGTCCGGCGCCGACGACGAGCAGCACGCCGTCGACGCGCGTGCCCAGCACGACCGCGTCGGTCACGGCGATCACCGGCGGCGCGTCGAGCAGCACGATGTCGGCGCGCGCCCTGAGCGCGGCGAGCGCGTCCTCCATCCGCTTCGAGCCGAGCAGTTCGGCGGGGTTGGGCGGCAGCGGGCCGGACGGCAGCAGCCACAGGTTCGCCACGCCGACGTCCTGCAGCGGCGGCTCCTGCATGGCCTCCCTGTCGACGAACATCGTCGTCAGACCGGCCTCGTTGCCGACGTTGAAGATCGTATGCAGGCTGGGGCGGCGCAGGTCGGCGTCGACCAGGATCGTCTTCTTCTCGGCCTGGGCCATCGTCACGGCCAGGTTCGCCAGCGTCGTCGATTTGCCTTCGCTCGGCGCGGGCGAGGTGACGAGCAGCGTGTGGAGCGACTGGTCGAGGCTGGAGAACTCGATATTGGTGCGCAGCGTGCGATACGCTTCAGCCATGGGAGAGCGCGGATCGGAAAGCGTCACTAATGAGGAACTCTTGTTGCTCATGCGTTCGATCTTTTCTGCGTGAAGCGTGATACGTGAACTGTGCATCACGTGTCACGTGTCACGCATCACGTATCACTTTGTCGAAGGGATCGCGCCGAGCACGGTCATGCCCATGGCGCGCTCGACGTCCTCCGGCGTGCGCAAAACGCCGGACTCGATCCACTCCAGAACGAATACGATCAGCACGCCCAGCGTCAGGCCGATGATCGCGCCGGCGATCGTGTTCAGCGTCGTCTGCGGGCGGAATTTGCCGACGACCGGATCCTGTACGATACGCGCCTCGACGCGATCTTCTTTCCTTTGCAACTGATTCTCTCGATTGCGCCAGTCGACGAATTCCTGCGCCCATTTGTGAGCAATGGCGTTGGCCGTCGCCGGATCGGTATCGAGCGCTTCGATCTGGATGATGAAGTCTTCGTCGATCGAGACGATCGTCACATTGCCGTTCAGCTTGTCAGGCTCCATGTCCAACTGCAAGCCTTCGATGACCCGATCGGCGAAGTCGTTGGAATCGACGAAGACGGCGAACGCTCGCAGCAAAGCCTTGGCGGCCAACTGCGCGCCGTTATCGATGCGCGCCGGCCAGACGGAAAGCTGGACGGTGCTCTTGTAAACCGGCGTTTGCACCGCGCTAAAGCCTGAGGCCGCCGCGGCAGTCGCCAGCGTGACCAGCGCGATGATCCACCACCGCTTGCGCAGGATGCGTAAATACTCGCTCAGTTCCATCTTGAGTCCCCCTTCGGCATGGCGATTCTACCATACTTCGCATATCGCTTATCGCATATCGCTTATCGCATATCGCATATTGCCAATCGCCAAGCTCTAATCGCCAATCTCCAATTACCAATTACCATTTTCCAAACTACCTGCGTTTAGGGATTTCGCCGACGATCGAGAGTCCCAGCGCCTCGACGTCGCTCCGGTCGCGGATCATCGGATCGAGATAGTGCGCGAGCAGCGCGAGCACTAGGCCGGCGGCCATCGCCAGCCCGACGCGGATCGGCAGTTCGAGCCGCGCGCGGAGCGAGGGCGGCGCCGCTCCGACGGCCGGGTTATCCAGGGGTGTGACCGACGCGCCGCGCGCGCCGTTCTGCGGGAAGACTGTTGCATTGCGTGTCTGCAGCACGCGCGCCGCCGACTCGGCGAGCGATTGCAGCAGCGCCGGGTCGTTCCCGTTGAAGTACAGTGCGACGATGCTGCGTGTGTGGTCGGACACGATCGACGCGGCGGCTGCCGCAGGCGGTACGTCGACATCGCGCGCCGCCAGGTCTTCCGACACGGCTTCGGCAAAGTTGCCTGTCCTGGCCCAGTCGCTCAACCCGCCGGCGATGTATTCGCTCGCCAGCCAGGCTGGGTAAAAGCGATCGTACAGTGACTGTGAGCTCGGGTCGGGCGTGTATCCGACGGCGAAGCGCATGGTGGCGGCGAAAGTTGGCTGCGGCGGGTCGTAGGTGACGATGGCGACAGCGCCCAGCACGAGCGCCGGAAGCACGACCAGCCACCAGCGGCGCAGCAGGATGCGGACGAGTTGGCGAAGCTCCATTCTGTACCTTGACTAGAAGGTGGCGAATCAGCGAGTCAGCGAGATCGTCCGGTCGCTGATTCGCTGATTCGTTGTCCATTCGTTGACACACTTGTCCACAAACGCGGTCAACTTCAGCTTGAACACCTGGGCGTCGAAGCGCGCTGCGTTATCGCGGATCGCGCCCGGGTCGAAGCGGATGGCGTCCAGGCGGTACACTGCGTCGATCAGCGCGCCGGCGGTCTGCTCGTGGAACAACACGCCGCTCACACCATCGATGACCGAATCGAGCGCGCCGCCCACGCCGTAGGCGATCACGGGTCGGCCGGCCGCTTGCGCCTCCACCGGCGCGATTCCGAAATCCTCGTGGCCGGGAAAGACGAACGCCTTGCAGCGCGCCATCAGGTCGGGCAAATCGGAATCGGGCACGCGGCCTAAGAATGTAATCGTCGGCCCGGCCATGGATTGCAGCCGCTCCGCGTCGCGTCCCGCGCCTGCGATCCACAGCGGCCGCTGCAGCCGGTTGAAAGCCTCGATCGCCACGTCGATGCGCTTATACGGAATCAAGCGCGAGACGATCAGATAATAGTCGTCGTGCAACGCGGCAGGCTGATAGCGATGAAGGTCGGCCGGCGGATGGATGACGACGGCGTCCCTATTATAATACTTCCGAATGCGTCCCTGGATTTCACTGCTGATGGCGACGAAGTGCGTCACGCGCTGCGCGGCGGCGTAGTCCCAGCGGCGCAGCCAGGCGATAAGCGGCTTGAGCGTGACTTGCGCGGCGCGTCCCAACGCCTCGCGCTCGACGTAGGCGTCGAGGTTCCACACGTAGCGTGTCGGCGCCAGGCAGTAGCATACGTGCAGCGCGTCTCCGGTCGGAACGCCGTGGCAGAAGCCACTCTTGTTGCTGACGACGACGTCGTAGCCGCCGAGATCGAAGGATCGGAACGCGAGCGGATACAGCGGCAGGTAAGGCTGATGATGCCGGTAGATGCCCGGTGCGCGGTCGAGCCACGACGTGCGAATGTCCCAGGCTCGATAGGCAGGCGGCATCCCGTCGCGCCAGTAGATGCTCGTGTACAGCGGGGCCGAGGGGTACATCTCGACCAGGACTTCCAGCACGCGCTCCGCGCCGCCGTATTGATTGAGCCAGTCGTGAACGAGGGCGAGATTCATGTTGACACGCGAGCGAGTATGTGCTATGATGATTACGTAGATCGGGTGCCCTGGTGACCCGCCAGACTTTGTTCTGGAGCTGAGCCAGGGATTGCTCCTGCGCGACAGGACCCCCCGATCTTTCCGTTTATACCCATCTGATGATGTCATCAAGCGTGAGCACGCGATCCGCTTGAATTCGGTCGAGATGGACGCCGTAGGCGACGAAGTGCGCACGCGACTTTTTGCCGATGGCGTGAAACGTCAAACGATCCGCGTCGAACGCTGCTCCGCTCTTGTATACTAACCGCATAAACGCCGCCTTAATATCTGCCTCGTGACCAGGATATTCGCTATCCACGACGATGCGATCGATCCGCGATAAATGCTGTCTCAAGAGTACGAACAAGGCAATCGCGAAGATCTGGATAATATTTGCGCGACCTCGGTGGCCCTTCCCTCTCAGAACTTGTAGACATTCGCGTTTGACTCTGGCCGGCACACGTATCGCACCACTAA
>DATEUJ010000056.1:0-10694 GCA_035283185.1 Anaerolineae bacterium | reverse complement strand
ATCGGCGGCGGCGTAGGCGCAGTAATGGCAGCAGAAGGCGACGATCTCGGGTTCAAATCCATTTTCGCTCAAGGTAGTCTCCGGTAGTCAGTGGTCAGTGATCAGTAATCAGTGATCAGTAATCAGTGGTCAGTTATCAGTTGTGGCTGTCGGGAGCTGGCGACTGTTGACTGACTACTGGTCACTGTGAACTGGTTGCTAAACAGCGCGTCGATTTTGATCAGCGTTTGCGCATCGGTATAGTGCATCAACTGGATCGCGCGCGCCGGGCACTCCGAGGCGCACGTGCCGCAGCCGTGGCAGATAGCCGGCTCGATGTACGCCGCGCCCACGATGTTTCCGACGCCGGTGAACAGGCTGCGAACCTTCGGCACGTCGTAGGGGCAGATGCGCACGCAGGTGAGGCAGCCGACGCACTTGAGTGGATCGACGACGGCCACGCGCGCGTTGGTCAGCATCGACTCCTGCGCGAGGATATTGGCAGCCCGCGACGCGGCGGCCTGGGCCTGGGCGATCGTCTCGTCCAGGAACTTGGGGTAGTGCGCCGCGCCGGCCATGAACACGCCCTCAGCGGCGAAGTCGACCGGGCGCAGCTTGACGTGCGCTTCGAGGAAGAACCCGTCCATATCCACCGGCACCTTCAGCCGCGTCGCCAAATTCCGCGCGCCCGGCGATGGGACGACCGGCGTGCTCAGCACCAGCAGGTCGGGCGTCAGCTCCAATTCCCGGCCCAGCACAGGCTCCCAAACCCGAACGCTGAGGCGCTGATTCGCTGATTCGCCCATCGCTGATTCGCTGATTCGCTGATTCGTTGATTCGCCGACTCTCACTTCAGGCTTGCGGTCGAATTCATAATGAATGAACCTCACCCCCGCCCGCCGCGCTTCGGTGTACAGCCGCTCTTTGAAGCCGTAGGTGCGGATGTCGCGGTAGATAATGGTCACCTCGGCCTTGGGGTTCAACTCCTTGAGCTTGAGCGCGTTCTTGAGCGCCGTCGTGCAGCACAGGCGGCTGCAGAATCTCTCGCCTGGTCCGACGCACTGGATCATGACAGCGGACTTTGGAGTTTGGAGTTTGAGTTTTGAAGTTTGAAGTTGGAGGTTAGAGAGTAGCGCCTCAAACTCCAGTTGTGTGACGATGCGCGGGTCCTTGCCGTAGGCGTACTCTTTGCCCTTGTACTCGACGCCGCCGGTGGCGACGATGGTCGCGCCGTGCTGCACGCGGAACGTTTCGCCATGGCTGCGCAGGGTCGAGGTAAAGTTCCCCTTGAAGCCGCCTGTGTCGATCAGCTCGGTGTTCAGGTAGATCTTGATCAGAGGATGCTGCTGCACCCTGGTGACGGTCTGGGCAAGATATTCCTTCGGTGTCGGCGTTGCTCCGTTTCCCCTTGAAGGCACGAAGTACCGCAAGTGGCGCAGGTTGCCGCCCAGCTCCCCTTCTCGCTCGACCAGATGAACGGGGAAGCCTTGATCGGCCAGTGTGAGGGCAGCCGTCATCCCCGCCGCCCCGCCGCCGACGATTAGCGCGGCGTTGTTCACCGGCACCTCGGCGGTCTTGAGCGGTTTAAGCTCCGTCGCCCGCGCCACGGCCATGCGCACCAGCGACACGGCCTTGGATGTGGCGGCTTCCCAGTTGCTCGAATGTATCCACGAGCACTGGTTGCGGATGTTCGCCATCTCGAACAGGTGGGGATTGAGGCCGGCATGCCGGATGGCGTCTTGGAACAGCGGCTCGTGTGTGAGCGGTGTGCACGAGGCGACGACCACGCGATTCAAGCCCAGGGTTTTGACCTGGTCGATGATGTGGGCGATCGTGTCCTGGGAGCAGGTGTACAAGTTATCCTCGGCGTGAACCACGCCGGGCAGCGAGCGGGCATACTCGGCCACGCCGGGCACGTCGAGAAAGCCGCCGATATTAGTCCCGCAATGGCAGACGAACACTCCAATGCGCGGCTCGTCACTTAGCACGTTGCGTTCAGGCGGGTAAGCCTGAGCCTGGGCCAGCGTATGACGCGCCGAGGCCAGGAGCCGCGCCGCGGCGGCCGCCGCTCCGCTCGCATCGATCACAGTTTCGGGGATGTCTTTCGGCTCGCGGAATGGGCCGGCGACGTAGATGCCCGGACGACTGGTCTGCAAGGGATCGAACAGCGTGGTGTGGCAGAAGCCGTAAGAGTCAAGCTCGATTCCCAGGCTGTGGCCGAGCCTCTGCACCGAGTCGGCGATCTCCATTCCGACCGAAAGGACGACCAAGTCGAATTCTTCAGTAATCAGTGACCAGTGATCAGTGATCAGTGAACAGTGGTCAGTTATCAGTGAACAGTGATCAGTTATCAGTCTGTTCTCCACTGACTGATCGCTGACCACTGATGACTGATTACTGATCACTGGCGACTGGTTACTGATCACTGACGACTGATCACTGGCTGCGTAGCGGATTACGAGATTATGCGTGCGCGGGTCTTCGTGCACGGCACTGACGCGGCAGCGGGTGTACTTGACGCCGTACTTCTTCTCGGCGCGGCGATAGTATTCTTCATAGCCCTTGCTGAAGGCGCGGGTGTCCATGAAGAAGACCTGGCAGGTCACGTCGCCGTTGCCGTTCCCGGCCCGGGCCTCGGCCCGGGCGTGCTCGACGGTCATGATCGCTTCCTTGGCCGCGTACATGCAGCACACGGAAGAGCAGTAGTCGTGGCTTTGGTCGCGGCTGCCCACGCACTGCAGGAAGGCGATGCGCTTCGGGCTGGCGCCGTCGGCCGGTCGCTGCACGTGCCCCTTGGTCGGGCCGCTGGCGGACAGCATGCGCTCGTATTGCAGCGACGTCACGACGTTCGGGTAGCGACCCAGCCCGTATTCCTCCGACAGATGCGCGTTGTAAATCTGGTAGCCGGGGGCCAGGACGATGGCGCCGACGCCGACGTCTTCGAAGCGTTCGACGTCGTCGTGATTGATGGCGTCCCGCCCGCAGGCGAAAGTGCACGACATGCACTCCGAGCAGATGCCGCATGCCAGGCAGCGCGCCGCTTCGCGCTGCGCCGATTCGTCGTCGTAGCCGCCTTCGACTTCGGCGAAGTTGTCGATGCGCAAAGCGACCGGCAGCTCCGGCAGCGGCACGCGCGGCTGCCGCCTGATCTGACCGCGCACGATGCGCGCGTCGATCTCCTCACGCGAGAGTCGCACAACCGGCAGTTCAGGCTTGGGCGGCGGCTCGAGCTGCTCGCGCTGCAGGTAGCGGATGATTGAGCGGGCGGCGACGTGGCCGCTGTCGACAGCCTCGATCACGAACGCCGTGCCGGAGACACTGTCGCCTGCCGCGAAGACGCCCTCGCGTGTGGCGGCCAACGTGTTGGGATTGACGGCGATCATTTTTCGGGCGGTCAAGCCCACGCCGGCATCTTCCGGGATGAACGCCAGGCCGGCGCGCTGGCCGACGGAGAAGATCACCGTGTCGCACGGAATCACGTGCGTGCTGTTCGGCACTTTCTCGACGCTGAGCCGGCCCATCTCGTCGAAGCTGAACGACGCGGCATGCTGGCACTCGACGCCCGCCACGCGGCCGTTCTCGTCGCCGACGATGCGCTCGAATGTGCGCCCCTCGTGAATGACGACGCCTTCTTCTTTGGCCGCCTCGACTTCCCAGGGGTGCGCCGGGATCGTCTCGCCGCTTTCCAGGCAGGCCATGTGCACTTCGCGGCCCAGGCGGACCGCGCTGCGAGCCACGTCGATCGCGACATTCCCACCGCCCAACACCAGGACACGCTGTCCTAAGGATGAACGCTTCGCGTGAGGGATGAGGGATGAATCTTCATCCTTCATCACTTGCCCTCGCGTAGCGGGGGTTCCGCCTTCATCCTTATACCGGCCCAGCCTTACATCGCGTAAAAAGTGTGTGTTGATCAGCACGCCGTCGAGGTTCGCGCCGGGGATCGGCAGGCGGATGCCCTCGTGCGCGCCGACGGCGATCAGCACGGCGTCGAAGCCTTCGTCGAAAATGTCGTCCAGGTTGTCGACGCGATGGTTCAACCGCAGGTCGACGCCGAGGTCGACGATGTCCTGCGCCTCGCGCTCGATGATCTCGGCGGGCAGCCGGTAGTCGGGCACGCCGAGGCGCAGCATCCCGCCCGCGACGGGCATCGCCTCGAAGACAGTCACGCCGTAACCGGCCATAACGAGGTCTTGCGCGGCGGTCAGGCCGCACGGCCCGGCGCCGATGATCGCGACGCGCGCCTCGTGCAGGCGCGGCACGGGTTGAACGGGTTTGCGAGGCTCGGCGTAGACCTTGTCGGTCACGAAGCGCTTGAGCGCGCGGATGTTGATCGGCTCGTCGACCAGTCCACGGTTACAGGCCGTCTCGCAGCGATGGTTGCAGATGCGCCCGCAGATGCCGGGGAAGGGATTGTCCATCTTGATGACGCGCAGCGCGTCGTGCCAGCGCCCTTCGCGGATCAGCGCGATGTAGCCCTGCGCGCGCTGCCCGGCGGGGCAGGCGTCCCGGCACGGTGCGATGCCGCGCTTTTCGATGGCGTAGGCGTTGGGGACGGCCTGCGGATACAACTTGTACGCGGCGCGGCGGGAGGCAAGCCCTTCGTTGAACGTGTCGGGCACGATGACCGGGCACACTTTGGCGCAGTCGCCGCAGCCGATGCACTTGTCGAGATCGACGTAGCGCGGGTTGCGCCGGATGCGCACGCTGAAATCCCCGGCCCGTCCCTTCACGTCGAGGACTTCGGTGTTCGTCATGACCGTGATGTTCGGATGCCGCCCGGTCTCGACGAGCTTGGGCGAGATGGTGCACATCGCGCAGTCGTTCGTCGGGAAGGTCTTGTCGAGCTGCGCCATCTTGCCGCCAATGGCCGACTGCTTCTCGACGAGATACACCTTAAAGCCCTGCTCAGCGAGGTCGAGCGAAGCCTGCATGCCCGCGATCCCGCCGCCGACGACCATGACGGCGCCGACAGGTGGCTTTTCAGTTTGGCTGATGCTCATGTGAGCCATCGCGATCCTTCGCCGGTTAAAAAGTTGAACGCTTCGCGTGAGGGATGAAGTTTGAATTTGACATTCGCAATTCTCTGCATTACAGTGCAACACGAAGGAGCAAAGACGATGGAATACCGATTGACGCTGCGCTTATCCGCAGATCTGGCTGAACGGCTTGACCGCGCTGCCAGGCGCTTGGCGTGCAGGCGCTCAGAAATCGTACGCCTGGCGCTCGAACAGTTTCTGAGCACTCAGGTAGAGACACACCCGATCGAACAAGTGCGCGATCTGCTCGGCCGCGTCGAAAGCGGCTTGCCCGACCTGGGCCAGCGTCACCGTGAGTATTTGATAGGGCGCTTGCGCGATGGCCGCTGAATTGCTGCTCGACATTCGTCATGGTCACCTTTCGTTATGTGTCGGCGAAGTGGGCGCCGCAGGGCCGAGCCGCCCGACTAATAATCAGAATATGGCGTTTGGAGTGCAGGCTTCAGCCTGCGGAAGCCCAAGACATGGCAGCCTGAAGGCTGCACTCCGGCAATTTGCCAAAATCCAATCACCCTGAGCGTCTGCCTCGGAACCCATCGTCGTCTACAGTTTCTTCATCCTTCATCCCTCCTCCTTCATCCTTGCGCTTAAGGGGATTCGGGCCGAGCTTGCGGATGCGCTCCGTCATCGTCCGCGCCGCATTTGCAAACGCGTGCGCCTGGCTGCCGGACATGAAGAACATGTCGAGTCGCTCGCCGCCGATCCCGATCTCGTCGAGAATCTTCTTCGCGCGGCGGAGCCTGGCGCGCCCGCGCTCGTTGCCGCGCACGTGATGACAGTTGCCGATGGGGCAGGCCACCACGTACACGCCGTCCGCGCCTTGCTCGAAGGCCTCCAGCAGGTAGCGCACGTCGGTCTTGCCGCTGCACGGCATGCGGATGAACTTGACGTTCGCCGGGTATTGAATCTGCAGCGCGCCGGCCGTGTCGGCGGCCATATAGCCGCAGTAGATGCAGAAGAAGGCGGTGATCTCCGGTTCGAAGGGATGACGTGTTGTCTGGGTCATGTTGATCAGTCGGACGTGAAACGTGAAACGTAAAACGTGAAGCGCACTGCGCAATTTGCGTTTTACGCCTTACGCTTTACGCAACCCAACTTCCAAGGCCTTTAATCGATCGAAGCATCATCTGCTCGTCCGTGTAGTTGATCAGTTGAATGGCGTTGGCCGGGCACTCGCCGGTGCACGTGCCGCATCCCTGGCACTGCGCCGGATCGATGTACGCTGCGCCGCCGAGACGGCCGACACCGTGTCGCCCTTCCTGCCGGATCACCTGCGGGATGGCGAACGGACACACCCGCGTGCAGGTGAGGCAGCCGACGCATTTATCCGGATCGACCCAGGCGACAACGCCGCCCAGGTGCATCGTCTCCTGCGAGAGCAGCGTCAGGGCGCGCGCGGCGGCGGCCAGCGCGTGGCTGATGCTCTCTTCGAGGAACTTGGGATAGTGCGCCATACCTGCCAGGAAGATGCCCTCGCGCATGAAGTCCATCGGGCGCAGCTTCAACTGCGCGTCCTGGAAGAATCCCTCGCCGGTGATCGGGACGCGCAGCATCCTCGCCAGCTCCGGGGTGCCTTCAGCGGGCGCGACGGACATGCTCAGCGGCACCAGGTCGGCGGGCAGGCTTAGCCACCGGTTGAGCGCCAGATCGCGCACGCGCACCTTCAGCCGGGCTTCGTCGGCGATAACCTCGGGCGGCTCGTCGGCGGCGTAACGCACGAAGATCACACCCAGCCGGCGCGCCTCGGTATAATATTCTTCACGAAAGCCGTAGGTGACGATATTCTTGTACAACACGCTGACCCGGCAAGCCGGATTGAACAGCTTGAGGCGGATCGCGTTCTTCATCGTGTTCGTGCAGCACACGCGCGAGCAGTACTCGGGCATGCCCGGCGGCCGCACGCACTGGATCATGACTGCGTCTTTGAGCCGGGCGATCTCGGCCGGGCGGTGAATGATCTTCGCCTCCAGCTCGCGCTGCGTGATAACGCCGGGGAGGCTCAGCCACGGATGCTCGCGCGTTTCCCGCCCGCCCGTCGCGACGATCGTCACGCCGTGCGCGACGCTGAACTGCTCGGTCGATCCGTCGGGATACCGTGCCCGCAGCTCGGACTTGAAGTCTCCCACGTGCCCCGAGTGGCGCGTGACTTCGGTGCGCGTGTGGATGGCGATGCGCCGGTGTGCGCGCACGCGGTTCACCAGATCGCGTAGCAGGCGCTGCGGATCGTATCCCTCGGCGACGTAGTACAGGTTCGAGAGATTCCCGCCCAGCATCTCGGCTCGTTCGACCAGGTGCACATCGTACCCGCTGTCGGCGATCGCCAGCGCGGCCGTCATGCCGGACACGCCGCCGCCGATGACGAGCGCCGCCGGCTGGCGGCGGTGCCTGTCTTTGTAAACGGGCTGGGCTGCCAGGACGCGGCCGACGGCAACGCGAACCAGCTCCTGCGCCTTCCGGTTTGCTACCTCGGCCTGCCCCAGGTGGACACGGCTGCATTGATCGCGCAGATTCACCAGCTCCAACAGGTAAGGATTCAGCCCGGCCTGCCGCATCATGCGCTGGAAGAGCGGCTCGTGCGTCCGATTGCTGCACGCGGCGATCACGACCCGGTTCAGCCCGGCGTCCCGGATGTGCGCCTGGATGCGCTGCAGCGCTTCGGGGAAGCAGGCGAAGTCGACGACTTCGGAGAAAGCCACATTCGGCCATCCTGCGGCCTTCAAGGCCAGCGCGGGCAGGTCGATCGCTTCGTCGATAGTCGATCCACACGAGCAGGCGAACACGCCGACGCGCGGCGGCTCGCGCGTCACGTCGCGCTCGGGTGGAAGGTTGTCTTGCGCCAGGAACGGCCATTCGCGCGTGTAGGGATACGTCCGCAGGCGATTGTTGAGCAGGCGCATCGCCTCGGCAGCCGCGCCGCTGGCGTCGATGATCGTCTCGACGATCTCCTTGGGAGACGAGAAGGCGCCGCACACGAACACGCCGGGCCGCGACGTTTGGAGCGGTGTGAACTTGTCGGTCTGGCAGAATCCGTATTCGTTCAGCGCGATGCCGAGCATCTCGGCGAGCTGCCGCGCCGAGTTCGGCGGTTGAAGGCCGGTCGCCAGCACGACCGACTGGAAGCGCTCTTCGCGCAGCCGGCCGCCGGGGTCCGCGTAATGCAGAACCAAATCGCGCGTGAGAGGGTCTTCGCGTATGCTCGAGAGGCGGCAGTGCACGTACCGGATGCTGTGTTCGTCGCGCGCTTTCGAGAAGTACGTGCTGTACTCTTTATTGAAAGCCCGCTCGTCCATGATAAAAATGCAGCAGTCGACTTCGTCGCCCAGGCGCTGCTTGGCCAGGATGGCCTCTTTGGTGGCAACCATGCAGCAGATCGACGAGCAGAAGGTGTTGCGCTGATCGCGCGATCCGATGCACTGAAGCCAGGCGATCGAACGAGGACGCTTGTGATCAGATGGGCGCGTGACGACGCCCTCGGTAGGGCCGGAGCGGCTGGCCAGCCGCTCGTACTGCATGGCGCTCAGGACGTTGGGGTAGCGCCCGTATCCCAGCTCCTCGAGCTTGGCGGGATCGTAGACCTGGAAGCCGAGGGCCAGGATGATCGCTCCAACTTCGACCGTCAGCAGGCGAGGCTGCTCGTCGAGGTCAATCGCGCCGCTCGGGCAGGCGCGAGCGCAGCGGTCGCAGTCGTCGCAATATGGCCCGCGGTCGATCACGTATGCGTCTGGAATCGCGCGCGCCGCGACCTTGTACGCCGCTTTGCGCCGGGTCATGCCTTGCTGGTACTCGTCCGGGAATTCGACCGGGCAGACTTCGGCGCAGCGCCCGCAGTCGATACAGCGCGCGGGATCGACATAGCGCGGCTCCTGCCGCAGCGACACGCTGAAATCGCCGGCCTGTCCGGCCACGTCGAGGAGGTGCGTGTTGGTCAGGATGTGGATGTTCGGATGATGGTTGTGCTGGATGTAAGCGGGCGAGATCGAGGGGCGGGTGCAGCCATAGCCGTGATCGGGAGTGCCCCGGCACAACACGCAGTCGTGCTGTGGGAACATGTAGCCGAGCTGCGCGACGCGCCCGCCGAGGCAAGGGGCATGCTCGACGAGGAAGACCTTCAACCCGGCGTCGGCAAGGTCCAGCGCAGCCCGCATACCACCAATGCCGCCGCCAATGACCATAGCAGCAGCAACGGGCGAATCATAAGCCCGACTCCCGTGGAAGTCGGCCATTGCGCCTCCCTTGGTATCGTATTGCCCACCACCAGTGAGAATGCCGTGACCTCCCCTCTCCCCTGGTAATGGCATTTTTCATAATAAGTATCTTCCGTGATGGGTGAATGCTATAGTGATTTGTCTCATAAGATACGGGTGTTGATTCTCACAATTCGGATTTGGCTGGCAAGTGGGCAAGTCAGCGCATGTTATGTAATGTTCAGGAGGCAAGGCGTGCCGGGGTGGAGATGCCTCTGGGTGTCAGGTGTCAGGTGTCGGGTGTCAGGTGTCAGGTACCAGGTGTCAGGTACCAGGTGTCGGGAGGGGACGTCTGGGCGGTGCTTGACAAGCCCTCAATATGGCAGTAGCCTGACACTTGAGGCTGTGACCTTTGTAGTTTGAAGTTTGGAGTTTGGAGTTTCAGCTCGATATGGCAGTAGCCTGACGCTTGAGGCTGTGGCCTTTGTAGTTTGAAGTTTGGAGTTTGGAGTTTCAGCTCGATATGGCAGTAGCCTGACAGTCGAGGCTGCGACGTGGCTGAGAGACAGGAACGGCAGGTGCTTGCCCCTGCCGACACGACTTCATTTCGCCGGGGCATGGTCTTCGCCGCCATCGCGTGCTCCTCGGCTGCGGCGTTGACCTTCGAAATCGCGCTGACGCGCGTCTTCGCCGTCACCCAGTTCTACCACTTCGCGTTCATGACCGTCAGCCTGGCGCTGCTCGGCTTTGGCGCGAGCGGCTCGGCGCTGACCGCCTTCCCCTGGCTGGGGCGCGGCGGGCCGCGTCGATGGGCAGTGCTGGCGCTTTGCCAGTCGGCCGGCACGCTCGGCGCCTATGCGCTGGCGAATGCGATCCCGCTCGACTCGTTCAGCATTGCGTGGGATGGGCGGCAGGTCGGTTACCTGGCCGCATCCTACCTGGCGCTGGTCGCGCCGTTCTTCTTCGGGGGCCTGGTCGTCGGCGCGCTGCTATCGGAGCGAGGACTCGATTCGCACCGCGTCTACGCGGCGAACCTGGCAGGATCGGGCTTGGGCTGCCTGTTCGCGCTTGCCGGGCTGGCGTGGTTTGGCGGCGAGGGTGTGATCGCGGCCTCGTCGCTCGTCGCGATGCTTGCCGCGCTCGCCTTCGAATCGGCGTCCCGGCGTCGTTCGCCCGCCTTCACCGCCGTCACGTTTGCGGCCATCGTGCTGTTCGCCGCCTGGACGCTCCGCCCGCCCGACTTCCTGGCGCTGCGTCTCTCGCCGTATAAGGATCTCAGCGCCGCGCTGCGCTACCCCGGCGCGCAAGTTCTTTCCACACGCTGGAATGCATCGTCACGCATCGATCATGTGCGGAGCCAGGGCATTCGCTCGCTGCCTGGCCTGAGCTTCGTCTATCGCGGCAGCCCGCCGCCTCAAGACGGGCTGGCGTTTGACGGCGACGATCTCAGTCCCATCCCGCTTGCCGATCTACGCGATGCGCCCTTCGTGCC
>DATEUJ010000055.1:0-31016 GCA_035283185.1 Anaerolineae bacterium | reverse complement strand
TGGACGGCGCTTGCGCCGTCCCAGCCCCGGTACTGATTTCGCAGCGCATTGTGATTCCACAGCACGCCGGTGTCCTGCCCGCCGGCGACGATGCCCGCGCCGGTGTAGCCCATCGACCAGACGGGAGGCGCCCGGACGTCGTTCACACCCCATTCGACGGCGGATGGCTGATAGCCTATGTCAGATGGCGGATGGCTGATGGTGGATGGTTCGAGCGAGGGAAGTTCGAGTTGGAATGGGCTGTCGGCGGTGATACGGTCGGTATGTGGAAACTCGGCGGAAATGAGTAGAGATTGGCGATTGCCGCGCACGCCGATCGCGTTGACAATGATGAACGGCCGCACCGATGCGCCGCTTTTCCGGAGCGCGTCAATCAAGTCGGGCTGAGTCGCCTCGGCTGTTGCGCGCAGCGTGTCAAGCACGAACCGGCCTTTGGCGGCCTTGTTCGGGAGCCTGGAGGCGGCGCTCAAGTCGGCCTGCCGGTCGAGGACCACCAGGAACGCGGCTTCTCCATCGTCTGACAGATCGGCGAGAAGGGGGAGGCGATCGTCCGGATCGACTTTCGCCAGCGCGGCGAGCAGACGAGTGGAGACTTCCGAAGTCTTGAAGACTTCGGAAGTCTGCGATCCCGCAAGATCAAATGGCCGAACGACTAGCGCGCTAGCGGTCGTGCTCAACGCGGCGACTGCGACCAGAACGGCGGCGGCGACAGCGCCCTTTCGTGTTTGCATGGTGGCGGAATTCTAGAGTGAGGCGGGCAGAGTGTCAATCCCAGGTGGGCGGCGAATACCTCACCCATGCTATAATCGCCATGCTGGCCGTGCAGCGCCACCGCGTCCAGCTCGATCATTCATTGAGGTTACTGCATGTCGTATGATGTCGAAGCCCGACCGTCGCGATCGCGGGTCGGGTTGTGGATTGCCATTCTCGCCGTCTTCCTGATCTTGGGCGGCCTGGCGTCGATCGCCGCGTTCAACGCCGTGCGCGATTTCGTGCGCGATCTGCCGCTCGATCTGCCCTCGCAGCCGGCTGCCCCGGCCGGCACGCCCGGCGCAGCCAGCCCGATCGTCGTGCCCGAATGGGACGGCGTCGAGCGGGTGAACATCCTGCTGCTGGGCATCGACGAGCGCGAGGTCGAGGCCGGGCCGTGGCGCACCGACACGATGATCCTGCTGGCGATCGACCCGGCGACGAAATCGGCGGGCATGCTGTCGATCCCGCGCGACCTGTGGGTGCCGATCTACGGCTCCGACATCGAAGGCAAGATCAACACGGCGCACTTCATCGGCGACGCGCAGGATTACCCCGGCGGCGGGCCGGCGCTGGCCATGGCCACCGTCCAGTATAACCTCGGCATCCCGGTTCATAACTACATCCGTCTCAACTTCAGCGCGTTTGAGCGCCTGATCGATCTGATGGGCGGCGTCGAGATCTGCGTCGATCAACCCATCGACGATCCGCAGTATCCCGACTCCGGGTTTGGCTACGAGCCGTTGCATATCGACGCCGGCTGCCAGGTGATGGACGGCCGCCTCGCTCTGAAATACGCCCGCACGCGCCACACCGAGTTCGGCGATTTCGACCGCGCGCGCCGCCAGCAGCAGGTCATCCTCGCCGTGCGCGACAAGGTGGCGCGAGCGGACATGCTGCCGTCGCTGGTCGCGCAGGCCGGGCCGCTGCTCGAAACGCTCGGCGACTCGGTCAAGACCGATTTCGATCCGGACCAGCTCATCCGGCTGGCGAGTCTGGCCTCGAAGATCGAGCTGGACAAGATTCAGTCGCTGGTTATCGAGCCGTCGATGACGCTATCGTACATGGCTCCGACCGACCCGCCACAGGCGGTGCTGATTCCGATCCGCGAAGAGATCCGCAAGCTGCGCGCCCGCTTCCTCGACGCCGGCGGCGTCGCCGCGCCGGAAGCGGCCGACGATCCGACGCGTCTGGCCGCCGAGGCCGCCGCCATCCGCGTTGAGAACGGCACGCAGACTCCCGGCCTGGCGGCGCGCACCCGCGATTTTTTGAACGAAAGAGGATTCGTTGTCGCCGACGTCGGCGACGCCTTCGACGGTCTGACCGACCACGCCGCCACGCTGATCATCGATCACGGCAATAAGCCGTTCACTGCCGCGAAGCTGGCCGAAGCGTTGGGCTTGCCGCCGGCGGCGATTCGCACGGCCGCGACCAACGGCGACGGCGTCGACGTGCGCATCGTGCTGGGCAGCGATTTTGCGTCGACGCTCGGTGCGCAGTTGCTGCTCACGCCGGCGCCGACAGTGACGGCGGTGCCGTGACGCCCAGGATACGTAAAACGTAAAGAGTAAAACGTGAAGCGCGAAACGTAAAGATGGCTGAGGGTGTGATTGTGAACTGCGTTTTACGTTTCACGTTTTATTCAACTACACTGGCGAGGATATTCAATGCGAGAGATTATCGCCGCTCACGTCGAATTTCCTGGCGACGGCTTCGACGGTATGGGCTACCTCGCCCATCCGAAAGAGGGCACGGGGCCGGGCGTCGTCGTCATCCAGGAGTGGTGGGGGCTTGAGGCGCACATCAAAGACGTGACCGAGCGCTTCGCGCGCGAAGGCTACACCGCGCTCGCGCCCGACCTGTATCACGGCAAGGCGACGAGCGAGCCGGACGAGGCGCGCAAGCTGGCGATGGAGCTTGACCGGGCGCGCGCCGTCAAGGAGATCGTCGGCGCGGCGCGTTACCTCAAGTCACTGGGCGCTGTCGCCCCGGCGAAGGTCGGTGTGATCGGCTGGTGCATGGGAGGCGGGCTGGCATTCGCCGTCACCCATGCCACGAGCGAGTTCAACGCTGCCGTCGGCTTTTATGGACGCCCGCCGATGGAAGACGAAACGGCCAGGATCAACTGCCCGGTGCTGGGATTGTTCGGCGAGGCCGACGGCGGGATTCCACCCGCCGTCGCGGAAGAATTTCGCGCCTCGCTGGTCAGGCGCGGCAAGACGCACGAGATACATGTCTATCCGGGCGCGCCGCACGCCTTCTTCAACGACACGCGCCCGCACATCTACCGCGCCAACGCCGCGCAGGATGCATGGAAACGAACACTGAAATGGTTTGAAACCTACTTGCGCTGAGCAGGTAGACACCAGGCTTTGACTGATGAGCAGGTAACCTGGGGTGTAAAGATGAAGTCGTCTAAGCTCAGAAAAATGAAGGATCAGTTAGATCAAGTTTCGCCGATTTACAAGGGATCGAAATTTAGACAGTTGTATGAGATCCAAAACGTAGATGCGTTTGAATGGCTGTCGCGTGCGCCTGAGAATTCAATCCATGCCGTTGTCACTGACCCTCCTTATGGATTGGTCGAATACAGTGACAAGGAACTAGCGAAATTGAACATCGGGCGTGGCGGTGTCTGGCGTATTCCGCCATCGTTCGACGGCCACCGCCGCCGCCCCTTGCCGCGTTTCACCGTTCTCACCGATCACGATCGGATCTCCTTACGAGACTTTTTTTACCGTTTTGCTAAGGCATTGTGGCCTGTCCTCGTACCTGGCGCTCATGTGTTTATTGCCACTAATCCGCTCGTCTCTCACCTGGTCTACGAACCCTTTATTGAGGCCGGGTTTGAAAAGAGAGGCGAGATCATTCGTACAGTCTACACTCTGCGTGGAGGCGATCGCCCCAAGAATGCGCATCATGAGTTCACCGATGTGTCCGTCATGCCCAAGTCGTGTTGGGAACCATGGGGGCTCTTTCGTAGACCGTGCGAAGGGCGTGTCCAGGATAATCTGCGCAAATGGAAGACAGGAGGACTCAGGCGAATTTCCCAAGATGAGCCATTCAAGGACTTGATTTATTCATCGCCAACCAGGAAGATCGAACGCGAGATAGCGCCTCACCCTTCACTCAAGCCCCAGCATTTCCTCAGGCAAATCGTTCGCGCTGCGCTGCCGTTGCAGGAGGGTATCGTCCTAGATCCATTCATGGGTTCAGGCTCGACAGTCGCTGCTGCTGCTGCCTGTGGCCTACAAAGCATTGGCCTTGAAATCAGGCAAGAGTATTTCAAGATGGCTGTCTCGGCTATTCCACGGCTAGCTGCGCTCGAAGTCGATGGGGAGCACAAGAGTGGTCCGAAAAGATGACTTCAACCCCCTTGTGCCGCTGCCGCCAGGCCTGACCATGACGGCCATACGAAAAGCGGTGGAATATATCGAGCGTGAACTGGCCGAACTGGTCGAAGTCTATTACGAGCAGGCGAATGTCTTCAGCGCGCTCGTCGGCATTTATGGAGTCAAAGCCCTCGATGTGAACAGTGTCTATGAAAAGAGTCGCAACCTGGATGTAGCACAACAGCGTTTCCCCGATCTTCGGAGGAAAGGGAGCGGAGCTGATCCTTCGCCGAATGAGTCGCTGGAGTCCAAGGCCAGCAAGCGACCGTGGGCGCTGCAGTCGCACTACGATCACGCCGGCTGGTATATTGTCTGGCGCTATCTGGTCGACCCGACAATGTCGCTGGAATCAAACAAGCCTGTGATCATCTGGCGCGTTGACGTCATATTCCTTCAGAAAGAGGATTGGAAGTACGAGGCAAGCAAGGCAGGCTCACAAGGCGGAGGCAGAACCCATACCTTCGGCCTGAGAGATGCTGCGCGGAAACTTAGAGAAAAGGCTGTCTACAAGCGGACAGAGGTAAAAGTCGTGGGTGGAAAAGCGGTTCCGATCAACGGTGACTAATTGGTAATCACACAGACTGAGAGCGCACGAGACGCATTACCTCCCGCATGAACCTTAAGGGCCAGACGCTGGGCGACTACCACCTGGAAAGCGTCATCGGGCGCGGGCCGCGCGCCACGGTCTATCGCGCGCGCCACATGGCCGATCACCGTATCGTCGCCGTCAAGGTCTACGACGACTCGGCCGACCCTGACGTCATTCGGCGGGCCTTCGAATCGACGCAGGCGCTGACCGGGGCGCACGTCCTGCCGGTCGAGGGTTTCGGCGTGCATCATGGGCTGGCCTACGTCGCCATGCGTTACATGCCGAAAGGCTCGCTCAAGGCGCGCTGGCGCCGCGCGGCGCCGATGGCGGACATCGCTCGCGTTCTACCGCAAATCGCCTCGGCGCTCGATCACGCGCACGGTCTCGGCGTGTGGCACCTCAATCTCAAGCCGGGCAACATCCTGCTCGACCGGCCCGGAAATGCTTTCGTCGCCGACTTCGGCGTCCCGCTGCTGCCCGATTCGCCTTACTCCGCGCCGGAGATCGCGCGGGGCAGCGCAGGCAATGCGCGCGCAGACGTGTACGCGCTCGGCGCCGTGTTATACGAGATGCTGACCGGGCGCGCGCCGCTCGCCCGCCGTCCGCGTGACGAGTCGTCCAACCAGCGCATGGCCGACCTGCCCTCGCCGCGATCGGTTCGGCCGGGCATCCCGCCCGCCGTCGAAGCTGTGACGATACGCGCGCTGTCGATCGATCCGGAGTCGCGCTATGCGACGCCCGGCGCGCTGGCCCAGGCATTTGCAGAGGCGTCGGAGGCGGCGGCCGGCGAGCAGTTGTCGCAGGAATCGTCACGCCGCCGCCCGTCGCTAGGATGGATCGCTAGCTTCGCCGCACTCCTGCTGTTCGTCGCCGTCGTCGTACTCTCGGGCGGATTGAACGCGCCCGCCGCCGCGCCCGCGCCATCGCCGACCCTCACGGCAACCGAAGTTGTCACTGCGACGCCATCACCCATTCCAACGCTCACGCATACCCATACGCCCACAGCGAAACGTGCAACCGCTACCGTGACATCCCGCTCACGAACACCCAGCCTAACACCCACGCTGGAACCGACTGCATCAGCCACCGGCACACCGGCCACCGTTACCGGGTTCACGCAAACGCCAACGTTCCGTGTCGTGTCACTTACACCGAAACCGCCCGCCAATCGGCCAGGACCTCCAGACCGTTTGGACTTATACTTTGACGCTGTGATCGAGCCGGCAGCCGGCGGGCCGTTCGGTCAACTGTTTGCGTACCTGCCGCAGATCGATTCGCTGGTGTCGTCGCGGATCGGCGCACAGGTGTCGTCGGGGACGCAATTGCTGCACGTGACACTCGTCGTCGATTGCTCGCAACTGCCAGGGCCGTTCACGACGGAGCAGGTGTTCCTGGAGATACGCGAAACCGACCGCAGCCCGACGCTGTATTCACAGACGATCGACTACACGAAGACGTGGTGTCGCTAGCCAGCACGAATGAGGACGGAAACCAGTGGTCAGACCAGTGGAAAGGGATGGACAGCGGTAGTGACGACTTCAGTCGTCATTCAGCGGAGAGCGACTTCCTTAACTCAACCACAGCTTCATACAACTGATGTGAGTCTTTGGCTTTGGCGACACGCACATCTGACTGGATAATGCTGTTCCCAACACGCGTCGCTCTTGGTATGTCGATCCTGACTAGCTCAAGACCGACAGATTCGGCAATCTTGCCAAAGTATCGATCGGTTGGTATGAGCACTCCCTGCAGAATACTATTGCCAATGACAACCAGCGCCGCGCCACCAGGCTTGAGCACGTCCATGATTCCAACGGCAAATCAATAGCAGTCGTTGAAATAGGAGGCAGCATAGTTAGCCCATCCCCTGCCTCCATAAATGCCCTTGTCGGGGTTGATCTTTCTGAGCGTCTGTAACTGTTCTTCCAAATCTGAGCTTGGGAGAGAAAAGGACAATTCTATTCGCTCTTGCTCGCGGACGGTCTGCCAATACTTGCCAAAGTTCAGTTCCTCCAGCGGAATCAAGTCTCGAGGATTTTCTGCATATCCCAACCAATAGAGTTGTGGTCGTGTATTGCGATTGTAATGATAGTTGTTCAAATAGGGAGGTGATGTCACGATCAGTGGGAGGTATCTGCTTAACGCATCCTTGACAAAGTCGCTGGAGAACCCGGCAATCCACGGAACCCATCGATGAATAGGCAGAATCTTGTTGTTCGCGAAAGCAGGATCGTTGAACGCGGAGTCACCTGTCTTTGGCGCCTATCGCCTCGCGTTGGCGAGGTGGGTCGACAACTTGTCCTAAGTGATACTCGGGGCGGATTTCTTTCAGGACGGCGCCTATTCTCTTGCGTTCGCTTTCGTCCGTTAACACTTGGGTAAAATCGTCGAAACTGAGTACAATGGCCTGTGGAACACCGCGACGCTCGACGATGTATCGAGTGCGGTTGTGGGTTACGTCGTCCAAGACTCGACCAAAGTTATTTTGTGCCTCTGTGGAACTGATGCTTTTTGTTGCCATTGCGACTCCTGTTCAAATTAGACGAAATAGCTAATTTTGCTATATTATACAATATGGCGGCTCGTTTGTCAAGCCCCTATGGGAATCCTGGGAATCTCACACTGGAGGAGTGAGCCTGTGCCCTACGAAGCCATTCTTACCGAGGTCAGAGAGCGCGTCGGCCTGATTCGCCTCAACCGGCCGCAGCAGCTCAACGCGCTGAACGCCCAACTGATGGAGGAAGTCGCGACGGCGCTGGAGGAGTTCGACCGCGACGAGAACGTCGGCTGCATCGTGATCACTGGGGACGAGCGCGCCTTCGCCGCCGGGGCCGACATCAAGGAGATGGCAGGCGCGTCGGCGGTCGATATGCTCACCGGCGACAGCATCAGCCGCTGGGATCGCATCAAGAAGATCAAGAAGCCGATCGTCGCAGCCGTTTCGGGGTGGTGCCTGGGCGGCGGCTGCGAAGTGGCGATGGCCTGCGACATTATCGTCGCCTCGGAATCGGCGCAGTTCGGCCAGCCGGAGATCAACCTCGGCGTGATGCCGGGCGCAGGCGGGACGCAGCGCCTGACGCGCGCCATCGGCAAGAGCAAGGCGATGGAGATGGTGCTCACCGGACGCACCCTGTCGGCGCGCGAGGCCGAGCAAGCCGGGCTGGTCAGCCGCGTCGCGCCGGTCGAAGTATATTTGGACGAAGCGCTGAAGCTCGCCGGCGAGATCGCGTCGAGGGCGCCGATCGCGATTCGACTGGCGAAAGAGGCCGTCAACAAGGCATACGAAATGCCGCTGACCGACGGCCTCGACTACGAGCGCCGCCTGTTCTATTTTCTGTTCGCGACCGAAGACCAGAAGGAAGGCATGCAGGCGTTTGTCGATAAGCGGCCGGCGGAGTGGAAGGGCCGGTGACGACGAACGCTTCGACAACAGAGGTTCGTATGACTTCAAACTCCGTCGGCGTTCGTGACATCTTCAGTGGACTCCGATCGCTCGGCCTGACGCCGGGTAGCGCCGTCATCGTTCACGCCTCGCTGTCGTCGTTCGGCCACGTGCGCGGCGGCGCGCGCGCCGTGCTCGCCGCGCTGCTGTGGACGTGCGACACGATCGTGTTGCCGGCCTTCACTTACCAGTCGATGGTATGGCCGCTCGTCGGCCCGCCCGACAACGGCATGACCTACGGGCGTCCCGAGTTTGACGCCGCCAATCGAAACGCGAGGTTCTTTCACCGCAACCTGCCCGTCCATCACGACGTCGGCGTGATCGCCGAGACACTGCGGCGGCATTCCATCGCCGTCCGCAGCGCGCATCCCGTGCTGTCGTTCGTCGCCGCCGGCAAGCGTGCGGGCGAGGTTCTCGCCGGCCAGACGCTCGATGATCCGCTGGCGCCGATCGAATGGCTGCAGCGCCACGACGGCGACGTGCTCCTGCTGGGCGTCGGCCACACGCGCAATACGAGCATCCATCTCGCCGAGCGGCTGGCCGGGTGCAGGCAGTTCATGCGCTGGGCGATCGTGCGCGGCGAAGATTCCAAAGATGCCCGCGCCGTGCGCCTGCCCGGCTTCCCCGGCTGCTCGGACGGATTCGACGCGATCGAGCCGGAAATCGCGCGCGCGACCCGGCAGGTGACGATTGGGGGCGCCGTCGTGCGGCGCGTCCCGCTGTCGATGCTGATCCCGATCGCGGCCGGCTTGATCGGCGATCAGGCCGACGCGCTATTGTGCGACCGGCCCGACTGCGAGCGCTGCAGCGCCGTGCGTCGCGCCGGGCGATGAACTGCCGGCGCCGGAGCGCCCACGCATGCGCGTGAGCGCAGGCGTTTTCGATACATAGGACAGAGATCATGCTGACCACCATCGAAAAGATACTTTTCACACTGTTGGCGTTGGTCTCGGTTTACTTCGCATTCGCCACGTTCGTCCGCATTCGCCGCATTATCAAGCGCGGCACAGATCGCCTGGCGACGGATCACATCTTCCGCCGGTTCGTTAGGTCTGCCCTGGTGTTCGTCACGCAATATCCCACCTGGAAGCGGCGACCGCTGGCCTCGCTCGCGCACGCAGGCGTGGCGTTCGCGTTCGTCTTCTACCTGATCGTCAACATCGGCGACGGGCTGGAGGGTTTCCTCCCGGATTTCACTTTCCCGAGCGAAGACATTGTCGGCGATGTGTACCGCCTGATCGCCGACGTGCTGAGCGTCGCCGCACTCGCCGGGATGGTCGCGCTGCTGCTGCGCCGGGCGATCATCGGCCGCAAGATCTGGAACTTCCGCAGCAGCACGCTGCTGCACCCGAAGGCGGTCTTCGGCATCAAGCGCGATTCGCTCATCGTCGGCGTCTTCATCCTGTTCCACATCGGCTCGCGCTTCTTGGGCGCGAGCGTCCAGATCGCCGCGACGGAAGCGGATCCCTGGCAGCCCTTCGCTACGTCGGCGAGCGCTTTATGGGCCGGCCTCACGCCGCAGGCGCTCGAGGTGTTGGAGCACGTCTTCTGGTGGGGCGCGCTCGGCTCGATCCTGCTGTTCGTGCCGTACTTCCTCTACTCGAAGCACATCCACATCTTCATGGCGCCGCTCAACTTCCTGCTCAAGCCCCGGCGCGCGTCGATCGGCCAGCTCGACAAGATCGACTTCGCGGACGAGAGCATCCAGCAGTTCGGCGCATCGAGACTGGAGCATCTCTCGCAGGCGCAACTGTTCGACGCGTATGCGTGCATCATGTGCAACCGCTGCCAGGACGCCTGCCCGGCCTACGCCACCGGCAAGGCGCTCTCGCCCGCCACGCTGGAGATCAACAAACGCTATCAAATCAATGAGGAAGGCGCGGCGCTCGCCGCCGGAAAAGAATCGTCGCTCGGGCTGCTCGAATTCGCGATCAGCGCCGAAGCGGTGTGGGCGTGCACGGCGTGCGGCGCGTGCGTCGAGGTCTGCCCGGTCGACAACGAGCCGATGCGCGACATTCTCGACATCCGCCGCAGCCTGGTGCTGATGGACAACACCTTCCCGGCGCAGTTGCAGCAAGCGTACAAGGGCATGGAGCGCCAGGGCAACCCGTGGAGCATCTCACCCGATGCGCGGCTCGATTGGGCGAAGGGCTTGAACGTCCCGACGATCAAGCAAAACCCCGAGCCGGACGTCCTGTGGTGGGTCGGCTGCGCGCCTGCCACCGACGCGCGCGCGCAGAAGACGGCGCGCGCCTTCGCCACGCTCCTGAACGAGGCGGGCGTGAGCTTCGCCGTCCTCGGCAAGATGGAGCGCTGCACGGGCGACTCGGCCCGCCGCTCAGGCAACGAGGCGCTGTTCTTCGAGCTGGCGACGGGCAACGTCGAGTTGCTGAACGAAGTCAAGCCGAAGCGCATCGTCACGGCATGCCCGCACTGTCTGCACACCCTGGCGAACGAGTACCCGGCCTACGGCGGCAGCTACGAGGTGATCCACCACACGCAGCTCATCGAGGAGCTGCTCCTGCTCGGCAAGCTTCACGTCGATTCGCGCAGGCAGGCCGAGGCTGCGTTCCACGATCCGTGCTACCTCGGCCGCCACAACAGCGTCTACGATGCGCCGCGCAACGCGCTGGTGCAGGCGAATGTGAGCGTCGCCGAGCTGCCGCGCAATCGCAGCCGGTCGTTCTGCTGTGGCGCGGGCGGCGCGCAGATGTGGAAAGAGGAAGAGCACGGCGCCGAGCGCGTGAGCGCGAACCGCTTCCGCGAGGCGATGGCGACCGGCAAGGACACGCTCGCCGTCGGCTGCCCGTTCTGCATGATCATGCTCACCGATGCGGCCAAGGCCGAGAAGAGCGAGATGCAGGTGAAGGATGTGGCCGAGATCGTGATGGAGGCGATGGCGCAGCACGCCGGGTGACACACCCGGCGAGAGCGGCGATAGGAAATACCGTCATTGCGCCGGTCTAAGCCACACCGTGAAAGCCGCGCCCTGGCGCTGAGATGGCTCTCCCTCAACTCCCCCATCGACGGTGATGCGACCCTCCAGGCGATCGACGATGGCCTTGCTGATGGCCAGCCCCAGCCCGGCGCCGGGCGTGCTGAAATCGCGCGCAGCCTCGCCCCGGAAGAAACGCCCGAACAGGCGCGGTATCTCTTCGGGTGAGATGCCCGGCCCGGTGTCTTGCACCGCCAGCGTGACCCACTCGCGCTCCTCTCGGCGGCGGAGAGCCGTGCGCACGGTGATGCGCCCGCCGCGCGGCGTGTAGTGGAGTGCGTTCTCCAACAGATGGGCCATGACCTGACCCACCAGCTCCAGATCCGCCAGCGCGCGCGGCAGGCTGGGATCGGGATGAAGCGTGAGCGTTAAGCCGCGCTCGGCGGCCAGCGCGCTGTACCCGCCGATCACCCGGTCGAGGAGTTGATTGAGATCGGTCGGGACCGGATTGACCGGGAGCATGCCGGCGTCGAGCTGCGAAATCTCGAGGAAGCCCTCGATCAGCTTCTGCAGGCGGGTGGTTTCGCGCCACAGCGTTTGCATGTATTCGGCGCGCTTCTCCGGCTTGCCGCGCTCCAGCAGCTCGACATACAGCCTGATATTGGATAGCGGCGTGCGCAGTTCGTGGCCGATGCGCGAGACGAACTGATTCCTGAGCCGCTCGAGTTCCTTGAGGTGCGTGATGTCGCGCTGCGATGCGACGTAGCCGACGACGGCGCCGTCGGCGCCCCGGAGCGGGATGATCGTCAACGCGGCGTCGTAGTGTGTGCCATCTTTGCGCCGGCTGATCACCTCGCCGCGCCACGGCGCGCCTTGCTCGAGGCAGCGCTCCAGCGCTTCGTTCACGGCGGGCGGCGTATGCTCGCGGCTCCAGAGGTGGATCGTGCGGTTCAGCACTTCGGCGAGCGTGTAGCCGGTGAGCTGCTCCATCGCGGCGTTCACGTAGACGATGGCGTGGTTGCGATCGATCAGGGCGATGCCTTCGCCGGCCGCGTCGAGGATTGTCGTCAGGCGCTGGCGCTCGCGATCGAGTTCGGCGGTGCGCTCGACCACGCGCTGCTCGAGCTCGTCGGCGTGGCGGCGGATCGCGTCGTACAACCGCGCGTTCTCGATGGCGATAGCAGCCTGGCTGGCAATGGCCTGGCAGAGCGCGATCTCCTGTGGCGTAAACTCGCGACGGCGCCGGCTCTCCCAGATGTCGGTGTAGCCGAGGACTCTACCCTTGATGACCAAGGGGACAATGAGCCAGGATCGCGCGCCATACTGAAGCATGTGGGCGCGCCTGCCTGCCGGTGTAATGGGATCGTCCGCGTGGTACAAGGCGGGCCGGTCCGTGACGAGCCACTCCGTGTCATGCGCCGGGCCAAAATCCTTGAACTCGTCGTAAGTAACACCCAGATCCGATACATGCTCCTGCGGCAGCGCCTCCGGCCCGTAGTAGTCGGCCAGCACGGTGGTGGTGCCGGCTTCCGGATTCCAATCGCCGATATAGACGCTGGTCGCATCGACGGCCTGCCCTATGTGCTCGGCCAGGCGACTCAGCACGGTCGGCAGGTCGAGACTGGAGGAGACCGCCGTGCTGGCCGTCAAAAGGGCGTTCTGCTCGGCTAACGTTTGCTGGGCGACCTGGAACAACCGGGCATTCTCGACGGCGATGGCGGCTTGATCGGCGAAGAGGGTCAGCACTTCTGCATCGGCGTTGTCGAAGCGATCGGGCCGAAGATCATCGACGACGATCACGCCCACAACTTGCCCTTGCCACTTCATCGGCACACCCACCACGGCGGCCACGGGGACCTCGTCGTACACGGCAGCGCGTCCCGGCCAGGCACGGTAGTCTCCCACGATCAGCGGTTGGCCGCTCTGAGCCACGCGGCCGGAGACGCCTTCGCCCAGACGCAGGCGAACTCCGGTGAATTCGGGAGGCAGCTTATAGTTCACCACCAGTTCGAGCATCTCCTCGCCAGGCCGCATCAAGTAGAGTCCAGCCTTCGAGGCGTCCAGCAATTGCGCGGCGCGCTCGACGATGGTTTGCAAAAGCGCCGACAGGTCGAGCTGCGCGCTCAAGGCGAGGCTGGTCGCATGGAGCGCACCGAAAGTCTCGGCGCGACGGCGTTCGGCGCTGTACAGGCGGGCGTTCTCGATGGCGACGGCAGCCTGATCGGCGAAGAAGCTCAGCCATTGTACGTCCGCCGGTTCGAAGCGATCGGGTTGAAAATCGTCGACGAGGATGACACCGGTGACACGCTCCTGCCACTTGATCGGCGCACCCACCACTGAGCCAAAAGGGATGTGGTCTAAGGCTGTCAATCGCCCCGGCCAGGTATGGTAGTTCCCTACGATCAGCGGCTCCCCGGTCTGGGCGATGCGGCCGGAGAAGCCCTCGCCCACGCGCACGCGAAGACCAGTCAGTTCTCTGGGCAGATTGTAGCCCACCTTCAGTTCGAGCGACTGCTCGTCCGGCAGCAACAAGTAGAGTTCTCCCATCGGGCTGCCCAACAAGCGCGCGGCGCGTTCGACGATGGTCTGCAGCAGCACGGGCAGGTCGAGCTGCGCGCTCAGGGCAAGACCGGTCTCGTGCAGCGCAGCCAGCGTCTCGACGCGGCGGCGCTCCGCGCCATACAGCCTGGCGTTGTCGATAGCGACGGCAGTCTGATCGGCGAAAACGAGCAGGCGCTCGGCGTGCGCCGCCGTGAAGAAACCGGGCGCGGCGCTGTTGAGATTGAGAAAACCGATCGTCTGCCCTTTCGCGCGTATCGGCGCGCCAACATACGAGCGTATCCAGCGCGTCTCCGGGCGGTCGACCCAGCCGGTATAGGCCCGGGTGTCCGGAATGACCAGCGGCTGGCCGGATTCGCCCATCTCACGCAAGGTCGGCACGTCGGCCACCTGGAAGCGCAGGGAGCGCACGCCCAATCCGGCAACCGGATCCGTGTAGCCCACGCGGCGGATGAGATAGGATATGCCCGCTTCGATCAGCATCACGCTGGCCGCGTCGTGCGGCACGACCCGCCCGACGTTGGTCAGGATGCGGTCGAGCACTTCCTCGAGGTTGAGCGTGCTGTTGAGTGCGGCCGTCGTGTCGCGCAGAGCCTCCTCTGCTCGCTCGCGTTCGGCGAGTTGCAGTTTCACCCGGTCGCTCAGATCGTGCAGCCGGCCGACGGCGAGGCCGCTTAATATCAGGAACAGCGTGCCGGGTCCGCCGCCCGCCCGGAAAACGGCGAACCAGTCGGCTTCTCCCGACAGGCGGCTCAACAGCATGTTGAGTGAGATGACCAGCAAACTGGCGGCCAGCCCGCCGCGCAGTCCGAAAAGCCACGCCGTCACGATGACCGGGACGAAGGCCAGCGTCGTCGCCAACAGCCCGACAAACGCGTGAACAAGAAAGAATGCCAACACGTAGGCGGCAAAAGCGGCGACTGCAATCGCCGCACGCGCCTGGCGAGATCGCGCATCAAAGCGTGCGATGGGCTTCCTTCGGCGTTTTGGTCCGTCAGCTTCTGCCGGGTCGCGCATTGTAGGCTTGGAGGAAGTAAAAGAGAGTCGCGCGTTCTTGCGCCCTTAACCCCCACCGTCGAGTCTATGTCAACTTTCTCCCGGAGTCAAGAACCTGTTGCAAAAGCCCTGGCCTGCCCTTCCGGGTCTCTTGCCAACCGTGGTATATTTATACTGCCCGCACTTGAAAATCCTGAGCCATAGACCTGGCCGGTTTGTCCGCCGGTGTCAGTCGCAGGCTCGCCCTGCGTTGCGAAGACCTGCCAGGTCTACTTGGAGAATCCAGGTGCGTATGGGATAATGGCGACCGAGCATGGATCGTTCGTCGCAGACGAAGGGCCGGCAAAATGGTGAATCGCTCGAACGAAGATTGGCTGCGGGCGCTCTCTGAAAAGCCCGGCGAGGCCCAGGCCGAAGCGTTGCAGGACTTGCGCGACTTCTTCGTGCGCGCCGTCCTCGTCTATCTCTCCCTGCATCGCACCGAACTGGCCGGCTGGAGCCGGGAGGATGTGCGGGGTTTGGCGGAAGACCTGGCGCAGGAGGCATTGCTGGATATACGCGCCAGTCTGGACGGCTTCCGAGGCGATTCGAAGTTCACCACCTGGGCTTACCGCTTCGTCATCAACCGGGCGGCGAGCGAGCTGCGCCGGCGGCGTTATCAGAATCAATCGCTCGATCGCCTGCGCGAGCAAGAGCCGGCCTTCTTCCAGGCCGTTTTGAGCGACCAGGATAAGGTGGAGCCGGAGCAGTTGGCCGACCGGCGTTACTACCTGGAGCTGCTCCGCGAGATCATCGAAACCGAGTTGAGCGAGCGCCAGCGCACGGCGCTGATCGCCGTCCATTGGCACGGCCGTTCGATGGACGAAGTCGCGGAGATGATGGGCCTCACCCGCAACGCGCTGTACAAGCTGCTTCACGATGCCCGGAAGCGCATCAAGGCGAGCCTGCAGGCACGCCACTTGAGCGAGGGTGACATCCTGGCCCCGTTTCAAGAGTGACCATAACAAACCGTAAGAAATCGCCTAATCAGAGCGTCTTACCTCTTGGTAAAGAGAGACCCCCCGTAAGGAGCGCACCATTGAACTATACAGAATTCACCGATTGGCTTGAGCGCATCTATACGACCGCCGAGGTCGAAATGGATTGCGAGCAATTTCAGGCGCTCCTGTCGGCCTATGTCGATCTCGAAATCGCCGGTCAGGGCGCAGCCCCTTACCTGGCGCAGGTCAAAGCGCACCTGGCTCAGTGTCCGGACTGCGCCGAAGAATACGCGGGCCTTCGCAAAGTAGCCGAGCTTGAAGCTCGAGGCCGCCTGCCGAAAGTCGAAGAGAGTCTCAAGCCATTCCAGGAGAGTCCAGCACTCGAGCCTCTTCGAATGTGATACAGCGTGCCAGGCACGCTTGCCCTCGTAGCGAAGCGGAGGGGCGAAGGTGTGTCGCACGTGACTCGTACTATACCAACCGTACTTGGAAATTCCGAGTGATCGCTCCAGTTCGCTACACGTGATCAATCCGGCGAGATTTGTGGCGGATTGATCACATCGCACCTGCGGCCACCGAAGGTGGGTGCAGGTGTCCGCCGCAAGCTTGCCACTTGGAAAACCGAAGTGCGGGCCGGAGTAAGAAGCCCGGTTTCTGTGGAGAAACTGGGCTTTGTTGTTGACCGAAATATTCCATACCAATTACTTACGCAACCCCAACGAAAGCCACGTAAGAACAAATCGTATCGCAACGTCCCACCTCTCAACAGTGACGACGCGCACGATCGATGCGCAACCCGCCGGATTGAGCGGCGCGAGTCGAGGAGGTTGACGATGGATACAGGCAACACGCTTCTGGCGAAGATCGAACAGATGCAGGACACGACCGGATTTCGCAGCCTGCACTGGGAAGGCAGTTTCGAAGATTACCTGGAAATCGTGCGAAACGATCCCAAAGTCGCGCGCACGGCCTTCCAGCGCGTTTACGACATGATCGTCTCCTACGGTTACGACGAATACACGCGAAACCGCGAGACGCTGGTCCACTATCGTTTCTTCGACGACCCCTTCGAGAGCAGCAAAGATGCCGTCTTCGGCCTCGACAAGCCGCTGATGGAGCTGGTGCGCATCTTCCAATCGGCGGCCCGCCGCTACGGAACCGAGCGGCGTGTGATGTTGCTGCACGGCCCGGTGGGCACGGCCAAGAGCACGGTCGTCCGCCTGCTCAAGAAGGGACTGGAGGCCTACACGCGAACCGATGCCGGCCGCCTGTACTCGTTCTACTGGCTGCCCGACGACGGCGAACGGCTGGATTGCCCGATGCACGAGGAGCCTCTGCACCTGGTCCCGCCAGACTTCCGGCCGGCCGTGGTGGAGGATATCAACGCGGGACATGACGAACTGGATCGGATTGAGATTGAGGGCGACTTGTGTCCCGCCTGCCGGTTCATGTACAGCCGCCTTCTGGAGAAGTCCGGCGGCAACTGGCTGGACGTCGTACGCCAGGCGCGCGTCAGGCGGCTGCTGCTGACGGAGAAAGATCGGGTGGGCATCGGCACCTTCCAGCCCAAGGACGAGAAGAACCAGGACTCGACCGAGCTGACCGGCGACATCAACTACCGCAAGATCGCCGAATACGGATCGGATTCTGACCCACGCGCCTTCAACTTCGACGGCGAGCTGAACATCGCCAATCGCGGACTCGTCGAATTCATCGAAATCCTCAAGCTCGACGTGGCCTTCCTCTACGACCTGCTCACCGCCTCGCAGGAGCACAAGATCAAGCCCAAAAAGTTCGCCCACACCGACATCGACGAGGTGATCTTGGGTCACACGAACGAGGCTGAATACCGCCGCTTGCTGAGCAACGAGTACATGGAGGCGATGCGCGACCGCACGCTCAAGATCGACATTCCTTACGTCATCCGCTACAGCGACGAGGTGAAGATTTACGAGCGCGACTTCAACGATCGGCGCGTCGTCGGCAAGCACATCGCGCCGCATACGCTGGACATCGCCGCGCTGTGGGCGGTGCTGACCCGGCTGGAGGAACCCAAGCACGCCGGGTTGACGCTGCTCCAGAAGCTGAAGCTGTACGACGGCCGCTCGCTGCCCGGCTTCACGGAAGACAGCATGCTGGAGCTGCAGGCCGAAGCCAAACAGGAAGGCATGCTCGGCATCTCGCCGCGTTACATCCAGGACAAACTGTCGAACGCGCTGGTCAGCGACCAGAGCCGCACCTGCGTCAACCCCTTTTTGCTCATGCGCGAGCTGGAGAGTGGCCTCAAGCACCACTCGCTGATCACGAGCGAGGAGCAGCGCAAGCGCTTCCGCGAGCTGCTGGCCGTGGCGCGCGCCGAGTACGACGAGATCGTCAAGAACGAGGTGCAGCGCGCCATCACGGCCGACGAGGCCGCCATCAAGCGCCTGGCCGCCAACTACATCGACAACATCAAGGCCTACACCCAGAAGCAAAAGGTGCGCAACCCGTACACCGGGCAGGACGAGCCGCCGGACGAGCGACTGATGCGCTCGATCGAAGAAAAGATCGAAATCCCCGAGAGCCGCAAGGACGACTTTCGGCGTGAGATCATGAATTACATCGGCGCGCTGGCGATCGAGGGCAAGAAGTTCTCCTGGGACTCGAACGATCGCCTGCGCCGCGCGCTCGAGCTCAAGCTGTTCGAGGATCAAAAGGACTCCATCAAGCTGACCAGCCTGGTATCCAACGTGATCGACAGCGAGACGCAGGAGAAGATCGAGGTCGTCAAGAGCCGCATGATCAAGAACATGGGCTACTGCGACGTGTGCGCGACCGACGTGCTCAACTACGTGGCAAGTATTTTCGCGCGGGGTGACACCGCCCGGAAGTAAAACGTAATGCGTAAAACGTGAAATCACGCTTCACGTTTTACGTTTCACGTTTTGCGATTTTATTTTCAGGAATACAACCATGATACTCTCCATCGAACAAGACATCAGCCGCTTCCGGCAGATCATTCGCGGCAAGATCAAGCAAAACTTGCGCAAGTACATCTCCAACGGCGAATTGATCGGCCGCCAGGGGAAAGACCTGGTCAGCATTCCCATCCCCGAGATCGAGCTGCCGCACTTCCGGTTCGGCGGTCGGCAGGGCGGCGTCGGGCAGGGACCGGGCGATATCGGCACACCGCTCGGCCCGGGCGAGCCGGGCGACGGCAATGGCAAGGCCGGCGATCAGCCCGGCGCGCATATCCTCGAAGTCGAATTGACGCTGCAAGAGCTGGTCGAGCTGTTAGGCGAGGAACTGGAGCTGCCGC
This sequence comes from Anaerolineae bacterium, assembly GCA_035283185.1. GTDB lineage: Bacteria > Chloroflexota > Anaerolineae > Fen-1058 > Fen-1058 > DASSFZ01. The sequence goes on along the minus strand of DATEUJ010000055.1, from coordinate 12,075 downwards.
GCATCCAGCCCAGGAGCAAGAACAACGTCGACGGCGAAGTCACGCGCTACACCGGCATCCGGCGCGTCGGCCCGGAGGGCCTGCGCCATTTCAAGCGCACGTACCGCGAGGCGCTCAAGCGGCAGGTGATCTCCGGCACGTACAATTACGAGCGCCCGGCCATCCTCCCTGTCCGTGACGACAAACGCTACCGCTCGTGGAAGGTCTACCCGCGCCCGAACAGCAATGCGGCGGTGATCTACATGATGGACGTGTCGGGCAGCATGACCAATCGCAAGAAGCACCTGGTGCGGCTGACCGCCTTCTGGATCGATACCTGGCTGCGCGCGCACTACAAGAACCTGGTGACGCGCTACATCGTCCACGACGCCGTCGCGCACGAGGTGGATCAGCACACGTTCTACCACGTGCGCGAGAGCGGCGGCACGCGCATTTCTTCCGCCTACGAATTGTGCCGCGACATCATGCGCCGGGATTACCCGGTCGAAGACTGGAACTTGTATGCCCTGCACTTCTCCGACGGCGAGAACTACGGGGACGACGACGACGAGCGCTGCATTGCGCTGCTGGGGCACGAGCTGCTGCCGAAGACGAACCTGTTCTGCTACGGCGAGGTTCAAAGCTCGTCCGGGCGCAAGTTCATGGACACGCTCGACGACGTGGACGACGAAAAGCTCGCCACGGCCGCTATCGACGACGACGACGACATTTACGAGGCGATCAAGACATTTCTGGGAAAGGGTGTGTGAGCGTAAAGCGTGAAGCGTAAAACGTAATTACGTTTTACGCCTTACGTTTTACGCAACAGCCATGTCTCTCTCAAGTGACCTCCAGCAACTCCAAACCGTCATCGAAGGCTACGCCCGCGAATTCGGCCTCGACTTCTTCGAGGTTCGCTTCGAGATGCTCGACTACCGGATGATGAATCAGGTCGCGGCCTACGACGGCTTCCCCACCCGCTATCCCTATTGGCGTTTCGGGATGGAATACGAGCGCCTGTCGAAATCGTATGCCTACGGCTTGCACCGCATCTACGAGATGGTGATCAACACCAATCCGTGCTACGCCTACCTGCTGGCCAGCAACCAACGCGTGGATCAGAAGCTGGTCATGGCGCACGTCATGGGCCACGCCGATTTCTTCAAGAACAACCAGTGGTTCACGCACACCAATCGCAGGATGCTCGACGAGATGGCGAACCACGCGGCGCGCATCCGCCGGCACGTCGAGCGGCACGGGCTGGACCGCGTCGAGGATTTCCTGGATGTATGTCTCTCGCTCGACAACCTGATCGACATTCATTCGGTCGGCATTCGCCGTCGCCCTCTGCCGTCGTCCGAGGACGAAGAGCCGAAGACGGTGCGCAAGCTGCCCGCCAAAGCCTACATGGACGCGTACATCAATCCGCCGGAGTTCCTGGCCGAGCAGCAGCGCCAGTTGGAGGAGGCCGAGCAGCATCGCAAGCACTTCCCAGAAGAGCCGGAGCGCGACGCGCTGCTGTTCCTGCTCGAACACGCGCCGCTAGACAACTGGCAGCACGACGTGCTCGACATCGTCCGCGAGGAGGCGTATTACTTCGCGCCGCAGAGACAGACGAAGATCATGAATGAAGGATTCGCGTCCTATTGTCATACTCACATCATGACCGAACATGCGCTGGAACCCGACGAACTGATCGACTACGCCGAGCACCATTCCGGCACGGTCGCGGTGCATCCCGGACGCCTCAACCCCTATAAGTTGGGCCTCGAACTATACCGCGACATCGAGGACCGCTGGAATCGCGGCGCGTTCGGCTCGGAGTACGAGGCGTGCGAGAGCATGCAGGCTCGCCGCGAGTGGGACCGGAAACTGGGGCTGGGCCGGCAGAAGGTGTTCGAGGTGCGCCGCGTCTACGGCGATATCGGCTTCATCGACGAGTTCCTGACCGAAGACTTCGCGCGCGAGCACAAGCTGTTCACCTTCGACTACAACGAAGACGAAGGTCAATACGAAATCGCCAGCCGCGAGTTTCAGGCGATCAAGCGCCGCCTGCTCTTCCAACTGACCAACTTCGGCCAGCCGATCGTCGAGATCGTCGACGGCAATTATCAGAACCGAGGCGAGCTGTATCTCGTCCATCGCCACGAAGGGATCGACCTCGACGTTCCCTTCGCGCAGGACACGCTCCGCAATCTCTACACGCTCTGGGGCAGGCCGGTGCACGCCGAGACGCAGGTCGAAGACGAGGGCCGGGTGCTGTTCAGTCACGGACCGGACGGCGGCGCACGGAAAAAACTGGCTTAAAGTTCCTTCAGTTCCTTTTCGGTGGTCAGGGAACTCAAGGAACTCTGGGAACTCACTTGAAGCGGTGCTACAATAGCCGCCGTGGCGCAACTCTCGCTCGACCCGGAACGCCAAAAGAAAGCCAAGCTCTACGCCCGCATCCGCCGCCGGCTGTTCCTGGTCGACGTTCTCATCGGCGGCGCGTACGCGCTGGCCTGGCTGATCTTCGGCTGGTCTTCTTCACTGAAGGCGTCACTCCTCACACTGACAACTGATAACTGGCCTACTGATAACTGGCTACTGGTCGCCCTATTCGGCGCGGTCTTCGGCGGAATCTATTACCTCATCGACCTCCCTCTCACTTACTACTCCAGCTTCGTCCTGCCGCATCGATTCGGTCTTTCGACGCAAACGCGCAAGGGCTGGATCGGCGATCAGGTCAAGATCCTCATGCTGGGCGCGATCCTCGGCGGCCTGATCCTCGAAGTCGTGTACGCCGTGCTGCGCGCCGCGCCGGACACGTGGTGGCTGTGGGCGGCCGGGCTGCTGCTGCTGCTCAACGTGGTCCTGGCGAACCTGGCGCCGATCCTCATCGCGCCGCTGTTCTTCAAGTTCGTCCCGCTCGGCGAAGAGCACGCCGATCTCGCTCAGCGCCTGATCCGCCTGGCCGGGCGCGCCCACACGAAGGTGCGCGGCGTGTTCAAGTTCGACATGAGCCGCCGCACCAAGGCGGCTAACGCTGCGCTGATGGGACTCGGCAACACGCGCCGCATCGTCCTCGGCGATACGCTCATCGACGAATTCACGCCTGACGAGATCGAGACCGTCCTGGCGCACGAGCTTGGGCATCACGTCAACAAAGACATCCCGCTCGGCATCCTCGTCGAGACGGCGCTCACCGTCGGCGGGCTATACCTGGCTTCGCTCGCGCTGAAGTGGGGCGTGGCGGCGTTCGGGTTCGAAGGCCCGGCCGACGTCGCTGCGCTGCCGCTCCTCGCGCTGGTGATGGGCGCGTACGGGCTGATCACGATGCCGCTGGGCAATGCCTATTCGCGCTGGCGCGAGCGCCGCGCCGACGAATACGCGCTGCGCGCGACCGGAAACGGCGCGGCGTACGCCTCCGCGCTCACGCGCCTCGCCAATCAGAACCTCGCCGAAGTCGATCCCGAGCCGTGGGTGGAGTTCCTGCTCTACTCACATCCCGCACTGAGCAAACGCATCGCGATGGCTAGAGCGAGTGGACAATGAAGATCGCTCCACCCTTTGAGACTGACTCGAAAGCAGTATTGACTTTGTCAGAAAATCTGTGTTATCCTGTACCCGCGCTTCCATTTCAAGTCTACGCCAGCACGCGTGAGGATGAGCTGGCGTTGGTCGTTTGGGGTGAAAGGGAGGAGGGAGACTTGTGACGAATTCCCTTACATTCAGCGGATTTCAGGATGGTGTGCGCAGCGTGTCGCGCCGCGAATTTGTCAAGGCCGCCGGCGTCGTGGCGGCCGGAGGCACGTTGTGGGCCTTAAGCAACCATAGCGTCATACCTACACTGACCATGCAGACGCTTCCGGCGGCGCTGATTCGTTCCACATTCCTCCGGCGCCTCGGCGAGACCTTCCAGGTTCAACTTGAATCTGCTGGCGCGCTGGCGGTTCGACTCGTCGAGGTCAGAGACTTGCGCTCGGGCGATGCCAGAGGGGCGAAAGCGCAAGCACGCACGCATAAAGAAAACAGTTTTTCGATTCTTTTCCACGGACCCAGCGACAGGCAGCTTGAGCAGGGGACATACCATTTTGAGCATCCCAAGTTGGGCGAATTTCCGCTGTTTATCGTACCGGTAGGGCCGCTTACGGACGAAGCATACTACGAAGCCATATTTAATCGGTTGGCAGTGTGACGGCACGTCGTCCACTGAAGCGGGCGGCTCGCATACGACTGTGATCTCCAACGACCAGGTGCGCCAGTTCCAAACGATGGCATCCTCTTGCTCGCAGGCGAGGGCAATGCGGCGTTGAATGCGACCGTTGAAGCCAATGGCGGCGTGGACTTGCGCATGCGCCAGCGGCAAATCACCACGGTGCGGCTGCCCGGCTATGGCGGCGCGAACAACGACAATACCGCGGTGCAGAACTTCCTCACGGGGCCGAACGGCAACGCGGTCACTACGATCCTGGCGAGCAACACGGTGGCTACTGGCGGCGGCGGATACATCGGCGGCGCGGCCTGCCCGCTGCCTTAGCACAACACAAAAGGGGAGGGACCGACTGGTCTCTCCCCGAAACAACCCGACAGGAGTCCTTACCATGGCTGAGCCCTTTTTATCTGAAATCCGCATCATGAGTTTCAACTATGCCCCACAGGGCTGGGCACTTTGCAACGGGCAGTTGCTGCCCATCAACCAGAACCAGGCGCTGTTCTCTCTGCTGGGCACGACGTATGGCGGCGACGGGCGCGTGAACTTCGCTCTCCCCGACTTGCGCGCACGCACACCCATTCACGTGGGCAGCGGTCACACCCTGGGTGAACGAGGCGGTGAGCAGGCTCATACGCTGAGCATTGCCGAACTCCCGACGCATACGCACAGCGCGCAGGCATCGTCGAATGTCGGTGATGCGGTCAACCCCACAAACGCAGTGCTCGCCTCAGCCTCCAACGTCTACCGGACGGCTGACAATCTCACCCCGCTCAACCCCGCTTCCGTGACCAACACCGGCGGGAGCCAGGCGCACCTCAACATGCAGCCGTTCCTCACGCTCAACTTCTGCATTGCGCTACAGGGCATCTTCCCCAGCCCGAACTAAGGAGGCAAGCATGGCACAACCCTACGTTGGCGAGATCAGAATGTTTGCGGGCAACTTTGCTCCGGCGGGCTGGATGCTCTGCGAAGGACAGCTCCTGCCCATCTCGGAGAACGAGACCTTGTTCCAACTTATCGGCACCACCTATGGCGGCGATGGGCAATCCACCTTTGCCCTGCCCGATCTGCGCGGCCGCGCCCCAATCCACCAGGGCAACGGCGTTGTTCTGGCTGAGAGCGGCGGCGCGGAGGAAGTGACGCTGACCGTCAACCAGATCCCGGCTCATGCCCACCCCTTGCTTGCTTCCGCTGGACCCGGCAACGCCAACGCCCCGGCCGGCAACGTGACGGGCGAGTCGGCGGCGGTGAAAATCTACGTGGCAGAAGCGCCCACAGCCAGTTTAAGCCCATTGGCTGTCAGCAATGTCGGTGGCAGCCAGCCGCATAGCAACTTCCAACCGTATCTGTGCATCAACTTCATCATATCGTTGTTCGGGATATTCCCGTCGCCGACGTAAGGAGAACATCATGGCAGATCCATTTGTGGCTGAAATCAGAATCTTCCCGTTCAACTTCGCACCGCGCGGCTGGGCTTTCTGTGATGGGCAGTTGATGCCGCTGAGTCAGAACACCGCGCTGTTTTCCCTGCTTGGCACGACCTATGGCGGGGACGGCAAGAGCAATTTCGCCCTGCCTGACTTGCAAGGAAACGCGCCGATGCATCCTGGCCAGGGACCGGGCCTGTCGCTTCACGATCTGGGAGAGACCGGCGGCTCTGAGACAGTGACGTTGCTTGAATCCGAAATGCCCGCTCACACTCACGCCATGCGGGCCGACGCGGCTGATCCGGCCGATGTGCAGGCTCCTTCCTCGGCCGTTGTGTTGGCCCGTTCATCTGGAGGCAATGCCTACACGACGAACACTGCCGGACTGGTGAGTCTGGCTGATTCGGCGCTGGCGCCGGCCGGCGGCGACCAGCCGCACAACAACCTGATGCCGTATCTCACCCTCAACTTCTGCATTGCCCTGCAAGGGGTATTTCCGCCGCGCACCTGACGAAGCAAGCAGCCCGACCCGGCAGCCCCTTTGGCCTGTCGGGTTTTTTTGTGCTAATATGGATCAATCCCTGACCCTGCGCCCGGTGACGCCGGACGATCTACCCTTCTTGCAGCGCGTCTACGCCGGCACGCGTACGGACGAGCTGGCGTTGACCGATTGGGATGAGGCCCGCCAAACGGCCTTTATCGAAATGCAGTTTTCTGCGCAGCACGAGTATTACACCAAGAATTATCCCGGCGCTCAATTCCAGATCGTCATGCTGAACGGAGAACCGATCGGGCGTCTATATGTCGATCGGTGGGCGGATCAAATTCGCATCATCGACATCACACTGCTGCCCGAGCAGCGCGGGCGCGGGGTGGGATCGCAACTGCTCAAGCAAATTCTGGATGAGGGCCGGCGTCTGAACTTGCCCGTCACCATCCACGTGGAGCGTTTCAATCCGGCGCTGCGTCTGTACGAGCGCCTGGGCTTTCGGTTGCTGGAAGACAAAGGCGTATATTGGCTGTTGAAATGGACACCCGTATGAACCTCCCTCAACTGACGTGTGCGGACTTCGCGCCGCATCTGCATGAAGCATTTCGTATTCGACTCGAAGGGCGGGAGCCGATCGATCTGGAATTGATCAAAGCGGCCGAACTGCCCGCCGCCTCGCGTGTTCAGGCGGCGCACCGCGCGCCATTCTCGATCGAGTTTCTCGGCCCAATCAGCGATCAGTATTTGCAGCAGCATATTTATCGGTTGGAGAATCCCGCGTTGGGTACGCTGGATATTTTTCTGGTGCCGTTGGGTCCGGTGGACGGGCGTATGCGATATGAAGCCATTTTTACATGACAAGCGGTGGTCAGGAGGATTTCAGATGAATCATGCCACATCTGCAGGGGTGCGTGGCTTGCGATTGCTGATGGCGCTGGCGTTGATGTCGGGCGCCGCGCCGATGGACAGTGTGCCGGCTGCCGGTGTCTCGACGGGAACGTTGGAAGCGCCGCTTGCGCCGCAGGCCGTCAACATCACGGCCACCAAGACGGATGCGCTACTTGCGGATAACGATGGCGATAATCGCGCCGATCCGGGCGATACGCTGCGTTACACGGTGGTCATCACCAATAGTGGGGATGCCGATGCCACCGCTGTCGTACTTGACGACACCATCGACGACAACACCGTATTCGTTCCAGGCTCAGTGCGCACGACGCCGCTGGCGCGCAATGATAGCTACGGCACGGTCGGCAACGTGCAGTTGAGCGTGTCCGCGCCGGGAGTGTTGAACAATGACAGCGATCCAGACGGTACAGGCGGGCTGACGGTCACTTCCTTCGACGCCACCAGCGCAAACGGAGGTCACGTCAGCGTGGCTGCCAACGGCAGCTTCACCTACAATCCGCCGCCGGGTTTTTCGGGCGCTGACACCTTTACCTATACAGTCGATGATGGCGAGGGTAACACCGACCAGGCGACCGTTTCCATCACCGTCGGCCAGGTGGTCTGGTTCATCGACAACGCGGTTGGCGGGCCGGGCGATGGGCGCTTCACCTCGCCCTTCAGTAGCGTCGCCAACTTCAACTCGCTGGCCGCCGACGACCCGGGTGACTATATCTTTGTCTATCAGGGTTCGGGCGCCTATCCCGGCGCATTCACTTTGCTTAACAACCAGCAGTTGATCGGCCACGGCGTCGGCCTGACGATTGCGCCAAACCTGTCCATCGCGGCAGCCTCACGCCCGACCATCTCCAACGTCGCGCTGGCCTCGGGCAACACTGTACGCGGCTTGAACGTCAACACCAGCAGCGGCACCGGCATCGGCGGAGCCAGCGTCGGCTCGCTGACGATCAACAACGTGTCGGTGACCAACACGGCGGGCGCGGGCGTCAGCCTCAGCAGCGGCGCGCTGGCGGTAACGTTCGATAGCGTCTCGGCCAGCAATGGGACGAACGGCATCGTGCTAAACAACACGACGGGCAGCTTCACCGTCACCGGCAGCGGCGGGACGTGCACCGAGGCGAACACGAGCGGCTGCTCCGGTGGCACGATCCAGAATATGACCGGCGGGGACGATTCTTCGATCATACCGGTTGGCACCGGGATCGTGCTCAACAATGCGGCCAACGTCTCGCTCACGCGCATGTACATTCATGACACTTCCAACTACGGTATCCGCGGCACGAGCGTGAACGGCTTTTCGCTCGCCACCAGCGTGGTCGGCGGCGTGAACGGCACGAATGTCGCAACGCCCTTCAACGACGGCAGCCTGTCATTCGATAACCTGGCCGGTACGTCCACCATCACGAACTCGGCCATCTCGGGTGGCTACCAGCGCAACGTCCGGGTGGACAACACGAGTGGCACGCTCAACCTGACCGTGAGCAACAGCAGCATCCACGACACCGGTGCCACGGCAGGCGACGATGGCCTGTTCGTCGAGGTCGGCGGCGGCAGCGCCACGCTCAACGTCACGAACAACACCTTCTCGGCCCACGGCGGCGACCACTTCAACCTGAGCCTGCTCGGCTCGCCGACGGTGGATCTGACCTTCACGGGCAACTTCTGGACGGGCGGCCACGCCATCGGCCTCGGCCAGGGGTTGTTCATCCTGGGCGCATCCTTCAACGGCACGTTCACCTACGACATCCTGAACAACGGCACCGTCGCCAACCCGCTGGTCGGCAATCGCCAGGGCGGAGCGATGCACGTCAACAAAGGCAGCGGCACGGGCACGTTCAGCGGCACGATCTCGAACAACGTCATCGGGAACCCGGCCGTGAATAGCTCCGGTTCCTCGGAGGCGTCCGGCATTGACGTGGAAGCGCACGGGGCGGGCGGCTCGCATACCACCGTGATCTCCAACAACCTGGTGCGCCAGTTCCATAACGATGGCATCCTCTTGCTCGCAGGCGAGGGCAATGCGGCGTTGAATGCGACCGTTACGGGCAACACGGTCTCTAACCCGGACGCCTCGATTGCGTCGTTCCACGGGATGCACTTCAACATCGGCACGCTGCCCACGGATGCATTACTCGCCTGCCTGGACGTGAAAAACAACAGCCTAACTGGCGCTGGTGCCGATGGTGATAATGGCACACCCAATAATGGCGGCCAGGACCTGCGTATGCGCCAGCGGCAACTCACCACAGTGCGGCTGCCCGGTTATGGCGGCGCAAACAACGACAACGCGGCAGTGCAGACCTTCCTGACAGTGACGAACGGCAACGCTGTCACGACGATCGGGGCAGTCAACACGGTGGCTACGGGCGGCGGCGGCTTCGTCGGCGGCGCGGCCTGCTCGCTGCCTACCGTGATGGCCACCACCCAGGAATACGCGCAGCTAGACAATCAGACCACAGCGGCTGCACCGAGGGGGGCGCAGATCGTGGCGAACGGCGGCAGCGGCAAGCCCTTGTTGAGTCCAGCGTTCAATCCCACGCCCGCGCCTGCGGCGCGACCCCCGCACACAGCAGGCGAGGGCAGGTCGCAGGCGTTCGCGCTGCAACGCGATCGGGCGGTAGAGATCGATCGGGTGGGTGCTCCCATCACCCCGCTCAGCATCGGCACGTTACCGGCGGGCAAAGCGATCACGATCACGTTCGACGTCACGATCAACAATCCGGTTCCGCCGGGCGTGACGCAGGTCAGCAATCAGGGCGCGGTCAGCGGCGGCAACTTCTCGCCGGTTGTGACGGATGATCCAGACACGGGCACGCCGAGCGATGCGACGGTCACGCCGCTCGACATCGAGATCGATCTGCGAGTGACCAAGACGGTGAATCCGGCTGCGGCTTATCCGGGCCTGCCCATCACGTACACCGTCGTGTACAGCAACGCCGGGCCGCAGGCTTCCGCCAATGTGGTGATCACGGATCAAATTCCGAGCGCGCTGACGGGTGTATCTTATCAGAGCAGCGCGACGATTACGCCGACCGGGCCCTTCTCGTACGTGTGGAATGTCGGCTCGTTGTTGAATGGACAGGGTGGTGTGATCACCGTCACCGGCGTGATCAGCCCGGCGCTGCTCGCGCCGACGACGATCACCAATACCGTGACCATAACCGGCGCGGGCCGCGACACGAACATCGACAACAACACGGCCAGTGTGGCCCTGCCGGTGAGTGATCTGCCGATCAGCGGCCTGAGCGCAACCAATGACAGCCCCACGCTATTGGGCAGCGCGGCCACTTTCACTGCCACGGCTGCTGGCAGCAATGTCACCTATCAATGGAACTTCGGCGATGGGATGTTGGGTAATGGGGCAATCACAACGCATACTTACGCCGCAGCCGGCGCCTATACGGCGATCGTCACGGCGACGAACGGCGTGAGCCAGGTTACGGCGACCACCAACGTCTTGATCTTCACCTCAAGAATATATCTGCCGCTGGTGATGCGTAACTTCGGCAGCGCATCTGAGCTGATCGTCATAACAGGCGTGAACGCGCAGGCCTCAGACCCGCTAGTCATTCACGGGCCATAAGGTCGCTCTATAGTTGGACGAATGCGCCTCATCCCTTTGCTCTGCGCCATCGCGCTGTTCGCCGCGCCCATCGCGGCTTCGGCTCAGTTCGACGCCGTGTCGGATCTGCTGAACCGCATCAACGCGCTGCGCCGGCAGAACGGGCTGGCTCCTCTAGAACTGAACGATGCGCTCAGCGCGGCGGCCCAGCGTCACAGCCAGGATATGGCGAACACCGGCAACGTCGACCACACCGGCTCGGACGGATCGACGCCCGAGCAGCGCATCGACGCGGCGGGCTACGCGCCGCGCCACACCTGGGGTGAGAACATCTACGGCGGCGGCATCGCGACGGTCGACGACGCATGGACCTTCTGGACAGGCTCGACGGTGCATCGGAACAACCTGCTCAACGAGCACCACCGCGAGGTCGGGATCGGCGCGGCGGCGGGCGCGAACGGAACGTACTATACGCTGACGTTCGGGGCGCGACCGGGCGTGCTGCCGTTTTTCGTCGATCAGGGCAGCGTGGTGGGCAGCCCCGCCGTCACGCTTACGCTGAGCAACGAGGAAGCTGAGCCGGCCGGCTCGGGCGGAACGATGGGACGCGCCGTCGAGATCCGCGTTGGCGAAGGCGAAGACCTGAGCGCCGTCGCCTGGCAGCCCTGGCAGCGCACGATTCAGTTCGCGCTGTCGAGCGTCGACGGCGAGCATCGCATCTACGTCGAATATCGCGACGCGAACGGCGCCGTCGCCTCTTACTTCCGGCTCGTGACGCTGACCGGCGCGGCTGCCCCATCCACGGCGACCCCGACGACCATTCCGACCGTCCAGCCGACGAGCACGCACACCGCGACACCGGCGTCGACCGATACGCCGACCGTGGTTCCCACCGATACACCTGCGCCCTCCGCGACGCCGACGGCGACGCCGCTGCCCTCGGCGACATCCACGCCGACGCCGGCAGTCCCGCCTGCGACAAAGACGCCCGCGATCGTCGCTCTCCGTTCAGATCGGACGGCAACCGACACGGCCCCCTCGGCCGCCGCCGTTACTGTGCGCGCCGCCCCGGCGAATCCAGGCGAAGCTCCAGCAGACGAATCTGCGCTCGAAGCGCTGGTCGCGCGCGGCTGGTCGGATGCGCCGGTAGACCTGCTCGGGCTGATGGCCCTCCTGTCGATCCTCGCCGTCGTCATCGGTGCGTCGATTGTCATTCACCGCTCGACAAAAACCTGAGGCGCGCCTTCTATGCTGCGACTGATTCGCCTTCTGCACATCGAGACTCGATCCATAAACCCGTGGGGGCGGGCGCGAAGCGTGCCTGTGCCCGATAGTGGGCGACCGCGTTCTAAGGGAGGCGACCGCGACTCGCTCGCTTCTCCTTCGACCCTTCGCCTTCCCCACTCCCTTCGGTCGGGGACTTCGCGCTCAGGGCAGGCTTCGCTCACCTGTGCCTGCGCCACAGGCCCGCCCTCGGGCGAGCCCGGGGGTGCAGGCAGGACATGGCTCGGAGCGC
>DATEUJ010000054.1:0-8551 GCA_035283185.1 Anaerolineae bacterium | reverse complement strand
ATCTGCCGTTCGCCCGCGAAGTTTCAGCAGGCGTACACGAAGACCGCTTGGGGCACGCTGCTCAGTGGCTATCGGCCGAGGCTGCTGCACTCGACCGCGAACAAACTGATCGTGTTGCAGCGCGACGGATCCGGCGTCTGGCGCGTGGAGTGGTGGTCGCACGCCCTCACGAGCCCTTCGATCGACAACGGCACGCTGCCCTACACGTCCGACGACTTCAGCCAAACGGGCCGCCTGCAGGCGATCACGATGCGCGGTCGCACGATCATCAACGGCGCGACGAAAGACCCCATCGTCGCGGACTATGAGAACCCGAGCAGCACCGCAGAGCGGACATTTCGCATGGCTGGGCTGCCACAGCTCGCCATGAATAGCGCACCTGGCGAGGTCACGACGGGATCGCCAGTCGCGATCCAGGCGAACACGTGTGTTTCCTACTCTGCAGTGTTGGTCCGCGAGTTCGCGGATGGCTACGTCATGCGAAGTCGCCCGTCGGCCGCCTTTCGGTTCGCCATCGACGCCGCGCCGACTGTCTGTGACGTCTCCCTGCCCATCTCCTTGCGCGACGACTCACTCGCCGTATTCGCGAAAGCCGGCGACTACGTGGAAGTCTACCGCAGCCAGTCTGTGCCATTCACCGTCGGTGCTGAAACCAACCCCGGCGTGACGCAGTACCTCGTTGCGCGCGTGGCGCTCACCGCTTCTGACATCAGCGCCGGTGACGTGACGATCGTCGACCGGGCCGTCGCCAGCGCGGTCGGCGGACCGCTGGGCGGGCTCGGCAAAGACATCTACACAAACCCGGACCTCGGCGGTCTGACCTCTGGGCACGACCCGCCGCCAGTAGCTGCATGCCTGTCCGTGTTCAAGGGGCGAGCGTGGTACGCCAACTGCCGCTTCCCGGCACGTCTGACGCTCACCCTGCGCAGGGGCGAGGGAGACCTCAACACCGCGGACGAGCGGCGCAACGGCTGGGGACGTCGGTTCATCGCGGCGACTTACACCAACGCAAGCACCACGGTCAGCGGCATCAGCGCGACCGACATCATCGGGCTCGTGCCAGGCCAACAGGTCACCGATTCGCATTTGCCGGCCGGGACAACCATCGTGAGCGTAGGTGCAACGTCGATCGTCGTCAGCGCTGCAGCCACCAGCGGTGGCGCCAGCGCACAAAGTGAAATCAACGACGTCATCGAGATCGATGGCCAGACGTACCGGCACTTTCAGCTGTTCGGATACGGGATGATGGTTAGCTATAAGCTCACCGCAACCCGAGCGTTGTATGGCGCGGCGTCGGGTGACTTCTTCATCGGCACCACCGTAGACATCACACGCAAGCACTATGTTCCGCCAGCAACGATGACGTTGCGTGCGACGCAGGGGAGTAAGTTCGACCCTCCGATTCCGGAGATCTCCGCAGCTGTGCTGACGGTTCAGCCGACGCAGCGCAAGGACTACGTGATGTACTCGCACAACGGGCTGCCGGAGGCGGTGCCGCCGACAAACGAGCAGGCCATCGGCAACGGCGAGATCTACGCGCAGATCTCGACGAAGGACACGCAGTGGTACTGCTGCAGCGACGGCGTCTATCGCCTCTCAGGCAACATCGCACCGGTCAACGGCATCCCCGACATTCTAGTCGAACAGATTGACGAGTCGCTCATCATCGCGGGCCCACGCGCCTGGTGCGTGCTGCGCGGCAAGATCTACATGTACTCGAACCGCGGCCTGGTCGAGATGTCGGACGAGGCGATCCGCGAGTTGTCGACGGGGCGTGTGGGCGACCTGCTTCCGGGCGCGTTCTACGCCGAGTCTGAGACGCCGTTCTTGGTTGCCGACGAGCGCGTGGACGAGATCTACATCATCGGCGCGCACGCGACTCTGAACTTCGTGTACTCGCTGCGCTACGACTGCTTCACGACGACTTCGCAGTTCAACGGCGCAACCGTTGGCGCGCAGCTCGCTACGAGCCTCGCGATGGTATTCGGCTACACGACGACGCAGCTCGACGAGTTGCAGCCGGACCTCACGGCGCTACTCAGCAGTGGGCCGGTCCTCGACCTGCAGCCCGTGTTTGGCGATCGACCCGACACCATGAAGCAGTGGATCGACGCGACGTGGATCTTTGAGACGGGCAGTTCTGGCACGCTCGAGCCGCGCTTCAACGGCTTGCTCGTGGATGGTGGCGGGCTCGTGGAGCCGCTGCTCTCGGCCGAGAACGACCTGCGTGCGAGCTTGGGCATTTCGCGTGACACGCCCGCACAAGCGTCCGGCATTGCGCCAGGGTTCGCGATCACCAGCGCGGGACTGAAGTCGCTCGCCGGCATCTCGCTGCGTTACGCGACCTTCACCGAGCAGCAGGGGCGGCGATGACGATCGGGCGACCCAACCAAGGCAAGGAGTACGACGGCCCCGCGCTCTCCAAGGCGCTCCGCGAGGTCAACGCGTCGATGCGTGGCGGCATGCAGTGGACGCCGCGCGTGTTCACGTCGCTGTACACCGAGCCCATGCAGCTCGGCGCCCTTCGCGTCGCGCCGATCGCGATCTTGTGCGGTCGCGTGCAGTCGGTGAACGGGCCAGAGGTCCCCGTGTCCGCAGCGGGCGCGCTTGTTCACTTCGTGTGGGAGGGCGTCGAGCGCGGCGCGCGCATCACGAAGATCCAAGGCATGACGCCGAGCGCGACCGAGCAGTACAGGTTCACGTTTCTGATCGCTTCGCAGGGAGGTGGCTGATGGCACTCGTCTTCGTCGGCTACGACTACAACGGTCAGCCGATCTTCGAAAACGACGGCGGCCCCATCTCGCCGACTCCGAACACGGACCCCCGCGCCATGACGACGGGCAGCCCGACATACAGCACGGGCGGCGCTGGCGGAAGTAGCGGCGCGAACTCCACCATCGACCCAAACACCGGCCGACCGCGGCCAGTCAGTGCGCCGAACGTACCGTCTTCGACGCTCATCCCGGGCACGAACACGCCACGGCCCGTGGATGTGCCTTACAACCCGATCCCCGAAGACCAGCGCATCGCCGACGATTGGACGCGGAACCAGGGCAACCTCGACAACGCATACGAGCAGTGGGGCCGCGGCACCATCGCCACGATGCAGGGAGACCAGGCGAACTGGGAATCGCAGGTCGGTGGACTCGTCAATCAACTGCCGGGCATCACGAACCAGCAGAACGCCGCGCGGACGGGCAACACCGCGACCTACGCGGACGCGCTCCGCGGCTACCAGGCGAGCGACGAGGCCGCACTCGGCACGTACACCGGCGCGAACAACGCTGCGCTCGGCATCTACAACCAGCGCGCGAACGACCTCTACAACACGTCGGTGCCGATGCTTTCGGCCTCGCAGTGGAGCTCGAACCCGCAAGACATCGCGAACCAGCAGCAAGCGCTCGGGCAGTTCGGCGACATCTACGGCGGGTCTCTCGATTACCAAGCAGCACAGGCGCAAGCAGCACAGGCGCAAGCCGTGATGGCGCAGCTCTATCAGTACGCGTCAGATCCCAGCGACGTGAACCGTCAAAAGCAGGCCATCGAGCAGCTCGGCGGACTCATCAACGGCGGCGAGTGGAACGAGAACCTGCGCGGCGTCACGCAGAAGTACAAAGACCTGTCGAACCCGGAGATCACCGCGCAAGAGAAGTTCATCCTCGAGAACTTCAAGCAGCGGCGCGAAGACCTCGAACGCAACAACCGCGAAGCCGTGATGTCGAACCTGGCCGCGCGCGGCATGCGCTCCGGCGCTGCCGAACAAACGGCGATGCTGAACTCTCAGCAAGAGATGGGACGGCAGTCCGTGCTGAACGACCTCGGCGCGCAAGCGAACGCGATCGGCCGCTCGCAGCAGGCCATGGCAGGCTGGTCGCAGGCTTCGCAGGCAGGCCGCGCGGCGCAGCTGCAAGCGTCGGGCATGTACGTCGACGCGGCGGGCAACCTGCGAAAGATGAACGACGACGTAGGTCTGGCAAACACCGGCTGGGCCAACCAAAACAGCATCGTCAACGCCGGCCAGCAGAGCGAGACCAACAGGTACAACGCGGGCCTGCAGACGCAGACGAATATTTCCAATGCTGGCTTTCAAAACGACGCGTACGCGCGCAACCAGGCGACGCGCGTGGCGGGCGCTCAGGGCTATGGCACTCAAGCAAACGCGATCCGTGAAGCTAACGACTACGTGGGCACGTTCAACACGGGCCAGTCGAACCTTGTGAACATGCAGAACCAGCGCGTCACGCTGGAAGACCTCCAGCGTCAGGGCGATCTCGCCAACACGCAGCTCAGCAACAACTCGGCGATCAACAACAACAACTTCTGGGGCACGACCGGCGTGAACGCGGCCGGCGCACAGCGCGCGGGTGCGATCCAGTCCACGCAGCAGGCCGATATCGACTCGTTCGCGGGTAACCAACGCGGCGACGTGGGCACGCAAATCGGCTTCCAAGACGCGACGCTCGCGGGCCGCAACGCGGTCACCGGGGCGACCCAAGGCCTGGGCAGCTCCCTCTACGGACCAACCGGCGTGTTCACGGGCACGCTCGCAGGCACGACCGGTGCCGCACTCTCGCTCAACAAGCGCAAGTACCAGCTCGACCAGGGCCAGGACATCTACGGGTGACGCGGCATGTACGAACCCTACCTGACAGATGATGACGAAGAGATGCGCAAGATGCGCGAGCGCTTCATGATGGCTCAGCCGCAGCAAGCGCCATACGGCGCAGCTGTCGGCGGCGTCGAGAGCTACGGCGCACCCGCTCCCGAGCTCGACCCGCGGGCGGTCGCGAGCTTCCTCAGCCAGCGTCCGGCCGAGGAGCCGCGCGGCATGTACCCGATCCCGCAGCGCGACGAAGGCTCGTGGCTCGAAAATAACGGCTTTGCGGCTGCGGCCGGCATCGCTGACCTGATCGCCAACAAGGGCCGCGGGCTCGGGCAGATCGTGCAGGGCGCCGTGCAGGGCGAGCAGTACCGGCGCAAACGCAGCGATGACGCCTTCGAGAACGACCGTGCGGCCTATCTGAAGCAGGGTGAAGCTGCGGCGCTAGATAAACAGATCGGGCTCGCCGGCCGCAATGCCGACATGCGCCAGCAAGAGATCGACCTCCAGACAGCACACCAGCGCGCCGTGATGGAGCGCTTCCTCAGCGGTGAGGGATCGCCGGAAGCAAAGGCCGCGGACGTCCGCTACAAGCAAGCGCTGGCGCTGAAGGCGGAGCGCGACGCAACGCTCGATCCGAACGTGGTCACGCCGTACCAGCAGGCGCAGATCGACGAGATGAAGTGGCAGCACAAGACGCAGGGCGACGACCGCGACCTCGACCGCGAGGATCGGAAGGCGGGACGCGAGGCGACGGCGGCAGCCACGAAGGCACAGCAGGACGCGACGGCGGCTCAGCGGGGTGAGACCAACAGCCGGCTGCGCGAAAGCACGGACCGCACAGCGATGTCCGACTTCGCAAACCGCACGAAGGATGCGCGGATGATCGCGAAGCGCCTGCAGGGGGCCGAGGAGGTTCTCGGGCTTTACCCCAAGGACATTCCGGGTGTCGGGAAGGCCGAAGGCAACCTCCCGACGTGGGCGAACCCAGAAAACTGGTCAGATAAGACGCGGTACGCGGACGCGGATCGGATGGTTCAAGCGCGCGAAGGCGCGAGCGCCGCGTTCCGCTACCTGAGCACCGGCGCCGCGGCGTCGATGAACGAGGACGAGCGGTTACGCATCGTCAACGGCATGCGTGAAGGTGCGACCGAGCAAGAGTTCCGGCTTGGAATCGGGACACTATCAGACCTCATTAAGCGCGACATTCGCGCGCGCGCCATAGCGTCGCCCGAGCTGTCGCGGCGCGTGCTAGACGAGGACCAGTTGGGCAACTGGGTGTTCGGCCGTTCGCAGCCTCAGTCGCTGCCAGAGGCCGCGCCCGGGGTAGCGCCGGAACCCGTGCGACTCGGTGGCAGCCGTGGCGCAGCTGGTGGCGGCAACAACTTCCAGTTCAGCGGACCACCTGCGGGCGACGTGCTGCCCGTGCAGCCCGGCAAGCCGCCGATGGTGAACGACTACTTGCAGCGGCTCAAAGACGAGGATGACGACCTCGGGGTGGTGTACCGATGAGCGGCGGCGTTCGAACGTTCAAGCTCGCGGGCGGCGGCTATGCCGACGTGCCAGAAGAGAAGATGGACGAGTGGATGCAGCGCATGGATCAGCGCGGCATTCAGTTCGCCACCGCCGACGTGTCCGCTGACATGCAGATCGGAGAGCCCGAAGTCATCAAGTCGCCGCGCGAGGAAATGACGACGGTCGACCTCTCGAACGACCCGCAAGAGCACCCGCCGAGCATGGCCGATCGCTTCCTCGAGACGGGCGCAGACACGGTTCGCGGCGCGCTGCGCGGCGGCACCATGGGCTACGGAGACAAGCTCGAGGCCGGCGCGCGGTCGATGTTCTCGGGGCGCTCCTACGTCGACGAGTTTGCCGATCAGAACGCGATGCACGACGCCGCGGCGGAGCGTTCGCCGTACGCCTACAACACCGCGAAGACGCTCGGCGGCGCCCCCTGGGACCTCGGCGCCGCGGTCGCCGGCGCCCCTGGCGGCCTCGCCGGTGAGATGGCGTCCAGCGCCGCGCTCGGGCAGCTGCGTGGCGCGGGCATGAGTCGCAAGCCCACGCTCGAAGGCGTGACCGAGGACGCCGCCGCGGGCGCCGCTGAGGGCGGTTTGTGGGGTCTCGGCGGCGGCATGGTGGGGCGCTTTCTCGGCGCCGGCAGCGACGCGCTCACCAGCCTTGCGCCAAAGGCGCGTGCGACCGCGCTCGGGGAGATTGGCCCTGCCGCTCGAGCTCAGCGGAAGCTGCAGGGCGACGAGTACGTCGAGAACCTGCCGCAGGCCGCTGACGAACTCGGCATGACGCCCGAAGTCCCGATGGACTGGCGGCACCCGATCGACTCGATGCGGCAGAGACTGACGTTCAACAAGCCCGGCGACTACGCCACCGAAGCGAAGCGCCTGATGACCGACGTGCACGGCCCCGCGAAGGGCGCCGCTGTTGCGCAAGCAACCGAGGAAGGCGTGGGCGTGCCACGCGAAAACGTGGTCGCAGGCCTGCGCGGACTGGTCGACGACGCCGACGTCAATCTCGATCTCGACCCGTACACGGGCTACGTCAACCGACTCGAGGAGCAGGTCCCCGCCGGCCAGAGATCGACCGGCATCGAAGCCGGCGACGATTGGATCGCGCCGGACCAGCTGAACGCGTCGCAGCTCGACGAGCTCAAGCAGGGTTGGCAGCGTGGCGGCTACCGCAAGCCCGGCGAGAACGTGACGCCCAGCGAGGGCCTGCCGAAGCAAGCGCAGCGCGACGCTGCCGGTGTCGTGCGCGGGCAGCTCCACGGCGCGATCGACGAGATGGCGACTGACGACACGGCGCGAGCGTTCCACAACGCCAACGACGCATACGGCATCTCCGCCGACGTCGAGAACATGGCGCGCGCCAAGCAGCTCGACCTCGACACGCAGAGTCCGTTCAGCGCGCCCAGCAACATTGCGCGCGGCATTGGCGCGGGCACAGGAGCCACGATCGGTGGCGCGGTCGGGGGCATCCCCGGCGCGGTCGTCGGCGGCGTAGCCGGAATGCTCAGCAACAAGGCCGTGCAGAACTACGGCCCCGACGTCATGGCCGACTTCCTGCGCTCTGGCCCAGGGATGCGCGATGCAGCCATCGGCGGCACGCTCGGTAGCGCGGTGGGCGGCCCCGTGGGCGGCGTTGCTGGCGCGGCACTCGGCGGCATGGGTCGACCCGGCATCCAGGCGGCAACCGGCGCCGGTCAGGCGATCACGGGCGCGCGCGATCGCGGCGGAGACCCTGGCGCGCAGGCGCAGCGCGAGATCGAGGGTGGGCGCGGCTACATGCTGTCGGATGTCGCGATGGACGCGCTGCAGAACGAGCCGCAGGTGCTTGGGCGCTACGCGCCGCAGTTCGCGCAAGCGATGGGGAGTAACGAGGCCGACGCGGTGAGCGCGCTGATCACACGGCTCTCGCACACCGATCCTGACTTTAGGATGAACGTTCTCCCGGCGCTGCGCGCTCGGACAGGAGGCATGTGACATGGCAGACGATGGACGTGGCGAGGACGTACGCGCACCACAAGCAAACAGCGTCGCGACCAATCGACGGCGGACGCAGGTGTTTGCGCTCACCGTTGCGAGTCAGACGTTTCAGTTACGAGCTGCTCCGGCGGACAGCGAGGCGTGGGTCACGCTGTACTTGCAAGACGCAGCTATCAGCGCCTTCTTTCACGTGGGGCCGTCAACGATCCCGGCGGCGACCGCGAATGACTGGCAGCTGCCGCCGGCAACGGAGCGCTCGTACAAGCTCGCGCACGGCGAGACGCACATCTCGGTAGCAGCGGCATCCGGAACCCCGACGCTGAAGGTTTACATTTCAGGAGATTGAAGGGAGCTGACACATGGCACACGGCCTGGGGCGCACGAAGCGTCAAGCAATCCTCGACAACGTGTTCAACGGCGGGACGCTCACTGCGGAAACCGTCTGGCA